>CANQPU010000012.1 GCA_947625815.1 uncultured Oscillospiraceae bacterium
GGAGACGAGACTCCGCTACACCTGCCACAACAAGATACGCCACCCGCAGGACTGCGACGGTCAGACGGGCTATTCTCAGGAGAAGCTGGACGGCATCGTGGAAACGCTGCTCCGGGCGCTGTTCAGCAACATAAAATCCGTGTCGGAAAAGGAGCTGGTATCCACCCAGCTTGAGCAGAAAACCGCGGAACAGCGCGGTGTGCTGTCACATCTGAAAGCGCAAAAGGCCCAAAAGGAGAAGGAGCTGGACAGCTACAAAAGCGAGGTCTACAAAGCCATCCGCGGCGAGAGCACATGGGACAGCGGCCTTCTGAATGAGCTCATAGGCGACACAAGGACAAGGCTCACGGAGCTTGAAGCGGAGATCGCATCGGCGGAACAGGCCATTGCCGACACTGACCGCACCGCCGCAGAGCTGCGTGAACAGTATGACCGGGTCCTCACCTGGGCAGAGCTGTTCGACAACAGCACCACCGAGGGCAAGAAGATGATCGCCTACCAGCTCATCCGCCAAGTCCGGGTGTACAGAAATTACCGAATCGAAATCGACCTGAAAGTGAGCTTCGAGCAATTCAAAGAACTGTGGCACCGGGACGGCAGGAAAGTACTGGTAAGCGTTTCTGGGTAAAAAGTTCGGGAAAACCTCAAAAAGGCTTTCCCGAACGCAAAATGGTGGACCTGAAGGGACTCGAACCCTCGACCTCTCGGATGCGAACCGAACGCTCTCCCAGACTGAGCTACAGGCCCATCGGTGGTAAATATTTGATTTTATTGTTGGACTTTCGCGTCAGCGGGGGCGCGCGCAAAACTTGCCATAATGCGCTCCCAGACTGAGCTACAGGCCCATTGTTGGTAAATATTTGATTTTATTATTGGACTTTCGCATCAGCGGGGGCGCACACAAAACTTGCCATAATGCGCTCCCAGCTGAGCTACAGGCCCATTTGTTCCCCATGATTCACTTTTCGGCGGCACGAACCGGATACCGGCCAGGGAGCCGGGACCAAAAGCCCCGGGGGCTGTGCCCCCATCGCCCTTTGACCGGGCCGCGGGCCCGCCGGCTGCCCCTTTGGGGACAGCTTTTATATTTTATCACAAATTTCTGATTTGTAAAGGTTTATTTTGCTTCCTGAAGGTAAAATTCCGCTTTGAGCACAGCGAGGACCGTTTTGGCGTCCGTAAGCTGGCCGGACATGACCATCCTGTGGAGCTCCTGGAGGGGATAATACTCCACGTTCAGAAACTCCCCCTGGTCCAGATGCGCCCTGCCGGGGGTGACGTCCAGGGCCAGATAGATGTAGAGCGTCTCGGCGCAGTAGCCGGGGGAGGGGAGAAGGGTCCCCAGGGAGATCATGCGCCCGGCGGTATAGCCCGTCTCCTCGGAGAGCTCCCGGACAGCGCAGGTGAGAGGCTCCTCCCCCTTTTCCAGCTTGCCCGCGGGGATCTCCAGCGTCTCGGCCATAAAGGGGTAGCGGAACTGCCGGACCATGGGAACGCGCCCCTCGGGCGTGATGGCGATAACGCCCACGCCGCCGGTGTGATCCACCACCTCCCGGAAGGTCCGGTCGCCGTTCTGGAGCTCCACCGTGTCATACCGCACCCGCAGGATGCGGCCGTCATATTTGATGTCGCTGGAGAGGGGCTTTTCGTAAAATGTCATGATCCCGCCGCCTTTTCAAATAAGGTCTGTCTGTTATTATAGTACGATCCGGCCGCCGCGTCAAAGATGCGGGAGCATTTTGACGCATTGCACAAAAATGACCCATCATTTTTAGCGAATTTGTCAGGATGGGCCGTTTATTTTTTGGCTTTCCCGGCGTATAATACGGCTGTAGGTCAGGGAAAAACCGTTCGACGGCCATATATCATTGGCCGGTAGAAGGAGGCACAGCATATGTTCAGAGGTTTAGCCAGAAGCCTGACCAGGCTTTTTTCGGACCGCGTGCTCACCGTCCTGCGCCGCGACGTCTCCTCCGGGGGATATGTGGAGGACAAGGAATACACGGCATACCTCAAGTCCAAGAAAAAGGGCTGAGGGTCACAAGGGGGGCAGGATCCCCCAAAGAAAGCGAGAATATCTCCCGGCGGCATCATGTAGGCGGCTGCGCGCTGCCGAAATCGTGCCCCGGCACCCGCCGGGAGATATTTACGTTTTACCGAAAACCGTCGGGCTGTCCCGGCGGTTTTTTTATGGACATCCGCCGGAAAAGGATTTATAATGGGATCAGGAAACGCGCGGGAGGCGGGAAAATGGCGGAGAGCGTGGAATTCAAAATAATCGCCCGGGTGCGAAACGATTTTGAGACCAAATTCGGCGTGCCCCGCCAGAGCGGTCTTGTCAAGGCCGTCCTCTCCCGGATCGTCTTTGAGCCGGAATATCGCTCCGCCGACGCCCTCCGGGGCATCGAGGGCTTCTCCCACCTCTGGCTCATCTGGGGTTTTGACCGGGTGAAGCAGGAGGGCTGGTCCCCCACCGTCCGGCCGCCGCGTCTGGGCGGGAACGAGCGGATGGGGGTGTTCGCCACGCGCTCGCCCTTCCGGCCCAACCCGGTGGGGCTCTCCTCCGTAAGGCTCGAGCGGGTGGAAAAGGGCGCCTCGGGGCCGACGCTCGTCGTCTCCGGCGCCGACATGGCCGACGGGACGCCCGTGTACGACATAAAGCCCTACCTGTCCTATACCGACTCCCACCCCGACGCGGCGGGAGGGTATACGGGCGCCCTGCCCGACAAGATTCTCGCGGTGGAGCTCCCGCCGGAGCTGGCCGGGAAGATCCCGGCGGAGAAGCTGCCGGGCCTTCTGGAGGTGCTGTCCCATGACCCCCGGCCCTCCTATCAGAACGACCCATCCAGGTGCTACGGCCTGGCGTTCGCCGGGCTTGACGTGCGGTTCACGGTCTCGGATTCGGCGGTACATGTCTTTGCGGTGGTAGAAGAGCAAACCGCAAAATGACCGAAAAAATATTCCCGTTTCCCGTTTTTTTGTCACCACTTTCAGCGGGCTTTCTGTTATAATAAAATCAACAAAAAAATTGGAGGGAAAACCGATGATTTCACACGGCAAGGATATCAAGATTTTCTCCGGCAATTCCAACAGGACTCTGGCAGAGGCCATCTGCCGCAACATGGGCACACGCCTTGGGGATATGACCGTATCGCACTTCTCCGACGGCGAGGTGTCCTTATCTCTTTATGAGACGGTCCGCGGATCGGACGTTTTCCTCGTCCAGTCCACCTGCGCCCCCGTCAACGACAACCTGATGGAGCTCCTTGTGATGATCGACGCCTGCCGCCGTGCCAGCGCCGGGCGCATCACCGCCGTGATGCCCTATTTCGGCTACGCCCGCCAGGACCGGAAGGCCAAGAGCCACGATCCCATTTCCGCCAAGCTGGTGGCCAACCTCATCACCTCCGCCGGCGCCGACCGTGTCCTCACCATGGACCTCCACGCCCCCCAGATCCAGGGCTTCTTTGATATCCCCGTGGACAACCTGGCCGGCGCGCCCATCTTTGCCGACTACTACTCCCGCAAATTCGGCGAGAGCAACCCCGGCGTCATGGTCGTCTCTCCCGACGTGGGTTCCGTGGCCCGCGCCAGAAACTTCGCTCACCGCCTGGGCATGAGCCTGGCCATCGTGGACAAGCGCCGCGAGCGGGCCAACCAGTCCGAGGTCATGAACATCATCGGCTCCGTGAAGGACATGGACGTCATCCTCTTTGACGATATGGTGGACACCGCCGGATCCCTCTGCGGCGCGGCCAAGGCCCTGGTGGAGATCGGCGGGGCGAAGAACGTCTATGCCTGCGCCTCCCACGCCGTCCTGTCCGGCCCGGCCATCGAGCGCATCAACGCCAGCTATATCCGGGAGCTGGTGCTCTTAGACTCCATCCCGGAGATCGAGTCCAAGAAGTCCGACAAAATAAAGTTCCTCTCCATCGCCCCCATGTTCGCGGAGGCCATCGACCGGGTGTACGAGGAGGTCTCCATGTCCACCCTCTACAAATAAGATGCTGTTCGCGGGGAAGCAATCGAACATCCAATGGATAGCCGCCTTTCTCGGCAATCCCGGGCAGAAATACCGGATGACCCGGCACAACGCGGGGTTCCTGGTTGCGGAGGCCTTTGAAAAGCTCCACGGCGTCCGGATCGACCGGTCGAAGCACCACGCGCTGACGTCGGTCTGCGACGTGAGCGGGCAAAGGGTCCTCCTGATGAAGCCCCAGACCTTCATGAACCTCTCCGGCGACGCGGTGAGCGACGCCATGAGGTTTTATAAGGTGCCCCTCGACCGCGTCCTGGTGATCTCCGACGACATACACCTTGACCTGGGCAGGCTCCGCATCCGCCCCTCCGGCTCCGCCGGCGGGCACAACGGCCTCCGGGACATCATCGCCAAGTGCGGCGGGGAGGGCTTCCCCCGTCTGCGCGTGGGCGTGGGCGCCGTACCCCCGGACTGGGACCAGGTGGACTGGGTGCTGTCGGTTTTCCACGATCAGGACGCCGAGGACATGCTGAAGGCCGCCGAGAGAGCCGCCGAGGCGGTGGGATGCCTCATCGAAAAGGGCGTCCAGGAGGCCATGAACCGGTATAACGGATAGAGAATGTCCCGCCGCGTCTGCGGCGGGACATTTTTGCTGTGCTTTCCGTTGCAATCCGCCGGCTCCCGGGGTATAATTTCCTTACAATGAGAGGGGGGATTCTTGTGGATATACTCATCATCGGCGGCGGCGCGTCCGGTCTTGCCGCGGCGATCGAGGCCGCGAAGCGCGGGCGCGTGACCGTTCTGGAAAAGGCGCCCCGCGTCGGGCGGAAGCTGGCCGTCACCGGCAACGGGCGCTGCAACCTGACGAATCTTGACCTGTCCCCGGACCGTTACCACGGGGAGGAGCCGGACTTCGTCCGTCCGGCGCTGGAGAGATTCGGCGTGGAGGAGACGCTCCGCTTTTTCCGGGGCCTGGGACTCGTGACCGTGGCGGAGCCCTCGGGGCGGGTCTATCCCCACTCCGACCAGGCCGGGAGCGTGGTGGATGTCCTGCGCTTTGCCGCCGGGCGGGCTGCCGATCTGCGCTGTGAGTGCCCGGTCACCGCCGTGAGACGGGAGGCGGACGGCTTTAAGGCCGTCACCGCCCTGGGGGAACAGCGCTTTGACAGGCTCATCATCGCGGCCGGCGGCGCGGCGGGGACGAAAGCCGGCGGGAGCCTGGACGGATACAGGCTCCTGGGGTCCCTGGGCCACACCTGCACGCCCCTCACCCCCTCCCTCGTCCAGCTCCGGACCGACAACGCCTTCACCCGCCCGCTGAAGGGCGTCCGCGCCGACGCGGGGGTGGAGCTGTGCATGGGAGGACGCGTGGCCGCGCGAAGCGCCGGGGAGGTGCAGTTCACGGACTACGGCCTCTCCGGGCCGGCGATTTTTGAGGTGTCCCGTCAGGCCGCCCGGGAAAAGGGGGGCGTCGTCAGACTGGATCTCCTTCGCCGGGTCGGCCCGGAGGAGCTGGAGGAGATGCTCCTGGCCCGCCGGGACTCCGGCCTCACCGCGGAAAATCTCCTCACCGGCATCCTCCACAACAGGCTGGGCCGGACGGTGCTCCTGTCCCTGGGCTTTGGCCTGAACGCCCCCGTCTCCGGCCTCTCCGGGGACGATGTGCGCAGGATCGTCCGCGCCGTGAAGGCCACGGAGATCCGCGTCACCGGCGATCTGGGTATGGAGGGCGCCCAGGTCACGGCGGGGGGCATCCGCACGGCGGAATTTGACCCGGAGACGATGGAAAGCCGCCTTGTGCCCGGGCTCTTCGCCTGCGGCGAGGTGCTGGACGTGGACGGCGACTGCGGGGGCTACAACCTGCAATGGGCCTTCAGCAGCGGCCGTCTGGCGGGATGTCTGGGGGAAAAGGGATGATCAGGATACAGGACCTCTCCCTCCCGGCGCGGGAGGATCGCCCCGCGGCGCTGAAGTCCGCCGCGGCGAAGGCGCTGGGGATCGGCGCCGGGGAGCTTACCGCCATCAGGATCCGCCGCCGGTCCGTGGACGCCCGGAAAAAGGGGGATGTGCGGATCATCTACACCGTGGACGTGGGCGTGGAGGGGCGCGAGGAGGCGCTTTTGAAGCGCCGCGCCGGCGGCCGGATCGGCCCCGCGCCCGCGGAGCGCTATATACCGCCGAAGGCGGCAAGGCCCCCGGAAAGACGGCCGGTCATCGTGGGCTTCGGCCCCGCGGGCATGTTCGCGGGGCTCATTCTGGCCATGGCCGGCGTGCCGCCCCTGATCCTGGAGCGCGGACAGCCCGTGGAGGAGCGGGCCGCGGCGGTGGAGCGCTTCTGGGAGACGGGGGCGCTCGACCCCGGATCCAACGTCCAGTTCGGCGAGGGCGGCGCCGGGGCCTTCTCCGACGGCAAGCTCGGCACCGGCATCCGGGACCCCCGCGTCCAGTGGGTGCTGGACCGGTTCGTGGAGTTCGGGGCCCGGGAGAATGTGGCCTATGACGCCCGTCCCCATGTGGGCACGGACCGGCTCCGGGTGGTGGTGAAAAATCTCCGCGAGCGCGTGGCCGCCCTGGGCGGCGAGGTGCGGTTCGGCGCGCGGATGACGGATCTTGTCCTGAAAAACGGCCGGGTGGCGGCCGTCCGGGTGAACGACGCCGAGGAGATCGCCTGCGACACGCTGATCCTCGCCGTGGGGCACAGCGCCCGGGACACCTTTGAGCGCCTTCTTGAGCGGGGGATCCCCATGGAGCCCAAGCCCTTCGCCATGGGCGTGCGCATCGAGCACCCCCAGAGGGAGATCGACCGGGCGCAGTACGGCGCCTTCGCGGGCCTCAGGACCCTGGGCGCGGCAGACTACAAGCTGGCGGCCCACACCCCGGAGGGGGACGTCTACACCTTCTGCATGTGCCCCGGCGGCTACGTGGTGGCCGCCGCGTCGGAGGAGGGCGGCGTCGTGACCAACGGCATGAGCTATTCGGGCCGGAGCGGGGAGAACGCCAACTCCGCCCTGCTGGCGGCTCTCTCCCCGGCGGATTTCCCCTATCCGGGGGCGCTGGGCGGTATGCGCTGGCAGAGGGAGCTGGAGCGCCGGGCCTACGAGGCCGCCGGAGGCGGGTATTTCGCCCCGGCCCAGACCGTGGGGGACTTCCTGGGCCGCCCCGCGGCCCCCGCCGTGAGTCCCACCTACCGCCCCGGCGTCAGGGCCCTGGACCTCCGTGAGGTCCTGCCCCGGCGGATCACCGGGCCCATCGAGCTGGCTCTGCCCGAGCTCGGCCGCCGCCTGGCCGGCTTTGACGCCCCCGGCGCGCTCCTGACCGCCCCGGAGACACGCAGCTCCTCCCCGGTGCGCATCCCCCGGGACGGGTCCCGCCAGGCCCCCGTCCCCGGCCTCTACCCCTGCGGGGAGGGCGCCGGCCACGCCGGAGGTATCAGCTCCGCCGCCGTGGACGGGATGGCCACCGCCGAGGCGGTCCTGGAGGCCCTGGGCGCGCGCCCGGAGTAGCCCCCGCCGCTTTTTTACAGAAAAAACCGGGATTTTCCGTTTTGATACAGGATCCTGTCCGTTTCGATTCCGCGCCGGATTACAGTTTTGCCCAAAGCCGGGCAAGACATTGCGGGGGAGAGGGAGCGGGATATGATCATAGCGGACTGCGAGCGGGATCGGATCCGCGCCGACGAGTATCTGGACGGACTGCGGGGCGCGCCCTTTGTGCAGTCGTCCCGGTGGGCGTCCGTAAAGATCGGGTGGAGGCGCGAGCTGGTCCTGGCCGAGGGGGCCGGCGGGCGCGTCACCGGGGTCATGAGCCTCCTGATCCGGCCTGTCCCGGTCTTCGGGAACGTGATCTACTGCCCCCGACAAGCCATTTGCTCGCTGTGCGATCCAGACCGGGACGGGAGCGGTGGAGATCTCCGTGCTTCCAATCCTTCCAGGAGAGCCCTCCACGCCCTTCCTACCCCCCCTTCCACACCCTCTCTACACCCCCTTCATGGGGGTCTTCCTGCCGTCCCGCTCGCCTCTCCATTGTACCCCGGGGGTCAAGGGTAAAGGGCCGTGGGCCCCGCTTCGCGCCCTTGACTCCCCGGGGGCCGGCCGTCTCGGCGTCGCAGAACGACGCCGGAAAGGAGTGGTCGAAATGGCCAGCGCGAACATCAGCCAGAAGACGAGATACGGGGTGTACAAGCGGGATGGGTTCCAGTGTGCCCTCTGCGGGTGCCACGATGGGCTTCAGATCCATCACGCCATACCCCGCGGGAAAGGGGGTGGAAACACGGTGGAAAACCTGATCACGCTCTGCGACAAATGCCACGCCCAAGCCCATGGGATCGATTGCTACCCGGGCGTGGTAGATCAGCGGGACGTCCAGCACGCCTGTGTGGAGTACCTCGCCGATATGTACACGACGGTTGAGCGGGACGGGACCACGAAGACGTGGGACCCGTACGCCTGATCCGCCGGGCCCCGCCGCCCCGGTCCCCGGGGCGGCTCCCCCCGGGCGTGTCGGCCCGTGGCTCTGTCGCGCCCCGTGCCGGCCCGCTCCGGGGGGCGGCCTTGCGGCCTTGCGGGGCCCGCCTTCGGGTTACTTCGATATCGCGACGCCGGTACTTTAGGATACGTTAATAGTCGTGGCCGGGTGGGGTCAACACTCACTGTTGATCCGTCAAGCGGTTGCGCGCGCCGGCTCCCCCCTCGGCTTCGCGCCCCCCCGGCGCGCGCGTCTCCGCGGCGTGCCCCGGCGTCGCCCCTGCCCTTCGGGCGCTGGCGCCGCTCGGGCCCCGTCGCTCAAATTGCCCTGCGGGGGAGTCGCGCCCGCCGCCCGTTAGATGGGGGGAAGGTTGGCGGCGGGCGCGGTATCGTTCGGTTGTCGCGTCTTCCTGTCCCGGTCTTCGGGAACGTGATCTACTGCCCACGGGGGCCGGTGTGCGGTCCCGGGGACGGGGACGCGCTGGCGCAGCTGACCGCCGGGGCGCGGGAGGTCATCAGAAGATACAGGGCCGCGGGGATCCTGGCCGAGCCGGACATCCGGGAGACGGACACGGAGACCCTGCCGCTTCTGGAGGCCCTGGGCTGGCGCCGCCGGACGCCCCGGGACGTCTACGACACGGTCCAGCCCCGGTCCCTCTTCCGCCTGGATCTGCGGGGGAGGACGGAGGAACAGCTCCTTGAGGGCCTCCACAAAAAGCTCCGCTACAACATCCGCCTGGCCCAGAGGCGCGGGGTGGAGATCCGGGAGGGAGGACGGGAGGACCTGGGGGAGCTCTCCCGCCTCATGGCCGTCACCGCCCGGCGGGACGGGTTCCGTGCCCGGCCGGCGGAGTATTACCTCCGGCTCTGGGATGCCCTGGGGGAGGAGCGGGTCACGCTGCTGCTGGCCCGGGCCGGCGGCGAGACCGCGGCCGCGGGGCTCTTCGTCCATTACGGCGGCCGGACCTGGTATCTCTACGGAGCCAGCGGCAACGCCCACCGGGAGGACATGCCCTGCCACCTCCTCCACTGGGAGGCCATCCGCCGCTGCGTGGCCCGCGGCGACGATGTCTACGATCTGCGGGGCTTTTTAGAGCGGGAGGACGACGGCAACGGCCTCTACCGCTTCAAGCGCCAGTTCGGCGGCGAGCTCGTCCGCCTCGTGGGGGAGCTGTATCTCACCGATACGCCCCTCCGCTACCGGCTCCTTCGGGCCGCGGAGCGCCTCTACCTGCAAACCGCGCCCCGGCTCTGCCGACGATAAAAAACAAGCGCCCCCGGACCGCGAAAGCGGTCCGGGGGCGCTTGGCTTTTACGGGAGGCCTCTCACACCTTCTCCAGGGCCTGGGCGATGTCGGCGACGAGGTCGGCGGCGTCCTCCAGACCGCAGGACATGCGCACCAGATCCGGGGTGATGCCGGCGGCCGCCAGCTCCGCGTCGTTCATCTGCCTGTGGGTGGCGGAGGCGGGGTGGAGGCAGCAGGTCCGGGCGTCGGCCACGTGAGTCTCGATGGCCCCCAGCTTCAGGTGCTTCATAAACTCCTCGGCGGCACTCCGCCCGCCCGTAAAGCCGAAGCTGACCACACCGCAGGTGCCGTTGGGCATGTACTTTTTGGCGGCGTCGTAATATTTGTCCCCCTCCAGCCCCGGGTAGATGACGAACCGGATCTTCGGGTGGTTTTTCAGGAATTTGGCCACGGCCAGGCCGTTTTCGCAGTGGCGCGGCATCCGCACGTGGAGGCTCTCCAGGCCCAGATTCAGGAGGAAGGCGTTCTGGGGAGACTGGATGGAGCCGAAGTCCCGCATGAGCTGGGCGGTGCATTTGGTGATGAAGGCCCCGCCCTGGCCGAACTTCTCGGCGTAGGTGACGCCGTGGTAGCTGTCGTCCGGGGTGGTGAGGCCGGGGAATTTGTCGGCATGGGCGAACCAGTCGAATTTCCCGGAGTCCACGATGGCCCCGCCCACGCCGGCGCCGTGCCCGTCCATATATTTGGTGGTGGAGTGGGTGACGATATCGGCGCCCCACTCAAAGGGCCGGCAGCCCACGGGCGTGGCGAAGGTGTTGTCCACGATGAGGGGCACGCCGTGGGAGTGGGCCGCCCCGGCAAATTTCTCAATGTCCAGCACCGTCAGAGCGGGGTTAGCGATGGTCTCGCCGAACACGGCCTTGGTGTTGGGCCGGAAGGCGGCGTTCAGCTTCTCCTCGGAGCAGTCCGGGGGGACGAAGGTGAACTCCACCCCCATCCGCCGCATGGTGACGTGGAAGAGATTGTAGGTGCCGCCGTAGATGGTGGAGCTGGCCACCACATGATCGCCGCAGCCGGCGATGTTGAACACCGCGTAGAAGTTGGCCGCCTGCCCGGAGGAGGTGAGCATGGCCGCCGTGCCGCCCTCCAGCGCCGCGATCTTGGCCGCCACCATGTCGTTGGTGGGGTTCTGGAGCCGGGTGTAGAAGTAGCCGCTCTCCTCCAAGTCGAAGAGCCTGCCCATCTGCTCGCTGGTGGAGTATTTGAAGGTGGTGGACTGGATGATGGGGATCTGCCTGGGCTGGCCGTTGCCCGGCGTGTAGCCGGCCTGGACGCATTTTGTACCGATTCCGCTCATTGGTGATGCACCTCGATTTGTTGGAAATGACCGTAACAGTATAAAGTTTACCACAGTTTGAAGAAGGGGTCAAGATACTCCCGGGTGTTCCGGCACATGGCGGTGAAGAGCTCCTGGGCCTCGTCAACGGTCAGGCCGGAGCAGAGCGCCTGATTGAGAAAGGCGGAGAAGATCATGTCCATGTCCCGCCGGAGGATGCCCTCGCAGGTCAGGTCGATGTTGTCCGAGCAGCGCCTGACCAGGGCCAGCGCGCCGGCGGGCAGGGGAGAGGCCACGACGGGGACCACCCGGTCGTGGGTGAAGACGCAGTTCGTCTCCACGATGGCCCCGGCGGGGATGCCGGGCATCTGGCCGCGGTTGGGCATGTTCACGTTGGAGACCACCGTCTCCAGCCCCAGGATGCCCCGCAGGAGCCGCACGAGCTCCTCGCCGGAGGGCTGGAGCGGGATCTCCCGGCGGCCCTCGGCCATCTCGACGCTCTCCGCGATCTGCCGGGCCTGATTGGCCTCCCGGAAGTCCACGGTGGTGAGGCCGAATTTCCACCGGGCCACCGTCTCCGGGTCCTTCAGATACCAGGCACCGTTCACGAATTCCGCCAGATGCCGGTCCCCGGCGGCCGCCAGGGCGCCGTAGCGGCGCCAGAGGTCCATCTTCACCCGGTTGCCGCAGGCGAAGGTGTCCGTCCTCCAGGCCTCGTGGCGGCCGTACTCGTTGTAGCCGCGCTCATAGTACTTCTCCACGAAATCGGGGAGGAGGGCCATGATATCCACGTCCCGGAAATGGGCGTCGGTGATCCAGGTGAAGTGGTTGACACCGGAGGCGTCGGTGTAGATGTCCCGCCGGGAGGCCCGGATGCCCGTGGCCTCCTTCAAAACACAGCAGAGGAACTCCTGAGCGTGAAAGACCTCGTGGCAGCAGCCAAAGGCCTTTATCTCCGGGAAGACCTGATAGAGCGCTTTCACACAGGCGCTCATGGGGTTGGTCAGGTTCAGGACCCACGCCCTGGGGCAGAAGTCCCGGATGGCCGCGGCGAAGCCCTCGTAAATGGGCAGGGTCCGCATGGCCCGCAGGACGCCCCCGGGGCCGGCGGTGTCGCCCACGGACTGCCAGATCCCGTACCTCTCCGGCTCGTGGACGTCTGAGCGCATCTCCCGGAAGGTGCCGGGGAGGATGGAGATGAGCACGAAGTCCGCCCCCGTGAGGGCGTCCCCGAGCTTCTCCGCCACGGTATAGGTGAACCGGGAAGTGACGCCGGGCTTTTCGTTGAGGCGGGCGGCGATCTTCTGGTTGCGGACGGCGGCGGGGACGTCGATGTCATAGAGGGCCACCTCCCCCGTGAGATCCGGGGCCAGAGCCAGATCCTGCATGAAGGACCGGGCCCAGAGCTTGGAGCCGCCGCCGATATAGGCGATCTTGATGGGACGCATAGAGTCTCCTCCTTCTTTTCAGATGCTCATTGGGTGACGGAGCGGCAGTATTCCCGGGGCGTCACGCCGTATTCGGCCTTGAAGGCGCGGTAAAAGCCGGTGTAATCCCCAAAGCCCGCGTCAGACCAGACGCGGCTGGGCTGGACGCCCTGGGCCATGAGCTGGCGGGCTATGAGCAGGCGCTTTTTCATGATGTACCGGTGGACGCTGGTGCCCACCACCCGGGCAAACTCGTGGCTCAGATGGTACTTGCTCACAAAGAACCGGTCGGCCAGGGCCTCCAGGGAGAGCTCCTCCCCGTAGTGGGCGCCGATGTAGTCTACCACCTGGCTCACGACCTGCCCGCCCCGGGCCTCGGCCTCCTCCGGCCCGCCGCGCTCGGCGATGCGGTTGATCTCCACCAGGAGCTGGGTGAGGAGGCACTCCGGCATCAGCTCGCCGCCGAAGCCCCCCTCCTGGAGCTCGGCGTAGAGACGGCCGATGAGGTCATAGATCCGCCGCTGGTCCTCCGGGGACATGCGCAGCTGGTTGCGGTATCGGGGAGAGGCGGGGTCGAGGCAGCTCATCAGGTCCGTGTGCCGGGTGGAGAGACGCTTTACCGCCCGGGGATCCACCCAGAGGACATAGCGCTCATAGACCTCCCGCTCGGTCTTGATGTGGAGCTGGTGGAGCTCCCGGGGGGAGATGAGCAGGATGTCGCCGGGGACGACCCGGTAAAGCTTGCTCTCGATGGTGTAGGTCACGTCCCCCGTGACGAGGAAGTAGATCTCATAAAAGTCGTGGTGGTGGAGCTCCACCTTTTTCAGGTAGGCGTCGCGCTTGTATTGCAGCTCAAAATCCGGCCTTTTCATCTTCTGGCTGGGGTCGAAGACGTTCGGCTCCAGGGGCATGGATCTCACCGCCTTTCTCTTTTATACAATCATAATTCCCGGGGCTCCAAATGTCAATGACAATCGACGCAAGTTTCACAAGGTACTTCCGCAAAATTTCATATTTTCCGGCGGGAACAAAAAAATATAATAATAAACAGAAATTTTAAAATTTGTATAGCAATATTTGTGCGCTTCTGCTATAATATACCGTAGCATACTGTCCCAACTTGGGCAAACAACATAAAACACTATTTTACAGGAGGAGCGGCTTATGGAAAGGTTAAATTACGAGGTCCTTGCGAAATCCGGTTATACAGGGTACATACTGAAGGACGCCCCCGAGAAGGTCATGCAGTTCGGCGAGGGAAACTTCCTCAGGGCTTTTGCCGACTACTGGTTTGACGTGGCCAATGAAAAAGCCGGCTTCAACGGCAAGTGCGTCCTGGTCCAGCCCATAGCGGCCGGCCTCACCGGGCTCATGAACGAGCAGGAGGGACTGTATACCCTCTATCTGCGCGGCAACGAGGGCGGACAGAAGGTGGACCGCAAGCGGGTCATCTCCTCCGTGTCCCGGTGCCTCAACCCCTACGAGAAGGCGGGCTTTGACGCCCTGATGGAGCTGGCCGCCAGCCCCGACCTTGAGTATGTGGTCTCCAACACCACCGAGGCCGGCATCGTCTACGACCCGGCCTGTGAGCTTTCGGACGAGCCCTGCTCCTCCTTCCCCGGCAAGCTCACCCAGGTCCTCTATAAACGCTTTAAGGCCCATCAGCCCGGCCTCATCATCCTCTCCTGCGAGCTCATCGACAATAACGGCAAGGAGCTTTTAAAGTGCGTCCATCAGTACATTGACCAGTGGGGTCTGGACGACGGCTTCAGGGCCTACGTGGACAAGGACTGCACCTTCTGCTCCACGCTGGTGGACCGGATCGTCCCGGGCCGCATCCGCGACACCGCCGAGGTGGCCCGGCTCGAGGAGGAGAATGGCTACCATGACGAGCTCATCGACGTGGGCGAGGTCTTCGGCGTGTGGAACATCGAGGGCCCCGCGTGGCTTGAGGAGAAGCTGCCCTTCAAAAAGGCCGGCCTCAACTGCCCCGTGGTGCCTGACGTGACGCCCTACAAGAAGCGGAAGGTCCGCATCCTCAACGGCGCCCACACCGGCTTTGTGCTGGGCGCGTATCTGGCGGGCTTCGACATCGTCCGGGAGTGCATGGAGAACGACACCGTCCGCGGCTTCATGAACAAGATGCTCTATGACGAGGTCATCCCCACCCTGCCGCTGGACAAGAAGGACCTGACGGACTTCGCCGCCGCGGTGCAGGACCGGTTCAACAACCCCTTCGTCAACCACGAGCTCATGAGCATCTCCCTCAACTCCACCTCCAAATGGCGGGCCCGCAACATGCCCAGCTTCCTGGAGTATGTGGAGCTGAAGCATCAGCTTCCCCCCTGCCTCACCGCCAGCTTCGCCGCCTACATCGCCTTCTACTCCACGGACATCCAGGAGCTCACCGACAAGGGCCTTGTGTGCAAGCGGGCGCGCGGCAACACCTACGTCTGCTCCGACGACCGCTGGGTCCTGGAATTCTACCGGGACCACAGGAACGACGATGACGCCGCCCTGGTCCATGCCGTCATGACCAACGAGCAGATGTGGGGCCAGGATCTGACGAAGGTCCCCGGCTTTGAGAAGGCCGTTGTGGAGATCCTGGGCAGGATCAGGTCCGAGGGCGCCCTGGCCGTCTACGCCGACGCCGTAAAGTGAGGGAACGCCATGACCGATTTTATACATATCAACCCCAAAGACAACGTGGTGGTGGCCCTCCACCCCATCCAAAAGGGCACGGTCTTTGAGGGTGACGGGTACGCCGTCACCGCCGCCATGGACATCCCCCAGGGCCACAAGATGACCCTGAAAGCCTTGTCGGAGGGGGACCAGGTCATCAAATACGGCTTCTCTATCGGCCACGCCACGGAAGCGGTGGGCGCGGGGGAGTGGATCCACACCCACAACATGCGCACGAACCTGGAGGGGGAGCTGGAGTACACCTACAACCCCAACGTCCGCTTCCCGGAGAAGCTCCCGGCCCCCACCTTCATGGGGTACAGGAGAAAAGACGGCCGGGCCGCCATCCGCAACGAGATCTGGATCATCCCCACCGTGGGCTGCGTCAACGACGTGGCGAAGGCCCTGGTCCGGGAAAATCAGGACCTGGTCACCGGCACCATCGACGGCCTCTACACCTTCACCCACCCCTTCGGCTGCTCTCAGACCGGCCATGACCACGCCCAGACCCGCAAGCTTCTGGCCGCCCTGACGCGCCACCCCAACGCCGGCGCGGTGCTGGTGCTGAGCTTGGGGTGCGAGAATCTGACCCACGAGCAGTTTTTGGCGGAGCTGGGCGACTACGATCCCCAGCGGGTGAGGTTCCTCACCTGCCAGGATGTGGACGACGAGCTCACCGCCGCCCGGCCCATCTTAGAGGAGCTGGCCGCCTACGCCGGATCCTTTAAGCGCGAACCCATCCCCGCCAGCGAGCTGGTGGTGGGCATGAAGTGCGGCGGCTCCGACGGCCTCTCCGGCATCACCGCCAACCCCGTGGTGGGGCGGTTCTCCGACATGCTGGGGGCCATGGGCGGCTCCACGGTGCTCACCGAGGTGCCCGAGATGTTCGGCGCGGAGGGATTTTTGCTGGACCGGTGCGTCAATGAGGAGATCTTCCACAAGGCCGTCAACATGATCAACGGCTTCAAGGACTACTTCATCCGCCACAACGAGGTGGTCTACGACAACCCCAGCCCCGGCAACAAGCAGGGCGGCATCACCACCCTGGAGGATAAGTCCTGCGGCTGCGTCCAGAAGGGCGGCTCCGCCCCCATCATGGACGTCATCGGCTACGGCGAGCCCGTGGTCACCCGCGGCCTCAACATGCTCTACGGCCCCGGCAACGACCTGGTGTCCGCCACGGCCCTGACCGCCGCGGGAGCGCACCTCATCCTCTTCACCACCGGCCGCGGCACGCCCTTCGGCGCCCCGGCCCCCACGATGAAGCTGGCCACCAACACGCCGCTGGCCAGGAAGAAGTCCACCTGGATCGACTTCAACGCCGGCGTGGTCGCCGACGGCGAGCGCACCATCGATGAGGCCGCCCACGACCTCATGGACCTGGTCCTGGAGGTCGCCTCCGGGAAGCAGACCTGGGCCGAGAAGAAGGGCTTCCGGGAGATCAGCATCTTCAAGGACGGCGTGGTGCTGTAAGGCTTAGTTTTATTGACGGATGATCCGCGGCTTTTGGCTTGACTTACCGTCAAAATGATCTATAATGTTAGGTAAGGTAAATTTCGGCTCCCCCGGAGCCGGCACAACAAAATGTCAATAAATTTAGGAGGGAACCAACCATGAATGAGATCTTAAAGACCATTTCCAACATCGGTATCGTCCCCGTTGTCGCCATTGAGGACGCCTCCAAGGCCGTACCTCTGGCCAAGGCCCTGGTGGCCGGCGGACTTCCCACCGCCGAGGTCACCTTCCGCACCGCCGCGGCGGAGGACGCCATGCGCGCCATCACCCGGGAGGTCCCCGAGATGCTGGTGGGCGCCGGCACCGTCCTCACCCCCGATCAGCTTGACCGCGCCCTGGACGCCGGCTCGAAGTTCATCGTCTCCCCCGGCTTCAACCCCGAGATGGTGAAGTACGGCCTTTCCAAGGGCGCCCTGATGCTCCCCGGCACCGCCACCGGCGGCGAGATGGAGCAGGCCATGGCCTTAGGGCTGGACGTGGTGAAGTTCTTCCCCGCCGAGCAGAACGGCGGCATCGCCAAGATCAAGGCGCTGGCCGGCCCCTATAAGAAGCTGAAGTGGATGCCCACCGGCGGCGTCAACACCAAGAACCTGATGGATTATCTCTCCTTCGACCAGATCGTGGCCTGCGGCGGCACCTGGATGGTGAAGGCCGACCTCATCGAGAACGAGAAGTGGGACGAGATCACCGCCATCTGCAAGGAGGCGGTCAAGACCATGCTGGGCCTCCAGCTCATGCACGTGGGCATCAACTGCGCCGATCCCGACGAGGCCGCCGCCGTGGCCAAGAGATTCGAGACGCTCTTCGGCTTTGCCTACAAGGCGGGCAACAGCTCCGACTTCGCCGGCACCGTTGTGGAATGCATGAAGAAGCCCGGCCGCGGCAAAAACGGCCACATCGCCATCGGCGCCAACAGCGTGGACCGCGCCATATATCACCTGGGCCGCCAGGGCGTGGAGTTTGACGAGAGCTCCATCAAGGTCAACGCCAAGGGCCAGACCACCAATGTGTACCTCAAGGACGAGGTCGGCGGCTTCGCCATCCACGTCATGAAGAAATGAGCTGGCTTTAAAGCCCGTTCCGGGCTTTAAACTCCAATTTATTCGCGTCTGCGGACGCGAAGTCTGTGACGCCCAAAAAATGGACGCCCAAATAATGTAAAGGAGATTTTGTTTTTATGAAAGTCGTAACCTTCGGCGAGCTTATGATCCGCCTCCAGCCCTACAACTATGAGCGCTTTGTTCAGGCCGACCACCTGGAGTTCACCTTCGGCGGCGGCGAGGCCAATGTGGCCGTGTCCCTTGCCAATTACGGCGCCGAGGCCGTGTTCGTCACCAAGCTTCCCGCCCATGCCATCGGCCAGGCGGCCGTGAACAGCCTCCGCCGTTACGGCGTGGATACCAGCAAGATCGTCCGCGGCGGCGACCGCGTGGGCATCTACTTCAACGAGAAGGGCGCCTCCCAGCGGCCCAGCGTGTGCATCTACGACCGGGCCCACTCCGCCATTCAGGAGTCCGACCCCTCCGAGTTCAACTGGGAGGAGATCTTCGAGGGCGCCGACTGGTTCCACTTCACCGGCATCACCCCGGCCCTGGGCCCCAACATGGTGGCCGCCTGCCTGGCCGCCTGCAAGGTCGCCAAGGAGCGGGGCGTGAAGATCTCCTGCGATCTCAACTACCGCGGCAAGCTGTGGACCCGCGATCAGGCCCGCGCCGCCATGACCGAGCTTTGCAAGTATGTGGACGTGTGCATCTCCAACGAGGAGGATGCCAAGGACGTGTTCGGGATCGAGGCCGAGGCCACCGATATCACCGCCGGCACCCTCAACAAGGAGGGCTACAAGTCCGTGGCCCGTCAGCTGGCCGACAAGTTCGGCTTTGAGAAGGTGGCCATCACCCTCCGGGAGTCCAAGTCCGCCTTCGACAACGACTGGAGCGCCATGCTCTATGACGTGAAGAACGACGAGTACTGCTTCTCCAAGCTCTATCACCTCCACATCATCGACCGCATCGGCGGCGGCGACTCCTTCGGCGGCGGGCTGATCTACGCCCTCCTCACCGGTCACAACACCCAGAGCGCCGTTGAGTTTGCCGTGGCCGCCTCCGCGCTGAAGCACTCCATCGAGGGCGACTACAACTTCGCCACCGTCCCCGAGGTGGAGAAGCTGGCCGGCGGCGACGCCTCCGGACGCGTGCAGAGGTAAAAAGGGCAAGCCCCTTCCACCCTTGAGAGCAACGCGCGGGAAACATTTTAAATGAAAACCGATCTGCGGGCCTTGCCCGCGGCAGAATGGAGATAGAATATGGAGCATTCCAACCCCTTAACGAAGGGCAACAAGGGCGGACAGAAGTTCATCACCTTCGGCGAGATCATGCTCCGCCTCACTCCCCCCAACTATGAAAAGATCCGCGCCGCCAACGAGTTTGAGGCCAGCTACGGCGGGTCCGAGGCCAATATCGCCCTGGCCCTGGCCAACCTGGGCATTGACAGCACCTTCTTCTCCGTGGTGCCCAACAACTCCCTGGGGAAGAGCGCCGTCCGTATGCTCCGCTCCAACGACGTCCACTGCACCCCGGTGATCCTCTCCACTCCGGAGGAGACCCCCACCCACCGCCTGGGTACATACTACCTGGAGACGGGCTACGGGATCCGCCCCAGCAAGGTCACCTATGACCGGAAGCACTCCGCCATCTCCGAGTTCGATTTCAGCAAGGTCGATGTCAACTACCTGCTGGACGGCTTTGACTGGCTCCATCTCTCGGGCATCACCCCGGCCCTCTCCGCCTCCTGCGGCGACTTCATCCTGAAGCTCATGGAGGCCGCCAAGGCCAAGGACATGACCGTCAGCTTCGACGGCAACTTCCGCTCGCTCCTGTGGTCCTGGGAGGAGGCGCGGGACTACTGTACCAGGTGCCTGCCCTATGTGGACGTGCTCTTCGGCGTGGAGCCCTACCACCTCTACAAGGATCCTGCCAACCCCAAGAAGGGCGACGTGAAGGACGGGATCTCCCGCCAGCCCAGCTGGGAGGAGCAGGACGAGATCAACCAGGCCTTTGTGGCGGCGTACCCCAACATCAAGTGCATCGCCCGCCACGTGCGTTACGCCCACTCGGGCTCCGAGAACAGCCTGATGGCCTACATGTGGTATCAGGGCCACACCTTCGAGTCCAAGCTCTTTACCTTCAACATCCTTGACCGCGTTGGCGGCGGAGACGCCTTCGCCAGCGGGCTTATCTATGCCATGATGAACAACTATAAGCCCATGGACATGATCAACTTCGCCGTGGCCAGCTCCGTCATCAAGCACACCATCCACGGCGACGGCAACATCACCGACGACGTGGAGTCCATCCGCAACCTGATGAACATGAACTACGACATCAAGAGATAACTGACGCAAAAGGCCGCTTTGCGGCCTTTTGCCGACCATAATGAATGGAGTTGATTATTATGAAAGCATTTATGGATAAGGACTTCCTCCTGGAGACCGAGACCGCCAAGCACCTCTTCCACGACTACGCCGAGCATCAGCCTCTCGTGGACTACCACTGCCATATCTCCCCCAAGGAGATCTACGAGAATCGGCGCTTTAACGACATCGTGGAGGTGTGGCTGGGCGGCGAGAACCCGGACGGCACCTATTTCGGCGACCACTACAAGTGGCGCGTCATGCGCTCCAACGGCGTGCCCGAGGAGTACGTCACCGGCCACAAGCCCGGCTATGAGCGCTTCCTCAAATTCGTGGAGTCCCTGGAAATGGCCATCGGCAACCCCATGTACCACTGGTGCAACTTAGAGCTCCGGCAGTTTTTCGGCTACGACAAGCCCCTGACGGTGGAAAATGCCAAGGAGTGCTGGGACTTCGTCAACGACAAGCTCCAGCATGACCCCTCCCTCACCGTCCGCGGCATCATCGAAAAGGCCAACGTGGCCTTCATCGGCACCACCGACGACCCCATCGATTCCCTGGAGTGGCATCAGAAGATCGCCGCCGACCCCACCATCAAGGTGAAGGTGGCCCCCTCCTACCGCCCCGACAAGGCCATCAACATCACAAAGCCCGGCTTTGCCGAGTATATCGGCAAGCTCGCCAAGTCCGTGGGCAAGGAGTCCCTGGACACCGTGGAGGACGTCTGCGCCGCCCTCACCGAGAGGCTTGAGTTCTTCGCCTCCCTGGGATGCCGCGCCAGCGACCACGGCCTTGACTACATCCCCTACCGCCCCGGCTGTCCCAAGTGCGTCAACGCCGCCTTTAAAAAGGTCATGGCCGGCGAGGAGATCAGCGAGGAGGAGGCCGAGAAGTACCAGACCGCCATCCTCATGCACTTAGGGCGCGAGTATCACCGCTTGGGCATCTGCATGCAGCTCCATTATAGCTGCAAGCGCAACGCCAACACCCGGCTCTATAAGAAGCTGGGCCCCGATACCGGCGTGGACATGATCGCCCAGAACACCTGCGGCGGCGCCATCGCGGACCTGCTGGCGGCCCTGGACGAGACGAACGAGTGCCCCAAGACCATCCTATATAGCCTGAACCCCGCGGACAACGAGCAGATCGGCACCATCCTGGGCTGCTTCCAGTCCGACGAGGTCCCCGGCAAGATCCAGCACGGCTCCGCCTGGTGGTTCAACGACACCAAGTCCGGCATGGAGGACCAGATGCGCTCCCTGGCCAACCTGGGCCTCCTGGGCAACTTCGTGGGGATGCTGACGGACTCGCGCAGCTTCCTCTCCTACGCCCGTCACGACTACTTCCGCCGCATCATGTGCAACCTCATCGGCCAGTGGGTGGAGAACGGCGAGTATCCCAACATCGACTCCTCCCTCAAGAAGATCGTGGAGGGTATCTGCTACAAAAACGCCGTCCGATATTTCGGCCTGTAAGCCAGAAAACCAGTCACCGCCCCGGCGAAGGCCGGGGCGGTTTTTCGCCCTTGCGCCGCCCGCCCGGCTGTGCTACAATAGAACCGGTGAGGTGATCGTATGAGCAGGATCTTCTGCCTTGTGGGCAAGAGCGGATCCGGAAAGGATACGCTGTATAAGGCGATCCTGGAGCGCTGGGGCCGCCGGCTGACGCCCGTCATCCCCTGCACCACCCGGCCCATGCGGGCGGGGGAGCGCAACGGGGAGGACTACTTCTTCATGACGCAGGCCGAGCTTGCCGCTCTGGAGGAGCGGGGGCAGGTCATCGAAAAACGGGTCTATCAGACGGTCCAGGGGCCGTGGACGTACTTTACCCGGCGCTTTGCCCTGATGGAGGGGCGCGACTATATCGCCATCACCACCCTGGAGGGGGCCCGGTCTTTCATCGGCGCCTTCGGGGAGGACGCCGTGTGTACCGTGTATCTGACGCTTCCGGACGGGGAGCGCCTGCGCCGGTGCCTCGCGCGGGAGGAGGCCCAGAAAAGCCCCGATTATGCCGAGCTGTGCCGGCGGTTCCTGGCTGACGAGAAGGATTTTGCCCCGGAGAAGCTGGCCTCCGTCCCGAACCTCCGGCAGATCTCCAACGCCGGCGCCCTGGAGGACGCCCTCAGGGCCTGGGACGCTATCTACACCGAAACAAAATAAAAAAATCAGGGCCGCCGAAAAGGCGGCCCTGCCAGCTTGTCAAAAAAAGATTTTATATTTTTTGCAAGGACATGTGCCTTGCAAAAAATCCCTTTTGTTTTGCAAGTGTGCCCCTTTGGGGCGCGCGCGGCAAAACAGCAGGGGAAATGGGCCGAAATTACCAATTTTGACCCGTTTCCCCGCACGTTCCCCTTTGTCGGAAAAAGGCCATTTGGCCTTTTTCGACAGCCGCAAAAAATCAGGGCCGCCGAGAAGGCGGCCCTGATTTTTTGCGCGCGGGTCAGTTGGCGCTGGTGTACTTCTGCTTGACCTGGTCGATCTTGCTCTGAGGCACGTTTTGGGTGGTGTACCAGCCCTTCTGGGTCATCTGCTGGTAGATGCTGTCCTGCATACAGAGGGCGTCGTTCAGGGAGTCCTTAAAGGCGCAGTTGACCTTGGGGGTGGAGGACTCGATGGCGCCGTGCATATAGAGGTCGCACACGCCCTTTGTGGTCAGGAGAATGTTCTCCATGATGGTTTTGTCGTCCATTTTTTCTCCTCCTTACACGAGCGCGTAGAACCGGCCGAAGATCTGGCGGTTCTTGTCCACCATCTGCTGGGCCTGGGCCTTGAGCTGCGGGTCCTGCAGGGTATTTACGGCGTCCTGGCACTGCTTGGAGAGAAATTCGGCATGTCCCAGGGCGTCCTCGATATAGAGCAATTCCTTGTCGCTCATCTTGATCACCTCACTGTCAGTATGACCGCCGGACTGCCTTTTTATGCGCGGACAAACGGGGCATATTGACATTCTTACCGGAATATAATGGCGGTAAAGAGGTGACGGACAATGAAGATCAAACCAAAAAAGCTGGCGGTCTGCCTGCTCATTCCCCTGGCGGTGGGCGGACTGGCGGCGGCGCTGACCATGTCGGGCATGAGGGACTTTGCCAGTCTCAACAAGCCCGCCCTGACCCCGCCCGCCTGGGTGTTCCCGGTGGTGTGGACGGCGCTCTATCTCCTGATGGGACTGGCGTCCTATCTCGTCTCCGAGAGCCGCCGGCCCAGGGAGGACATGGCCGCGGCCCTGACGGTCTACGCCTGTCAGCTGGCCCTGAATTTTTTCTGGCCGATCCTGTTTTTCCACTTCAAGCTCTATTTATTCGCCTTCTTCTGGCTGGTCGCCCTGTGGCTGGCGGTCCTGGGCACCTTCGCCATCTTCCGGAAAATAGACAAAAGAGCGGGGAACCTGATCCTCCCCTATCTGCTCTGGGTCACCTTCGCCGGGTATCTGAACCTGGGCGTCTATCTTCTGAATAAATAGGCGCCCGCACCGCCGGCACACGCGCCGCCGCTCTATGCCCCGGCGCCGCCCCTGCCTTACAGGCCCGGGCTCCCCCCGGGCCCGCGCCTGTCACCGGGCCTCCTCCATCAGCTTTTTCAGGATCGCCCTGTCCGCCGGGGCAAATTCGTAGTCCGGGATCTGGGCGGGGGTGATCCAGCGCATGTCGGTGTGTTCCAAAAGCCTCGGCTCGCCCTTGATGAGCGTGGCGTTGAAGAGCGTCAGGTCCACGGTCATGTCCGGGTACGAATGGGTCAGCTCCATATAGACGGAATCGGCCCGCACCGTCACGTCCAGCTCCTCCCGGCACTCCCGGGCGAGGGCTTCCTCCTTCGTCTCCCCCGGCTCCACCTTGCCGCCCACGAATTCGTAAAGCCCGCCTCTCATTTTGTGGGGCGGGCGGCGGCATATGAGGAACCTGCCGTCCCTCCAGATCAGCGCGGCGACAACAGACACGGCCATAGCGATCCCTCCAGGCTTTTTTCGCAAGTATAGCACGCCTTTCCCCGTTTGTCAAAAAGCATCCACCGGCTTTGCCGGTGGATGCTTGAGACTGTCGAAAAGGCCAAAAAGGGCAAAAAAGGAGGGGAGTGGCGAGGGGGAGCGGCGGGGGAGCGGGGAGAGAGGAGAGGCAGGGGGAGGGGCGGAGGAGCGGCGCGGAGGGGGACTCAGCGGTCCCCGGGGGAGGGGGGCTCCCGGCGGCATGTGCCCGCGTGGGGGCAGCCGCCGCAGCCGCAGGAGCAGCCGCCCCGGCCCCGCCTTTTGTCGCGGATCAGCTTCGCCACCGCCAGGGCCAGAACGGCGAAGACGATGAGGGCGACGAGTATCGTGGCGAGATTTTCGGAGAGCCATTGGATCATACGTTGACACTGTCCTTTACATGAAGCTCAAGGTGATTTTCGCTGTACGGGTTTTTGCGGAACACCAGGTAGAGAAGGCCCAGGAGGAGCAGGGCGGCGGCGACGGTGAACACCCCGAAGGACGCCTCCCCGGTGAAGAGCCCGCCCAGCTGATAGACGATCATGGCGATGACATAGGCGAAGAGGCACATGTAGCCGATGGCGCCCAGGGTCCATTTCCAGTTGTTCATCTCCCGCTTGATGGCGCCCATGGCGGCAAAACAGGGGGCGCACAAAAGGTTGAAGATCATGAAGCTGTAAGCCGTGACGGCACCGAAGTCCGCCCCGACGGCCTGCCAGATGGGGGAGGAGTCCTCCAGAAGGTCTATCTCACCGGCGTACTGATAGAGGACGCCGAAGGTGTTGATGACCTCCTCCTTGGCAATGAGGCCGGTGAAGGTGGCCACGGTGGCCTTCCAGGCCATATCGCCCATCCAGCCCAGGGGATAGAAGATCCAGGAGATGCCGCGGCCGATGGCGGCCAGCAGGGAGTTGTTGTTGTCCTCCACGGCGCCCCAGACGCCGTCCGTAAAGCCGTAGCCCTGGAGGAACCAGAGGACCACGGAGGAAATGAGCACCACGGTGCCGGCGCGCTTGATGAAGGACCAGCCCCGCTCCCAGGTGGCCCGCAGGACGTTGCCGGCGGAGGGGACGTGGTAGGGGGGAAGCTCCATGACGAAGGGGGCCGGGTCACCGGCAAAGACCTTGAATTTCTTGAGCATCACGCCGGAGACGACCACTGCGGCGATGCCGATGAAAAAGGCGGATACCGACACCCAAACGGAGTTGCCGAAGACCGCGCCCGCCAGAAGGCCGATGATGGGCAGCTTGGCCCCGCAGGGGATGAAGCCGGTGGTCATGACCGTCATCTTCCGGTCCCGGTCCTGCTCGATGGTGCGGGAGGCCATGATGCCCGGAACGCCGCAGCCCGTGGCCACCAGGAGCGGGATGAAGGACTTGCCGGAGAGGCCGAAGCGGCGGAAAATGCGGTCCATGATAAAGGCGATACGGGCCATGTAGCCTATATCCTCTATTATACTCAAAAGGAGGCAAAGTACAAGTATCTGCGGCACGAAGCCCAGCACCGCGCCCACGCCGGCCACGATGCCGTCCTGGATGAGGCCGTAGAGCCAGCCGGCCACGCGGGGCTCGCCGGCGGCGTTCAGGAGGAGCTTATCGAAAAGATCCGGCACCCACTCGCCAAAGAGCACGTCGTTGGCCCAGTCGGTGCCCCAGGTGCCGATGCCGATGCCGCCGTCGGCGGGGGAGGGGCCCATGGCGATGGCGTAAATGACGAACATGACGAGGGCGAAGATGGGCAGGGCAAGGACGCGGT
This sequence comes from uncultured Oscillospiraceae bacterium, assembly GCA_947625815.1. GTDB lineage: Bacteria > Bacillota > Clostridia > Oscillospirales > Oscillospiraceae > RUG626. The sequence goes on from CANQPU010000012.1 coordinate 25,771, forward strand.
TGGTGACGATCCGGTCGATCCGGTCGGAGACGCTCATCTTGGTGCCGGACTGCTTCTTTTTCACCGCCCTGCTCACCACGCCGGCTATGTAGGCGTAGCGCTGGTTGGTGATGATGCTCTCCGCGTCGTCGTCCAGCTCCCTCTCGCAGTCGGCGATGTGCGCCTCGATGTGCTTCAAAAGCTCCTCGGGCAGCTTCAGCTCCGCGCGGACCTTCTCGTCCCGCTCAAAGAGCTTGATGGCAAAGAAGCGCAAAAACCGGGGATCCACGAGGCTCTCGATGGACTCCTCGATGTGGGCGACGGCGTGCTCCACGCTCCCCTGGAAAACGGCGGGCAGCTCCACGGCCTTTTTCTCCTGCGCGGCCTTGACCGCCAGCTCGGCGGCCTCCATGGAGCCCTGGCCCTTCAGGGCGGAGGTCTCCACCACCTCACAGCCCAAGGCGCGGCTGAGCTTGGCAAGGTCGATCTGGTCGCCGTTTTTCCGCACAAGGTCCGCCATATTGAGGGCCACCACCACGGGTATCCCCAGCTCGATGAGCTGTGTGGTGAGGTAGAGGTTGCGTTCGATGTTGGTGCCGTCCACGATGTTCAGGATGGCGTCGGGCTTTTCGTTGACCAGGTAATTCCGGCTGACCACCTCCTCCAGTGTGTAAGGGGACAGGGAATAGATGCCGGGCAGGTCCTGGATGACCACGTCCTTGTGGCCCCGGAGCCGGCCCTCCTTCTTCTCCACCGTGACGCCCGGCCAGTTGCCCACGTACTGATTGGAGCCGGTCAGGTCGTTGAACATGGTGGTCTTGCCGGAGTTGGGGTTGCCGGCAAGCGCGATCTTGATTTCCATCGGTCTTTTCCTCCTGATTAGCGTAAGATAATAATTATTAGCTAAGACTAACTTTTTGAGCGAAAAAATCAGCAGATCTCGATGTTTTCCGCGTCGCCCTTGCGGATGGAGAGCTCATAGCCCCGCACGGTGACCTCGATGGGGTCGCCCAGGGGGGCCACCTTGCGGATGTAGACCTCCACGCCCTTTGTGACGCCCATGTCCATGATCCGCCGCTTGAGAGCGCCCTCGCCGTGGAGCCTCGCCACCGTGACGGTGGAGCCGACGGCGGCATCCCTCAGTGTTTTCATACGTTTACCTCCTTTACTTCAATGGATCTCCACCAGGATCCTGTCCGCCATGCCCTTGTCCAGGGCCACGCGGGAATCCCTCACGGAGAGGATCATGTTCCCCGCGATCCTGCTGAGAACAGTGACGGCCGTGCCCACCACAAAGCCCAGCTCGGCCAGATGCTGGCGCACTTCGTCGCGCCCGGTGATTTTTACGATCGTGCCGGTGTCCCCGTTCCCGGCCATGGTAAGCGGCATACAGCAAGCTCCTTTCGCCGGAAGTTAGAGAAGCCTAACCGCCGGCCTGTAAAATTAGTTAGCTTTCACTAACCGTCGATGAGTTTAGCACAGCCGGTCATATTTGTCAAGGGGGGGAAGAGAAAAAAATCTCACCGGGCCGGTCCGGCCGGGAAAATCCGGGGAGCAAACGCAAAAAAGCCTTGCTAAAAACGGTCTTCTATGGTAAACTGATTTGGAAAAAGGCCTTGAAGAGGAAAATAGCGGCAAGCGTTCCGCCAGAGAGGGGAGGCCACGGCTGAGAGCCCCCCGGAAGAGCCCCGCCTGGTTCGCCTTGGAGCCCCGGCCAATCCCCGGCGTCGAGCCCGCGTTAAGGGCGTCGAGTGCGCGCGCAGGCGCGAATTTGGGTGGTACCGCGGAAGCTCCTTCCGTCCCATGGTGGGACGGGGGAGCTTTTTATGACAGCTTTTTGGAGCGTGGGATGGGGACGGGTATTCTTGTGTGCGGCCTGAACGGCGCGGGAAAAAGTACGCTGGGAGAGGCCCTGGCGCGGAGACTGGGGTATTATTTTGTTGACGTTGAGGACCTGTATTTTCCCAAGACGGACCCCGCCTGTCCGTATGCCGTCCAACGCACCCAGAAGGAGGTCGAAAAGCTCCTTCTTGAGGAGGTCCGCGCCCACGAAAGCTTTGTTTTTGCGGCCGTCAAGGGGGATTACGGAGAGGCGGTCTATCCTTATTTTCAGGCCGCCGTGTTGGTGGAGGTCCCCAGAGAGCTCCGATTGGAGCGGGTCAGAAACCGCTCTTTTCAGAGGTTCGGGAGCAGGATGCTGCCCGGCGGGGACCAATATGAGCGGGAGGAGCGCTTCTTTGCCCTCGTCCGCTCCAGGGAAGAGGATACGGTGGAAAAGTGGCTGCGCCATCTGTCCTGCCCTGTGATCCGGGTGGACGGGACGCGGCCCGTTGAGGAAAACGTGGACCTTATTACATCCTTTTTATGATAGGGCGAATGCCTGAGGAGGAAAAAATGACCGGTGTTTACACATCTCAAAGCCTTGAGATCGCGGAATCCGCCAAGTGGGCTATCGCCCTTTACCGGGGCGAGGGCGGCGATGTCCTCGGTGCGAAGCTCTACTTTGGAACGGGGAACGAAAAACGGCTCATCGGCATAGCCGAGCGGCGGAAAGTGGAGAAGCTGACCCTGTATGCCTTTGAGGGCCCCGCCGGCGCGGTCGTCACCAACGACCCGGAGGGTTTGAGACGGGCGATCGGGGAGCGGCTTGCGTCGCCGAGGGACGGTATGAGGCTCATTGACGAGATCCGCCCCTCCGGGCCATATACCCCGCCAACCGTCACGGAGGCGGGGATCGAAAGCTGCCTGCTCAGCTGGCGGCTGGGGGTGTCCTATGACATTGCGCCGGATCACATCGGCTTTTCCATGGTCACCGACAGGATCGAGTACGTTTTCTCCATCCGGCCGGAGAACACCGACATCTACTGCGGCGCGTCGATCAACATCCCGCGTCCCGACGGCATGTTCGGACAGAATCAGTATTTCCGCCTGCGGAATCTTGGAGACAACTCAGCCCCCTTCTGCGCTTTTTTCGCCGACCTGGGCGGCAATGTGGATTGGAGGCCGGTCCCAAAGCTCGTCTGCGAGAACGGCGATTGCACGACCACCGACGACGGTATCTACTGGCCTGTAAAACGGTTTACCGACGAGGAGATCGTCCTCGCCGGCTGTGGCGGCGACGAGTACGTCTACTACCGCCGGGACGGCGCGAAGCGCGAGTGGTTCGCGCCGCCCCTTAAATAACAGGTTTGTCCAATCTTATACATTTATATATGGAGTGATACCATGAGAGAACAGTTAGCAAAGATCCGTCAGGAGGCCCTGGCCCGGCTCTCCGCGGTGACGAGTCCCGCGGAGCTGGAGGAGCTGCGCGTGCGGTATCTGGGCAAGAAGGGCGAGATGACCGCCATTCTGAAGCAGATGGGCGGCCTCTCCGCCGAGGAGCGGCCCCAGATGGGCAAGCTGGCCAACGAGGTCCGCGCCGCCATTGAGGCCAAGCTGGCCGAGGCGAAGACGGAGCTGGAGGCGAAGGCGTTGGAGCTTAGGCTGAAGGCGGAGGCCGTGGATGTGACCGTCCCCGGCAGGGCCGTGGACGTGGGCCACCGCCACCCCATGTATATCGCCCTGGACGAGATGAAGGAGATCTTTATCGGCATGGGCTTCACGGTGGTGGACGGCCCGGAGATCGAGCTGGCGGAGCTGAACTTCGACCGGCTGAACGCCGAGGAGGGCCACCCCAGCCGGGACTGGTCGGACACCTTCTACTTTGACGAGCAAAGCCGCGTCATGCTGCGCTCCCAGACCAGCCCCATGCAGGTGCGGGCCATGGACACCCTGCCCCTGCCCATCCGCATGGTGGCGCCGGGGCGCGTCTACCGCAAGGACGAGGTGGACGCCACCCATTCGCCCATGTTCCACCAGGTGGAGGGCATGGTCATCGACAAGGGCGTGACCATGGCCGACCTGAAGGGGACCCTGAACACCGTGGTGAAGAGCCTCTACGGCGAGGACACGAAGACCCGCTTCCGCCCCCACCACTTCCCCTTCACGGAGCCCAGCTGCGAGATGGACGTCCAGTGCCACAAGTGCGGCGGCGCGGGCTGTCCCACCTGCAAGGGCGAGGGCTGGATCGAGCTTCTGGGCGCGGGGATGATCCACCCCCACGTTTTGGAGATGGCCGGCATCGACCCGGACGTCTGGTCCGGCTGGGCCTTCGGCTTCGGCCTGGAGCGGCTGGCCATGCGCCGGTTCAGGATCGACGATCTGCGCCTCATCTTTGAAAATGACGTGCGCTTTTTGGAACAGTTTTAAGGAGGTGCTCCCATGAATTTAAGCAGAAAATGGCTGAACGAGTTTGTCCAGGTGGACGCCTCCGACCGGGAATTTGCCGAGGCCATGACCCTCTCCGGCTCCAAGGTGGAGACGACTGAGGACCTGGGCGCGGAGATCAGCGGCGTGGTCGTGGGCCGCGTGACCGGCATGGAAAAGCACCCCAACTCCGACCACATGTGGATCTGCCAGGTGGATGTGGGCCGGGAGGAGCCCGCCCAGATCGTCACCGGCGCCTGGAACGTCCATGTGGGCGACCTGGTGCCCGCGGCGCTCCACCGCTCTACCCTCCCCGGCGGGAAGAAGATCGAAAAGGGCAACCTGCGGGGCGTCAAGTCCAACGGTATGCTCTGCTCCCTCCGGGAGCTGGGCCTGGACGAGCGGGACTTCCCCTACGCCGTGATCACCGCCGCCGCCCTTTTGAACGACTACCACCCCATCGACCCGGCCAAGCCCAGCATCCCCGCGGACATCAAGCCGGGGGACAAGGTGTTCGGGCCCGTTGTGGCGGCGGAGGTCTGGGAGTGTATGCCCCTTGGCGACGGAAGCTACCACACCTGCATGAGCATTGGGGAGAAGGGCACAGTCTGCCCCGACATTCGCTGTGACAATGTCCATGTGGGCGACATGGTGGCCTACAATAAAAAAACGGACACCATCTGCACCCTCGCCGACCTCCACGCCGAGCAGCGGGAGTTCCCCCACTGCATCGAGGACGGCATCTTCATCCTCCGGGAGGAGGGGATCGCCCCCGGCGACGACATCAAGCCCGTCATCAACGCCGACGACAGCGTGGTGGAGTTCGAGATCACCCCCAACCGGCCCGACTGCCTCTCCGTCATCGGCCTTGCGCGGGAGGCGGCGGCGACGTTTGACAAACCTTTGACGCTCCACACCCCCGTGGTCCGGGGCGGCGGCCCCGGCAAATTGGAGGACCTTTTAAAGGTGGAGACTCGCGACCCGGACCTCTGCCCGCGCTACACCGCCCGGATGGTGCGCAACGTGAAGATCGCCCCGTCCCCCAAGTGGATGCGGGAGCGCCTTCGCGCCATGGGCGTCCGGCCCATCAACAACATCGTGGACATCACCAACTACGTGATGCTGGAATACGGCCAGCCCATGCACGCCTTTGACTACCGCTACGTCAAGGGCGGGAAGATCGTGGTCCGCCGCGCGCTGGAGGGCGAGGAGCTGACCACCCTGGACGGCCAGGTCCACACCCTGACCGCCAATCACCTGGTCATCGCCGACGACACCCGGGCCGTGGGCCTGGCCGGCATCATGGGCGGCCTCAACTCCGAGATCGTGGCCGACACCGCCGACGTGGTGTTCGAATCGGCCAACTTCGACGGCACCTGCATCCGCAAGGGCGCTCTGGCCCTGGGGATGCGCACCGAGGCCAGCGCCAAATTTGAAAAGGGCCTGGACATCATGAACACCCTTCCCGCCGTGGACCGGGCCTGCGAGCTGGTGGAGCTGCTGGGCGCCGGTGAGGTCCTGGACGGCGTCATCGACATCCGCAACCGGATCCCCGAGCCCTGGCACATGGAGCTGGAGCCGGAGAAGATCAACGCCCTCCTGGGCACCGACGTCCCCGAGGACGAGATGGTCCGCATCCTCCGCAAGCTGGATTTCCAGGTGGACGGCCGGACCGTCACCGTCCCCAGCTTCCGCGGGGACGTGCGCCGGATGGCGGACCTTGCCGAGGAGGTGGCCCGCTTCCACGGCTACGACAACATCCCCGTGACCCTCATGCGCGGGCAGACCACCCGCGGCGGCTATAACCGGGAGCAGAAGCTGGAAAACCGGCTGGGCCAGCTTGCCCGCGAGTGCGGCTATGACGAGATCATCACCTATTCCTTCATCTCCCCCACGGCCTACGACAGGATCGGCTGGGCGGCCGATGCTCCCCGCCGCCGGTCCTTCAAGATCTTGAACCCCCTGGGCGAAGACACCTCCATCATGCGCACCACCACCCTCCCGTCCATGCTGGAAATCCTTGCCAGAAACTACAATTACCGCAACAAAAACGTGAAGCTCTACGAGCTGGGCCGGATCTATCTCCCCGGAGGGGAGAACGGCCTTGCCGACGAGGAGAGGGTGCTGACCCTGGGCGCTTACGGGGACGACATGGACTTCTATGCCGTCAAGGGCGCCGTGGAGGCCGTTTTGAAGGGCATCCGCGCCGGGGACGTGTCCTTTGAGGCCGCCCGCGCGGCGGACTGGGGCGATCAGGTCGCGCCCTACCACCCCGGCCGGGTCGCCGCGGTGATGAACGGCGGCGAATGCCTGGGCTTCGTGGGCCAGATCCACCCCAATGTGGCAAAAAATTACGGCGTGGACACGGAGCTTTACGCCGCCGAGCTCAACTTTGACGGGCTCTCCCGGGCCCAGGGCCCCGACCCGGTGTACGTGCCCCTGCCCCGGTATCCCTCCGTCACCCGGGACCTGGCGCTCATCGCCCCCCATGAGGTCACCGTGGGCCAGATCGAGGCGTGCATCCGGGAAAACGGCGGCAAGACCCTCAAATCCGTGGCCCTCTTCGACATCTACGAGGGCCCCGGCATCCCGGAGGGCAAGCGCTCCACCGCCTATTCCCTGGTCCTCCGCTCCGACGAGGGCACCCTCACCGACGACCACGCCGACGAGACGGTGAGGGACATCCTGGCCGCCCTGCGCGACAAGCTGGGCGCGGTCCTCAGATAGTCGCTGAACCCGAAAATACATTATATATTAAAAGGAGTGTCTATCATGAACAAAAAAACCACAGACATCGTCACCTACATCACCTGGGTCGGCCTCATCGTCGCCATCATCCTCGGCGATATGAATGAGTCCAAGTTCCACATCAATCAGGCCATGGTCATATGGCTGGCGGGCCTGGTGTTCGCCCTCATCGGCCTCATCCCCGTGGTCGGAGGCGTCATCGCCGGCATCGGGGGCCTTGCCTGCCTCGTGCTCTCCGTCCTCGGCATCCTCTCCGCCGTCAAGGGCGAGGAGAAGCCCCTGCCCCTCATCGGCGGGATCAAGATCCTCAAATAAGCCGCCCTTTTTCGGCCCCATTTCCAGAAAATCAAAAAAAATCCAAAAAAATTGAAAAAAGGACTTGCAAATTTACATAAAACGAGTAAAATGGCTTTATCACGGGTCGTCATATCCGGAAGAAATCGGAAAACGCAAAAATTTTCTGATAATTTTTGTAACAGTTTTAGATTTTTTTACCGGCGCATTTTGGCGAAAAACCGCAAAACCCTTGCGGCCCTAACGATTTTGGACACGCAAGGCGCTGTAACAAAATTGTAACCAGTTTTCTCTAAAATGTTGACATTGGCGATTTCCTGTGATAGAATGTACCTAAAGTCCGGGGCCCCGGCTGAATTCTGTCCCATTTCGGGAGGGCGGGGGCATCGGGCCGGAAGGCTTTGTTACATACGACACGCAAAAGGGTCGGACAGATCCGCTTCGGATAAGCACACGGAGCGGTGAGAGTCTTCATTATGTAACTGTACGGCGGGAGGTTCTCGGAACCGCCCAACCGCGGGCCCCCCGCCGTACTCCTCCTTTTCGGAAAAATTTCTAAAATTTTTCTTGTATAACGGGGGAACAAAGCCGGGACCCAGATCGTCAAAAGGGCGTAACGAGAAAAACTCAAGGGACCCCCGCGAAATCGAAGATTTTGTGGGGAGAGGAGGAGCGAATCCGGCGCCTGAGCCCGACCGCAGGGAGGGCGAGGTTAAGCGGGTTCCGCGACGACGGTGTATATGCCGACCGGCTTCGGTCCGGCGTTTACATAAAAAGCAGTCCGGTTCATGTAACGGGCGAAAAAATTATCAATAATTTTTATTAAGGAGGAAACACTACATGAAGACTCTGAAGAAGACCCTGTGCTTGGTCTTGGCGGTAGTCATGGTAGTCGGAGTGCTGATCATTCCTGCGAATGCGGCCTACGACGACTTTACTGACGTCGAAACGGTCAAGCACCCTGCGGCCGCGAAGGTGCTCAATGCGCTGGGCATTTTCACCGGCTACAGCGACACCACCTTTGGCCCCGGCGAGACGCTGACCCGCGCTCAGGGCGCCACCATCATTGCCAGGGCAATGCTCACCCCCACTGAGGCGGCCAAGCTGCCCGCGGTCAACAGCTTCAAGGACGTGACCGCCGCTTTCGGCTGGGCTGCCGGCCCCATCAACTTCTGCATGCAGCAGGGGATCGTCAGCGGCCACGGCAACGGCATCTTCGACCCCAATGGCGAGCTTACGGGCTATCAGCTGGCCAAGATGCTTCTCGTCATCATGGGCGTCGGCGAGGGCAGTGATTACACCGGCAACGGCTATGAGATGCAGGTCCATCTGGACGCCGTTAACTGCGGCCTGTTCAAGGAGATCACCGGTGTTGACTACAACAAGCCCATCGCCCGCGAGAACGCGGCTCAGATGCTGTTCAACGCCATCAAGTATAATCCCTCCGGCGTGGTCTCCACGACCTATGTTGTCTGGGATGACGGCGTCGACGGCAATGGCCAGCAGGATGCGGGTGAGGAAGTGCTCTACAATGACGTTGACCAGTTCATGGCCCTTGGCTTCCTGATGAGCAAGGAAAATGCCCGTATGAGGAAGAACGATATCCCTGTCGGCTCCATCGGCGGCCGCGTCTTCGGACTTTCCGAAGGCACCACCAATGATGAGTTCATGCGGGAAATCAAGACCTGGGTTGCCACCTACAACACCCCCAGCACCGCGGACGACGTCACGGTCAAGCTCGGCCTGCCCGACAGTAAGGTCTATACCAATAGGGTCACCATTGAGCAGATCGGCATCGACATGGGCATCACCGAAGTGGGCAAGAATTATACGCTCGAGGTCTGGGAGGATGGCGTGAAGGATACGGATCATTCCGGCACCTATAAAAGACGGGAAGCCCATGGTGTTGCGGATGCTGTCCTTGGCGGAACCGGTACGCGTGTTGAGGTTGTCCCTGTCACCGCTACTTCCTTCAAGGTCTACGTCATCAACACCTACGTCAAGAAGCTGGTGACCACCAGTCCCACCGGTGACATCATCCCCGCTGTCTCGGCTTCCCCTACCAACAACGGGGCTCCCCGTAAAATCAAGCTTGATTCTCACGGCAGCACTGCTATTGAGTATACGACCAATGACTTCGCTGAGGGCGATGTGATTATCTACAATGTGGGCACGAATCCGAACGACCGCACCAAAAAGGTTGGCGTGAATGTTATGAAGCCCACATACATCACCGGCAACATCAGCCGTCTGACCGCGACCGGCGTGGCGACCATCGGCGCCACCACCTATGTGAAGGCCCAGCATTACGATTACAATAGGGCGTTGGATAACGACCCGTTCGCTACCGCCACCGCCTCCTATGTCTTCTATCTTGACAGCTACAACAATGTTATCTATGTTGACAACACGACCGGCCCGGCCGCTGTTGAGAATTACCTCTATGTGGTCGATTTCGCCGCCATTCCGGCTGAAAGCACCGGCGGAGACCATCTCTTTGTGCCCGGCACCACCACCGCCGCTGCGGCTCAGGCCAAGGTCATCGACCTGAAGACCGGCAACCTGCTCCTGGTCAACGTGGCCGTCAGCTACAACAGCGTTGACAGGCAGTATCACTTCGTGAACGCCAATGGCACTCCGGGCGCTGCGATCACCGCGAGGATTCCTGCGGGCAGCGGCGCGGTATTCGGCCTGAAGCCCTTCAAGGTCCTTGACGACGGCACCTACGCCATCAGCAAGGATGAGACTGTTGACAATGTTGACACGCTCACTCTCGCCGGCGGCAATCCGACGCTTGCGACTCTCCCCAGCATCTATGCCACCTCCGCCACCAAGACCACCGTGGTCACCCTGAACAAGGATGCCAACGGCGTGATCGTCAGCGGCACGGTGAACGAGTACACCGGTTACAATGACTTCCCGGTGGCCGGCATCAACACCGCCAACGCGGTCGCCAAGTATGTTAAGAGAAATCGCGACGGCGTGGCCACCTCCGTCATTGTGGTGCTTGATCCCGCCAAGAAGGCCGAGAGCTACAAGTACGCCCTCTATGTCGGCGAAGCAGGCACCGCGCTAATCAACGGTAGGCCTACACCTCTCTATCAGTGGATCGTTGACGGCGAGACTGTCTACCTGACCCACGGCGCCAGCGTTGGTACGCTTTCTCGTAACAGAGTTTACACCATCGACGCTGTTGACGGGCATATCAGCGAGAATCCTGGTACTGCCACTGCGGTCATCAGCAGTGGGGAGAGTGTTACGAGCACTGACGCCGGCTACTTCATCACGGTGAGCGGCCTTTACAACATGGCTCCTGAGTGCGTTATCCTCAAGTATACCGCTGCCACTAACACTTACAGCGTCCTCACCGGCCTGACCAAGAATGATAGTGTCACCGCCTACGGTGTCACCACCACCAGTCCCTCCGGCACGACTCGTACCGTCTATCTGGTCATCGTAACTGCCTGAATCCCCGGATCCGCCGCAAGGCGATCCTGAAACCCGAAAAGAGTTTCCCCGCCCCGGGCATTGCCCGGGGCGGGCTTTTGCGTCCGGGGCCGCGGAAAAAAGAAAATCCTGTCTGGATACCTGCGAAAATGTCGAATCCGGGAGGGGAAAAACGGCGAAAGGTTATTCAATGATACAAGCTTTTGCGCGGGACGAGTTTTGTCCTTGACTCTTGAAATCCGCTACCCTATAATATTTAAAGAAGATACCGTTGTCCGACCGCTTGCAGATATCATTTGTGTGGTCGGTATTTTTATTTTTGAAGGTGGAGCCATGAAAAAAGTGGGGATCCTGATGGGCAGCGCCAGCGACCTGCCCGTCGTCGAAAAGGCCTTTGACACTCTGCGGGAGTTTGGCGTGCCCTTTGAGGCCCACGTCTTCTCCGCGCACCGGACCCCGGAGGAGGCCCGGGATTTCGCCCTCCATGCCCGGGAAAACGGCTTCGGGGCGCTGATCTGCGCCGCCGGGATGGCCGCGCACCTGGCGGGGGCCGCGGCGGCCAACACTACCCTGCCCGTCATCGGCATCCCCTGCAAATCAAGCGCGCTGGAGGGGATGGACGCCCTCTTGAGCACCGTTATGATGCCCCCCGGCATCCCCGTGGCCACCGTGGCCATCAACGGCGCGCGGAACGCGGCCCTGCTGGCCGTGCAGATCCTGGCCGTCAGCGACGGGGAGCTGGCCGCGAAGCTGGACCTGGACCGGGCCGCCGGGGCGGAGAAGGTCCTGAAAAGCGACGGGGAGCTGAACGCGTCGCTGAAAGAGTAAGGCCGTTTCAAAACGAAAGGCCCCCGGGCGCGGTCCGGGGGAGCCGAACATTCAAATCATGCAAAGGAGATCCATATGGGCGGTTTTTTTGGCGTGACAAGCAGGCGTAACGCGGTGTGGGACGTCTTTTTCGGGACGGACTACCACTCCCACCTGGGCACCCGGCGGGGCGGCATGGCCGCGTGGAGTCCCGAGGCCGGTCTGCAAAGGGAGATCCACAACATCGAGAACACCCCCTTCCGGACCAAGTTTGAGGAGGACGCCAGTGAGCTTACGGGCCCCTCCTGCATCGGGTGCATCTCGGACACCGACCCCCAGCCTATCCTCATACGGTCCCACCTGGGCGTTTACGCCGTCAGTATGGTGGGCATCATCCGGAACATGGACGAGCTGACGAACCGCTTTCTGGACGCCACCTACGGGCATTTTGAGGCCATGGGCGGCGGGAAGGTGAACCAGTGCGAGCTGGTGGCGGCCCTCATCAACCAGCAGAGGACCTTTGAGGACGGCATACGCTTCGCTCAGGAGAAGATCGAGGGCACCGTGTCTCTGCTCATCCTGACCGACCGGGGCGAGATCATCGCCGCCCGGGACAGGATGGGGCGGCTTCCCATCATCATCGGCCGCAGCGACGAGGGGTACTGCGTGAGCTTTGAGTCCTTCGCCTTTGAAAAGCTGGGGTACAGCTATGTGCGGGACCTGGGGCCGGGGGAGATATGCCGCGTCACCGCGGACGGCTGGGAGACCACCGGCAAGGCGGGGGAGCGGATGAAGATCTGCACGTTCCTGTGGACCTACTACGGCTATCCCAACAGCCGGTACGAGGGGCGGAACGTGGAGGTGAGCCGGGGCGCCAACGGCCGGCTCATGGCCAAATATGACCGGGAGCACAACGGCATCCCGGACGTGGACTACGTCTGCGGCGTGCCGGACTCCGGCGTGGGCCACGCCATCGGCTACTCCAACGAGTCGGGCATCGACTACGCCCGGCCCTTCATCAAATACACCCCCACCTGGCCCCGGTCCTTCATGCCCACCCGGCAGGAGGTCCGCAATCAGGTGGCGAAAATGAAGCTGATCCCCGTCCACGAGCTGATCGAGGGGAAGAAGCTCCTCTTTGTGGACGACTCCATCGTCCGCGGCACGCAGCTGGCCGGGACGGTGGATTTCCTCCGGAACAACGGGGCCAAAGAGCTGCACATGCGCTCGGCCTGCCCGCCCATTATGTACGGCTGCAAGTACCTGAATTTCTCCCGCTCCACCAGTGAGATGGAGCTGATCGCCCGCCGGACCATCAAGACCCTGGAGGGGGAGGAGGGCTTCGGCCACGCCGACGAGTATGTGGACGGCACCACGGCGCGGGGCCGGGCCATGCGGGAGCACATCTGCAAGACGCTGAAATTCGACTCCCTGGAGTATCAGACGCTGGATGGGACATTAAGCGCCATCGGAATAGATAAGTGCAAATTGTGCACTTATTGCTGGAATGGGGAGGAGTGACTGGTTTTGAAGGCCTGACGGCCTTCAAAACCAAGGGGGAGACGTTACTGGCTTGAAAGGGCGATGCCCTTTCAATGCCAAGGGGGAGACGTGCGGAAAAATTCATTGAATTTTTCCGGCTGTTTTGCTCCGCGCACGGCCCGGAGGGCCGCACACTGCGCAAAACAAGAGGGATTTTTTCCGATGCACATGTCATCGGAAAAAATAATGAATCGTTTAGGGGAATACGGAAAGGAGCTAAACACCAGATGAATGACTCCAAATCTGATTTTTACGCCTCGGCCGGGGTGGACATCACGGCGGGGTATAAGGCCGTGGAGCTGATGAAGAAGCACGTCCGGCGCACAGTGATCCCCGGGGCGGATGACGACATCGGCGGCTTCGGCGGCACGTTCGTCCCCGACCTCGCCGGGATGCGCGAACCGGTGCTGGTCTCCGGCACCGACGGCGTGGGCACCAAGATCAAGCTGGCCTTTGAGCTGGACCGCCACGACACCGTGGGCATCGACTGCGTGGCCATGTGCGTGAACGACATCATCTGCTGCGGCGCGAAGCCCCTCTTTTTCCTGGATTACATCGCCTGCGGCCGGAATTTCCCGGAGAAGATCGCCGCCATCGTGGGCGGCGTGGCCGAGGGGTGCGTCCGCGCCGGCTGTGCCCTCATCGGCGGGGAGACCGCCGAGCACCCGGGACTCATGCCGGAGGAGGAGTACGATCTGGCCGGCTTCGCCGTGGGCATCGTGGACCGGGAGAAGGTCCTGAAGCCCGAATCCGTCCGGGAGGGGGACGTCATCGTGGCGCTCCGGTCCTCCGGCGTCCACTCCAACGGCTTTTCGCTGGTGCGGAAGATCTTGGCCGACTCCGGCACCGCCCTGACGGAGACCTTTGACGAGCTGGGCGGGGGGAGCATCGGGGAGACGCTGTTGACCCCCACCAGGATCTATGTGAAGCCCGTGCTGGCCCTTTTGGACGAGGTGAAGGTCAAGTCCCTGGCCCACATCACCGGCGGCGGGTTCTATGAGAACATCCCCCGGGCCCTCCCGGAGGGACTGGGAGCGAAAATCGACAAGGAATCGCTGGACATCCTGCCCATCTTCGGGCTCCTCTCGCGCCTGGGGAACGTGCCGGAGCGGGAGATGTTCAACGTCTACAACATGGGCGTGGGCATGACGGTCATCGTCGCCCCGGAGGACGCGGACAAGACGCTGGAGATCCTGAAAAGGGCCGGCGAGGACGCCTACGTCTGCGGCGAGGTCGTCCGTTCGGAGGTGAGGATGCGGATATGCTGAAGGCGAGGATCGCGGTGCTGGTGTCCGGCGGGGGCACGAACCTGCAGGCGCTGATGGACGCGGAAACCAGCGGGAAGCTGGCCAGCGGCCAGATCGTGCTTGTGGTGTCCAACGTCCCCGGCGCTTACGCCCTGGAGCGGGCGAAAAGCCGGGGGATCGAGACGCTGACCCTCTCCCGGAAGGCCCTGGGCGGGCAGGAGGGCTTTGAAAGGGCGCTCCACGAGGCCCTGACGGAGCGGGGGATCGACCTCATCGTCCTGGCCGGGTTCCTCAGCATTCTCTCCGCCGGGTTCACCTCAAAATGGCCCGACCGCATCATCAACATCCACCCGGCGCTGATCCCCAGCTTCTGCGGCAAGGGGTTTTACGGCCTCCATGTCCATGAGGCCGCCCTCGCTTACGGGGTGAAGGTCACCGGGGCGACGGTGCATTTCGTCAACGAGGTGCCCGACGGCGGGCGGATCATCGCCCAAAAGGCCGTCTGTGTGCGGGACGGCGACACGCCGGAGATCCTGCAAAGGCGCGTCATGGAGGAGGCCGAGTGGGTGATCCTCCCCGAGGCCGCGGAGAAAGTCTCAAAAGAGATCATGGAGGGAAGAGCATGATTTACGACATCGGAAAGCTCCTGAGCGAGAACACCTACCCCGGCCGGGGCATCATCCTGGGCCGGTCCCGGGACGACAAAAAGGCCGTCGTCGCCTACTTCATCATGGGCCGGAGCCAGAACAGCCGCAACAGGATCTTTGAGGAGACGGCGGACGGCATCCGCACGCGGGCCTTCGACGAGAGCAGGATGTCCGACCCCAGCCTCATCATCTATCATCCGGTGCGCGTTTTGAGCGGCGTCACCATCGTCACCAACGGCGACCAGACGGACACCATCCGGGACGCTTTGAGGGAGGGGCACTGCTACCGCCACGCCCTTAAAAAGCGGACCTTCGAGCCAGACGGGCCCAACTGGACGCCCCGCATCTCCGGCGTGGTGGAGCCCGACGGGCAATACGCCCTGTCCATCCTGAAGTCCATGGACGGCGACCCCACGTGCTGCTGCCGGTACTTCTACGAATACGACCGGCCCATTGCCGGCGCCGGACACTTCATCCACACCTACCGGCGCGACGGGGACCCCATCCCCAGCTTTACGGGGGAGCCGGAGCGGATCGGCATCGAGGCGGAGAGCGCCGGGGAATTCGCGGAGCTTTTGTGGAAGAACCTGAACGAGGACAACAAGGTCTCGCTGTACGTCCGCTATATCGATATCGCGAGCGGCGAGGCCGACAGCGTCATCCTCAATAAGAACGTGTGAGGTGCCGGGCCCGCGGGCGGGTTTAGAACCCGCCCCTACAAGAACACGCCGCGTATCACCTCGTAGGGGAGGGTCCGTGACCCTCCCGCCGTACCGAATGACCGTAAAGGAGATCAATATGACTGAATTTGAACTGAAATATGGCTGCAATCCCAACCAGAAGCCGGCGAAGATCTTCATGCGCTCCGGGGCGGAGCTGCCCCTTGAGGTCCTGAACGGCCGGCCGGGGTATATCAACTTCCTGGACGCGCTGAACTCCTGGCAGCTGGTCCGGGAGCTCAAGGCGGAGATCGGCCTTCCCGCCGCCGCCAGCTTCAAGCACGTCTCCCCCGCCGGCGCCGCCGTGGGGAACAGGCTCAGCGACGAGCTGAAGGCCGCGTGCTTCGTCCGGGACATCGAGGGGCTTGACGATTCCCCCCTGGCCTGCGCCTACGCCCGGGCCCGGGGCACCGACCGGATGAGCTCCTTTGGCGACTGGATCGCCCTCTCCGACGTGTGCGACGTGACCACCGCTAAGATCATCAAGCGGGAGGTCAGCGACGGCGTCATCGCCCCGGGCTACACCCCCGAGGCGCTGGAGATCCTCTCCGCCAAGAAAAAGGGCGGCTACAACGTGGTGAGGATCGACGCCGGGTACGTCCCCGCCCATGAGGAGACCAAGGAGGTCTTCGGCGTCACCTTCTCCCAGGGGAGAAACGACTTCAAGATCGACCGCGAGCTTTTGAAAAACGTGGTGACGGCGAATCGGGAGATCCCGGAATTCGCGAAGAGGGACCTGATCATCAGCCTCATCACCCTCAAATACACCCAGTCCAACTCCGTCTGCTTCGCCGCCGACGGCCAGGCCATAGGCGTGGGCGCGGGCCAGCAGAGCCGCATCCACTGCACCCGCCTTGCCGGCG
Source organism: uncultured Oscillospiraceae bacterium (assembly GCA_947625815.1). Taxonomy (GTDB): domain Bacteria; phylum Bacillota; class Clostridia; order Oscillospirales; family Oscillospiraceae; genus RUG626. The sequence continues at coordinate 42,312 of CANQPU010000012.1, forward strand.
GCAAGGCCGATACCTGGCACCTGAGACAGTCCCAGCGGGTCCTGGAGCTGCCCTTCCTGAAGGGCCTGGGCCGCGCCGACCGGGACAACGTGATCGACGGCTACATCAACCACAACGAGGAGGACGTCACCGCCGACGGCGTGTGGCAGCGGTACTTCACCGAGCGGCCCCGGTACTTCTCCGCCGAGGAGCAGCGGGAGTATCTGGACAGGATCACCCACGTCTCCCTGGGCTCCGACGCCTTCTTCCCCTTCGGGGACAACATCGAGCGGGCCCATAAGAGCGGCGTCCGGTACGTGGCTGAGCCGGGCGGGTCCGTCCGGGACGACAACGTCATCGAGGTCGCGGACAAATACGGCATGGCCATGGCGTTCACAGGCATGAGGCTCTTTCATCACTGATCTGGCTTGAAATGCCTTCGGCATTTCAATGCCAAGTGGAGCGTGCGAAACACATTTTTGAATTCTGCGGAATTCAAAAATGTGTTCCTGCTGTTTTGCTCCGCGCATGGCCCGGAGGGCCATACACTGCGCAAAACAAAAGGGATTTTTTCCGACGTACATGCCGCCGGAAAAAATATTGAATTTGGAATTTTACGGAAGTATTTCGTTTGGAGGGGTTTATGAAGATTCTTGTGGTCGGCGGCGGAGGCCGCGAGCACGCCATCATCAAGGCGATCAGGAAAAATCCGGCGGTGGACGTGATCTACGCCCTCCCCGGGAACGGAGGCATCGCCGCGGACGCGGTCTGCGTGCCTGTCAGCGCCACGGATATCGGGGGGATCGTGGCCTTTGCCGCGGAGAAAAAGGTGGACTACGCCATCGTGGCGCCGGACGACCCCCTGGCCCTCGGGTGCGTGGACGAGCTGGAAAAGGCGGGCATCCCCGCCTTCGGCCCCCATAAAAACGCCGCCGTTATTGAGTCGAGCAAGGCCTTCGCCAAGGCCCTCATGAAGAAATACCACATCCCCACGGCCCGTTACAGGACCTTTACAAGGATGGAGGAGGCCCTGGCCTACGTGGACCGGGAGGGCGCGCCCATTGTGGTCAAGGCCGACGGGCTTGCCCTGGGCAAGGGGGTCACTGTGGCGATGACGGTGGAGGAGGCGAAGACCGCCATCCGGGAGATGATGGAGGGCGGCCGCTTCGGCGCCTCCGGCTCCACCGTGGTCATTGAGGAATATCTGGAGGGCCCGGAGGTGTCTGTGCTCTCCTTCACCGACGGGAACACGGTGGTCCCCATGGTCTCCAGCATGGACCACAAGCGGGCGGGGGACAACGACACCGGCCCCAACACCGGCGGCATGGGCACCGTCGCCCCGAACCCCTTTTACACGCCTGAGATCGCCGAGCGGTGCATGAGGGAGATCTTCCTCCCCACCGTAAAGGCCATGAACGCCGAGGGGCGCCCCTTCAGAGGGTGCCTGTATTTCGGGCTGATGATCACAAAGGACGGCCCCAAGGTCATCGAGTACAACTGCCGCTTCGGGGACCCGGAGACCCAGGTGGTCCTGCCGCTTTTAGAGTCCGACCTTCTCACCGTCATGCGCGCCGTGACGGAGGGGAGACTGGCCGATACCGAGGTCAAATTCTCCGACAAATCGGCCTGCTGCGTGGTGCTGGCCTCCAAAGGCTACCCCGTGCAGTACAAAAGCGGCTGCCCGATCACCCTTCCCAAGACCGGGGAGGGCCGGGAGATCTATGTGGCCGGCGCGGAGCGCAGGGACGGAAAGCTCCTGAGCCACGGCGGGCGCGTCCTGGGCTGCACAGCCGTGGGGGACACGCTGGAGGAGGCGGTGGCCGGGGCTTACGGCGTCGCGGACGCGGTCAGGTTTGAAAACGGCTTCTGCCGCCGGGATATCGGAAAACGGGCGCTGGACGCCTTGAAGAAGTAAGGGGTAGACATGGTATTCAGAATTTTTGTGGAGAAACGCAACGGACTTACGCTGGAGGCCGACGCCCTGGCCTCGGATCTCCGGGAGCTTCTGGGGATCCGGAGCCTCCGGGGCCTCCGGGTGCTCAACCGCTATGACGTGGAGGGCATCGACGAGGAGCTCTTTGAAAAATGCGTCCGGACGGTCTTTTCCGAGCCCCAGCTGGACGTGACCTACCCCGAGCTCACCGCCGACGGCACGGTCTTCGCCGTGGAGTACCTGCCCGGCCAGTTCGACCAGCGGGCCGACTCCGCCGCCCAGTGCATCCAGATCCTCTCTCAGGGCGAGCGCCCCACGGTCCGCACCGCCAAGGTATACGTCCTGCGGGGCAGACTGTCCAAAAGCGATGTGGAAAAGATCAAAAAGTACGTGATCAACCCGGTGGAGGCCCGGGAGGCCTCCCTGGAGAAGCCCGCGACGCTGAAGACCGACTACGCCATCCCCACCAGCGTGGAGACGCTGGTGGGCTTCACCGCCCTGACACGCGACCAGATCCAAGATTTTGTCAGGAAGTACGGCCTGGCCATGGACGCGGACGACCTGATGTTCTGCCGGGACTATTTCAGGTCCGAGGGCCGGGAGCCCACCATCACAGAGATCCGCATGATCGACACCTACTGGTCCGACCACTGCCGCCACACCACCTTCCTCACCCGGATCGACAGCGTGGAGTTTGAGGACCCCCTGTGCCAGGAGGAGTTTGAGGTGTACCTGGCCATGCGGGAATACTGCGGCGACACGAAGCCCATGTGCCTCATGGACATCGCCACCATCGGAGCCAAATACCTGAAAAAACAGGGCCTGCTGCCCAAGCTGGACGAGTCCGAGGAGATCAACGCCTGCACCGTCAAGATCCGGATCAAGGTGGACGGGGAGGACCAGGACTGGCTGCTCCTCTTTAAGAATGAGACGCACAATCACCCCACGGAGATCGAGCCCTTCGGCGGCGCGGCCACCTGCATCGGCGGGGCCATCCGCGACCCGCTCTCCGGCCGCAGCTATGTTTACGCCGCCATGCGCGTCACCGGCGCTGCGGACCCCACGGTCCCGGTCAGTGAGACCATGGCCGGCAAGCTGCCTCAGAGGCAGCTGGTCACCGGCGCCGCGGCGGGCTACAGCTCCTACGGCAACCAGATCGGCCTGGCCACCGGCATCGTAGACGAGCTCTATCACCCCGGCTACGCGGCCAAGCACATGGAGATCGGCGCCGTCCTGGGCGCGGCCCCGGCCGGCAACGTCCGGCGTGAGGTCCCCCGGCCCGGGGACATCGTCATCCTCCTGGGCGGCCGGACGGGCCGGGACGGCATCGGCGGCGCCACCGGCTCCTCCAAGGCCCACAACGCCCACTCCGTGGAGACCTGCGGGGCCGAGGTCCAGAAGGGGAACGCCCCCGAGGAACGGAAGCTCCAGAGACTCTTCCGTAACCCCATGGCCACCCGGCTCATCAAGCGCTGCAACGATTTCGGCGCCGGAGGCGTCAGCGTGGCCGTTGGGGAGCTGGCCGACGGCCTCCTCATCGACCTGAACGCCGTGCCCAGAAAGTACGAGGGCCTGGACGGCACCGAGCTAGCCATCAGCGAATCCCAGGAGCGCATGGCCGTGGTGGTGGCCCCCGAGGACCGGGACGAGTTCATGGCCATCGCGGACTCCGAAAATCTGGAATCCACCGTCATCGCCGTGGTCACCAGGGAACCCCGGCTCGTCATGACCTGGAACGGCAGCAGGATCGTGGATATCTCCCGCGACTTTTTGAACACCAACGGCGCGGCCAAGCACACCGCCGTCAAGGTGGCCGCCCCGGGGGAGGAGAAGACCGGGCTGACCGGCTCCTTCGCCGGCGACATGCTCTCGCTGGCGGCGGACCTCAATATCTGCTCCAAGCGGGGCCTTTCCGAGCGCTTTGACTCCACCATCGGCGCGGCCACCCTGCTCATGCCCTTCGGCGGCAGGAACCAGCTGACGCCCATTCAGGCCATGGCCCACCGGCTCCCCCTTGACCGGGGCCGCACCGACGACTGCTCCTTCATGGCCTGGGGCTGCAACCCGGAGATCATGAGCGCCAGCCCCTTCCGGGGCGCCTATCTGGCCGTGGTGGAGTCTGTCTCCAAGCTCATTGCCGCCGGCGCCTCCTTTGAGGATACCTACCTCACCTTCCAGGAGTATTTTTGCCGCCCGGGCGAGAAGCCCGAGCGCTGGGGCCAGCCGCTGGCGGCCCTTCTCGGCGCGCTGAAGGCCCAGAGGGAGCTGGGCATCGGCGCCATCGGCGGCAAGGATTCCATGTCCGGCTCCTTTGAGGATCTGGACGTGCCGCCCACGCTGGTGAGCTTCGCCGTCACCATGGGCACCGGGAGCCAGGTCCGCTCCGGCGAATTCAAGGCCGCGGGCCACAAGGTGATCTGGCTCAAGCCCCAGGTCAAAGACGGCCTCCCCACCGCGGAGAGCCTCAAGGAGCTCTTTGAGAGGGTCCACGGACTCCTCATGAGCGGCCGGGCCGTCTCCGCCTGGACCCCCACCCGCGGCGGTGCGGCGGAGGGCATCTTCAAGATGTGCCTCGGGAACGGCATCGGCTTCAGCTTTGCCCCCGGCGTCAGGGCGGAGGACCTCTTCGCCCACGCTTACGGCTCCTTCCTCCTGGAAATGGCGTCAGACGCCGCGGAGGACGTGCTGGGTGAGACGGTGGAGACCCCCGCCATCTCCCTGGGCCGGGAGTCCGTGACCCTCGCGGCGCTTCAGGAGGCCTGGGAGGGCACTCTGGAGAGGGTCTATCCCACCCGAGCCGGGGACAGCGTCCCCGCCCCGGAATACAGCTTCACCGCCATCACCCGGGTGAGCCCGAAGGTGAGCTGCGCCAGGCCCCGGATCCTGATCCCCGTGTTCCCCGGCACCAACTGCGAATTCGATACCGCCCGGGCCTTTGAGGAGGCCGGGGGAGAGGCAAGGATTTTCGTCGTCCGCAACCAGACCAGCTCCGCCATTGCCCGGAGCGCCCAGGAATTCGCCCGGCTGGTGGGGGAGTCCCAGATCGTCTTTATCCCCGGAGGCTTCTCCGGCGGCGACGAGCCCGACGGATCCGGCAAATTCATCACGGCCTTCTTCCGCAACGCTGAGGTGAAGCAGGCGGTCACCGACCTCTTGGAGCGCCGCGACGGCCTGATGGGCGGGATCTGCAACGGCTTCCAGGCCCTTGTCAAGCTGGGGCTGGTGCCCTTCGGCCGGATCGTGGACACCGATCCCAGCTGCCCGACCCTGACCTTCAACACCATCGGTCGTCACCAGTCCCGCCTGGTGCGCACCCGGGTGGCCTCCAATAAGTCCCCCTGGTTTGCGCTGACGGAGCCCGGGGAGGTCTATACCGTCCCCATCTCCCACGGCGAGGGCAAGTTCCTGGCCTCGGCCCAGACGGTGGCGCAGATGGCGGAGAGAGGCCAGATCGCCACCCAGTACGTGGACTTTGACGGCCGCCCCACCATGGACATCGCCCACAACCCCAACGGCTCCGTGGCCGCCATCGAGGGCATCACCAGCCCGGATGGCCGGGTCTTCGGCAAGATGGGCCACAGCGAGCGCGTCGGCGGGCTCTACCGGAACGTCCCCGGCCAATTTGACATGAGGCTCTTTGAGGCCGGCGTCAGCTATTTCAAATAAACCGCGCGGGCTAAGGTGACGGGAATCGAACCCGCATCGGTTTCTGACGGCGGATTTGCACCCGTGCGGCGTCAAAACCCTTGGCAATACGGAAGTATTCCCTGCGGGCTTTTCCTTGCCCGGACGGAAATCCGCTCGTCAGAAACTGCTTCGCACTCCACGGGTCGCCATTTTCGAGTGATTTTCCATGCGGAGGAGGAAGCCTTGCTGACGCAAGGCGACGACGACAAACAGAAAAGCGCCGAAAAGGGCCCGCGTGGAGCGGTGCGGGTTCGATTCCCGTCACCTTAAATCATATGCGCAGCGGGCCGCCCACGGCGGCCCGCCCTTTTCCACTTGACAAAATCGGGAAATTGTTTATCATTATTTTATAACAGAGGATAGGTTCCATGAAAGAAAATAAGATGGGCGTCATGCCGGTGGGGAAGCTCCTCGTCACCATGTCTCTGCCCATGATGGCGTCCATGCTTGTCCAGGCGCTCTACAACGTGGTGGACTCCGTATTCGTCAGCCGCGTCAGTGAGAACGCCTTTACCGCGGTCTCCCTGGCGTTTCCTGTCCAGACCCTTATCATCGCCTTTGCCAACGGGGTGGGCGTGGGCATGAACGCCCTCCTGTCCCGGGCCCTCGGCGAGAAGCGGCCCGACGAGGCCAACCGGACGGCGCGCCACGGCCTCATCCTCATGGCCGCGTCCTTTCTCATTTTTCTCATCTTTGGCCTCTTCCTGACCCGGCCCTTTATGGAGACCCAGGTCACTGCGGACACCGATCCGCAGATCCTGGAATACGGCGTGCAGTACCTCTCCATCGTCTCCATATTTTCCTTTGGCATCTTCGGGCAGATCTATTGCGAGCGGCTTTTCCAGTCCACGGGCAAGACGGTCTGGTCCATGGTCACCCAGGGCGTCGGAGCGGTCATCAACATCATCCTGGACCCCATCATGATCTTCGGACTTCTGGGGTTCCCGCGGATGGAGGCGGCCGGCGCTGCCGTCGCCACAGTCGTCGGCCAGGTGACGGCCGCGGTCCTCGGCCTTGTCCTCAACCACTTCCGCAACCGGGAGATCAGGCTTGAGCCCCGCCGCCTTTTCCAATGTGAGAGGCGCATCTTCCGCCAGATCCTCCTCATCGGCATCCCCACCACCGTCATGCAGGCCATCGGCTCCCTCATGAGCTACGTGATGAACCGCATCCTTATGGCCTTCAGCTCCACCGCCGCGGCAGTCTTCGGGGCCTACTTCAAGATCCAGTCCTTCGTCTGTATGCCCGTCTTCGGACTGAATGCGGGCATGGTCCCCATCATCGCCTACAACTACGGGGCCAGGAGCCGGGAGCGCATCGTCCGGTGCGTGAAGTACAGCATCCTCTTTGCCGAGGCCATCACCGCCACCGGCTTTCTGGTCTTCCAGCTCTTCCCGGAGGCCCTTCTGGGCTTTTTTGACGCTTCTCCCTACATGCTGGAGCTGGGCGTGCCTGCGCTCCGGATCATCTCCATCCACTTCCTCCTCTGCGGGGCCTGCATCGTGATAGGAAGCGTCTTTCAGGCCCTGGGCAACGGCGTCTATTCCGCCATTGTTTCCTTCCTGCGCCAGGTGGTGGTGCTCCTGCCGGTGGCGTATGTCTTTTCCAAGGTTTTCGGTCTGGAGGCCGTCTGGTGGTGCTTCCCCATCGCCGAGGCGGTCAGCCTGGCCGTCTCCCTTCTCCTGCTTTCCCGCATCAACAAAAAGGTCGTATCCAAGCTTTGACGGACCATTTATCCGGAAAGGAGTCTTACCTATGCGTTCCACCTCACGGGAGCTGAAGCTCCGGGCAAAAGCCACCCTGAAGCGCCGCCTTTTCAACCTCATCATGATCGCCGCCGTTTTCATAGTGGCCGATTACATGCTCTCCTACCTGGCCGGGGAGCTGAACGGCGTCAACGCCTGGAACCGGGAGCTTACCCGCCGCCTGAACACGGTCACGGAGACGATCGCGGGCATGACGGACCTCGCTGCCATGGAGGAGGCCGTATACCGTGTGATCGACTCCATGCCCGCCCCGGACTTTTTTGTGAAGAGCCCCTTCGGGTTCGTCCTGTCCGTGCTGGTCTCCCTGATGAGCATCCCCCTGGGCGCGGGCTATATGAGCCATATCCTCCAGGAGAGCCGGGGCGTCCAGACCCACGTGGGCAGCCTCATCTCCGGCTTCCGGGTGATGGGCAAGGCCCTCGCCGTCAGCTTGATGACGTGGCTCCTGGTCCTTTTGGGATGTGTGTTTTTCATTATCCCCGGCATCGTCCTGGCCCTGCGCTACGGCCTGTCCATCCTGATCCTTGTGGACGACCCCTCAAAGGGCCCCATCGCCTGCATGAAGGAGTCCGGCCGGCTCATGCGCGGCAATAAGTGGCGCTATTTCAAGCTCGAGCTGTCCTTCTTCTTCTGGCTTCTGGCCGCCGGACTCGTCTCGTCCCTGATCGGCGTGCCGCTCCTCAACATCTACCTCACCCCCTATATGTCCCTGGCCCAGGCCGAGTTCTACAAGGAGCTGGCCGCCGGGACCCGGACCAGCGCCCCCAGCTGGGATCCGGAGAACCTTTGACCCCTTGCCGGGAAAAGGCCGCTTGCCCTTTTCCAACAGACTCAAAAAAGGACGCCTTACGGCGTCCTTTTTCAGCTCACGGTGCTGTCTGTTATCTTCTCCGTTTGGAGTTTCTTCTCTCCGTCTGCTTCATCATGTCGGAGATGCGGCCCTCGGAATCCTTCATGAACCGCTTGAGCTTATCCTCAAAATCGGGATCCACCGGCGCCCCGTCGGTCTCCGCGGGAAGGGCGTCCTGCCTGGGGGAGCGGGGGGGACGCGCCGCGGGCTCGGCCTTGGGGGCCAGCGCCTGCTTGATGGACAGGTTGATCCTGCCCTGCTCGTCGATGCTGATGACCTTCACCTGCACCTCCTGCCCCACGGTGAGGAAGTCCGCCACGTTGTTGACAAAGGTGTTGGCGATCTCCGAGATGTACACAAGCCCGGATCTCCCGGGAGCCAGCTGGACAAAAGCGCCGAATTTGGTGATCCCCGTGACCTTGCCGGTCAGTATCTGTCCCTTTTGAATGTCCATATCTTCTCTGTATTCCTTTCTGTCCCGTGACCGGGGACAGGAAATGATGACTCAGCCGATCTGGCCGGCAACATAGATCTCCTCGCCGTCGTAAGTATAGCCGTGCTCTCTGGCGATATCCTCCAGGACCTCGGGATCGTCCCTGTGCTCAAGAGCGTACTGCATGTCGTCGTTGTCGGCGGCGATGCCGGCCTCCTGACGCTTCAGATCCGCCAGATCCTCCTGGGCCTGGGCCTTCCGGTCGTTGATCCGAATAAGAGATACCACCGCGTAGACCAGCAGCACCACGATCACAATCTTCGTAAGAATACTTGAACGCTTGACCCGCATAGGGTTCCTCCGCATCCTCCGCCCTCTCCGGGGCGGATTTTTTCTTATCCACTATTTTATACCTTTTCTTCAAATAAGAAAAGGTTTTTTTTAAAAATCTTCCGATTTTTTTAAAAATTTTCCCCATCCACCGGGCCGGCAGGAGCAGGATCCCCAGGATCCCGCCGGCGATGGAGGCCAAAAAGCTCCAGAATTCCCGGACCCAGGGGCTGACCGTCAGGAAATACACGGCCGCGCCCAGAGCCGCCAGGAGCTGCATATAGATCCGCGGGCGCCCCTGTCCGGCGTCCAGCCCCAGCGCGAAAAGCCCCGCGGCCACGGCGACCCAGAAGAGCCCGTCCGCTAAAAAAGTCACGACCCGGCTTTTCAGCTCCCTCCGCAGGATCCGAAGAAAATCATAGAGCACCCCGGCCAGCACCCCGAAAAAAAGGGAGAGCCCCGCCTGCCAGACCTGACCGCTTACCGATATCCCCATGCCTCACCTGAAAAGCCTGGCGAAGAAGCCCTCGCCCCGGGGCTCCGGGTCCTCATATTCCAGCGCGTCGATGCTCCCGGTGACCACCACGTCCCCGCTGTCCACGCTGAGCTTCTCCATGTGGAGCCCCTGGCCGTGTACAGCCAGCGTCCCCTTTGAGGTGCCCATGATCACCTCCTGCTCATTGAAGCTCTCCACCTCCGTCACTCCGGAGACCAGCAGCCTCCCGCGCCCGTCCAGACTCAGACTGTGCGGAGCCTCCGGCAGCGGCCTTTTCTCGTCGATCGCCATATGTCTCACCTTTTTCCTTACAGTATCGGCCCCGCTGCGCCGGGCCCACCCTATTTATATAGTGAAAAGGCCGCCGCTATGAGGATTTTTTGAAATAGAGGATCTTTCCGCCGCTTGGCGCTTGACAATACAGGAAAAAGGGTGTATAGTTACCAATGTTACCGTTTGTAACTTTCTTGTAACTGTTCGTTTCCAAGGAGGAATTGAATGTTCAGACCAGAATCAGGCAGACCGGATGGAAAGACCGTGCGCCGCAGGGCGCTTTTGCTTTCGGTGATGGCGGGGCTGTGCGCTTCCTGCGTCATCGCGGCGGCCGTCTCCGGTTCGTTTGTCTGTTACGCCGTATCCTGCGACGGGGAGATCGTCGGCACCGTCTCCTCCCGCACGGAGCTGGATGCCGCCATTGAAGAGGCCGACGCCGTGGCCGCCGTGATCCTCGGCGAGGATCACCCGGTCATCGACACGGTCGCCGTCACGGCCACGCTCAGCTCCTCCTCCGGCAACGCCGACGAGCTCACCGGCGCGATCCTTGACAATCTGGAGGGCATCGTTCACGTCCCCGTCCTGACGGTGGACGGCGTGCCCGTGGCCGCCATGGACAGCGAGGAGAGCATCAACGCCGTGCTGGACGGCCTGCTTGCCCGTTTTACCCGGGAAAACACGATCTCGGCCCGGTTCATCCAGAAGATCGGCATAGAAACCACCTACGTGGGCCCGGATATGCTCCGCACAGGCGCGGAGCTGGCCGAAATGCTGGATCCGGAAAACCAGGACTCCCCCTGCCGCCTCACCGTCGTGACGGAGGAGACCGCCGAGTCCCTGGTGACGGTCCCCTACGACACCCAGATCATCTATGACGAGAACGCCTATTCCGATGAGCGGACCATCATCAGCGAGGGACAGAACGGCCGGCGGCTTGACGTGACCGTCACCGTCTGTGAAAACGGCTTGGCGGTCACCAGCTGCCTGAGCCGGTCCGTCACCGTCAGAGCCCCGGTCGATGAGGTCGTGTCCGTCGGGGCCCTTCCCGGCTCCCGCACGGATTCCAAGGGCACCTATATCTGGCCCACCACCGGCAAGATCTCCTCGGGCTTCGGCTCCCGCGCCATCAAGGTCGGCTCCTCCAACCACAAGGGGATCGACATCGCAAACGATGTGGGCACCGACGTCTGGGCTGCGGACGGCGGGGTCGTCATCGCCGCGAAAACAGGCGACAACGGCGGCTACGGGAACATGATCAAGATCCGCCACGACAATGGCTGCGTCACGCTCTACGCGCATCTGAGCAGCATCCTGGTCTCCGAGGGCGACCGGGTCGCCCAGGGGGATCTCATCGCGGAGATGGGCCGGAGCGGCAATGTGACAGGTCCTCACCTGCACTTTGAGATCCGCCCCAACGGCTCCACCGCCGTGAACCCGACCAAATACCTCTCGGGGAAGCCCGATCGCGAGTAAGGCCTTCCCGTCCCTATCATAGTCAAAACCCCCGCTCCGGGCCAGTGCCCGGGACGGGGGTTTTCGTATACACGAAGGGGGCGCCGGAGCGCCGTGGGATCCTCAGCAGAGCCGGCTCCCGGCCGGGACGGCGTCGTCCAGCTGGAGCAGATGGAGCTTTTCCTCGCCGTTTTCCTCCTTGACGGCGGAGATCAGCATCCCGCAGGACTCCAGGCCCATCATCTTCCGGGGCGGGAGGTTCAGAATGGCCACGACGGTCTTGCCCACCAGCTCCTCGGGCTTATAAAATTTGGCGATGCCGGAGAGGATCTGACGGGGCTTGCCGGAGCCGTCGTCCAGGGTGAAGCGCAAGAGCTTGTCGCTCTTTTTCACGTTCTCGCAGGCCAGCACCTTGCACACCCGCATGTCGCATTTGGCGAAATCGTCGATGGTCACGTCGGGCAGCACCGGGTCGGACTGGGGCGCGTTCTTGGCGGCGTAAAATTCCTCGATCTCCTTCGCCTTCTTGGCCGGGTCGATGCGGGCAAAGAGGATCTCCGCCTGCCCGATCTTGTGCCCCTGGGGGATGGCGCCGAAGCTTAAAAGGCTGTCCCAGTCGGACACGGGCAGGTCGAGCTGGGCGAAGATCCGCTCCGCCGTCTCCGGCAGGAAGGGCCGGAGGAGCGCGGCGGAGATGCGCACCGTCTCCAAAAGGTTATAAAGCACGGTGGCAAGGCGGGGCTTTGTCTCCTCACTCCGGCCCAGCACCCAGGGCTGGGTCTCGTCCACATATTTGTTGGCGCGCCGCAGGAGCGTGAAGATCTCGTCGATGGCGTCCGCCACGTGCAGGGTGTCCATCTTCTCCCGGCATTTTCCCGGAGTGGCCAGGGCCAGCTCGATGAGCTCCGCGTCCACGGGCTCCAGGTTGGCGTTGGAGCCCACCACGCCGTCAAAATACTTGTTCTGCATGGAGACGGTGCGGTTCACCAGGTTGCCCAGAATGTTGGCAAGGTCGGAGTTGATCCGCTCGATGAGGAGGTCGTGGCTCATGGTGCCGTCGGAGGCGAAGGGCATCTCGTGGAGCACGTAGTAGCGCACCGCGTCCACGCCGTAGAGCTCCACCAGGTCGTCGGCATAGAGCACGTTGCCCTTGGATTTCGACATCTTCCCGTCGCTCATAAGGAGCCAGGGGTGGCCGAATACCTGCCTGGGGAGGGGCAGGCCCAGGGACATGAGGAACGCCGGCCAGTAGAGGGTGTGGAAGCGGAGGATGTCCTTGCCAATCAGGTGTACGTCCGCCGGCCAGAATTTTTTGTATATCTCCCCGTCCTCGCCGTTTGGCTCCAGCCCCGGGAAGGTGGCGTAGTTGAAGAGGGCGTCCAGCCACACGTACACCACATGCTTCGGGTCGGACTTCACCGGGATCCCCCAGCTGAAGCTGGTCCGGGAGACGCACAGGTCCTGAAGGCCGGGCTTTAAGAAGTTGTTGATCATCTCGTTCTTCCGGGCCTCGGGCTGGATGAAATCCGGGTGCTCCTCGATGTATTTGCGCAGGGGTTCGGTGTACTTGCTGAGCCGGAAGAAGTATGCCTCCTCCTCGGCCCACTTCACCTCCCGGCCGCAGTCGGGGCACTTGTGGTCCACAAGCTGGCTCTCGGTCCAGAAGGACTCGCAGGGCGTGCAGTACCAGCCCTCGTACTTGGACTTGTAGATGTCGCCGTTCTGGACCATCCGCTCGAAGATCTCCTGGATCTTCCGCTCATGCTCGGGGTCCGTGGTGCGGACGAACCGGTCGTAGCTGGTGTTCATCAGGTCCCAGATGCGCCGGATCTCCCCGGCGGTGCCGTCCACGAACTGCTGCGGCGTCACCCCGGCGGCCTCGGCCTTCTCCTGGATCTTCTGGCCGTGCTCGTCGGTGCCGGTCTGGAAGTACACGTCGTACCCCTCCATTCGCTTGAAGCGGCAGATGGCGTCGGCCAGCACGATCTCATAGGTGTTGCCGATGTGCGGCTTGCCCGACGCGTAGGCGATGGCGGTGGAAAGGTAGAATTTTCCTTTACTCATGGTGTACCTCCTGAAATGGTTAAGGTTTTAATATTGTAACAGCTTTTACACGGAAATTGCAATCGCTTTAGAGTTTACAGCTTCAGGATCATCTTATACTCGTTGAGCAGCGTCCCGTCCGCCAGCCGGATGGCGTCGGGGAGCACGGCGCAGACGCGAAAGCCCATCTTCTCATAGAGTGCCCGGGCGCGCGCGTTGCCCTCGATGTAGTCCAGCTCCAGCTGCGTGATGCCGTCACGGGACCTGGCGATGCCGATCATGGTCCGGAACATGGCCGTACCGATGCCCAGATCCCAGAACTCCCGCCGAAGGGCGATGCCGGCGCCTCCCCGGTGGCGCGTCTTGAAGGCCGTCTGAAAGGTGATGTCACAGGTCCCGGCCAGACGCCCGCCCACAAAGCAGCCGATCAGGGCGGCGCTCTCGGAGGCGTTATACTCCTCCAGGAAGCGTCGCTCCCCTTCCACCGAGTATTTCTCCCGGTCCATGGGGTCCACGTACAAATAGTGCGTCTCACCGGCGCACTGCATGAAGCATTCCAGCAGCGCCCCGGCCTCCCCGGAAGCGAGACAGCGCAAGACCGCCTCCCGCCCGTCCTTCAGGCGGAAGGAAACGGGTTCAATGACCATAGTTTATACCATCCCCTCGCGCATCTTCTTGCCACCCAAAATGTGGAAGTGCAGATGGGGCACGGACTGACAGGCGTCGGGGCCGCAGTTGGAGATGACCCGGTAGCCGCCCTCATCCAGCCCCTCGTCGCGGGCAATCTTGGCGATGACAGTGAACATGTGGCCCACCAGGGCCTCGTTATGCCGATCGACCTCCGCCACGGACGTGATGTGGACCTTGGGCACCACCAGAATGTGGGTGGGCGCCTGGGGGTTGATGTCCCGGAAGGCGTAGCACAGGTTGTCTTCATAGACCTTGGTGGAGGGGATGTCGCCCTTTATGATCTTGCAGAAAACGCAGTTATCGTCAAATCTGAGAACGTCGGACATGGTGTGCCTCCTTTTTTGATACCGGCGCATGGCCGGGAAATCCGGGGTTCTCCGGAATTCCCCGGGGTTCTCCATATAGGGGCCCGCGGGCCCCTGTATGGTCGTTTTTAAAAGGGGGTTCCAAGGGGGGAAAATCGAAATCCCCCCTTGGTTTCTTTTCCTCTTTTGTTTCTTTTCTCTTTTTGGAAACCCAAAAGGAGAAAAGAAAGTCCCCCTCGGGCCGCCTTCAGGCGCCCCTTTCCCCCGGCGGGGGGATTTACTTCAGCTTCTCCGCCACGAAATTATCCACGCTTGCCAGCGCGTCGTCCAGCATCAGCACGTCCTTTCCTCCGCCCATGGCGGAGTCCGGGCGGCCGCCGCCCTTGCCGCCGCAGATGGCGGTGACGGCGCGGATGATGTCCCCGGCCTTGACGCCGCGGGCCACGGCCTCCTTGCCGCAGACGGCCTGGAAGGTGAGCTTGTCCCCGTCCACGCTGGCGATGACGCCCACCACGGCGTCGTCCCGGTCGCGGAGCATATCGCCCAGCTTGCGCAGCTCGTCGGGACTCGCTCCGGGACGGCTGACAGTGACCACATGGAGGTCGCCCACCTTTTTGGCGGAGGTCAGGAAGTGGCCGATCTCGCCGGAGCGGAGCCTGTCCTGAAGGGCCTCCAGGTCACGGTGGAGCTTGCGGATCTCCTCCTGATTGGCGCGGAGCCTGTCCACCAGCTCGAAGGGGGAGGATTTGAGAACGTTGGCCGCCTCCAAAAGGGTGCGGTTCATGCGCTCGTTTTCTTCGAAATACGCAAGGCCCGTGACGGCCTCGATGCGCCTCACGCCCGCGGCCACGGAGAACTCGGAGGTGATGCGGAAGGGGCCCACCTTGGCGGTGTTGTCCTGATGGGTGCCGCCGCAGAACTCCACGGAGAAGCCCCCGCCCATGCTGACCACCCGGACCACGTCGCCGTACTTCTCCCCGAAGAGGGCGATGGCGCCGCGCTTGCGGGCCTCCTCGATGGGCAGCTCCTCGGTGACGATGGGGGAGCCCGCCAGGACCTGCCGGTTCACGATGTCCGCCACCCGCAAAAGCTCCTCGCCGGTGAGGGCGGCAAAGTGGGTGAAATCAAACCGCAGCCGGTCCGGCTCCACCAAAGAGCCGGCCTGGTGGACGTGGTCGCCCAGGACGCTGCGCAAAGCGGCGTCCAGAAGGTGCGTGGCGGAGTGGGCCCTCATAATGGCCTCCCGGCGCTCCGGGTCGATCTGGGCCCGGACGGTGTCGCCCAGCTTCAAAACGCCCTCGGTGAGCTTGCCGTAGTGCATGTACTTGCCGCCCTTGTTCTTCTGAACGTCGGTGACCTCAAAGCACATGCCGTCGGAGACGATGGTCCCGTGGTCGGCCACCTGGCCGCCCATCTCGGCGTAGAAGGGGGTCCTGTCCAGGACCACGATGCCCTCCACACCGGGCATCAGCTCCTCGGCCTGCTCGTTTTCCACCACCAGGGCCACGACCCTGGCGTCCGGGACGCACCGCTCCGTGTAGCCCGTAAATTTCGTCTCCGGCACGTTCTTGCCGAACTCCACGCCGGCCCAGCCCAGGTCGCCCAGGGCCTCCCGGGCCTTACGGGCCCGCTGGCGCTGGGCCTCCATCTGGGCCCTGAAGGCGTCCTCGTCCACGCTCATGCCCTGCTCCTCCACCATCTCCCGGGTCAGGTCGATGGGGAAGCCGTAGGTGTCGTAGAGCTTGAAGGCGTCCTCGCCGGAGAAGACCGTCTCGCCCTTTTCCTTGTGGGCGGAGAGCATGTCGTTGAAGATCCGCAGCCCGCCGTCGATGGTGCGGGCGAAGTTTTCCTCCTCAGTCCGGATGACCCGGGTGATGTAGTCCTGCCGCTCCCGCAGCTCGGGATAGTGGCCCTCGTTTTCATGGACCACCGTATCCACCACCTCATGGAGGAAGGGGTCCGTGACGCCGAGGAGACGCCCGTGGCGGGCGGCCCGGCGGAGGAGGCGGCGCAGTACATAGCCCCTGCCTTCGTTGGAGGGCAGGACGCCGTCGCAGATCATGAAAACGCTGGAGCGGATGTGGTCGGTGATGACCCGCAGGGACACGTCCTTGCCCTGGCTCTCGCCGTAATGGGCGCCGGTGAGCTGGGAGACCTTGTTCGTGATGTTCATCACCGTGTCCACGTCGAAGAGGCTGGCCACGTTCTGGCAGACGCAGGCCAGGCGCTCCAGGCCCATGCCGGTGTCGATGTTTTTCTGCTTAAGCTCGGTGTAGTGGCCCTCCCCGTCGTTATCGAACTGGGAGAACACCACGTTCCAGACCTCGATATACCGGTCGCAGTCACAGCCCACGTGGCAGTCCGGCTTTCCGCAGCCCCACTCGGGCCCCCGGTCGTAGTAGATCTCGGAGCAGGGGCCGCAGGGGCCGGAGCCGTGCTCCCAGAAGTTGTCCTCCCGGCCGAACCGGACGATGTGGTCCTCGGGCACGCCCACCACGTCCCGCCAGATGGCGTAGGCCTCGTCGTCGGCGGGGGTCTGCTCGTCCCCGGCAAAGACGGAGGGGTAGAGGCGCTCCGGGTCCAGCCCCACCCACTCGGGGGAGGTGAGGAACTCCCAGGCCCAGGGGATGGCCTCCTTCTTGAAGTAGTCGCCGAAGGAAAAATTGCCCAGCATCTCAAAATAGGTGCCGTGGCGGGCCGTGTGGCCGATGTTCTCGATGTCCCCGGTGCGGATGCACTTCTGGCAGGTGGTGACCCGGTGCCGGGGCGGCTCCTGCTCGCCGGTGAAGAAGGGCTTCATGGGGGCCATGCCGGAGTTGATGAGCAGGAGGGAGGCGTCGTTCTGGGGGATGAGGGAGAAGGAGGGGAGGCGCAGATGCCCCTTTGTCTCAAAAAACCGGAGGAACATCTCCCGAAGCTCGTTTAAGCCGTAAGGTTTCATGTGTGATCTTGTCTCCTTGAATCTTTAGTCGTGTCTGACCGGGCAGATCCGGGACCTGCCCGCCCCGCGGGGTCATCCCCCGTATTCGTCGGAATTGACGAATTTTGAGAACGCCTCATACGTCTCAAAGAACCGGTGGACGCCGCCTTTGCCCAGGGCGTAGTAGTAATATTTCGTGCTGGCCGGGTCCAGGGCCGCCTTGATGGAGGCCAGGCCCGGATTGGCGATGGGGCCCTTGGGCAGGCCGGGGTATTTGTAGGTGTTGTAGGGGCTGTCTACCTCCGTGGAAAAGGCCTCGCCCGTGTCCGCGATGGCATAGCGGATGGTGGCGTCGATCTGCAGGTAGGCGTTGGTGCCGTGCCTTCCGTCGGTGTCCTTCAGACGGTTGTAGATGACCGAGGCGATGGTGGCCCGCTCCGCGTCCGCGCCGGCCTCCTTCTCGATCATGGAGGCCACGGTCAGGATCTCCCGGGCGGTGAAGCCCAGCTCCTCGGCCTTCCCGTCGAATTCCTCCGTCCACTTGCGCCCGAAGTTGTTGAGGAAGCGCTTGATGACGCTGTCCGGATCGTCGTTTTCGTAAAATTCATAGGTGTCCGGGAAGAGATAGCCCTCCAGCCGCTTGGGATCGCCCAGCGTGGACTTGTCCAGAAAATCGTAGTCAAAGTCCGTGTTGGCCAGGGAATCCAGCAGGTCCTCCGGGGCGCAGACGTTGTTCTCCTCCATGAGGGAGACGATCTGGGAGATGGTGTAGCCCTCGGGGATGGTGAGCTTGACGATGGTGCGCTTGCCGGTGCGGGGGTTCATGCCGTTGATGAGGGCGCGGTAGTCGTAATTCATATTGAGGTTGTAGGTCCCGGCGTGGACCTTTGTGTCGCCGTGGGCGAATTTGGAGAAGAGCTTGAAGAGCCACCTGTACCGGATGAGCCCCTTCTGATAGAGCTCCTCGGCCACGGCGTCCATATCGGCCGCGTCAACGGTGACCTCCACCTCCTCGCCGTCGTCGTTTTTCTCCGTCCGCGTCTCGGTGTGGAAGATGCTCTTGGGCAGTGTGACCTCCACAAGCTCGTCCCCGCCGTCAAAGCCCAGCACGTCCGTGGCCCACTCCCAGCCCACAAAGGCCAGCACAAGGCTCACGCAGATGACGAAGAGAAAAAGAAGGATCCCCGACAGGCACCCGGTCCGCCGGGACCGGCCGCGCCTGACGGCCTTCTCGTTGACGTCGGGATACTCGGAGTCAAAGTCAAACTCCACCTCAAAGTCATCCCCGCGGCCCTTCTGACGCCGCCGGGGGGAGCCGCCGGAAGCGGACCCCGCCGCCCCGGACGCCTTTCCGGCATCCGGCCTGGGGCCGCGGGCCGGCGCGGCGTGCTTCCCGCCGGCTCCGGCCGCCGTCCGGCCGGGATCGGGCCGCGTACCCTCCGGCGCTTTGGAGGGCCCGGACGGTGTCTGAGGCGTACCGGAAGGCCCGGAGGGCGTTTGCGGTGTGCTGGAGGGCCCGGAGGGCATCTGAGGCGTTTTGGCCGGCTCTCCGGCGTCGGGTGCCTTGGGCGTCCCCTCCGGGGAGGGGGCGGCGCTGCCGTCCAGGCTCACATATTCGATGGTAAAGCCGCCGGCGGGCGGCGCCGGTTCGGCGGGCCGGGGCGCGGGGCCCGGGCTGTCCGGCCGCCCCTTTTCAGGCGGGGAAGGGGGATCGTCAAGGGGAATGTCCACCTTGAAATCCTCACCCATCAGCTCCTTCCAAAACTCCTGGTTTTTGTCGGACATAAGAACCTCCTTGGTCCTGAAGGCATAGTATGACGCAGATGACAACGTCATCGCCGGTCCGCCGTCGGCGGGCACGGAAAAAAGTCAGCCGAGCTCTCGGCGGAATGGAGTAAAAAACTATGTGCTTTGGCGGTAACAATTCCTGTCTGTGGATCATCCTCATCATCATCGTCCTGTGCTGCTGCTGCGGCAACGGCAACGGCAATGGCTGCGGCAACGGCTGTGGCTGCGACAACGGCTGCGGGAACAATAACTGCTGCTGCTGACGTCGTCCTCGCACGAGCCGCTTGACCTCGGGCTCCCTTCGGTCGCCCTCAGGCGCAGGCTCGGCTCGTCCTCTCCCCACGAGATCTGCGATCTCGCGGGGCCCGGGGGGGGGTAAGGCGCTGACTTCGCTCCTCCTTTCCCCACGCGGTCGATGACCGCGCGGGGACCCCGGAAGAGCCGCTTGACCTCGGGCTCCCTTCGGTCGCCCTCAGGCGCAGGCTCGGCTCGTCCTCTCCCCACGAGATCTGCGA
>CANQPU010000013.1 GCA_947625815.1 uncultured Oscillospiraceae bacterium
AAGGGCTACATCTACAAGGGCAAGAAGCCCGTCTACTGGTGCCCCCACGACGAGACGGCCCTGGCCGAGGCGGAGATCGAGTACGCCGAGGACCCGGTCACCACCATCTTCGTCAAGTTCCGGGTGAAGGACGACCTGGGGAAGCTTGCCGGGATCGCGCCTTTGGACAACATCTACTTTGTCATCTGGACCACCACCACCTGGACCATCCCGGGGAATCTGGCCATCTGCCTGAACCCCGGCTACGACTACACCCTGACCCGCGCCTCCAACGGCGAGGTCTACATCATGGCCAAGGAGCTTGCCGAGTCCGTCCTCAAAAAGGCCGGGCTGGAGGCGACCCAGGTCCTGGCCACCTTCAAGGGCTCCGATCTGGAGCTGATGACCGCCCAGCACCCCTTATTTGACCAGACGAGCCTGGTCATCCTGGGCGACCACGTGACCCTGGACGCCGGCACGGGCTGTGTCCACACGGCCCCGGCCTACGGCGCGGACGACTTCTTCGTCTGCCAGAAATACCCCCAGATCCCCTCCGGGCGCGATCTGGTGGTCAACGTGGACGACTCCGGCCGCTTCACGGCGGACGCCGGGAAGTACCAGGGCCTCAGCGTCCTGAAGGCCCACGAGCCCATCTACAACGACCTGGTGGCCTGCGGGGCGCTTTTGGCCAGCGAGAACATCACCCACTCCTATCCCCACTGCTGGCGGTGCAAGAACCCCATCATCTTCCGGGCCACCGACCAGTGGTTCTGCTCCGTGGACGCCTTCAAGGAGGACGCGGTAAAGGCCGCCGAGGCCGTCACCTGGCTTCCCGACTGGGGCCGGGAGCGCATCGCCTCCATGATCCGGGAGCGGGCCGACTGGTGCATCTCCCGTCAGCGCCACTGGGGCCTGCCCATCCCGGTCTTATACTGCAAGGAGTGCGGCAAACCCATCTGCACGCCGGAGACGATCGAAAAGATCTCCGCCCTCTTCCGGGAAAAGGGCTCCAACGCCTGGTTCGAGCTGGACGCCGACGAGCTGGCCCCGGAGGGCTTCACCTGCCCGGAGTGCGGCTGTCATCACTTTGAGAAGGAGACGGACACCCTGGACGGCTGGTTCGACTCCGGCTCCACCCACATCGCCTCCATGGAGCTGGACGCCCCCGGCTGCTGGCCCGCCGACCTCTACATGGAGGGCAACGACCAGTACCGCGGCTGGTTCCAGTCCAGCCTGCTCACCGCCGTGGCCGTCAAGGGCGCCGCGCCCTACCGGACCGTCCTCACCCACGGCTGGACGGTGGACGGCGAGGGCAAGATCATGCACAAGTCCCTGGGCAACGGCATCTCCCCGGAGGACATCGTCAAAAAATACGGCGCGGACCTGGTGCGTCTCTGGGCCGCCAGCGCCGACTACCGCAACGATATGCGCTGTTCGGAGAACATCTTCAAGCAGCTCTCCGACAAGTACCTGAAGATCCGCAACACGGCCCGGTACATCCTGGGCAACCTTACGGGCTTCGACCCGGATGCCCCCGTGGCCTTCGCCGACATGCTCCCGCTGGACCAGTGGGCCATGGTGCAGCTCAATGCCCTGGTGGAGAAGTGCCTCGCCGCCTATGAGCGCTACGAGTTCCACGCGGTGACCTACGCCGTCCACAACTTCTGCGTGGTGGAGATGTCCAGCTTCTATCTGGACATCATCAAGGACCGGCTCTACTGCGACGCGCCGGACAGCCTCTCCCGCCGCAGCGCCCAGAGCGCCATTTACGCCATCCTGGACGCCATGGTGCGGCTGCTGGCCCCCATCCTGGCCTTCACCTCCGACGAGATCTGGCAGGCCATGCCCCACGACAGGAGCGCCAACGGCCTCCACGTCATGCTCAACGACATGCCCGCCGTCCACCCGGAGTACGTCTTTGACGAAGCCGAGGCCCGGCGCTGGGAGAAGCTCATCGCCCTGCGGGCCGACGTGCTGAAGGCCCTGGAGCTCAAGCGCGCCGATAAGTCCATCGGCAAGCCGCTGGACGCCGCCGTGACGCTCTACGTGTCGGAGGCGGCCCGGGCGGATCTTGAAAAGCTGGCGGGCCTGGATCTGGCCCAGATGTTCATCGTCTCCCGCGTCACCGTGGTCTACGGCGAGGGTGAGGGGCCGGCGGGCGAGAGCTTCCCCGGCGTCACCGTGGACGTCAGGCCCTGCGAGGAGCCCCGGTGCGCCCGGTGCTGGACCCGCGGCGAGAGCGTCGGCGAGGATCCGGATCACCCCGATCTCTGCCACCGGTGCGCCGAAGTGGTCAGGAGCCTGTAAATCCCCTGGACAATCAAACAGACGGTCAAAAAAGGCCATCCGGCCTTTTGACAGGGAAAATGAGGGCAGCGAGGGCTGCCCTCATGTGTCAGAGGTGCTTTTATGCTCTATCTTCTCCTCGCCGCCGCGTGCTGCGCGGCGGATCAGCTCCTGAAAAAATGGGTCGTCGCCCACATCGCCCTTGGCGGGACACGGGACTTCATCCCCGGCGTCCTGGGGCTCACCCACGTGCGGAACACCGGCATGGCCTTCTCCCTGCTCTCCGGGCACACCTGGGTCCTGACGCTGATCTCCGCCGTCGTCGCGGCGGCGCTCGTCTATTTCATCCTTCGCGGGAAGCTCCCCCGCTGGGAAAAGGCCATGCTGGCCCTGATCCTTGGCGGCGCGGTGGGGAACCTGATCGACCGGGCCTTTTTGGGGTATGTGGTGGACATGTTCCGCACGCTCTTTGTGGATTTCGCCGTGTTCAACCTGGCCGACAGCTTTATCGACGTGGGGGCGGCGGTGTTCTGCGTGCTCTATATCGTCCGCGCCTTCCGGGAGGAACGGGCCAAAAAACAGGCCGGGGAGGCCAGCCATGAAGGCGACGCTGACAGTCACTGACCCCGGGCGCGTGGACGCGCTCCTGGCCGCGGCCATGCCGGAACTCTCCCGTGCCTTCGTCCAGAAGCTTTTGGAGGAGGGGCGCGTCACCTGCCGGGGAAGGCCGGTGAAGAAGAGCTTCCGGCCGGAGCCGGGGGACGAGCTGACGCTGGACATCCCGGAGCCGGAGCCATTGGAGGTCGCGGCGGAGGAGATCCCGCTGGACGTGGTCTATGAGGACGCGGACGTCATCGTCGTCAACAAGCCCAAGGGCATGGTGGTCCACCCGGCCCCGGGCCACGCCGGCGGGACGCTGGTCAACGCCCTGATGGCCCACTGCGGCGCCGACCTCTCCGGGATCAACGGGGTCCTGCGGCCCGGTATCGTCCACCGCATCGACAAGGACACCTCCGGCCTTCTCATCGCCGCCAAAAACGACGCGGCCCACAGATTTCTGGCCGCGCAGCTTGCGGACCACACCCTCTCCCGGACGTATGAGTGCGTGGTCCTCGGGAACCTCCGGGACGACAGCGGGACCGTGGACGCGCCCATCGGGCGGCACCCCACGGACCGGAAGAGGCAGTGCGTCACGGACAAAAACGGCCGCTCCGCGGTGACCCACTGGCGCGTTCTGGCCCGTTTCCCGGGATATACCCATGTGGAGTGCCGGCTGGAGACGGGCCGGACCCATCAGATCCGGGTCCACATGGCCCACATCGGCCACCCCATCCTGGGCGATACCGTCTACGGGGCGAAAAAGCCCGTCCCGGGCCTGGAGGGCCAGTGCCTGCACGCCCGGAAACTGCGCTTTATCCACCCGGACGGCCGGGAGCTGGAGCTGGAGTGCCCCCTGCCGGATTATTTTGAAAAGGTCCTGGAAAAGCTGGGGAGGCTGTGACCGATCCGCGCTTTTGACAAAGAAACTCCCCCGGTCCGCGGGTTTTCCGCGGACCGGGGGAGTCGTTTTTTTCTTTATTCGCCGCTGATCTGCCGGTATTTCGTCAGGACCTTGGCCAGCTCACTGCGCTGGGCCTTCCCGGCGGGATCGAAGCTCCCGTCGCCACGGCCCTCCAAAATGCCGTTCATGCCGCACCAGGCCACCGCCTCGCGGGCCCAGTCGTTCACCTTCGCGGCATCCGTAAAGGCGGACTGGAACATCCAGGCGCCGGTAAATCCGCCGCCGCCCAGCTCCTTCTCGTACCGGTAGAGCATAGTGGCCATCTGCTCCCGGGTGATCGGGTCGTCCGGCCCGAAGGCGTTGTTCCCGTAGCCGTCCACGATCCCCTCGCTGCTGGCCCAGCGGATCGCCTCCGCGTACCACGCCTCCTCCGAGACGTCGGTATAGATCATGAGGTAATCGACCACCGGCGTGCCGCTCATGTTCCACAGGACCGTCACCATCTCGGCCCGGGTGACGATGCCGTCGGGGACGAAGCTGGTGGGCGCTTTGCCGTGCATGAGGCCCTGGGTGATCACGTAGTCGGTGTAGGGGTGATACCAGGCCTTCACGTCAAGGTCGGTGAACCTCCTGGACGGGCAATCCGCGCCGCCGTCGCAGGTCTTGAGCTTGAACGCGGCCTTTACCGTCACGCCGCCGGAGGGCATGGTGAAGGTGTACGTCCCGTCGCCGTTGTCGGTGACAGCCACGGCCTTGCCGCTCCGGTCGGTGACGGTGAGGGTGTCAAGCACATAGCCCTCGTCCGGCTTCACGGTGAGGGTCACCTTGCCGCCGGTCTCAGCATAGGCGGGGCTGGCGGTCACGGCGCCGTGCTCCGGCTCGGTCACGGTGGTGGAATAAGTGGAGGGAGCAGGAGGCGTATACGTCGTGCCGCGGGTGATGTTGATGGTGTAGGTTTGGGTCACACCGCTCACGGAGCAGGTAATTTCGACCCTGTTGACGCTGTTGTCAATAAGGTTAAGCTCGTATTGGGCGCTGGTCGCATTGCCGCTGATCAGGGTCTCGCCATTTAACTCAACCGTTATATTATTCACCAGCGAGGCTGTTCCCGCTGTATCGACATTGAGTGTAAGGCGCTCGACGTCGCTGCCCACAGTGGCGGTATAGGCGTCCTCCCCAGGGGTAAAGGCGATGTTCATGTCCACAGGACTGCCCGCGTTGTCAAGCTTAATGTCCTTAACGCCAGGCACTCCCTCAAAGGTAAAGGGAGAATTGCCCTCGTGGAGGTTGACGTAGGTCACGGTATTGTCATTTGCGACCTTCAAATACTGTGTATAGATCTTTTCCACGCCGTTGCTGTCGGTATGGGTGTGCGTGGCACGGATCCATTCGCCCGGCTTGCCCATCAGATTTGTCACCGGCACAACGATGTAGGTCGCTTCGGTGCTCTCATACTCCGTCCAGCCCTCCGTGTCGCCCGGTTCCATAACGACGGCGTTCTGGGTTCCGCTTCCTCCGTCTAACCTGACAGCATCCGGGTCTGCCGTGGTGGAGGCGACAACGCGGAACTGGTACTCAATGTCAAGCTCCAGCTTGCCGGTGTTCAGTCCAGTCTCTTCGTAGCTTGTTACCTGGATATTTGCCCTCGTCTGGATATGACGGTAAATTTCGCCGGAGGCGGTGACGCCGGCCGCCGCAAGGGTGGTTTGCAGTGCCGTCTCGTTGTACTTGGTGCCGCTGCCCTCCTGGGCGACG
Organism: uncultured Oscillospiraceae bacterium; assembly: GCA_947625815.1. GTDB lineage: Bacteria > Bacillota > Clostridia > Oscillospirales > Oscillospiraceae > RUG626. Next base: position 5,522 of record CANQPU010000013.1, read on the forward strand.
CGCCGGAGCATTTCTTCCTGGGCCGCCGGGGTCATTTCGATCTCAAGCTTGTTCGCATGGCTGTCATACTGGGTAGAGGTTTCAGAACTTACAACCGTTACCGAATCCCCGATGACGGTTTTGCCGGTGGCGTTTTCGATCACGAACGCGGCGCTGACATAGACCGTGGACACTCCGTCAGGCATGGAAAAGGTAAATGTGCCGTCCCCGTTTGAGGTGATCTGCTCACTGCTCAAGGAGTGCTTCGTGCCGTCCTCGTCGTAATAGTATACGGAGGGCTTCTCACCGGCCATGCTGCTGCCGGAATTGGGCGTGACGGTGACGGTGACTTCACCGCTGACGGAATAGGCGTTGTCGGTGCCGGTGATGGCATCCGCATTATCGCCGGTGATCGACACGGTGCCACCGGTGGAAGGCTCCACATAGACGACGCCGTTGACAGTGACGGTGACGCTGGCGGTCTTGGTTCCGTCATAGTCAGACGTGCAGGTGACTGTGGCGGCGCCGGTCTTAAGGCCGGTGATCACGCCGTTATCCACGCTGACGATGTCCTCTTTCCCTGCTTCTACTGACCAGGTGACGGCCTTGTTGGCCACGGTGTCCGGGGTGAAGACGGGCGTAACTGTGGCGGTGCCGTTTACGTGGAGGGAGACCTCCGTCTGATCAAGAGCCAAGTCTTCGAGGTTCGCGGAGACGGTAGCCTTCAGCGCGTTTGATCCAATGGTAAAGGAGCTGAGCTTCGCCTGTACGTCTTTGGCGGCCTGGAGCATATCGGTCAGGGTCATGTTTTCGCCGCCGTATTTGTTGAACCACGTTTCATCGTAGGCCAGCAGATAGCGAATGAACTCGTCGGCGGTGAAGTCGGCCTTATCGGTTTCCGTTCCCTTGCTTGCATCGTGGGCCTGAGTGAAATCCATGTGACCGGTGACGGTCACGCCGGTGCCGTTGATCTCGCCGGTGAAGCCGTCCACCGCCTTGGTGGGGATCTCAATGCTCATCTCACCGGAGCTGTATTCATCCCAGTCAAAGTCGATGGTGAACTCCTTGGCGCCCTCAAGCTTGGCATTGATCGTATAGGAGCCGTCCTCGTTTTTCGTCCCGTTGGCCTTATCGGACGTAAGGGCCACCTCATCGATCTCTATGCCGGTGATCTTCAAGGACGCGCTTCTGATGGTGATGGTGGTATAACCATCCTCGTCCGCCGCGGGAACGAGGTGGTCGTCCAGCTTCACGTCCACATCAAGATCCGCGAAACTCGCGTTATCTACGGTCTTGAAATAGGCGCTGCCCCTTCCCCAAGGCATATCTGAGGAGCTGAACAGGTCGGAGAATTGAAGCTTCACATCATACGTGATCAACCTGTCCACGCCGGTGATAACGGTTTCGGTTGTAAAGTATTCGGTGGTCTTCTGGGAGAGCTGTACGCCATAAGTATTGCTATCGCCATTTATGCTGTATGTCTTGAGCAGCGGCACATCGGGAATGGTGGACGGGTCGGCGGCGGTCAGGGTGGGGAGCTCCTTCCAGTCCGCCTTAAGGGTCGTGGCGGCGCTGGGGGTATACTCGCCGTAGAGGGTATCGACCGCGACATCCTCCTGTCCGTCAACCTTCCAGCCATTGAACTCGTAGTACTTGCCGTCATTGCCTATCGCCACAAAGCTCACCACGGGATAAAATACCTCATTTGTTGTGGCCTGTGTATATGGGTCCATAGACAGATTTCGGTGCTGGGCCAGATGAGGCAGCGCGACACTTTCGCCCTGCATGACACTGACAGTCAGATTGCTCAGATCTACTTTATTTGCCTCCGCGGTTTCATCCAAAGTCTTGTCAGTAAAATACCCATAAGTATAAAACTTCGGGTCATCGCCTTCCTGCTTAATGAGGTTCAGATAACTCTCATCTTGAGGCACGGTGAAATAACTTAAGGAGTACGGCGCTTCCCATGGGCCGTATCTATCATTTAATTCATACTTTGCGATAACAGGATAAACCTTGGTCACGCCCTCCGGGCCGGAGAAATCATAGGTAACAACAACTTGCTCTACTTTCTTATAAATGAGGGAAATAACAATACGATTTTTGTTATTACCCGTATTCTCTTGGTCGCCCTCAGTAAAGGTGTGCGTTATGACATTGCCATTATCTTCAAATTTTATGATGTCCTCTCCAGTGGCAGATTCACTAATCTTCCGATTACTCCCTTTGAAGACAACGCCATAACAGACGTAAAAATCACCATTTGCTTCCAAGGTATCTGTCGGCCTGTGAACGGTCACCTTACCGTTTGTCATCTCCGACCGATCGACAATACCATAAGTTTCATTAGTAAAAGCGTTGTAAAAACCCGCATCATCTTTTAATTCCGTGAAAGTACTATTTTCATATGTATAACAAGAGCCTGAAATATTTTTTATTTCAATCGCTTCCTCCGCATACACGACAGTCGGAACGAGTGCAAGCAACAGCAAAAGCGATAGCATCAACGCCATTGGTTTCTTAAATATGCGCATAAAAACCTCCACATATACTATTACTATTGCGATGGCATCATTTTTAGATGATGCCATCGCAATGAAATCAAAGTCTACTCATCGGATGACGTGGCATCGAAATTAAAATAGACTGCCTGAGTAAAAGTTGAATCGGCTAAATCGTCCGCCAAATTCCAATATTTCTCATTAAAGCCTAGATCAGCAGCAGCATCACCTGTGGAACTGTTGGCGTTCCATATGCAATCCGTTATTGGCCTACTCTGCGGATTTCGCCCATAAATTTCACCGCATGTTGTCCAACAGTGAGTAACATTACTGGCCTCCAACGGAGTTGCTACAATTCCGCCGTTATAAAGGAACGCGCCCAAATCCTCGTCGCTTTCTATTGTATAACAGTCGCTAATATCACTGTACGACTGGGCGGCGATGCCTCCGGCGTTGACAAGTCCATTCACAGCGGTGTTGGATACCGAGCAGTATTTAATGATCGTTATGAAGGTGAATCCCACAAGTCCGCCGGCGTTCCGTCCGTTAACGGTGCTGTTGGTGACTTGAACGTTCTGGATAAGCGGGCGCTGCGCTGTCGGCGTGTCTCCGCTGTTGGCGGAAATGGAGCCAGCCAGAACGCCCGCGTTCTGGGCGTACTGCACCGTAATGTGGTCAAGGTTCAGGTTCGCGATGATCTGTCCCTGCCCGATTTCAGCAAACATGCCGGCGTTGTCTCCACTGGGTGCGAAGATAGCCCCGGTGATCGTTTTGCCGCCGCCGTCAAAGTTGCCCTTGTAGGAAATGGCCGTAAAGGTCCTGTTCTCGTCCGTGTAACCGGAAAAGTCGAGGCTCGTGCCAAGCACGACCCTTCTCCCGGCGTCCACGACGCTCGCCTGACTTGCGAAAGTCCTGAAATCCTGTTCGTCCTCAATGGTGACGACCATTTGGGTCTGATCCGCAAGTGCCTTGGCGAAATCGTCCTCCGTAGTGGACGTATACAGCGCGTACACGGTCATATCGCCGGTGACAGTGTAATTTGCGGGGACTTCTGTTGTGTAAGACGGATCCTCATACCAGCCTTCAAACCTAAGTGTATCAAAGGTTGGCGCCTCCGGGAATGTGATGGTGGAACCCTTGGGCGTTTTCCACACATATGTCTCGCCGTTGCACTCATAGGTAACATTGACGATCTCCACACCGGGGCCGCCCTCGCGCATATAGACGTTGAAGTTATCGGTGTTGAGGATTATGTTGTTGATGAGGCTCGGCTCGCCGGTCGTCTGGGATACGGCGGAACCGGCCGGGATCACCACGGGATTATAAAGGTTATGCGCCACCGTGAATAGATTTCCGCCCAGATACTCGAGCGCTTGAGTGCTGCCGGACCACATGATATGATCGGTTGTAGTCATTTCAAGACTGTAATCCTCATCGTTGAAGTTAATCGTTCCCGTGACAATGTTCAGGTTCAGGAAAACGCTGTTGCCTTCAACGGATGACACGTACATGGCTCCCCTCGGTACATCGGGGCCGGGGTTATAAATGCCATCGGCCTCCGTAAGGTCCGGGGATACCACAAAGTCTACGGTCTCATTGAAGGTCACAGTAAAAGTGAGTCCCGCAATGGACGTATCGCCCGGAACGACCATTATGCCGTTCTCAGACTCCGATGTGCTGTATAGTACGTCGTCAACTGTGATTGAGAAATTCGCTACATAAGGCCCCGTTCCCTCCTGTGCCAGCGCCGCCGGCGCCAGCGTCAGCAGCATGGCAACCGCCAGTACCGCTGAAAAGATCTTGCGTTTCATAAAACTACCTCCTGTTCATTCATAATAGAAATCCAAGGAAATACATGTTCGTCTGCGGCCCGCAATCCTCCTTCCTCAAGGCCGTTTAGGACAAAATTTATCTTCTGTCCCGTTCGTCCAACAGTATAGCACTTGGCGCTGTCGAAAAAGCGCGAACGGGGGCATTTTTGGACACAGCAATCAGGACCGGCAAATATTTTTGTTTTGCGGTCCTGGTTGTTGTGCAAATTTTTTGTAATATGTGCTTTACATTTCCAATCTGACGTGATAAAATCTGTCTATATCGGGCAACGGTGCCCGCGCTTGGGTTTTATGTATGATACAATAGATAAATTTTGTCCTAACTCACAAGCCCCAGCCGGTCAAGCACCTTGGCGTGTTCCGCGCCGGTGGAAATGAGGTAGATCCGGGTGGTCTCGATGGAGCTGTGACCCAGGACGTCCGCAAGCTTTGCGATGTCGCGGGTAACGCGGTAGAACATCCGGGCGAACAGATGACGCAGATTGTGGGGGTAGACCTTTCGCGGGTCTACCCCCGCTTTTTTGCACACGGACTTCATCTCCGCCCAGATCTGCCCGCGGGTCAGGGGCTTGCCTTTGGCCGTGAGGAACAGCGCCCCGGAGGTGATCTTCTGCTGTCCGGCGTACTTGAGAAGCTTCCGGCACAGCTTGCCCGGGAGCATGATGACCCGGATCTTCCCCTTGAGGGAGATCTGCGTCCGGCCCTCCCGCGCCGCCTCCACGGTGATATACTGGACCTCGCTGACCCGGATGCCGGTGGAGCAGATGGTCTCCATTAAGAGCGCCAGCCGGGGCTTGCCGCCGGCGGCGGCCAGGAGGCGGTCGTATTCCTCCCGCGTCAGCTCCCGGCTCTGATCCCGAAACACCCGCCGCTGGAGCCGCAGGGCACGGACCCGGCAATCCTCCCGGCCCAAAAACCGCAGGAGGGCGTTCACTGACGCCACCATGGAATTGACCGTGGTGGGGGCGTAGCCTTGCGTCACCAGCCCGTCCCGCCACGCGGCCACGGCGTCCTTTGTGACGGGCGCGCCGCCCATGTGCGCGGCAAAGCATAACGCGTCCCGGAGATACTTCTCCACCGTCCCCGCGCTCTTTTCCTCCTGCCGCAGATAGGCGGCGAAAAGCTGTAAGTGTTCCTTTTGCATGATTTGTTCCATGACCGCGTCCTCCTGTAAAATAGGTAATGACCTTATTTTACCCGAAAAGACGCAAAATTTACCTGCCGTCGGCGGGGCCGCCGTCGGAGCGCAATGGGCTTGTTCCGGAAGGGTGCAGCGGGTCCACGTACTCCTTAATGCGCATCTGATCTGCCAGCCCGGCCTCTCACAAAAAAACTCCCCCGGTCCGCGGGTTTTCCGCGGACCGGGGGAGTCGTTTTTTCTTTATTCGCCGCTGATCTGCCGGTATTTCGTCAAAACCTTGGCCAGCTCACTGCGCTGGGCCTTCCCGGCGGGATCGAAGCTCCCGTCGCCACGGCCCTCCAAAATGCCGTTCATGCCGCACCAGGCCACCGCCTCGCGGGCCCAGTCGTTCACCTTCGCGGCATCCGTAAAGGCGGACTGGAACATCCAGGCGCCGGTAAATCCGCCGCCGCCCAGCTCCTTCTCGTACCGGTAGAGCATAGTGGCCATCTGCTCCCGGGTGATCGGGTCGTCCGGCCCGAAGGCGTTGTTCCCGTAGCCGTCCACGATCCCCTCGCTGCTGGCCCAGCGGATCGCCTCCGCGTACCACGCCTCCTCCGAGACGTCGGTATAGATCATGAGGTAATCGACCACCGGCGTGCCGCTCATGTTCCACAGGACCGTCACCATCTCGGCCCGGGTGACGATGCCGTCGGGGACGAAGCTGGTGGGCGCTTTGCCGCGCATGAGGCCCTGGGTGATCACATAGTCGGTGTAGGGGTGATACCAGGCCTTCACGTCAAGGTCCGGGTAGGCCTGGGACGGGCACGTCTCAAACTCCGCGTTCACGGTCACGTCCTCGGCGGGCATGATAAAGCTGTATGTGCCGTCGCCGTTGTCCGTCACCGCCACCGTTCCGCCGCTTCTGCCGGTGACGCTCAGCGTCTTCAGGTCATAGCCCTTCCCGGGCTTGACCGTGAGGATCATGCGGCTCCCTCTCAGCGCGTAGCTCCGGTCGGAGGTCACCTCTCCCTTGGCCGTCGCCTCCGGGAGCACTACCCGGTGGGTCCCCTGGTCCTCGCCGCTGTCCTGATACCAGGTCAGCACGTAGGTGGAGTAATATCTGGCGTGGAGCACTAAGGCCGCGCCGTCGGAGATCACCTCCAGATACTCCCCGTCCGCGTTCTCCTGGGTGGTGATGGTGTGCATCTCTATCTCCGTCTCGCCGGTCGCGGGGTCGCTGACCTCATGGAACCGGTAGATCGTGTAGCTCGTCTTCCCCTGCAGCTCCGGAGGCAGGTGGATCACGGTGGGGATGGGATTTTGGGTGTCGTGGATCTCAGTTCGATTGGATGTCCCCCTCCGCTCCGTCACGGTCTTTGTGAGGCCCAGATCCAGCACCATGCCGATCCGGTCCTGGGACACGGGGATCTCGGGGGCGTCGGCGGGCGCGGTCCCGTTTTCAATGCTCATCCGGAACTCCACCGTTCCGCCGTCCGCCACCGTGGCCGCGTCCGCGGCGGTGTAGATCTCGCCGTCCACCTGGGCCGTGAGGCTCTCGATACCCGCCACCGCGGTGATGCCGGAGGCCACCTCCACCACGGTATTCAGGGCGCCGTCGGGCAGGATGTATTCGCCCGTCACGTTTTCGTCCGTTATCTCCACCAGGAAGGTCTTGACGATCTCGGCGGAGCCGTCGTGATAGCGGATCACCAGGTTGTAGAGCCCGGGCGTCAGGTACTCAAAGCTGAACCGGCCGTCGCTGTCGGTGTCAGCCTCCGCCACGTCCTCCGCGCCCTGCGTCAGGGTCACGTCGGCGCCGTGGACGGGCGCGCTCCCCTGCATTACCCGGCCGCCCACGCTGTATGTGTTCTCGATATCCAGCCACAGGGCCTTGAAGATCACGTCGGCGGCCGGCATGTGGAATTCCTCGTTGGGCTGATAGGTGATGCCGCCGTAGCTCCAGCCTCTGAAGAGGCTGCCCGGACGGGTCATGTCGTAGGACGTGCCGTCCGCGTTCCGGCCGGAGATCGCCGGGAGGATCACCGTCTGATTGGCGAAGAGGCCCTCCAGGGCCGCGGGCCCGACGCCGCCCTCATAATCGGGATCGAAGACGACGGTGTGGGTCTGGATGCTCTCCGGGTCGTCGGTGAGCACCAGCTCGCCCACCAGGTGGAAGTCGCCGTCCCCGGTGGCGGCGTGCCGGTAGTTTCCGTTGCCGATCTTCACCCAGATCTCATATTCGCCCGCCTCGGAGGGGGCCGCGTCAAGGATCTGCTCGTTCTGCCTGTACTGGATCTCCACGGCCAGGTCGCTCAGCGTGATCCTGGTCCCGGCGGCGGGATAGCTTTCGTGCACGGCCGTGTCGGGCGTGGTGGCCACCTCGCCCCAGGCCGCCCGGAGCGTCACGCTGTCGGGCAGGTCGTCCGTGATGTCCCAAATGTTGTCGCCCACGGTAAAGGTCACAGGCGCCGCGACGATGTTCATCGTCTCGGTATCGTCCTCCACGGTGTAGTTGCCGGCGCGGGTGCCGTAGAGGCTCACCGTCACCTGATATTCTCCCACGTCGGAGCCGTCGGTCACGGCGTAGGCCAGCAGGGTGCCGCGATAGGCCGCGGGACCGCCCGCGGGCACGGTGGGCGTATCGTCCCGGTCGTCGTGGAAGGCGTTGAGGACGCTGACGTTGGGGTGCATGGGGTGCGCGTGGTAGACGTAGTTCAGGTGGGACCAGCTCACGCGCACCGCGTAGGGCTCCACCGTGATCTCGCCGATCTTCAGGGTGCGCGCCTCGCCCTGGCCGCTGAAAACATAGTTGTAAATACCGTCCTCCGTGGGAGTGAGGGTCACCCAGATCTCATAGGTCCCCGCGTCGCGGATCTCCAAGATCGGGTCCTCGGTCACGCTGTCTCCATTGGCGTCCTTTACCCGCTTATAGGTGACGGTGAAGCCGTTGGTCTCCCCGGCCGCGATGGCGGTCGCCTCGCCGGAGGTCTGCGCCACGTTGGCGGTGTGGGTGTAGCTGTCGTAGGTCATGGTCAGCGCGATATCCGTCCAGACCTCGGGGGTGGAGTCCGCCGCGACGGTGTAGCCCGTGGGGTTGGGGTCTTCGTTCGTCTCGCCCCTGGCTTCCCATTCCTCCTTGACCTCGCTGCCCACGGTGAAGCTCACCGGGGCCGGGGCGATGGTGTATGCCTGCGTCCCGGCGTCGGGCAGGGTGTAGTTGACCGGATCGGTCAGGGCCGCCCGGGCGGTGTAGGACCCGGCGTCGGTCTTGTCGCCGTCGGTGACGGTGACTTCGCAGGGGTGTCCCTCCACCTGGTTCGTCACCTCGGCGGTGACGCTGACGGGTCGGCCGGAGTAGGTGGCGGTGAAATCCCCGCCGCCGTTCAGCTTCCACTCAAGCGTTACCTCAAGTTTGCCGATTTTTGCGGAGGTAGGCTGATTTTTCAGCTCCGTCGTGGTCAGCTCATAGTTGTCGCCCCAGCTGCCGGTCAGGGTAATTCTTGTGACGTTGACGGCCTTGCTCTCCCCGGCGGTGCAGTCCACGAAGTTGAAGATCCCCTCCGCCTCGGGCGACTCCTCCAGCACCGCGCCGGTGAGCGTGACGGTCCCCGTGGTGGCCGTTTCGCCGTTGAACGCTTCGATGTCCGCCACGGTCCCCACCGCGGGCGTCAGCTTCGCCTTTTTGACGGTGATGGTGACGGTCGTGCTCAAGGTCGTTTCAACAAAGTTTTTCTTGTCGTTGACGGTGGGCGTGAATTTCACGGTGTACGGGGTCGTCCCGCTGTCCGTTTTAACGGTGGGGTGCGTCGCGTCGGGCGTCCCGTCCCACGACCAGGTGCCCTCAATTTGAATATCGGTGCCCTGGATCTTGGCGGCGCCGTCAAGCGTGCTGGCGCTCAGCGCGTCGCCGTAGGTGATGTCGGAGCCGGAGACCTCAAGGGTCAGCGAAACCGTTTTGATGGTCAGCTTCCCGGTCAGCTTTTCCTCGCGGGTCCCGTCGCCCTGATTCTTGAATTTGAAATTGTCGTTACTGAGCTTCACCCAGATGTCGTAGGTGCCGGCGTCGGTCTTATTTGCGGCGCCGCCGGTGCTGTCGGAGCTCTCACTGTCGGTGTAGACTACGGTGTAACCGTCTTCAGGTATGGTTACCTCATCCGCGTTCTGCGTCACCGTGGCTGTGTGGGCCTGGGTGTCGTAATCGACGCTGTTATTCGTCACCGTGAAGCTCACGGGGGCCTTGGCGATGGTGACCGTCACGTGAGTCTTGGCGCTGTCGTTGTGGTTGTTGTCGCCCTGGACATAGTACCACACGTAGTACGTCCTGGCGTCGGTCCCGGTGGGGATATTGGCGCTGAACGCATCCTCCCCCGGCGCACTGCTCTCGCTATCGCCCAGCGCGTACATCATCGTACCGTCCTCGGTGCTGCCCGCTTCCACCAGCGCCTGCGGATTGCCCGTGTAGGTGAGGCTATTCGTCGTCGGCGCAGTAACTGTAACATCTATCTTTTTGATGGTGACAGCCTGTGTGGGATCGTCCGGAAGCTTGTAGTTGTCCTTGGCCGCGCCGGTGAGCTCGGTGGCCGTGGCGGTGTAGCTCCCGGCGTTCGTGGCGGTGGCGTCATACGGGCCGGCGCCGGCGCCGGTGTTGGGCTTCACCTCCACCTTCACTTCAACAACGTCGCTGTTTTTCTTGTTGGTGACCGTCGCTGTGACGGTGTGGGGGCCGCCGGTGTAGTCGATTTCAAACGTGGTGTCACTGTCCAGCTTCCACTCAAGTTTGACCTCCAGCGGACGGATGGTGACGCTCCCCGAAAGCGACTTGCCGCTTTCGCTTCCCGCAACGCTGTAATACTTCGCGTCGCCGTCGTCATTGATGCTTACCTCGGTAAGATCGACCTTATCATACGTGTCCGCGTTCGCGCTGGTCAGATTGCCGGTGGCGGTGAGGGTCACGCTGTCGCCCGTCACCAGGTTGTCGGGCGAAAGGCTGACCTCGACTTTTGTTGTGCCGTCATAGTCCCTGCTTATCGCGGTGACGGTGTAGGTGAGGGTCCTGGGCGTTACGGTCACGGTCGCCGTGCCGGTGCTGCCGCTGATGTTGCCGTTCCCGGCATACTGGGCGGTGACCTGGGTGGCGCTGCCACTGCCAAACAGGGCCTGCTGCTTGGCTCGATCTGTGCCTGGGATCGTCAGCGTCCATGTGCCGTTGTTATCCGGTGTTCCGGCGCCGAGGGGGGTGCCCCCCGCATTGAAGTTCACCGTGCCGGTGATGTTGCCTTTTTCCTCAACACCGACAGAATCCACCGTCGCCGTCAGCGTAATGTCGCTGCCGTAGGTGGGGGTATCGCCGGCGGACACCGTCACCGTGGACCCGGCGCTGTTGATGGTATAGGTCTGCTCCGCGTTTTTCAGCGTATAGTTGTTCGCGCGTTCACCTTCAATCGTCGCCGTGGCGGTATATGCCTCGGTTTTCGCGGCGGTCGCTTGGCCGCCGGTGACTTTGACGGTGACATTCTCCTCATCGCCGCTCGCGATCTGGCCTTCGGCGAGGCTGGCGGTGACGTTATGGGCGTTGCCGTCGTATGTAATATTGAAGGTATCCCCCTCGTCGAGCTTCCACGTCAGCGTGACCTCTTTTTTCCCGATCTCAACGGTGATGCTTTGGGGCGTGGTGTCGTTGTGGTTCGTGTCACCCGCGACGTAATACCAGACCGTATATGTTCCGGCGTCCTTGCCGGTAATATCGGTGTAATCATCTTTCCACGCTACATCGCCATCGGGCTGGGCCGAATTGTCCTTCTCGCCCACATAATACTTCATATCGCCGCCGGTGGCGGTGCCTGTGGTCTGGATAAGCCCCTGCTCCGAGCCGGAGTAGACAAGGTCGCTCATGCCTGTGGGCTGGGCCGCGCTGCTGCCGGCCTTGACGATCTCCACCGTAACGTCGGTCGGATCTTTGGCCGTATAGTACTTGGCGTGGTCTCCTTTCAATGTGACGGTCACAGTGACCTTTATGCCTGTGCCCACGTTCACGCTCTCAGCTTCGGCGGTGAAATCGGCCTGCACGTCTGTGTCGCCGGACACAAGACCCTCAGGCTCACTCAGGGTGCCTTTGACAGTTTGCGTCTCATCGTAGGTCTTTGTTTCCGGCGTAAACGTGAACGTCAGTGTCTTTTTCTGTACGGTCACGGGCTTTTCTGCGCTGGTCGTCTCGGCGATATTGGTATCTCCGCTGTATGTGGCGGTAATGTTGCGGTTTACGCCGGTCTCCCCGAACAGGGCGTGCTGCAAACTCGTATCGTTGGCGCCGATCGTAAGCGTCGCCGTGCCGCCCGTAACGGTTTGCGCGGTGCCGATATCAACGCCGTCCACTTTAAATTGCACCGTGCCGGTGAAGTTGCCGGAAGGAATGCTGCCGGAGTTCACCGTGGCGGTCAGGGTGACCTGGTCGCCGTAGGTGGGGCTTTCCTTGTCCACATCCACCGTCACCGTGGGCGTGGCCGGGGTGATGGTATAGGAGTGCATGGAATTCTCCAGATTGTAGTTCTCCGTGCCCGTACCCTGAAGGGTAGCCGTAGCCGTATAGGTGGAACCATCGGACTTCACGTTAGTCTCTTGGCCACCGGAGACGGAGACGGTAACTTCATCGCCACCCACGATCGCGCCTTCGGGGAGGGTGGCGGTGACATTCTTTGAATTGCCGTCGTAGACCAGGTCACCGTCGTCCCACGTCAGCGTCACGGGCTTTGGCGCGATTTTGACCTCAATGTTTTGGGGCGTGGTGTCGCTGTGGTTCTCGTCGCCCACGACCTTATACCAGACCGTGTAAGACGTGGCGTCCTTGCCGGTGGGGACGACTTCGCTGTACTCACCGTCTTGTGTAGTGCTGTATTCAAAGTGTCCGCCATTGGGCGTGCCGCCGGTCACAAGCGGCTGCTCCGATCCGTTATAGGTCGGGTTTGCGGACGTGGGCGCAGCCGTTGCAACGGCCGCGGTCTTATTGATCGTCAGCGCGTTCTCGAATGTCTTTTTGGCGCCGTCGGAACTACCGTCAATCGTAAAGTTTTTCTGGCCGTCAACGGTCAGCTCCACGATCACGTCATAGGTGCCGGCGCTGGCCGGGGTTTCCAGCTCGTCGCCCGAACCGTCGTGCAGCTTGTATTTGACGGTGTAATTCCCCGCGTCCGCCGTTTTGCTTTCGCCGTATGTCGCCGTCACGGTGGCTTGGATGTTGGAATCTCCAAAATTAAAGGTGCCGCCGGTCACTTCCACGGTAAGCGTCGCCTTGGCGATCGTGATGTTGGGAATCTGCACGGGGGTGCTGTCCGCGTAGTTGGTGTCGGTCGCCACGGCCTTGTACCACACGGAATATGTGCCGGCGTCGGTCTTTGTGGGCGCCGTTGTAGAATAACTGCCGGTTTGCTCTTCGCTGTACTGGAACTCGCCGTTGTCTGGAGCTGTACCGCCGGTCACCAGCGCTTGCGCCTCGCCATTGTAAGTAAGGTCTGACGCGGCTTGGGGCGGGGTATCCACGGTAAGCGTGGCCGGGGCGATCGTGACCGTGCCCGCCTTTGTTGCAGGCACATCCGCGTAGGTCGCGCTGCCGGTGGCCTTATAGTAGATGTCGTAAGTACCGGCATTTTGGGCGGTGACATCCTCATGGCTGGTTTTCCAGTCGCCGTCATTCGGCTCCGTAGCGGTTGTTACGGCCGCGTACTGAACCGTACCGTCATAGCCATTCGTATCCACGCTCTGGATCAACTGCTGCGGGGAACCGTTATACGTCAAAGCGCCGGCCGGCGTGACGTTGATCGTTGGCGTCGGCTTGCTGCCGTTGTTAACGGTGAGCGAGTAGTATTCAGGACTATCAGCAGCTGTTACGCACAGATAAAGGGTCACGCTGGACGCGCCGCCAAAAGAAATGGTGACTTCCTCGGCCGTGATCGGAGTGCCGCCGCTTTCTATTGATCCGCTGTCTAGGCTGTATTTCACTGTTTCTTCGCCTGTTACGGTGGCTTGGATCGTAAAGCTCTCGACATACTTCGTCAGCGTTTTCGCCTCAAGCTGCACCGCCGCATCTGCGCTCTCCCCACCTGGCTCGGTAAGCTGAATAGCAGGGATCTCGCTCCCCTCCGCAGTCAGTGTCAAAGTCACTCCGTCGGCCGCCGCCACAGACAGCGCCGTCTCGGGCGCCAGGGCGAGCACCATGCACGCGGCCATGACAAAGGACAGGATTCTTTTCACACTCAGCTTTTTCATGGAAAAACCTCCGATCTTGTCTCCATAGGATCGCTCATGTCCGCCGGAGCGGACATGATTCGACAAAACGTCGAGCTGCTTTGCCGCGGAGCCCGTCCGGAAAGGGGCCCGCGGATACATTGATACATATACATTATAATACAACTTCAAAAAAATGGCGTTCTTTTTTGTGCGCTAAAACGTCTCATTTGGGGTAATCAAACGGGACGCAAGAAAAAGAGAGTGGACTTTCGCGCCGGAACGTGGTATATTGTCATTTAAGAAGAAAGGGGGAGGCGCCATGGCAGACAGACTGCGCATCGCCGTTCTGGACGACGACCGGGCCGAGCTGGACCGGGTCCGCCGGGAGCTGGAGGCGCTGGGGGAGACCGGCGCGGAGGTCTTTTCCGACGCGGAGGCGCTTCTCCGCGCCGCCGGGGAAACGCCCCCCTTTGACCTGGCGTTTCTGGACATCTACCTCCCCGACGGGACCGGCATCCAGGTCTCGGAGGCGCTTCGCCGGATCAGTCCGGGCACGGACCTGGTCTTCATCACCACCAGCCTCGACCACGCCGTGGACGCCTTTCGCCTCCAGGCCCTGCATTACCTGGTGAAGCCCGTCTCCCGGGAGGATCTGGCGGAGGCCCTCCGGCGCCGGGAGGCGGCCGGGAGCGCGCCCCGTCCCTCCCTCACCCTCAGCGTCAACCGGGAGAGCCACCGGGTCTATCTGGATCAGATCGTCCACATCCAGTCCATCCGCCACGCGGTGGAGGTGACCCTTACCGACGGCCGGTGCCTCCGGGTCTGGACCCCTCTCTCGGAGCTGGAGCATATGGTGGACGGCAACTTCCTCAAGATCAACCGCGGCGTCATCGTCAACATGAATGAGATAACCAGCATGGATCTGGAGACCTGCTCGCTGTCTGACGGCTCCGTCCTGCCCGTGAAGCAGAAGGACCGCGCCGTCATAAGGCGGCAGTACAACGACTTCCTCTTCCATGAGCTGCACCTTATGACCGCGTCAAAAAGGGGTGACAGGAAATGACCTGTGGGATCTATCTTGTGGAGGTCGCCGGGTTTTTCGGCCAGTTTTTCCCCTGCGCCGTCATGTGCTTCGTCCCCTTCGACGACGACAAGCTGAAAATACGCAAGCGCGCCCTGTTCCTTTTACTGACTCTCTGCGTCCTCGCCGTCTCCGCCCTTTTCCCCCTGGCGGCCCATCTCGCCACGACTCTCAAGGTCATGATACACATCGCCGACTCCTACATGCTCCTTACTGTCGTCCTCTCCGTCGTGGCCTACGGTGTCCTCGTTCGGGAAAATCATATGAAGAAGCTGCTTGTTATCTACATAGTCATCTTCTACGCGGCCCTTATATTCTGGCTGACGAATCTTGTCGGGACGATCCTGGACCCGTTCTTCCCCCGCTTTAACGGCGCCTTGACGGTCTACCTCCCCAAACATCTTGCGTTTTACCTCCTGTCCTATGTGACTGTTTTGCCGGTGTTCGTGATCTTCCTCCGCCGCTATGTATCCTCCTTTTTGCGCGAGATCGAGCCTGAGCGCATGAGGCGCGAATTCCGCTGTGCCACGATCTCCACCATCGCCTTTCTCATCCTCATGATGTCCGCCCACATGCTTTTCAACGTGTACGAGTACAACTTCCTGTTAAATTCCATACTTCTCTTCCTCGTGCTGAATCAGGCCATTATGTACTGGATGATAGTCACCAGCGCCGTGAACCGCTCCCGGGAGGAGAACGCCCTTCGGGCGGTGCAGGCCCAGAAGCTCCAGTACGACCGGATCTGCGCGGATATGGAGCGCGCCGCGCGCCTGCGCCACGATATGCGCCACCACTGGAATTATCTGTACGTCCTGGCGCAGGACGGGGACCTCTCCGGGCTGAAAAAATACCTGGCCGCCCTGACCGAGCAGACGGGCCGCCGGGAGAGCGAGGAATTCTGCGAAAATCCCACCGTCAACGCCCTTTTGCAGTATTACGTGGGGCTCGCCCGGGACGAGAAGATCGCCTGCTCCGTGGCCGCCCGGTGCGGGGAGCTGGACGTTCTCCCCGAGGATCTGACGGTGATCATCGGGAACACCCTGGAAAACGCCGTCGCGTCCTGCCGCAGGGCCGGCGGGGACGCGTCCATCGCCGTGGCCGCCGGCGTCCTGCACGGGGCCTTTACCTTTGAGGTCTCCAACACCTGCTCCGGCGTGAACCTGGCCGCGGGCTTCCGGAACACCGGCGATTTCCTGCCCGCCGCGGCCTTCCTCAGCACCCGGGAGGGCGGCGGTCGGGGCATCACGGGCGTCGCGGAGCTTGCCGCCAAGTACCTGGGCTCCGCCTCCTTCAAATTCGACAGCGGGACCCGCACCTTCACCACCCGGGTGATCCTGAACCGGGTCTAATACTTATAATTAAGGCCCGGAGGCTTACGCCTCCGGGCCTTTCTGCTTTTCAAAAACTCAGTTTTAATTTTTTTCCGACGGCATGTACGTCGGAAAAAATCCCTTTTGTCGCCCAAGTGTGCCCCATGGCGCGCGCAGGGCGACAGCAGGAAGACCCGGCGTGAATTCCGCAGAATTCACGCCGAGTCTTCCGCACGTTCCCTTTGTCGAAAAAAGGCCGCAGGCCTTTTTGACAGTTTTTATTCTCCCCGGTTCTCCTTCTCCTGACCGCCGCGGGGGCCCTGACGGCGGGGGTTCCGGCGGGCGGAGGACTGCTGCTGGGGCCGCTGCTCGGAGGCGCCCTGCGCCTCCCGGGACTGCTGGGGGCGGCCGTCGCGGCGGCGGTTCTGGTCCTGTCTGTCGCCGGACTGGCGGCGGGAGGCGTCCTGACGGGGCTGGTTCCGGCGCTGGCCGTTGTTCCGGCGCTGGTTCTGGTTCTGCCGCGGGGCGCCCTCGGTCCCCGCGCCCTCCTGGCGGGGGGCGTCCTTCTGCTCGCCGGAGCTCTGGGCGCGCGGCTCCTCCGCGCGGCGGAGGCGCGGCTGGGGCTTCCGGGGCGCCTCGATCAGGCCCTCGGCCAGGGCGGCCAGATATTCCGCCCTCTTGGCCTTGCCGCCGAGGACGGTGACCTCCGACGCCTCAAAGGTCTTCACCGCCATATCGCTCTGGTCCTCCAGACGCACCCGGACGGTGCCCTTCAGGAGGTTCACGTCCACCACCGTGCCCTTGCCGGCGGGGGTGTCCACGAAAGCGTCGGTCTTGGGGACGCTCTGCACCAGCTCCTCATAGGCGTCCTGCTCGTACTTGAGACAGCACATCAGCCTCCCGCAGGAGCCGGAGATCTTGGTCGGGTTCAGGCTCAGCCCCTGGGTCTTGGCCATTTTGATGGACACGGGCTGGAAATCGTCCAAAAACTGGGCGCAGCAGAAGGGGCGGCCGCAGATTCCCAGTCCCCCCAGCATCCGGGCCTCGTCCCGGACGCCGATCTGGCGCAGCTCGATGCGGGTCCGGAAGATGCCCGCCAGGTCCTTCACCAGCTCACGGAAGTCCACCCGGCCCTCGGAGGTGAAGAAGAAGAGGATCTTGGAGCCCTCGAAATTGTACTCAACGTCTATCAGCTTCATGTCCAGGCCGTGCTTGGCGATGCGCTGGCGGCAGATCTCCATGGCCTCCCGCTCCCGGCGGCGGTTCTCCTCGAACCGGCGCACGTCCTCCTCGGTGGCCAGGCGCTCCACAGGCCTGAGCGGCGGGTGGACGGCGTTCTCCTCCACCTGATGGTTGCCGGAGACGCACTCGGCGAACTCCAGCCCCTTGGCCGTCTCCACCACCACGTTGTCGCCCTTGGCGATGGTCAGGCCGTTGGGGTCGAAATAATAGACCTTCCCTTTATTTTTGAATCTCACACTGACGACTTCCGTCAAATTGACTCACTCCTCTCCGGCGGTCCCGCCGAATCTGAAAACGCTTGTTATTTCCTGCACAGTCCCGCCAGCAGCAGCCCCGCGATATGGGCCGCGCTGACGTTCACGGCGCTCATTTTGTCGCATTTGTCCAGAAGCTCCACCACGCTCTCCACGGCGTCGGCGGACAGGTCCCCGCCGGCGTATCGGGCCAGCGCCAGCCGCCTGAGCTCCGCCGTGAACTCCGGCAGCTCCTCCCGGCCCAGCTTCTCCACCGGCAGCAGGGCGCGCGCCAGCGCCGTGTTGTTCCCGGCCGCCGCCGCATCCAGCACAGCCGCGGCGGGGGTCTCCGTCCCGCCGGGGCCGCCCGGCCGCTCCGGGGCCAGGTTGACCGTCTCGCACCGGGACCGCACCGTATCCAGGAGCCTCTGGGGGTTGTCCGCCAGCAGGATGAACACGGCGTGGGGGGGCGGATCCTCTAAGATCCGGAGCATGGCGTTCTGCGCCTGGGGGTTCATGGCGTCGGCCTCGCGGATGACGAAGACGCTGTGTCCCGCCTCGTTGGGCATGACGGCGGCGCGGCCGCGGACCCCGCGCATGGAGTCCACCGAGTGCTCCCGGCCGGTCTTGTCCACGAATTCGATGTCCGGGTGGACGTCCCTCTGGGCCTTGACGCAGTCCCGGCACGCCCCGCAGGGCGCGCCCGACGGGGCGGAGCACACCGCCGCGCGGGCGATGAACCGCCCCGCGGCCTCGCGGGCCCCGGAACTGCCGCCTGTGACGATATACGCGTGAAAGAGCCGGCCCGCGGCCAAGCGGGCCCTGAGGTCGGATAGCTCCATGGTCATGCCTCCGCGGAGCGTCCGTGCCGCTCCGCCGGTCCGTTTCTTATTTGTGATACAGCTTGTTCGTCTCGTAGGCCGGCTCGCAGGTCACGTTGCAGCCCAGCTTCTTGAGGAGGTTCTCGTCCACCTGCGACAGGATCACCGTGGAGTGGACCTCGCTGCCCCCCAGCTTCTCCAGCTGCTGCATCGCCGTCTCCGCCAGGGGATTGGTGACGGCGCATATGGACAGGGCCAGCAGGACCTCGTCCGTATGTAATCTGGGGTTCACGTTGCCCAGGTGGTTGACCTTCAGGTCCTGCACCGGCTCCAGGATGCTGGGGGACAGGAGGCGGATCCTGTCGTCGATGCCGCCCAGGGCCTTCAGCGCGTCCAGGAGCATGGCGCTGGTGGCGCCCATGAGCTTGGAGGTCTTGCCCGTGACGATCCGCCCGTCGGGAAGCTCGATGGAGGCGGCGGGCTCCCCGGTCTCAGCGGCTTTTTTCAGGGCCTCGGCCCTGCCGGGCCGGTCCTCCACCGCGGTGCCCACGGCGTTCATCAAAAGCTTTATCTTGTCCGCCTCCGCCCCGCCGGACAGGCCCCTGGCCCGGGCACAGCAGGCCGCCAGATAGCGGCGCACGATCTCCCGCCGGCTGGCCTCCTGACAGGCCTCGTCGTCCACGATGCACAGGCCCGCCATGTTGACGCCCATGTCCGTGGGGGACTTATAGGGGCACTCCCCGCCGGACAGGCGCTTGAAGAGCGCCGAAAGGACGGGGAAGGTCTCCACATCCCGGTTGTAGTTGACGGCCAGGGCCCCGTATGCCTCCAGGTGGAAGGGGTCGATCATGTTCACGTCGTTCAGGTCCGCCGTGGCGGCCTCGTAGGCCACGTTCACCGGGTGCTTCAGGGGCAGGTTCCAGATGGGGAACGTCTCAAACTTGGCGTACCCGGACTGGATGCCCCGCTTGCCGTCGTGATAGATCTGAGAAAGGCAGGTGGCCATCTTCCCACTGCCGGGGCCCGGAGCGCTGACGACCACCAGGGGCCGGGACGTCTCGATGTAGTCGTTCTTCCCGTAGCCCTCGTCGGAGACGATCATGTCGATGTTGGCGGGGTAGCCCTCGATGGGATAGTGGCGGTAGACCCGGACCCCCAGGGACTCCAGCCGCTTCTGGAAGGCCTCCGCGGCGCTCTGACCGGCAAACTGGGTGATGACCACGCTCCCCACGTAGAGGTCAAAGCTGCGGAAGGCGTCGATGAGCCTCAGCACGTCCAGGTCGTAGGTGATGCCGTAGTCGCCGCGGACCTTGTTCTTCGCGATGTCCCCGGCGCTGACGGCGATGACGATCTCCGCCTTGTCCCGGAGATTGGCCAGCATCTTGATCTTGCTGTCCGGCTCAAAGCCGGGGAGGACGCGGCTGGCGTGATAGTCGTCAAAAAGCTTTCCCCCGAACTCCATGTAGAGCTTCCCGCCAAACTGGGCGATCCGCTCGGCGATATGTTCGGACTGGAGCTTCAGGTATTTTTCGTTGTCAAAGCCGGTCCTCATAAGCCAACCCCCAAATCTATATATAGTAGGCCACCCTCTATTTTACCTTTTTTCATGGGGATTAGTCAATAGAAAACATACGTCTTTGAAAAAAACATTCAAAACGCCGGCTCCGCGGGGCCGCGCCTTTTTGTTGACAATCCCCCGCGTCCGCAATATAATAGGAGGATGACATATCGATTTCCGGGAGGGATCCGCATGATACCGACGCCCGAGGAGGCATACGAGATCACGAAAAAATACAACATCGGCGACTTCCACCTCTCCCACGCCCGCATCGTGGGGGACGTGATGGAGTGGTACGCCAAAAGCCTTGGCTTCGGGGCGGAGGCCGATTACTGGAAGGCCGTGGGCATCCTCCACGACGTGGATTTTGAGCTCTACCCGGACCGGCACTGCCAGATGGCCCCGGAGCTCCTCCGGGAAAACGGCGTGGACGAGAGCCTCATCCGCGCGGTGGTGAGCCACGGCTACGGCATCTGCTCGGACGTAAAGCCGGAGCGCACCATGGAAAAGGTGCTCTTCGCCGCCGACGAGCTGACCGGCCTTATCGGGGCCGCGGCCCTCATGCGTCCCTCCAAGAGCGTGGACGACCTGGAGGTCAAGTCCGTCAAGAAGAAATTCAAGGACAGGAAATTCGCCGCCGGGTGCGACCGGGACGTGATCCTGCGGGGCGCCGAGGACCTGGGCTGGACCCTGGACGAGCTCATCGAAAGGACCATCCTGGCCATGCGGGAAAGCCCCAACGTGCCATGAACGGCCGCGTCCTGGTGGCCATGAGCGGAGGGGTGGACTCCTCCGTGGCCGCCTTTCTCCTCAAAAGCCGGGGCTTTGACTGCGTGGGCGTCACCATGCGGCTCTTTGACAACGGGCTTTTGGGGCTTGAGGGCGAGAGCACCTGCTGCTCGGTGGACGACGTGGAGGACGCCCGGTCCGTCTGCGCGCGGCTGAACATCCCGTTCCTGACCCTGGATCTGTCGGCGGCGTTCAGATCGTGCGTCATCGACCGGTTCGTCTCCGAATATCAGCGGGGCCTGACGCCCAACCCCTGCATCGAATGCAACCGATCCATGAAATTTTCCCGCCTGCTGGACTACGCCCGCTCCGTGGGCTGTGACCGGCTGGCCACCGGCCACTATGCCCGGCTGGCGGAGACGGCCTCCGGCATGGAGCTCCGGAAGGCCGCGGACCCCGGCAAGGACCAGAGCTACGTGCTGGCCCAAATCCCTCACGAGCGGCTCCGCCGCGTCCTTTTCCCCCTGGGGGAGCTGACAAAGGACGAGGTGCGGGCGGTGGCGGAGCGGGAGGGGTTCGTCAACGCCCGGAAAAAGGAGAGCCAGGACATCTGCTTCGTGCCGGACGGGGACTATCTCCGCTTTATGGAGCGGTACACCGGCCAAAAGAGCGAGCCCGGGCCGCTTTTGGACGAGTCCGGCCGGGTCCTGGGCGTCCACCGGGGCGCCGCGGGCTACACCGTGGGCCAGCGCCGGGGCCTGGGCGTCGCCGCCGACCGGCCCCTCTATGTGAAAAGCAAGGACATGGAGAAAAACACCGTCACCGTGACGTATGAGGAGGGGCTCTACGCCCGCTCCTGCCTTGTCGCGGACATGAACTGGCTGACGGACGCCCCGCTCCCCCTGCGGTGCGCGGCAAAGACCCGCTACCGGCAAAAGGAGCAGCCCTGCCGGGTCCGGCCGGGCGGGGCGTATACGGAGCTGCTCTTCGACGAGCCCCAGCGGGCCCTCACCCCCGGCCAGACCGCCGTGCTCTATGACGGGGACCGGGTTTTGGGGGGCGGAACGATCGTCGTCGCGGAACACGCTTAACCTTTCCCCCACGCAATCAGAGATTGCGTGGGGACCCCATAATTTTTGCGGAACCGGCTTGATTTTCCCCACGATCAATAATGAGGTAAAACATATGAGCTACAACTTTTTCGCCCTGATCTCCCGCATGAAGAACATCGACCGGTGGGCGCTGATGCGCAACGCCGACCGGGAGAACGTGATGGAGCACAGCCACATGGTGGCGGTGCTGGCCCACGCCCTGGCCGTCATTCGCCGGGACATTCTGGGCGTCCCCTGCTCCCCCGACCGGGCCGCCGCCGCCGCGCTTTTTCACGACGCGCCCGAGATCTTCACCGGCGACATGCCCACGCCCGTCAAGTACCACGACCCGGAGATGCGCTCCGCGTACAGCCGGGTGGAGGAGGCGGCCGTCACAAGGCTCGTGAGCGGCCTTCCCCGGGCCATGCGGCCGGAGTACGACATGCTCCTGCGGGACGAGGGCGGCGTCCGGGACCTGGTCCGGGCGGCCGACAAGCTCTCGGCGTACATAAAGTGCGTGGAGGAGCTGAAGACCGGGAATCTGGATTTCAAATCGGCGGCCGGCTCCACCCTGGAAAAGCTCCGGGCCATGGGCATGGCGGAGGTCGATTATTTCCTGGACAACTTTATGGAAGCCTTTGAAAAGACCATCGATGAGCTGAGTGTTTGAGGGGGTTTATACTATGAAAGCGATCGTCACGGTCATCGGAAAGGACACGGTGGGCATCATCGCCAACGTCTGCTCCATCCTGGCCCAGAACGGGGTCAACGTGCTGGATATCTCCCAGACCGTCATGCGGGAGTATTTCACCATGATCATGCTGGTGGATACCGCCGGGTGCCGGGTGGATTTCGCCGAGCTGGCCGACATCCTCAAAAAGGACGGCGCGGAGCACGGACTGGATATCCGCATCCAGCGCGAGGACATCTTTGAAGCCATGCACCGCATATGAGGTCACGCCATGATTACCACAAGTGAGATTCTTGAGACCATCGACATGATCAGCCAGCAGCACCTGGACATCCGCACCATCACCATGGGCATCTCCCTCCGCGACTGCGGACATCCGGAGGTCCGGGTCTGCTGCGACAGGATATACGACAAAATAACCGGCGCCGCCAGGGACCTGGTCAGGATTGGGGAGGACATCGAGCGGGAATTCGGCATCCCCATCGTCAATAAGCGCGTCTCCGTGACGCCCATAGCCATCGCCTGCGAGAGCTGCGAGACGGAGGATTACGTCCCCTTCGCCGAGGCCATGGACCGGGCGGCCCGGGAGATCGGCGTCAACTTCATCGGCGGCTTCTCCGCCCTGGTCCAGAAGGGCTTCACCGTGGGCGACGAGCGCCTCCTCCGGTCCATCCCGGAGGCCCTCCGGGCCACGGAGCGGGTCTGCTCCAGCGTCAATGTGGGCTCCACCCGGGCCGGCATCAACATGGACGCCGTGGCCCTGATGGGGAAGATCGTCAAGAGGACCGCGGACCTCACCGGCGGACAGGGGTGCGCCAAGCTCGTTATATTCTGCAACGCGGTGGAGGATAACCCCTTCATGGCCGGGGCGTTCCACGGCGTGGGGGAGCCTGAGTGCGTCATCAACGTGGGCGTCTCCGGCCCCGGCGTCGTCCACAACGCCCTCAAAAGGTGCGCCGGCCGGCCCCTGAACGAGGCCGCCGAGATCATCAAAAAGACCGCCTTCCGCGTGACGCGCATGGGCGAGCTGGTGGCGCAGGAGGCCTCCGCCCGCCTGGGCGTGCCCTTCGGGATCGTGGACCTGAGCCTGGCGCCCACCCCCGCCGTGGGCGACTCCGTGGCGGATATCTTAGAGGAGCTGGGCCTGGAGTCCGTGGGCGCCCCCGGCACCACGGCGGCCCTGGCGCTCCTCAACGACGCCGTGAAAAAGGGCGGCGTCATGGCCTCCTCCAACGTGGGGGGCCTCAGCGGGGCCTTCATCCCCGTCTCCGAGGACGCCGGCATGATCCGGGCCGCCGCCGCGGGCAAACTGACCATCGAAAAGTTGGAGGCCATGACCTGCGTGTGCTCCGTGGGCCTGGACATGATTGCCCTCCCCGGGGACACCTCCGCCGAGACCGTCTCCGCCATCATCGCCGACGAGGCCGCCATCGGCATGATCAATCAGAAGACCACCGCCGTCCGGGTCATCCCCGTGCCGGGAAAGACCGTGGGGGATTTCGTGGACTTTGGGGGCCTTCTGGGCCGCGCCCCCGTCATGGCGGTCAACCCCGCGTCCCCCGCCGCGTTCATCGAGAGAGGCGGCCGGATCCCGGCCCCGCTCAACAGCCTGAAAAACTGAAAACCCCCCTTCGGGCGGACTTTTTGTCCGCCCTCTTTTTCTTTTTGCCGGCACGCAGAAAAGCCTTGCAAAACGGGGGAAAAAATGATATAATAAGGGGTACTGTATGATGCCGGTAAATTGCCTTTTTCAGGATATTTGCGTTGTGGGAAAGGAAGAAAAAAGATGAATTCTGTCGATGATATATGGGCCCGCGTCCTGGAGCTTATGGGACAGGATCTCACCCCGGTGGCGATCAACACCTGGTTCGACGAGTGTCGGATTGCCTCCCTCTCGGAGAACAGCATGACGCTCCTCATCCCGTCGGACTTCAAGCGCGGCGTGGTGGAGACCCGGTTCATGCCCGCCGTCAAAAAGGCCCTGAGTCAGCTCTTCGCCGGGGAGATGGACGTCTTCCTTGTGGGGGAGGAGCCGGAGGCCCGGTCCGCCGACACCTCCGTCCCGGACCCGGACGAGTATACCTTTGAAAAATTCGTGGTGGGGCCCTCCAACAAGTTCGCCCACGCCGCGTCCCTGGCGGTGGCCGAGGGCCAGACCCGGGATTACAACCCCCTGTTCATCTACGGCGAGTCGGGCCTGGGCAAGACCCACCTGCTCTACGCCATCCGCCACAAGGTGGCCCGTCTCCACCCGGAGTACAACATCGTCTTCGTCCGGGGCGGGGACTTCATGAACGAGCTGATCACCGCCATCCAGACCGGCAAGAACGTGGAGTTCCGGGAGAAATACCGCAGCGCCGACCTGTTCCTCATAGACGATATCCAGATCGTCGCCGGCAAGATCTCCACGCAGGACGAGATGTTCCACACCTTCAACACCCTCCACGAGGCCCACAAGCAGATGGTCTTCACCTCCGACCGGCCCCCCTCTGAGATGCCCACGCTGGCCGACCGCCTGCGGACCCGCTTTGAATCCGGCCTTTTGGCGGACATCCAGCCCCCGGATTTTGAGACGCGCGCGGCCATCGTCCGCAACAAATCCACCAAGCTCGGCCTGATTCTCCCCAACGACGTGGTCAACTATGTGGCCGAGAACATGACCTCCAACGTCCGTCAGTTGGAGGGCGCCGTCCTGAAGATCCGGGCCCAGCGGGACCTGATGGACGCCCCCATCACCGTCGCGGTGGCCTCCCGGGTCCTGAAGGACATGTTCCGGGAAAAGACCTCCTTTGTCCCCACGCCGGAGGACGTCATCAACGAGACGGCCCGGTATTTTTCCATCACCCCGGAGGACGTAAAGGGCCAGCGCCGCACCCGCAACACGGCCCTCGCCCGGCAGATCGCCATGTACGAGATCCGCATCCTGACCAACCTCTCTCTTCAGGACATCGGCAACATCTTTGAGGGCCGGGACCACACTACGGTCCTCTCCTCCATCCAGAAAATCGAGAAAAACATGGAGTCGGACCCGGAATTTGCCCAGCAGATCCGGGACATCACCGCCAACATCAACTCCATGAAATGACTTTTTCAACAGCTTTTTTCTTAATTTCTGTGAACTTCTGTTCAAAACTCAAGAGGTCCGAAACGGCTTGTTGAAACTTATCCTGCTTTTCCACCGCGCCCCTTTCCCGTTTTTTCCCGGTTTTCAGGGGTTTTCCTGCTTTTCCACATATTTTTGTACTACTACGACGACCACTAAAAATATATACTGTCTATCTTTATATGACAGAGAACGGAGAGATCAAAATGAAATTTTCCTGTGAAAAAGCGGACCTGGCCGCAGCCGTCACCATCGCCTCCCGGGCCGCCGCGGCCAAGAGCGCCGTCCCCAGTCTGGAGGGACTGCTCATAGAGGCCGGCTCCGACATCATCGTCACGGGATTCGATCTGAAGACCGGCATACGCTCCACCATCAAGGCGGACGTGACGGAGCCGGGGAGCGTGGTCATCAACGCCCGCCTCTTCGGGGACATCATCCGCAAGCTGCCGGACGACGTCATCTATCTGTCCGTCAACGAAAAATATATGATCAACATCCGCTGCGCCATGAGCGAATTTGACATCATGGGCATCTCCGCCGAGGAATACCCGGACCTCCCCAGCGTGGACTACCAGAACTCCGTCTACATGAAGGAGCGGGACATCAAGGCCATGATCGCCGAGACCAACTTCGCCGTCTCCGACAACGAGGCCCGGCCCATCCATACCGGCGCCCTCTTTGAGGTGGAGAACGACATCCTCACCGTCGTGGCAGTGGACGGCTTCCGTCTGGCCCTCCGCCGGGAACGGGTGGCCAAAACGGAGGTCGGAAAGGTCTCCTTCGTCGTTCCGGGGACCGCTCTCTCCGAGGTGGAGAAGATCGCCGGGGACTCCGAGGACCTGGTGAAGATCACCCTGGGCTCCAAGCATGTCATGTTCACCCTCGGTCCCAATATGCTCATCTCCCGCAGACTGGAGGGAGAATTCCTCAATTACCGCAACTCCATCCCCCAGACCAGCAAATACAGCATCGAGCTGAGCCGACGGGACCTTATCAACACGGTGGAGCGCGTATCCCTGATCATCAACGAGAAATTCAAGAGCCCCATCCGCTGCGCCTTCGGGGACAACGTCCTGCGGGTCTCCACCGCCACCACCCTGGGCAAGGCCGTGGACGAGTGCGGCGTCTCCGGCGACGGAGAGGGTCTGGAGATCGGCTTCAACAACCGCTATATCCTGGAGGCCCTGCGGGCCGCCCCGGCGGACAGTGTGCGGCTCCAGCTTTCCACCAGCGTCTCCCCCTGCGTCATCGTCCCCACCGACGGAAGCAAGAACTTCCTCTACATGATCCTGCCCGTGAGGCTCAGAGCCAATGAAAATTAAGGTCGAAGCCCACCGGAAAGAACCGGAGCCCGTCCCCATCTCCACGGAATACATCAAGCTCGACTCCTTCCTCAAATTCGCCAACGCCGCCGAGTCCGGCGGCATGGCCAAAGCCCTCATCGAAAACGGCGAGGTCACAGTGAACGGGGAGGTCTGCGCCCAGCGGGGCAAAAAGCTCCGCCCCGGGGACAGGGTGAGGCTCCACGGGGACGCCTACGTCGTCACGGAGGCATGATGTTCATTGATTCCATAAAGCTCCAGGGATACCGGAATTACAGGGACGCGGAGGCCCGGTTCAGCCGGGAGATCAACGTCATCTCCGGGAAGAACGCCCAGGGGAAGACCAACCTTTTGGAGGCCCTCTACGTCCTCTGTGCCGGCCGGAGCTTCCGGGCCCGGTCGGACAGGGAACTCATGGGCTTTGACGCGGACGGCACGCGCATCGAGGCCCGGGGACAGTCCGGGGACCGGGATAAGCACGTGGAGCTGATCCTCCGCCGGGGCCGGCGCCGGGAGATGCTCGTCAATTCCGTGAAAATGAAAACGGCCCAGGCCTTCTCCGGCTCCTTCGCCGCCGTCCTCTTCTGTCCGGAGGACCTGAACCTCATCCGCGGCTCCGCCGCCGAGCGCCGCCGGCTTTTGGACCTGTGCATCAGTCAGCTCCGCCCCCGCTACGCCGATGCCCTCCGGGAATATACCAGGGCCTGCGAGAGCAAGACGCGTATTTTGAGGGACGCGGGGGAGAGGCCCTCCCTCTTAGAGCTCCTTGACGACTATAACCACCGCTTGGCGGAGCTCTCCGCCGTCCTCATCCACTACCGGGCGGCCTTTGTGGAGCGCCTGGCCCCCGAGAGCGCCAGGATCCACGCAGATTTTTCCGGGGGCGAGAAGCTCCGCGTTAAATACGCCACCGTCAGCACCGTCACCGACCCCCTGCGGCCCCCGGCCCAGCTCCTCCCGGAGATATTGGCGCACCAGGCCGCCCACCGCGACGCCGAGCTGGCCTCGGGGCTTGTTCTCACCGGCGCCCACAAGGACGATTTGGAGATCGAGATCAACGGCTCCCCGGCGCGCGCCTTCGCCTCCCAGGGACAGACC
This sequence comes from uncultured Oscillospiraceae bacterium, assembly GCA_947625815.1. Lineage (GTDB taxonomy): Bacteria > Bacillota > Clostridia > Oscillospirales > Oscillospiraceae > RUG626. The sequence goes on from CANQPU010000013.1 coordinate 33,456, forward strand.
CGCACCGCGGCGCTCTCCCTGAAGCTGGCCGAGCTGGAGATCCACCGCCAGAGCCTGGGCGAGTATCCGCTCCTGCTTCTGGACGACGTCCTCTCGGAGCTGGACGCCTCCCGCCAGGACTTCATCCTGAACCGCATCGGCGGCGGCCAGGTGTTCATCACCTGCTGTGAGGATGAGAAGGTGGCGAAGCGCACCGGCGGCAGGGTCCTGACCGTGGAGAACGGCACGATCATCTGAACACGGAGGTCTTTTCATGTATCTGCATCTCGGACAGGACAGCGTCATCCGGGAAAAGACCCTCATCGGGATCTTTGACCTTGACAACACCACCTCCTCAAAGATAACCCGCGAATTTTTGAATAAGGCCCAGCGTGAGGGGCGGGCCGTGTCCGTCTCGGACGATCTGCCCCGGGCCTTCGCCCTCACCGAGGAGGACGGGCGCTCCACCGTGTATCTGACGCTCCTCAGCTCCCAGACCCTGTTCAAAAGGGCCGCGGACGGGGAATGGATTTGAATATCGCCGATCGGAGGAAAAGTTATGTCCAAAAAGAAAATTGACGTTGAACCCATCGAAATGATCTGGTCCGACAGGAAGCGCCACCTTGGTATGCCCCTGAGCTTTACAAAATTCAGCCTCAGCGACGACCGCCTTTTTGTTGAGCAGGGCCTTTTGAACCTCCAAAGCGAGGAGGTCCTTCTTTACCGCGTCCGGGACATCGAGCTGAAAATGACCCTGTGGCAGCGGATCTTCGGCGTCGGCACCGTCTGTCTCTCCTCGTCGGACACCTCCGCCCCCCACGTTGAGCTCCGGAATGTCAAATCCCCCCGGGAGGTGAAGGAGCTCATCCACAAAAAGGTGGAAAAGGCCAAGAAGGAGCGGCGCGTCCGTCCCATGGAGATGGTGGACGGTGCGACCGACCGGGACGACGACCCCGACGACGGGTTCGACGATCTCGACAACTGATCATACAGCTTTTCATGGAGGCATTATCGCATGGCAGACATTACCGAAGCAAACGACATCACCGGCAAGATCACCGAAGAATATGACGCCAGCCAGATCCAGGTCCTGGAGGGACTGGAGGCCGTCCGGAAGCGTCCGGGCATGTATATAGGCTCCACCAGCTCCTCCGGCCTCCACCACCTGGTCTATGAGATCGTGGACAACTCCATCGACGAGGCCCTGGCCGGCTACTGTGACCACATTAAGGTCACCATCAACCCGGGCAACACCATCACCGTGGTGGACAACGGCCGCGGCATCCCCGTGGACATCCAGCAGCAGACGGGCAAGAGCGCCCTGGAGGTGGTCTTCACCGTCCTCCACGCCGGCGGCAAGTTCGGCGGCGGGGGCTACAAGGTCTCCGGCGGGCTCCACGGCGTGGGCGCCAGCGTGGTCAACGCCCTCTCCGAGTGGCTGGAGGTCCAGGTCCACAAGGACGGGAAGATCTATGAGATGAAGTTTTCCCGCGGCGACATCACCGAGCCCCTCACCGTGGTGGGGGAGACGGACCGGACCGGCACCACCGTCACCTTCAAGCCGGACCCGGAGATGTTCGACGACACGGTCTACGACTACGAGATCCTCCACAAGCGTATGCAGGAGCAGGCGTTTTTGAACGCGGGCCTGCGCATCCGCATCGAGGACGACCGGGGCGAGGAGCCGGTCTTTGACGAGATGCACTACGAGGGCGGCATCCGCCAGTTCGTGGAGTATCTGAACCTCCACAAGACGCCCCTGGGCGCCGACGTGGTCTATATGTCCGGCGGCCGGGAGGACTCCATCGCCGAGATCGCCTTCCAGTATAACGACGGCTACAACGAGATGCTGGTCTCCTTCGCCAACAACATCCACACCCCCGAGGGCGGCATGCACGAGACGGGCTTCAAGACGGCATTGACCCGAGTGCTCAACGCCTACGCCGTCAAGATCGGTCAGCTCAAGGGCGACGACAAGCTCTCCGGCGAGGACTGCCGGGAGGGCCTGACCGCCGTCATCTCCGTGAAGCTGACGAACGCCCAGTTCGAGGGCCAGACCAAGGCCAAGCTGGGCAACGCGGACATCCGCTCCCTGGTGGACTCCATCGTCTCCGAGCAGCTGGAGATCTACCTGGAGGAGAACCCGGCCTTCGGCAAGACCGTCATCGAAAAGGCCCTGACCGCCAACCGCGCCCGGGAGGCCGCCAAAAAGGCCCGGGAATCCGTCCGGCGCAAGACGGGCCTGGAATCCGGCCAGATGCCCGACAAGTTGCAAGACTGCAACGAGCGGGACCCCAGCCTCTGTGAGATCTACATCGTGGAGGGCGACTCCGCCGCCGGCTCGGCCATCCAGGGCCGGGACAGCCGCTTCCAGGCGATCCTGGCCATGTGGGGCAAGATGCTGAACGTGGAGAAGGCCCGGGCCGACAAGATCTACGGCAACGACAAGCTCTACCCCCTCATCGTCGCCCTGGGCGCCGGGATCGGGGAGGAGTTCAACATCGACAAGCTCCGCTACCACAAGATCATCATCATGGCCGATGCCGATGTGGACGGCGCCCATATCCGCACGCTGCTCCTCACCTTCTTCTTCCGCTATATGCGCCCGCTCATCGAAAACGGCTACGTCTACTCCGCCGTGCCGCCGCTTTATAAGCTGACCCGCGGCAAGCAGCAGCGGGTGGCATACTCCGACGAGGAGCGGGACCGGATCTCCGGCGAGATGCGGGGGGACAATCCCAACGCCAAGGTGGACATCAACCGCTATAAGGGCCTGGGCGAGATGGACCCCCACGAGCTGTGGGAGACCACCATGGACCCGGAAAAGCGGACCCTCCGGCGCATCACCCTGGACGACGCCGTGGCCGCGGACCAGATCTTCACCGTCCTCATGGGCGAGGAGGTCGAGCCCAGAAAGGCGTGGATCGAGGAGAACGCCCAGTACGCGGTGAATCTGGACTATTGATCAAGCTGGCTTTGAAGCCCTGTCGGGCTTCAAATGCCAATGGGAAATTGCCGGTCCCCTGCGCGCACGCCCCTTTGGGGCGCACACTGCGGGGACCTAAAAGGGAATTTTTCTGACGTACATGCCGCCAGAAAAAAGATCGATTTCTTCCCCGCCGCGGCGGGAGCCGCGATGCTTTTAATAAAGGTTACGAGGTTAGCTTATGGCACATAACAGAGACTACAAACCCGAGGATATCCTGTTCCCGGATCAGTCCATCACCCAGTCCGAGCTGGTGGAGGAGATGAAGGACAGCTACCGGCAGTACGCCATGTCCGTCATCGTGGGGCGGGCCCTTCCCGACGTGCGGGACGGCCTGAAGCCCGTCCACCGGCGAATCCTGTACTCCATGTACGAGGGGGGCCTGACCCATCAGAACCCCTATAAGAAGTGCGCCACCGCCGTGGGCGACGTGCTGGGCCACTACCACCCCCACGGGGACGCCTCCGTCTACGATGCCCTGGTGCGCATGGCCCAGGACTTCTCTATGCGGGCCCCCCTCATCGACGGCCACGGCAACTTCGGCTCCGTGGACGGCGATCCCCCCGCGGCCTACCGGTATACCGAGGCCCGGATGGCCCGCATCGCCGACGAGATGCTCCGGGACATCGACAAGGATACCGTGGACTGGGACCCCAACTTCGACGAGTCCCGAAAAGAGCCCCGGGTCCTGCCCAGCCGGTTCCCCAACCTGCTGGTGAACGGCTCCTCCGGCATCGCCGTGGGCATGGCCACCAACATCCCGCCCCACAACCTCCGGGAGGTCATCGACGCCTGCGTATGCCTGCTTGACGACCCCGACGCCGGCTTTTCCCAGCTCATGGAGCACATCACCGGCCCGGACTTCCCCACCCGCGGCATCATCATGGGCCGGAACGGCATCCGCCAGGCCTACGCCACCGGCCGCGGCAAGATCGTGGTCCGCGCCCGCACGGAATTTGAGGAGTACGGCCGTGAGCACCGCACCCGCATCATCGTCTCGGAGCTGCCCTATCAGGTGAACAAGCGCCAGCTCATCAAGAACATCGCCGACCAGGTGAAGGACAAGAAGCTGGAGGGCATCTCCGACATCCGGGACGAGACGGACCGCAACGGTATGCGCATGGTCATCGAGCTCAAGCGCGACGCCAACGCCCAGGTGGTCCTCAACAAGCTCTTCACCCAGACCGCCATGCAGTCCAGCTTCTCCGTCATCATGCTGGCCCTGACGGACGACCAGTCCCAGCCCAAGATCCTGCCGCTCCGCAACATCCTCACCGAGTACCTGACCTTCCAGGAGGAAGTCGTCACCCGCAGGACCCGCTATGACCTGCGGAAGGCCCGGGAGCGCGCCCATCTTTTGGAGGGGCTCCTCATCGCCCAGGACAACATCGACGAGGTCATCCGGATCATCCGCTCAAGCTACGACGACGCCAAGGAGAACCTGATGGCCCGCTTCGGGCTGGACGACATCCAGGCCCAGGCCATCCTGGATATGCGCCTCCGGGCGCTCCAGGGGCTTGACCGGGAGAAGCTCCAGGCGGAGTACGACGAGATCGAGCAGAAGATCGCCTATTATGAGGACCTTCTGGCCCATGAGGACAAGATCCGCGGCGTTCTGAAGGAGGAGCTCCTGGCCATCCGGGAGAAGTACGGCACGGACCGGCTCACCGAGATCCGGGACGTGGAGGAGGAGATCGACCTGGAGGATCTGATCGTCCAGGAGGACTGCGCCTTCACCCTCACGAACGCCGGGTATATCAAGCGTATGCCCGTCAGCGAATACAAGGCCCAGAACAGGGGAGGCCGGGGCATCCGCGCCCAGACCCTGCGGGATGAGGACTTTGTCCACACCGTCTTCACCTGCTCCACCCACGACTATATCCTCTTCTTCACCAGCGCCGGCCGGGTCTACCGGAAGAAGGGCTACAACATCCCCCAGGCCGCGCGGGCCAGCCGGGGCACCAACATCGTGAACGTCCTGCCCCTGGAGCCCGGCGAGCGGGTCACCGCCATGATCCACACCTCGGATATCGAAACGGACGACCGCTATCTCTTCATGGTCACATATAATGGTACGGTAAAGCGCCTCAACGGCTCCGCCTTCCGCAACATCCGGCAAAACGGCATCCGGGCCCTGACGCTGGACGAGGGGGACACCCTCATCGCCGTCTGCGAGACTTACGGCGACGACAATATCCTCATCGCCACCCACGGGGGCTTCGCCATCTGCTTCAACGAAAACGACGTGAGGGCCATGGGCCGGGACGCCATGGGCGTCCGGGGCATCCGGCTCCGGGAGGGCGACTTTGTCATCGGCGCGGTCAACGCCTCCGCCGGCGGTATGCTCCTCACCGTCACCGAGAACGGCTACGGCAAGCGCACGCCCATCGAGGAATATGTCCGCGGCTCCGACGGCACGCCCCAGAAGCGCGGCGGCATGGGCCTCAAGAACTACAACGTCACCGCCAAGACCGGCCCCATCGCCGGCATCAAGGTGGTCCGGGACACCGACGACGTCCTCCTTTTAGCGGAGGACGGCACCCTGATCCGCACCGGCGCGGACACCATCTCCGTCTTCGGCCGCGCCACCCAGGGCGTGCGCCTCATGCGGGTCAGCGAGGGGGCCAGGCTCCTTTCCGTGGCCGCCACCGAGAAGGCCGACGAGTCCTCCGGGACCCCCGCGGACGGGGAGGAGGAGACATCGGAGACGCAGACCGGTGACGACAATGGATAAGGTCACGGTCTACACCGACGGGGCCTGCTCCGGCAACCCGGGCCCCGGCGGTTGGGCGGCGATCCTGACGGCGGGGGAGCACGAGAAGGAGATCTCCGGCGGGGAGCCGGAGACCACGAATAACCGGATGGAGCTGCTGGCCGTCATCTCCGCCCTGGAGCTGCTCAAGCGCCCCTGCCAGGTCACGCTCTACACGGACTCGCAGTATATCGAAAAGGCCGTCAACCAGGGCTGGCTGCGGTCCTGGAAGGCCAAGGGCTGGCGCCGCCGGGGCGGGGAGCTGCGGAATATCGAGCTGTGGCAGCGCCTTGACGGCCTTTTGGCCCGGCACGACGTGACCTTTCGCTGGGTCAAGGGCCACGCAGAAAACGACCGCAACAACCGCTGTGACGCGCTGGCCGTCGCGGAGCGGGAAAAATTCCGCTCCGCCTGAGCATCTATCATTTTTTTGGAGGTCATCCCATTGAAAAACACCATCTTCCGCGGCGTCGGAACGGCGCTGGTCACTCCCATGAACGAAAGCGGCGTGGACTATCCTGCCCTGAAAAGGCTCCTCGATTTTCAGCTTGACGGCGGCGTGGACGCGCTGATCGTCTGCGCCACCACCGGCGAGGCGCCGACCCTGACGGACGAGGAGCACGTCGAGGCGATCCGCTTCACCGTGGAGCATGTGGCCGGCCGCGTGCCCGTCATCGCCGGCACAGGCTCGAACTATACCGATCACGCCGTGGAGATGAGCGTCAAGGCCAAAAACGCCGGCGCCGACGGGCTTTTGTGCGTCACGCCCTACTACAACAAGTGCACCCAGAAGGGCCTGACCGCCAGCTTTTACAAGATCGCCGACGCCACGGACCTGCCCATGATCGTCTACTCCGTCCCCTCCCGCACCGGCGTGAAGATCATGCCGGAGACCTGCGCGGAGCTGGCGAAGCACCCGAATATCGTGGGCATCAAGGAGGCCACCGGCGACATGGCCACGGTGGTGGAGATCCGCGCCCGGTGCCCCGATTTCGCGGTGTGGTCCGGCAATGACGACATCGCCGTACCCGTGATGGCCATGGGGGGACAGGGGTGCATCTCCGTATTTTCCAACATCCTCCCCGCCCAGGCCCACCGGATGTGCGCGCTGGCGCTGGAGGGCGACTTCCGGGCCGCCGCGGCCATGCAGTGCCGGTTCAAGCCCCTGATGGACGCCCTATTCTCCGAGGTCAACCCCATCCCCGTGAAGGCGGCCCTGGCCGCCATGGGCCTCATCGAGGACTATCTGCGCCTGCCCCTGACGCCCATGGAGGACGGCCACCGGGCAAAACTGCTGGAGCTCATGAGAGCGGAAGGACTGAAGGTATGATGAACGTACTCGTCTACGGCGCCCTTGGCCGCATGGGCAGCATCGTGGTCAACAAGGTGGAGGAGGCGGAGGACCTGGTCCTCTCCTCCGCCGTGGATACATATTCCCGGGGCGGCGCGGTGCTGAAGGACCTGGCCGACGTGGCGGAGATCCCCGACGTGGTCGTCGATTTCAGCCACCACACCCTGACCCCGGCCCTTTTGGACTGGTGCGTCTCGAAAAACGTCCCCCTGGTCCTGTGCACCACCGGCCACGACGGGGCGGAGCGCGCCGCCATAGACAGGGCCGCCCAGAGGATCCCCGTCTTTTTCTCCGCCAACATGTCCATGGGCATCGCGGCCCTGGCCGACCTGGCCAGACGGGCCGCCGCCCTTTTCCCGGAGGCGGATATCGAGATCGTGGAGGCCCACCACAACCGGAAGCTGGACGCCCCCAGCGGCACCGCCCTGATGCTGGCGGAGGCCATCCGCCAGGTGCGCCCCGGGGCGGTCCCGCACCCCGGCCGCTCCGGCCTTGGCAAGCGGGACAAAAACGAGATCGGCATCCACGCCGTCCGTATGGGCGCCCTTCCCGGCACCCACGCCGTCCTCATCTCCACCGACAGCCAGACCCTGACGCTGAAGCACGAGGCCCACGACCGGGCCCTCTTCGCCGACGGCGCCCTGGATGCCGCCCGCTTTTTGGCGGGCAGGCCCGCCGGCCTCTATGACATGTCCTCCCTGGTGAAATAACAAAGCAAGGGCACTGGTGAAATAATTAAGCAAGGGCGCGGATCTCAGATCCGCGCCCTTTCGGCTTGTAAAAAAACGTTTTAATATTTTTTGCAGGGACATGCGCCTTGCAAAAAATCCCTTTTGTTTTGCGCAGTGTACGGCCCGCGGGCCGTGCGCGCAGCAAAACAGCAGGGGGAACGGGCCAATATTCCAATTTTGGCCCGTTCCCCCGCACGTTCCCCTTGTCGGGAAAAGGCCGAATGGCCTTTTCCCGACAAAAGCATAGGTTATGCCGTCTTATAGTCCCTCACGAAGGCCACGGCGGCGTTCAGGGGCCGCTCGCCCTCCCGGAGCTTCAGGGAGATGGCGGGCTTCACGCCGGCCTCGATCTTCACCCGGCCCTTATATTTGGGCAGGGCATAGAGCCGGCTGACGCGCTCCATCTCAAAGTCCCGGATGGAGAAGATGAGGCGCCCGGCCTTCTGGGCGATCTCGGAAAAGCCCGTATCCGATGCCTCGCCCCGCAGGAGGGCGATGTGGATCAGGGCGTTCACCTCCGCGGGGGGATCGCCGAACCGGTCGATGAGCTCGTCGGTCATGTCGTCGGCGTCCTCCTCGCTGCGGATGTGGGCGATGCGCCGGTAGAGATCCATCCGCTGCTCCGCCGACTTCACATACGCCTCCGGGATGTTGGCCGAGACCGCGAGATCCGCGGAGCACTCGGGCTTTTCGGGGGCGCGCTCGCCCTTTTCCTCGTGGACGGCCTCCTCCAGGAGCTTCAGGTACATGTCATAGCCCACGCTCATGATGTGCCCGGACTGCTCCGCGCCCAGGATGTTCCCGGCGCCCCGGATCTCCAGGTCCCGCATGGCGATCTTGAACCCGGAGTTGAACTCCGCGAATTCCCGGATGGCCGACAGCCGCTTTTCCGCCACCTCGCTCAGGACCTTGTCCCGCCGGAAGGTGAAATAGGCGAAGGCGCGGCGGCTGGAACGGCCCACCCGCCCCCGGATCTGGTGGAGCTGCGCCAGACCCATCCTGTCCGCGTCCTCGATGATCAGGGTGTTGACGTTGGGGATGTCGATGCCTGTCTCGATGATGGTGGTGCAGACAAGGATCTGGATGTCCCCGGTCTGCATGGCCTCCATGACGGCCCCCAGGTGCTCCTCGTCCATCTTCCCGTGGGCCACGGCGATGCTGGCGCCCTCCATCAGCTCCCGGATCTTCATGGCCGTGCGTTCGATGTTGTCCACCCGGTTGTGGAGGTAGTAGACCTGCCCGCCGCGGCTGAGCTCCCGCCGCATGGCGTCCGCCAGGACCCCCCAATCGTGCTCCATCACATAGGTCTGCACCGGCTGCCGGTCCGACGGCGGCTCCTCGATGGTGGACATGTCCCGCACGCCGGACAGGGCCATGTTCAGCGTCCGGGGGATGGGCGTGGCCGACAGCGTCAGAACGTCCACCTGCCGGGCCAGCTCCTTCAGGCGCTCCTTGTGCTGGACCCCGAACCGCTGCTCCTCGTCCACCACCAGAAGGCCCAGCTTTTTAAAGCGCACATCCTTCTGCAAAAGCTTGTGGGTCCCGATGACGATGTCCACCGTCCCGTCCTCCAGACCGGCCAGGGTCTTTTTCACCTGCGCCGGCGACCGGAAGCGGCTCAGGACCTCGATGCTGACGGGGAAGCCGTCGAACCGCCGGGCCGCCGTCTGGTAGTGCTGCTGGGCCAGAACCGTGGTGGGCACCAAAATGGCCGCCTGCCGGCCGTCCATGACGCACTTCATCACGGCCCGCAGGGCCACCTCCGTTTTCCCGTACCCCACGTCGCCGCACAAAAGCCGGTCCATGGGCACGGGGTCCTCCATGTCTGCCTTGATCTCCCGGATGGCCCGCAGCTGGTCGTCCGTCTCCTGATATTCAAAGTTGTCCTCAAATTCCCTCTGCCAGGGCGAGTCCGGCGAGAAGGCGTGGCCGGTGGCCTTTTGCCGTTCGGCCTGGAGCTTCAAAAGCCCGTCCGCCAGGTCCTTCACCGCCGCCTTGGCCCGGGATTTCGCCCGCGCCCAGTCGGTCCCGCCCAGCTTGGAGAGCTTCACCGGCGCGTCCTCCCCGCCGCCGATGTATTTTGACACCAGGTCCAGCTGCGTGGCGGGGATGTAGAGGCTGTCGGTGCCCGCGTAGGCGATCTTGATATAGTCCTTCATGGCTCCGTCGATCTGGCGCTTCACCATCCCGGCGAAGCGCCCGATGCCGTAGACCTCGTGGACCACCAGATCCCCCACGCCAAGATCGGTGAAGCTGTCCAGCTTCTGCCGGTTGGAGGGGAGCTTCCTCCGGGCCTTCCGGCGGAAAAGCCCCCGGGTCATCTGCCCCTCGGTGATCACCGCCAGTCTCATCCCCGGGTATTCCAGCCCCGCGGAGAGGTTCCCCACGGCGATCACGCACGCCCCGGGATCCGGGAGAGCGGACAGGTCAAAATCGTAGGCCGTGGCGACGCTCCTGCCCTCCAGGAATTCCTTGAGGATCTCCGCCCTCCGCTTGTCCCGCACCAGGACGACGACCCGGTAGCCGGACTTTTTGTAGTGGGCGATATCGCCGGCCGCCGTCTCCAGGCTCCCGCCGTAGCTGGGGAGCTGCTTGGCCGTGAGGGACGCCAGCGTTTTGGGCCGCAGGGGGTACTGGCTCTGGGTGAAGCTGGCCATCATCACCACCGGGCAGTCCGCCAGCCGCTCCACCGCCGACTCCCAGGGCTCCAAAAACCGATCCGGCTCGCCCTCCGTCACGTTGGCCTCCCGGAGGCCCGTCAGGTCCTGGGCCAGCTGGAGGGTCACATTTTTGGCCCGCTCGGTGAGCCGCGAGGGCTCGCACATCACCACCACCGTCTCCGCCGGCAGGTAGTCCACCGCGGAGGACGGCGCGTAGAGCAGGTCCAGATACCGGTCCGACGCGGGCAGGCCCCGCCCCTCCCGGAGGCGGGCGATGTCCGCCCCGATCCCGTCCACCAGCTCCCGGCTGACGCTCCTTTTCCGGGACAGCCGCCTGGCGTACTCCTCCATCCGCCCGCACAGCCCCTCCGGCCCGCCGTCGGCGGAGGCGGCGGCGCTCTCCCGGGCGGGCAGGATCAGGCACTCCTCCGCGTTTTCCGAGCGCCGCTGGGACGACACGTCGAAAAACCCCATGGAGTCCACCTCGTCCCCCCAGAACTCGCACCGGACGGGCTCGTCGCAGGCGGGGGAGAACACATCCAGGATCCCGCCCCGCAGGGCGAACTGGCCCGCGCCCTCCACCTGCTCGGTCCGCTCGTAGCCGGCCCGGATGAGCCGGCCCGTCAGCTCGGCCAGATCGACGCTCCCGCCCGCCTTCAGCCGGACGGCCATCCCCTCCAGCAGCTCCGGCGGCATGGTCCTGGTCATGAGGCCCTCGGGCGTGGCCACGACGATGGGCCGCTCCCCGGTGAGGAGCGTGTGGAGCACGGAGATCCTGGCCCGCTCGGCGTCCCGGGAGACGCCCTCGGCATTATAAAAGACAAAGTCCCGGCCGAAAAGCCGCGCCGGCTCCGTGCCGGTAAAGGCCCGCAGATCCTGGGCCATACGGCCGGCCTCCCCCTCGTCGGCGCACAGCACCAGCATCGGCCGGCCCGTCTCCAGATAGACCGCCGCCGCGGCGTGGGCCCGGGGCAGCGCCCCCGCCCCGGACAAAAGCGCCGGGCACCTGCCGGCGTCGATGGCCGTGAGCACCCGGCGGACCGGCTCCTCATTGACGATGGATTTAGTAAGAATTTCCATTTATTTGCCTTTTCACTCCACGCCGAAAGGCCCCGATGCGCCGCATCGGGGGTATTCGACGGTATTTTACTTGATGGGTCGGAACGCGGCCCTTACAGCGCCCTTTTCTGGATCGCCGCCCAGCGGCGGGGGTAGGCCGCCGGGGTGGGGGCGGTCTTCTCAACGATCACCACCCGGCGGCGGATGTCTGTCCCTGGTATGGTGTATTCCCGTATATCAGCAAGCCTACCGCCCAGCTTTACAAGGGCGGTCTCCGCCTCCGCGATCTCGCTGTCCGAGTCCGCGGCCTTCATGGCTAAAAAGTGACCGCCCACCTTCACAAAGGGCATACACAGCTCCGCCAGGGAGTTGAGCCTTGCCACCGCCCGGGACACGGCCACGTCAAACCGCTCCCGGTACTCAGGCGCCCGGCCCAGCTCCTCCGCCCGCCCGCACAGGCAGACGCAGGGCAGGCCCAGCCTCTCCGTCAGCTCCGCCAGGAACGCCACCTTTTTCTCCGTGGCGTCCAGAAGCGTCAGGTCAAGGCCCGGCTCGGCCAGCTTCAGCGCCAGCCCCGGGAGCCCCCCGCCGGTGCCCACGTCCACCACCCTTTTTCCAGACAGAGCGGCGTATTTCAGCACCGCCAGGCTGTCCAGAAAGTGGAGACGGGCCGTCTGCTCCTCCCCCTCGATGGCGGTCAGGTTGAACTGACGGTTCGCCTTCGAGAGCGCGTCGTAATAGGCCCGGTATCGCTCCGGGGCCTCCTCAGGCAGGCAGATGCCGAGGGCGTTGGCGCCCCCGGCAAGGATCTCCTCCAGCATCTTATTTCTTCTGGGCCAGCAGGTCGCGGATCTCGGTGAGAAGCTTCTCCTCGGCGCTGGGCTCGGGGGGCGCCGCGGGGGCGGCGGCCGCCTCGGCCTCCTGCTTCTTCTTCAGCTTGTCGGAGGCGGAGTTGAAGGCCTTCACGATGCAGAACACCACCAGGGCCAGGATGATGAAGTTGATGACCGCGGAGATGAAGTTGCCGTAATTGAGGGTGTTGGGCGCGGCGTCCGCGGCCACCTTGTAGAAGGTGGGGAGCGTCAGGGTCATGGACGAGAAGTCCACGCCGCCCAGGAAGATGGAGACGATGGGCATGATCACGTCGTTGGTCAGGGAGGTGGTGATAGTGCTGAAGGCGCCGCCGATGATGACGCCCACGGCCAGACCCAGGACGTTGCCCTTGTTGATGAACGCTTTGAATTCCGAAAAGAACTTCTTCATGTGCTTTCTCCTTTATGTATTCCGGCGGCTCACGCCTCCGGCTCCGCGGAGGCGTCCTCCACGGTGATGCCCTCGCCGGTCTCGGCCTCCTCACCGCAGCAGCAGCACTCATCGACGCTTGTGCACCCCTCGTCCTTCTGGAGCGCGGGGAGGAGCTTCACCTCCACCAGCCTGTCGTCGCCGTTTTTGGTGCAGGTCACCTTCCAGGTGGCGGACGTGACGACCACCTTGCCGGTCTCCTCGTCCTTCTTGACGCTGTACGGCGTGACGGCCGCCAGGGCGGCTGCGCCTAACAGGACCTTCCAAATCGCTTTCATAATGGTTCCTCCTTATATAAATTTAATTTTTATACCTTTTTTGCCTTCTCCAGCCGCTCCTTGCCGCCCATGTAGGGGCGCAGGACCTGCGGGATCCGGACCGATCCGTCGGCGGAGAGGTTGTTCTCCAAAAGGGCGATGAGCATCCGGGGCGGGGCCACGCAGGTGTTGTTGAGGGTGTGGGCAAGGTAAACTTTCCCATCCTCTCCCTTGATCCGGATCTTCAGCCGCCGGGCCTGGGCGTCGCCCAGGTTGGAGCAGGAGCAGACCTCAAAATACTTCTGCTGACGGGGGCTCCAGGCCTCGATGTCGCAGGACTTGACCTTCAGGTCCGCCAGGTCGCCGGAGCAGCACTCCAGCTGTCGCACGGGGATGTCCAGGGAGCGGAAGAGCTCCACGGAATACTGCCAGAGCTTCTCGTACCAGTCCATGGACTCCTGGGGGCGGCAGACCACGATCATCTCCTGCTTCTCGAACTGGTGGATGCGGTAGACGCCCCGCTCCTCCAGGCCGTGGGCGCCCTTCTCCTTGCGGAAGCAGGGGGAGTAGCTGGTCAGCGTGTGCGGCAGGGAGCTCTCGGGGATGACCTGGTCGATATACCGGCCGATCATGGAGTGCTCGCTGGTGCCGATGAGGTAAAGGTCCTCGCCCTCCAGCTTATACATCATGGCGTCCATGTCCGACTGGCTCATGACGCCCTCCACGATGACCCCGTGCATCATATAGGGCGGGATCATGTAGGTGAAGCCCTTGCCGATCATAAAGTCCCGGGCGTAGGCCAGCACGGCCTCGTGGAGCCGGGCGATGTCGCCGATGAGATAGTAAAACCCGTTCCCGGCCACCCGTCTGGCGCCGTCCAGGTCGATGCCGTTGAAGCTCTCCATGATCTGGGTGTGATAGGGGATCTCAAAATCCGGCACGCGGGCCTCGCCGAAGCGCTGGACCTCCACGTTGTGGCTGTCGTCCGGGCCGATGGGCACGGACGGGTCGATGATCTGGGGGATGCGCATCATGACGGACCGGAGCTCCTGGGCGTACCGGTCCTCCAGCTGCTCCAGCTCCGTGAGTCTCTCCCCGTCGGCCTTCACTTCGGCCTTGATCCGCTCGGCCTCCGCGGCCTTGGACGGGTCCTTTTTGGCCTGCCCCATGAGCGCGCCGATCTGCTTGGAGAGGGCGTTCCGTCTGGCCCGCAGGTCACTGGCCTCGTTGATGGCCGCGCGGTTGAGCCGGTCAAGCTCCGCCGCCCTGTCCACCAGGGGCAGCTTCTCGTCCTGAAATTTCTTCCTTATGTTCTCCCGCACAAGCTCCGGGTTCTCCCGGATGAGCTTAATGTCGATCACGGCTCGATCCCTCCGTTTATCCTTTCGTTGATGGAAAGGCCCGGCTCCGGGCCGGCCTCGTCCAGATACCCGCTTTCCCCGGGCAGGACAGCGGTGCTGTGCTGGTGGATGGCATAGGAGAGCAGTATGAGCGCCAGCGCCGCCACAAACAGGATCACCGTATAGAGGATCACCGACAGCTCCCGCTTTTTTGAGGCGCCGGGGCTGGTGTCCCGGACCTCCTTCTCCGGCGCCGTGTCCGGCGCGTCACTTCTTTTGTTCAGCTTCATCTATCTCCAACTCCGACTTCATGGTTTTGAGCGCTCGCCGGAGATATTCAAAATCCCGGTCGCTGTAATAATCCAGGGTGATCTTCCCGCAGTCCCGGCCGGCGGCAATGGCGACCTTCCGGCCCAGCGTCTCGGTGAGGTCCCGCTCCACCTCGGCCACGTAGTCCACCCCGTCGGGCCCCAGACGGTAGTTCTTCTTCTGCCGCGGCGCCTTCCCGGCCTCGCCGAGGAGCCGCCTGATGTTGGCGCCGATCTCCCGGACGGACATGTCCCGCTCCACGGCCAGCGCGGCCAGCCGCTCCTGCGCCCCGGTGTCCCTCAGCTCCAAAAGCGCCTTGGCCTGACTGGTGGAGAGCTTGCCCTCCTCGCAGTACGCCAGCGCTTTTGGCGCCAGCCCCAGCAGCCGTATGGCGTTGGCTATGGCCGGGCGGCTTTTTCCCACCCGTTCCGCCACCTGCTCCTGCGTCAGGCCGTACCGGGCCATCAGCATCTCGTAGCCCCGGGCCTCCTCCACGGGATTCAGATCCTCCCGCTGAAGATTCTCGATCAGCGCCAGCTCGGAGGCCTCCCGGTCCGAGACGTCCACGATGTTCACCGGGATCTCCGTGAGCCCCGCCATCCTGGCCGCCCGCCAGCGCCGCTCGCCGGCGATGATCTGATAGTATCCGCCGTCGGCGGCCCGGACCGTCACCGGCTGGATCACCCCGTGCTCCCGGATGGACTGGGCCAGCTCCTCCAGCTTCTCCTCGTCAAAGACCGTCCGCGGCTGGTTGGGGCGCGGCTCGATCTTCGCCACGGGCAGACGGGTCAGACCGTCCTCGCGGGCCATGGTGTCCTCCCCCAGGAGGGCGCCCAGGCCGCTTCCCAATCCCTTCGCCATTTATTTCACCGCCCCTTTCCCGTTTCTCTCCATGATCTCCCTGGCAAGGGCCGTGTACGCCGCGGCCCCTTTGGAGCCCGGGTCATAGGCCATGACCGGCTTGCCGTGGCTGGGGGCCTCCGACAGCCGCACGTTCCGGGGGATCACGGTCCGCATGACCTTGTCCCGGAAATATTTCTTGACCTCCGCCGCCACCTGCATGGACAGGTTGGTCCGGCCGTCGAACATGGTCAGGACCACGCCCTCGATGTCCAGCTCCGGGTTGAGCTTCCTTTTGATGAGCCGGACGGTGTTCATCAGGTCCGAGAGCCCCTCCAGGGCGAAATACTCGCACTGCACCGGCACCAGGACGGTGTCTGCCGCCACGAGCCCGTTCAGCGTCAGCAGCTCCAGGGACGGCGGGCAGTCGATGAGGATATAGTCGTAGGCGTCCGCCCTGGCGCGGAGGGCCTTTTTCAGTATGTATTCCCGCTCCGGCAGCTCCACCAGCTCGATCAGCGCCCCGGACAGGGCCTTGTTGGAGGGGAGCAGGTCGCCGAATTTCGTCTTCACCGTACATCCCGCCGGGTCCGCCGCGCCGATCAGCACGTCGTAGGTGCCCGCCCTGACCCGGTTCTTGTCCACCCCCATGGCGGAGGTGGCGTTCCCCTGGGGGTCGGCGTCCACGAGCAGGACCCGCCTGCCCTCCCGGCACAGCGCGCAGGTGACATTGACGGACGTGGTGGTCTTTCCCACGCCCCCTTTTTGATTGGCGACCGCGATGATCTTTCCCATGTCACCCTCCGCTTCCGCTGTCAACGCTGATGCAGGATCAAATGTAAGGCCCGCATGTGCGGATATTATACCACAAAATCAGAGTTTTGTGGTATAATCGCCATGTCCCGCGGTTCCGCCCGCAGGGCGGGAGCGGGACGGCTTGAAATCAAATATAATATCCGCAACGCGGATATTATACCCCAATCCCGTCCTCATTTCAATAACAATCTGAAAATCTTTCCCGCAAATGTGGAGCTTCTCCTTGAATTGTTCCACGTAGAACATTCCGTTTCCACCCAAAACAGCAAGGGAGACGGGCAAAAATCGGGACCCCGCCCCGGTTTCCCCGCGCCCCTGCCCAAAAAAGCCCGTCTGCTCCTTTCGGGGGCCAATGTTCCACGTGGAACATTGGCCCCGCGGCCCCGCGGTCAGCCCAGGAACATGTCCACGTCCTCCACGGTCAGGCCCTCGTGGAGGGCCAGGTCGATGGCGTAGCCCACCAGGCGGGAGATGGCGGCGGCGTCGGAGTCGATCTCCCGGGGGGTGACGATCATCCCCCCCGCGCTTTCGCGGAGGGCGTCGGCATCCAGCGAGGCGCCCGCGGCGCCGGCCAGGTCCAGGGCCAGGGTGGCGGCGTCCACCACCGTGGGTACGCCCAGGGCGATGACCGGCACGCCCAGGGTCTCCCGGGACAGGGCGGCCCGGGCGTTGCCCACGCCGGAGCCGGGGACGATGCCGGTGTCCGCGATCTGAACGGTCCGGCAGAGCCGCTCCACGCTGCGGGAGGCCAGGGCGTCCACGGCGATGACGGCCGCGGGCCGGATCTGGCGGACCAGCGCGCCGACGGTGTCCACGCTCTCGACGCCGGTGGTGCCCAGCACCCCCGGCTCCACCACCGCCACACTGCCAAAGCCCTCGAACTGCTGGGGGCAGGACTCCCGGAGGTGACGGGTGACGAGGACGTTCTTCACCGCCAGGTGGCCCACCGCGTCCGGCGTTATGGCGGGGTTGCCCAGACCCGCCACCAGCACGGTGCCGGTCACATCGCCCAGCAGCTCCCGGAGGGACCCGGCCACGACCCCGACGCCGTCCCGGAAGGAGTCGTCGTCCCGGCGGAGATACCGGCCCAGCTCCACGGTCACGTATTTTCCGATGGGCTTGGACAGCGCCCGGGCCGCCTCCTCGGTGCGGACGTTGACGGTGACGACCGGGAAGCCCGCCCGGGTCTCCTCCTCCTCGTCCACCCCCGGGAGGGCGTCGGGGTTCTCCTCGCTCCATATTCTTTTTGCCTCCATGGCCAGATCAGAACGGCGTGAAAGCATCCAATACCCCCTATATCTTGTGGTTTTGATGTAGTATTCCCACTAAAACGGAAAAAGTGCGGGAATCCCATAAAAATTTAAAAAAAACACTTGCCAATTTGACAGAATCATGATAAAATACCATTCCGCACGGTTAGTCGAGAAGATAACAGTGACTTTATAGGAGGAGGTGGCCAAAGAATGCCCAATATCAAATCTGCGAAGAAGCGCGTCCTGATCGGCGAAGTCCGTAACGCCCGCAACAAGGCCGACAAGTCCGAGCTCAAGACTGTCCTGAAGAAGTTTGACGCCGCGGTGGCCGGTGGTGACCGCAAAGAGGCCGAGAGCGCCTATAAAGTTGCCGTCAAGACTGTTGACAAGGCGGCCGCGAAGGGTCTTATTCATAAGAATAACGCCGCTCACAAAAAGAGCAGCATCGACCTGAAGCTCGCCAACATGTGATCGAGCCAACAAAAAAACGCCGGGGTCATCCGGCGTTTTTCTTTAAGCGCGTCCCGGCGATTTTCCCGGGGCCGGCGGACGGGTAGGCGAGCGCATACCCTTGAGACGACAGATAAGGGGGGAGCCGCGTGAATCTTTTTGAAATAGGGATCCTGGACTTCATCCAGGAGCATCTGCGCACCGGGTTCGGGGACCTCTTCATGTCCCGGATCACGGTCCTGGGCGACGGGGGGATCCTGTGGATCGCGCTGACGCTGGTGCTGCTGCTCATACCGAAGACCCGGAGGGTGGGGCTTTGCTGCGCCGTGTCGCTGCTCATCGACCTGGCGCTGTGCAACGGCCTCATCAAGAACTTAGTGGCGCGAACGCGGCCCTATGTGGTGAACCCGGACGTGGTGCTGCTGATCCCCAAGCCGGGGGAGTACTCCTTCCCCTCGGGCCACGCGGCGGCGTCCTTCACGGCGGTGGGGGCCCTCTACTTCAACCGGTCCAGGCTCTGGATTCCGGCCTGCGTGCTGGCGGTGATCATCGGGTATTCCCGGCTTTACCTGTATGTCCATTACCCCACCGACGTCCTCTTCGGCGCGGCCTTCGGCATCCTGTTCGGCTTTCTGGGCACCCTTCTGGTGCGGAAGGCCGGGGAGCTCATGGAAAGAAGGCGGGCGAAGAAGAGCGGCGACCGGGAAAAGTGAAGAAGCAGGAGAATTTTCAGCGGAAAACGCCCCGATTTCGGGGCGTTTTTTCTGTGCGCGCGGGGCGGAAAATTTTCATTTGCCATCGGAGATATCAAGAGATAATCAAAGAAAACAGGCGAAAATCAAAGAACGCGAACCGGTATTTAAAAATTCTCAAAAATAAATGTTGACACCGGAGGGGGATTGTGCTATAAAAATAAGGCGCGTTGAACGTAAAAAAATCAAATTTATCATATCTGGAGGAACAAAATGTCCACTACACTCGCTAAAAAGGAGACCGTTTCCCGTAAATGGTACGTCCTGGACGCGGCGGGCAAGCCCCTTGGACGCACTGCCGTCAAGGCCGCGACGCTCCTGCGCGGAAAGCACAAGACCGACTACACCCCCAACGTTGACTGCGGCGACTTCGTCATCGTCATCAACGCCTCCAAGGCCGTTCTCACCGGCAAGAAGCTGACCGACAAGTATTACCGCCATCACAGCGGCTGGATCGGCGGGCTCAAGGAGGTCCAGTACTCCAAGATCATGGCCGAGCGCCCGGAATTCGCCATGACCGAGGCCGTCAAGGGGATGCTGGCCAAGAACTCCCTGGGCCGTGAGCAGCTCACCCGCCTGCGCGTCTACGCCGGCGAGGAGCACAAGCATGAGGCCCAGAAGCCGGAAGCCTGGACCCAGGAGTAAGGAGGTACTGAAGAATGTATACATCCAAGAAGCCCTATATGTACGGCACCGGCCGCAGGAAGTCCTCCGTGGCCCGCGTCCATCTCTTCCCCGGCGGGACCGGCAAAATCACCGTCAACGGCCGGGACGTGGAGGAGTATTTCGGCCTTGACACCCTCAAATACATCGTCCGTCAGCCCCTGAACGCCGTGGGTCTGGTGGGCAAGGTGGATATCGAAGCCACCGTCACCGGCGGCGGCGTGTCCGGCCAGGCCGGCGCTGTCCGCCACGGCATCGCCCGCGCCCTCCTGGAGGTCGATGAGAGCTACCGCGCCCCCCTGAAGGCCGCCGGGTTCCTCACCCGCGACCCGAGGATGAAGGAGCGCAAGAAGTACGGCCTGAAAGCCGCCCGTCGCGCGCCTCAGTTCAGCAAGCGCTGAGTGTTGCGATCCGTTCAAAAGTGCCGCCCGCTGGGCGGCACTTTTTTGCGCCGTACTTCTGCGCTCCTGGGCCTCATTGCAAATGGGGCGGCGCGATAAGCGCCGTACAAGCGTTTTGCCGAAGGCAAAACCTTGGCGCAGGGCGGATTCACTCCGCCCGAGCAAGACAAATTTGAGGGGTCCCCACGAAAGGCCGGGCCTTTCGTGGGGCGCGCAAGAAGTACGGCCTCAAAGCCGCACGTAGAGCGCCGCAGTTCTCCAAGCGCTGAGTGTTCATCTGTCTCAAACGCCGCCGGAGCTTCATCCGGCGGCGTTTTCGCGGTCCGGCGGTCCGCCCGGAGGAAAAAGGCGAAGAAAGGCGCAAACTTTTCCCGCGAAAGCACTTGACGAATCCCCGGCGGGTGTGTTATTATAAAAAAGCACCGGATATCGCGGGGTAGAGCAGTTGGTAGCTCGTCGGGCTCATAACCCGGAGGTCGTAGGTTCAAGTCCTTCCCCCGCAACCATGAAA
>CANQPU010000014.1 GCA_947625815.1 uncultured Oscillospiraceae bacterium
AGGGGCTTCGTCTGTATTATGCCCTTTTAGGGCTATTCAAGCCTCCGGCTTAGCCGGAGGTTTTGACTTTGCCATGTTGCGCTCCAGAAATTCCCGGCACTGGGGCCAGGAGCCGCGGGTGAAGGAGTTGGGCAGGAGGATGAGCCGGTCCTTTTTGCCGAAGAGGAGGGTGATCTGGTCGGGCTTCTCCCGGATCCCGGTGAGCCGGGCGTATTTCAGCGAGTTGGTGAAGGGCCCGTCGGTGAAGGTGACGGCGTCCTCGCCGAAGGTGATGACGCGGACCCAGTTCTCCCCGCCGCAGGACCGGGCGATCTGCCGGTAGCGGTTCCTGGCGCCGATGCGCCAGTGGAAGAAGACCGCGTAGACGCACAGGGCGGCCAGGCTCAGCTGGGTGATGGTGAGGAGGCTGAAGGGGATCGCCAGGAACAGGTTGACCGCGCCGAAGAGGGTGAGGAGAACATCAAGGACGAGCTGTCCGCCCCGGAGCCGGTCCCGGAGCACCCATCCGCGGTAAAGCGGCCAGGAGAGGGTATATTCGCACCGCATGGCTCATTCATCGCCGAAGCTGATGCCCAGAAGGCGCGCCTCGGTGATGATATCGCCCTTCGGGTCCACCATCTTGAGCTTGCCGGCGATCTCCTTTAAGGGGACGGAGACGATCTTGTGGTTCTGGATGGCCACCAGGTCGCCGTACTTCTCCTCGGAGATGTTCAGCGCCGCCTGGGCGCCGAGCCGGGAGGAGAGCACCCGGTCATACGCCACGGGCATACCGCCGCGCTGCATGTGGCCGGGGACGGTGACGCGCACCTCCTTGCCGGTGGCGGCGGTGATCTGCGAGGCCAGCTCATAGCTGACGGAGGGGTAGGCGGCCGCCATCTCCTCCAGTGACTTCCGGCGCTCCTTCTTGGACATGTCGGCCCGCTCCTTGGAAATGGCGCCCTCGGCCACTGCCAGGATGGTGAAGTCGTGGCCGGACTTGCCGCGCTCCTGGATCTTGGAGATGACGGAGTCCAGCTTGTAGGGGATCTCCGGAATGAGGATGATGTCCGCGCCGCCGGCGATGCCGGCGTTCAGGGTCAGCCAGCCCACCTTGTGGCCCATGACCTCCACGATGAAGATGCGGTTGTGGGAGGCGGCGGTGGTGTGGATGCAGTCGATGACGTTGGTGGCGCAGGCAATGGCGGACTGGAAGCCGAAGGTGGTGTCCGTGCCCCACAGGTCATTGTCGATGGTCTTGGGCAGGCCAATGACGTTCAGGCCCTCCTCGCTCAGGAGGTTGGCGGTCTTCTGGCTGCCGTTGCCTCCCAGGACCACAAGACAGTCGAGCTTCAGCTTTTTATACGTGTCCTTCATGGCCTTGACCTTGTCCAGGCCATTCCTGTCGGGCTCGCGGATGAGCTTGAAGGGGGTGCGGGAGGAGCCCAGGATGGTGCCGCCCACGGTGAGGAGGCCGGTGAAATCCCGAGGGGTCATGACCCGGTACTTCTGATAGATGAGGCCCTTGTAGCCCTCCAGAAAGCCGATGATCTCCACGCCGTCAGAGCCGTAGATGCCGTAAAGCCCCTTGGCCACGCCGCGCATGGTGGCGTTCAGCGCCTGACAGTCGCCGCCGGAGGTGAGGATGCCGACACGTTTCATAGCGGTAATCTCCTTTTCAGATAAAAATAAGGTAAGGTCGATCCCCGACAGGGCCGGGGAGAAAAACGGCTTGAAATCCAATATAATATCCTCATTCGAGGATATTATACCATAAGATTCGCTTTTTGAAAGGTTTTTTTTGTATAATCCGCAAAATTTTTCGGGAATCTCTCCAAACAGGGCGGGAGATGTGGTATACTGACGGAAATACGAGGTGAGATCCATGGTCTTATGTCTGGGGGACAGCCTGACCCGGGGGCTGGTGGGCTGGTCGTACATGAAATTCCTGCCCGACGTGCCCCACAAAAACGGCGGGCTGGACGGGGACACCGCCCACGGGGCCCTGCGGCGGCTCCGCGTCTATCGGCGGATGCCCTGGTACACGCAGGTCGGGACGGTGGTGGCGGGCATCGGCACCAACGACCTTTTACAGCCGCACCTGATGTCCACGGGGCTTGTGTGGCGGCTGGTCTTCGGTTGGCGCGGGCCCTGGAAAAAATGGGCCGACAGGGCGGAGTACGAGCGCGTCATGCGGGAGATCATCGAGACGGTGCTGAACGACGGGAAAAAGTGCGTCCTCATGGGCCTGCCGCTGATGCAGCTCGTCAACTATCCCCTGGAGGAGCTGAAGGCCCGGAACGCCCTGCTGGAGCGGCTGGCGGGGGAGTACGGACTGCCCTTTGCGGACGTGCTGTCGGCGGAGCTCCGGGCCGTGCCGGAGCCGAGGCGGGACTATGACTGGGGCAGGAACGGCCTGCGGCGGGTGATGGACATCCTCGTCATGGGCCTGGCGCCCCGGACGAAGGACGGCTTTTCCGCGCGGCGGGGGCTGGAGCTCACGGTGGACGGGGTGCATTTCAATACGCGCTCCGGGACCATCGCGGCGGAGGCGGTGAGGAGATGTCTGTGAAGACCTTTTATATTTTCGGCTCCGGCGAGTACGGGGACGCGGCGACGGCCCTGATCCCTGGGGCGCCGGTCATTGCCGCGGACGGGGGCCTGGCGGCCCTCAACGCCCGGGGGATCGCGCCGGATCTGATCGTGGGGGACTTCGACTCCTACGGCGGGGAGCTGCCGGAGGGGGTCCGGGTGATCCGGCGGCCCGTCCGGAAGGACGAGACGGACATGGAGCTGGCGGTGGGCCTGGCGCTGGAGCGGGGCGCGGAGAGGATCGTCATATACGGCGGCCTGGGCGGGCGGCTGGACCACACCCTGGCCAATATCCAGCTCCTGGCGGGGCTGGCGCGGCGGGGCGTCCGGGGATATCTGGCCGGCCCGGGGGAGACGGTGACGGCCCTGCGCGCCGGACGGGCCAGGTTCACGCCGGATTTCCGGGGCATCCTGTCGGTGTTCGCCTACGGGGGAGAGGCGCGGATCACGGAGACGGGCCTCCTCTACGGGCTCAATAAAGCGTTGCTCCGGGACGACAGGCCCCTGGGCGTGAGCAACGAGTTCACCGGCTCCCCGGCGGAGGTCATGGTCCATTCCGGAACGGCGATCCTCCTGTGGAGCGGGGCCGGCTTTCCGGAGATCCTGGAGGTGTGAGAGATGGATTTCAAGGCCGCGATCTTTGATATGGACGGGACGCTGACGGACTCCATGCCCGTGTGGGACGGGGTCTGGACGCAATTCCTGACCGGCCGGGGGATAACGGCGGACCCCGGCGTCACCTGCAAATATAAGGCGCTGACGCTGGTCCAGGCGGCGGAGTATTACCGGGACAGATACGGCCTTCCCGACACGGCGGAGGAGATCTGCCGGGCCGTCAACGACCTGGTGGAGCGGGGCTACGCGGCCGTGGAGCTGAAGCCGGGGGCCCGGGAGTACCTGGAGAAGCTCCGGGGCCGGGGCGTGCGGATGTGCGTGGCCACGAACACGGCCCGGCGGCTGGTGGAGGGGCTTCTGGGGAGGCTGGGCGTGGCGGGATATTTCGAATTCATCCTGCCCTGCGCGGAGTTCGGCTCCGGGAAGGCAAAGCCGGACATCTTTTTCGAGTGCGCCCGCCGGCTGGGCGCCCGGGCCGCGGAGACCTGCGTTTTTGAGGACGCGCCCCACGCCCTGAGGACGGCCGGCGAGGCGGAATTCATGACCGTTGCCATTTTTGACCGTTCCTACGCCGCCGACGAAGAAAAAATGCGCAAAATGGCGAATGTCTACGCAGTCGATTTTTCCGCGGCTCCCTAAGGCTTTTTCACATTTGGACCCGGATCTCACCGCTTCGGCGGTGAGATTTTTTTCGTCGCAACGCCGAAAATTTATTCCGAACATTAAAAAATTTGTGCAACCTATTGAAATTCCAACGAATTGGGAATATACTTTTTTTACAGAAAAAGGTCAGCTGTGAGTACTCACAGCTATTTCCCGCCGTGGCGGGAAATAATGGGCGTCTGAATTCGGGAAAGCGAGGGTCTTACTGTGAAGAAACTGTTGGCAATGGTGTTGGCGATCGTGATGGTACTGTCCCTTTGCACCTTCCAGGTGTTCGCGGCGGGGACGGGGGGCGATCCTTATACGGACAACCTGGAGAAGGAAAACCCCACCTGGTACGGAGGCACCGGTTATAACGCGGTGACGGTCGATGTTAAGGAGATCACCACCGGCCCCTATGTGGTCGGCGATCATATCGAGATCCAGGTGACCTTTACAAATTCAGGCTCCACGCCCCTCAACACGAGCGGGAAGACCCTGAAGATCCACTTTTACAATACATACGACAACGTGAAAAAGGTCTACCCGGAGTGCGACCTGCTGCCGAGGGACCCCAAGGACGAAAACGGGAAACCGATCCCCGGGAACCTCAAGTTCAATTTCGGCGATCCCACCGAATCGAAGCTGACCTATACCCAAAAGAAAAAGGAAACCAACCAGGTCACATATACCAACGCCACCCTCCAGCCGGGCGGTTCGATCACCTGCACCTTCAGCTACGACGTTACCTCGGACGATCTGGGGAAGGTGCTGAAAAACTATGTGATCATCTTCTTTGACGGGAAAACAGAAGCGTCCACAGCCGTGGGAAAATATATCCAGAGCGGCTTTGACAACGTGGTGGACAAGGAGGAGGACGTGGGAACGCTCACCGTCACCAACACGGTGGCGCCGGGCGGCGACCTGAACAAAAACTTTGACTACATCGTCACCCTCACCGACACGAGCGTGAACGAAGTGCTGAGCGGCGTCACCTTCACCAAAGGCGTGGGCAGATTCTCCCTGAAAAGCGGCGAGTCGAAGACGATAGAGGGCCTTGTGGCCGGCACCGGGTACAGGGTGGAGGAGAGCAACTACGACGGCTACACCGTGTCCATCGACGTGCACACCAACGAATACGGCTCCGCCGAGACGGTGAGCACCTATGCGGCCAAGGGCACGGTGGCCAAGGGCAGTACGGCCACGGTGGCCTTCACCAACAAGATCAAGGTGGCGGCGCCCGTAAAGCCGACGCCCGCCCTGACCTATCACCTGAATCCGCCGGACGGCTCGCCGGATAGCCTCTGGGTGGACTCTGCCCCCAAAATCTCCAACGAAAAGAGCGCGACCTTTGACCTCAAGGGCTTTGAGAACACGAATGACGGCCCCTTCAAAGACCTGTACGGCGCGCAGGACAAACTCAAAAACGGAAAATACACGGCTTCGGACGGAACGGTCTGGTATTTTGCCGGGTGGGAGACCAGCAAGGCCAACGCCGCGGCGGCTACGACCTACGATCAGGTGGAATACGCCATCAACAACCTGGACGACAACGTCCGCGGCTACACGGACAAGGGCCGGCCCAGCCACACCATCACCGTCAGCGACACGGCCCTGGGGAACAATAACCTCTACGCGGTGTGGTTCAGAAAGCCCGGCATGGTGGGTTACGCCATGACCCTCACCGGCGCCAAATTCCCCAACATGACCATGGGCACCATGATCCTGGGCGACAACGGCCTGACGCATACCACTAAACCGGGGGAAGCGGAAGATCCGGGTTTGGTCCACGCCCAGAAGTACGTGGTCTGGAACGACGGCGGCCACTACTATGACAAGGCGGAAAAGACAGGCGATCCGTTTACCGTCACCGAGGCCACGCCGACAAACCCCGACGGCTATAACTTCCTGGGCTGGTTTGTCAAGAACGCCAACAAGCCAACCAGCACGGCCGCAGGCTTTGATGGCACGGGCGCAGATAGTTGTCCGGATCCGAACACGTCCTTTATCGCCATGCCGGGCAGCACCATCCATTACGGCGCCGTGGAGACGATCTACAGCCTGGACGCCCTCTGGGGCAAGCTGAGCGGGGGAGCCTCCGTGGTGGTGCCCTATGACGGGGGCGAGCACACGGTCAGCGTCACCGGGGCAAACCCGATCCAGGCGGAATTCCCGGAGTCTTCTCTTGACAGCGGCAAAGTCCCGAAGGCCGATGCCGCCTACCGGGCCTTCTTCGAAAACGATACGCTGGACGCCACCGCGAGCGGGGCCGGCACAAGGACGAACGACTATATCCACTACTACGTCACCGTGGAGAAGGACGGGGAGCAGGTCAGCCGCGAGGTGGAGCTGACCAGAGCGGGAGACCTGCCCACGCAGACGGAGCCGGGCATCTATACCTACACCATCTCCGCCCGGCTGGAGATCGCCGATCCCTCCCATGGCAACAGCCCCTCCACCGTCACGCCGGTGACACTGGATGTGGGCGCGGTCAGCCTCCAGCTGGTGATTCTGCCCCAGATCGAGGTGGAGGTGACAAAGGAAATTGACGGCCGGAACTTCAAATCCGGCGATTCCTTCGAGTTCAATGTGACCGTCACCGATTCCACCGGAATGGAGGTGGAGGGCAGCCCCATCACGATCACGGAAAGCACCCTGGGTCACAAGGGCACCGCCAGCATCAACTTCCCCGTTGATGCGGAGGGCAAGCCCCAGGTGGCTCCCGGCACCTATACCGTGACCGTCTCCGAGGAGGGAGACGAGGACGACTTCGCGGCCGAGGGCATGATCAAGGCCCCGGACGTGACCTTCACCTTTGACATCGCCGTGGACGAGGACACCGGCGCGGTCACCGTGTCCAACATCAAGGGCAAGGACATTGACGACCAGCCTATCTCCGTGACGGAGAGCAACATCACCGTCCCCGTCACCATGAAAAACGAATACAAGACCGGGTCGCTGACGCTGACCAACACGGTCCTCCCGGTGGGACAGAATCCGACAAACCCGTTCACATTCACCGTGACCTTCACGGGCGGCGGCGATTTCAGCACGGTCAAGACCGAGGGCGCCACGGCGGACAATACCATTACCGTTGACCCGACGGGAAAATCGGCGTCGATCTCCATCAAGAGCACCGGGACCGTGAAGATCACCGGCATCCCCGTGGGCACGACCTATGAGGTCACGGAGACCAACGATCATCCGAATTTTGACTCCAGCCTCATCACCGCCCCGGAAAGCGGCAAGGGTACCATCACCATGGACGAGCTGGACAAGACGGTGGAGATCGAGAACTACTACATAGAGCCCGGCAATCTGACGATTTACAAGACCGTCACCAACGACCGGTTTATAACCGATACCGACAAGACTGCCGCGGATGCCGGGTTCAAGGTCACCGTAAAGCTTGAAAAAACCGGCATCACAAGCAGCAGCATCTCGGTCACCGGCGGCACCTTGACGAATACGACTTCGGAGAGCGATAGTGTTACGTATGAGATCACCGTCAAGGACGGCGAAAGAGTGCAGATCAGCGGGATCCCCGACGACACGTATTACGAAATCAAAGAGGACACCGATGCCAGGTACACCGTTACCTATAACGGCAAAGGCGGCGAGGTTTATTCCGGCACGACGGTGAGCGGCGCCGCGGCCAACGTGGTCATCACCAACGCCTACCAACAGAAGACCGGCCAACTGACCATCAGCAAGGTGATCGACGGCAACTCCCTGACCAAGCCCGGGAACAGCACCTTCTTTGACGTCCAGGTCACGCTCACCTATAAGGGCGCACACCTCACCGGCGTGAACCGGTTCGGCGGCATCACCTTTACCGACGGCGTCGCCACAGTCCGGGTCTCACCCGGCACGCCCGTGACCCTCACCGGCATCCCACTGGGGCTGGGATATTCGATTGAGGAGCTCAATGTGCCGGAGGACGCGACCGTGAGCTATGGAAACGGCACCGGCACGATCAGCGGCGCGTCGTCCGCGACCGTGACCAACACCTACACCGTGACTACCTTCAAGCTGGTCATCACCAACGAGGTGGTGGGAGACAGCGGCCGGAGCCACACCTTTACGGTGGAGCTCCCGCCGGAGGCAACGGGTGTCAAATACTATAAAAACGATGTACTTGTCGGTGCGATGGGGTCGGACGGGACGATCACCTTCACCCTGGAAGACGGGCAGAACGTCATGATCGATGAGATCCCCACGGGCGCGCGCTATACGGTCACGGAAACCGAAACCGCCGACGCCGACTACACCAGCGTCAGCGTGGGCGCGATGCCCCAGCCGAGGACGGTGTCCCGCGCCGCGTCCGATCCTGACAACACCGTCTCCAGGACCCTGGCGCAAGATACCACCGTGTCCTTCATCAACGCCTACACCGGCACCCTGAAGCTGACGGTCCGGCTGACCGGAGAGGGCACGCGGCCCAACGAGGAGGAGGCCGCCGAATTCACCTTCACCATCAACTGCGGCGATCCCACTTTCAACGGCGATGTGGGGACGCTGACCTTTGAAGGCGGCGTGGCGACCACCACTCTCAGGGTGGGCGTCGGGGCGGAAACGGCCTCCAGGACCTGGATCGTCCCGGCGGGGAGCTACACCGTGATCCAGACCAATCCCGGCACGCCGGCCCCCAACAGCGTGACGGGCGGAAACAAGAACGTCCGGGTCGAATCCGGCTCCGGCTCCGCCAGCGCTCTTGTCACCGTTATCAACAATTACGAGCCCGGCTCCTCCGGCGGCTCCTCCGGCGGTCCCTCCGGCGGCGATCCCCCCTATAACCCCCCGGCGTCCACCGGTACGCTCACCGTGACCAAGAGGGTGACGGGCGAGGGGGCCGACCTTGAAAGGGCCTTCACCTTTACCGTCCGGGGCGAGAGCGGCGAGTATTCCGAGACCTTCACCCTGGGGAACGGGGACACCAGGAAGCTGACCCTCCCCGCGGGGCTGTATACCGTCACGGAGGACGCCTCCGTCCTGGGCTACCTTCC
Source organism: uncultured Oscillospiraceae bacterium (assembly GCA_947625815.1). Taxonomy (GTDB): domain Bacteria; phylum Bacillota; class Clostridia; order Oscillospirales; family Oscillospiraceae; genus RUG626. Next base: position 8,832 of record CANQPU010000014.1, read on the forward strand.
CACCTATACGGTGAACGGAGCGGCCGGCTCGGGCAGCACGGCCACGGCGGCCGTCACCGCGGGCGGGAGCAGCGAGGTGGTCTTTACCAACACCTGGTCCCAGCCCTACACCGTGCCCGATGAGCTCAACTCCGCCGACCACTTCGGCTATATCGTGGGCTACCCCGGCGGCACTGTGGAGCCGGACGGCTTTATCAGCCGGGCGGAGGCGGTGACCATCCTCTTCAGGCTCCTGAAGGACGAGGTGCGCGACCTGTACTGGTCCACCGAGAACAGCTTCTCCGACGTGCATCAGGGAGAGTGGTACAACAACGCCATCTCCACCGTGGCCAACATGGGCCTGATCGGCGGGTATCCCGACGGGACCTTCCGGCCCAACGGACTGATGAGCAGAGCGGAGCTGGCGCAGGTGATCGCCCGGTTCTTCGCGGCGGCGCAGACGGGCTACGGCAAGCAGTTCGACGATGTGGCCGAGGAGAGCTGGTACGGGGAGTGCGTGAGGATCGTGTCCGGCCTTGGCATCATGACCGGCGTTTCCGACACGGAGTTCGTGCCGGACGCGTCCGTGAAGCGCAGCGAGGCCATGGCCACCTTCAACCGGCTTCTGGGCCACAGGCCCCTGGCCGACGGGTTCCTCCCGGGGATGATCACCTGGCCGGACAACATGAACCCCGCGGCCTGGTATTACGCGGACATCCAGGAGGCCACCAACTCCCACGAATGTGAGGAGACGGTGGTGGACGGCGTCACGCGCGAGCGCTGGACCAGGCTCCTGCCCGTGCGCGATTGGTCCGAGCTGGAAAAGAAATACGAGTGATACGGATCACTCAGCAAAAGAAGGGGGACCGCCCGCGGGCGGTCCCCCTTCCGCGACTGTCCGGGAAAGGCCGAATGGCCTTTTCCGGACAAGGGAAGCGTGATCTTTTCGGTCCGGCGGGGGCGGCTCAGCGCCCCCGCTTTTCCACGTCCTGCTCCACCCGCGCCTTCCGGTCCGCCGGCATCGCGGAGGGATCCGATCGTGTCAGCTCGAACGGAATGCTTTTCGCCTTCTGTATCGTTCCGCATGACCCGATTACGGCGTTTTCCCCCGCGCTGTCAAAGAATGTTTGCCGGTACAGACAAAAAAACGGGTTTTTCTTAAGGAATTTTTCATTTTTAGCTCATTGAAATATACGCGCTGTTTTGTTATGATAGGGACCACGGGGACAAAGGGACCCGTATCCTTTTCAGGAGATGTCTGCATATGCAAGCTTTTCATAAGATCGGCGGTTTTTTCAGGGCCGCCGGAAAGCGGCTGGGGGAGGCCCTGGAGAAGCATCCCGTGCTCTTCACCGCGGCCGTGGCCTTCCTCGTCATGCTGGTCATCGAGACGGCCAGCCGCCATTCGCCCTTCAGCGCGGTGGCCTTTATCTTCGTCCACCCCGTCAATTTCCTGGCCAACTACTTTATCGTCCTGACCACCGTCTCCCTGGCGCACCTTTTCAAAAAACGGGTGTTCTGGCTGACGTTCTTCTCCACCGTCTGGATGTCCCTGGGCATCGTCAACGGCATCGTCCTGGCCAACCGGGTGACGCCCTTCGGGACCATCGACATCGCCCTCCTGCCCTCGGTCCGGTCCATCATCACCCAGTATCTGGAGATCTGGCAGATCATCCTCATCGTCCTGGTCTTTCTGATCGTCGTGGCGGGACTGGCGGTGCTGTTCGCCAGGTGCCCCAAGGTCAGACCCTCCTACCGCATGGCCGCCATCCTCATCTCCGGCTCCGTGCTCCTGTCGGCGGGCGCCTATTCCCTCACGGTGGTGGGGCACCGGGAGGAGCGGGCCAACGTCTTTTCCAACATCGCCAATGCCTACAAGACCTACGGATTCGTTTACTGCTTCGCCACCGGCGCCGTGGACCGGGGCATCCCGGAGCCGGAGTTTTACTCCCGCGCCTCGGTGAACTGGCTGATGGGCAACATCCGCGAGACGAACAGCGCCTCCATACGCCCCAATATCATCATGGTCCAGCTGGAGTCGTTTTTTGACGTGTCACACCTTGACAACATGGTCATGGAGACGGATCCCATCCCCACCTTCAACGCCCTCAAGAAAACCTGCAGCACCGGCTTTCTGACGGTCCCCTCCGTCGGAGCGGGCACGGCCAATACGGAGTTTGAGGTGCTCTCCGGCATGAGCCTGGCCTTCTTCGGCATGGGGGAGTACCCCTACAAGACCATCCTGAAGGAGGAGGCCTGCGAGTCCGTTTGCCGCGACCTGGCCGGACTCGGCTATACCTCGACCGCCATCCACAACAACACCGGGACCTTCTACGGCCGGGACACCGTCTTCGCTCAGCTGGGCTTTGACTACTTCATCCCCATCGAGTACATGCGCGACATCGAGTACAACCCCATCGGCTGGGCCAGGGACCAGGTCCTGACGGGGGAGATCATCAAGGCCATGGACGCCACGGACGGCCAGGACTTCATCTTCACCATCACCGTCCAGGGCCACGGCAAGTACCAGCGCGGCGTGGACAGCATCGACGTGGAGAGCCTGGGCGTCACCTGGGACGACGAGCCCGACGAGCAGGACGCCTTTGCCTATTATACGAGCCAGCTCACCGAGACGGACAACTTCATCCGGGACCTCATCGACGCCCTCGACCGCCGGGATGAGCCCACCGTCCTGGTGCTCTACGGCGACCACCTGCCCTCCTTCAGCATCGGCGCCGAGCAGCTGGAGAACGGCGATATCTTCCAGACCGAGTACGTCATCTGGTCGAACTTCAGAATGAAAAAGGACGACGAGGACCTTTACGCCTACCAGCTCTCCGCCCGGGTGCTGGAGGAGCTGGGCCTGAGCCCCGGGCTCCTCACCCGCTACCACCAGCAGATGTGGGACACCCCGGATTATCTGGACGGGCTGAAGCTTTTGGAGTACGACATGCTCTACGGCAGCTTTTACTGCTACGGCGGGGCCAACCCCTATACGGCCACGGACCTCCACATGGGCGTGGTCCCCATCACCATCTCCGGATGCGACTTTGACCCGGAGACGGAGCTCCTCACCGTCCACGGCAACAACTTTACCCCGTGGAGCGTCATCACCCTGGACGGCGACGAGCTTGAGACGACCTTTGACCCCGAGACGGGCGACCTCACCGCCGTGGCGGAGGAGCTGGCCGATCCGGAGAGGGCCGGCGCGACGATCACCGTCCGCCAGGAGACCGCCAAGAGGGAGCCCCTGTCCGAGAGCGTGGGGTTCATAATGAAATAAATATTCAGGAATAATGAATATCTATTCATTCTGTGCCCGGGATCCGGGCCGGAACACACAAGGTATGGGGGACCGCGCTGTCGGCCCCCCGGCTTTTTCGGGGAACAGGATGTATAAGTGAATAGACCTTGACTTTTCAGCAAAAAAGCCGCATAATTGCGGTACAAATAAAATTGATACGGAGGCATCGTCATGTCCGAAAAACCCATCAGGAAGATCGCCCTTGCCTACTCCGGCGGGCTCGACACATCCATCATCATCCCCTGGCTCAAGGAGAATTACCCCGGCTGTGAGATCATCGCCGTCTGCGGCGACGTGGGGCAGGGCAGCGAGACCGAGGGACTGGAGGAGAAGGCGAAGAAGACCGGCGCCTCCAAGCTCTACATCGAGGACCTGTCCGATGAGTTCGTGGACGACTTCATCATCCCCACCATGAAGGCCGGCGCCGTCTATGAGGACTACCTGCTGGGCACCTCCATGGCCCGCCCCGTCATCGCCAAGCGCCTGGCGGAGATCGCCCTCAAGGAGGGCTGTGACGCCATCGCCCACGGCTGCACCGGAAAGGGCAACGACCAGGTCCGCTTTGAGCTGACGCTGAAACACTTCGCGCCGGGGCTCAAGATCATCGCGCCCTGGCGGGTCTGGGACATCCAGTCCCGGGACGAGGAGATCGACTACGCCGAGGCCCACAACGTGCCCCTGAAAATCAACCGGGAGACCAACTATTCCAAGGACAAGAACCTGTGGCACCTGAGCCACGAGGGCCTGGACCTGGAGGACACCGGCAACGAGCCGCTCTATGAAAAGCCGGGCTTCCTGGAGCTGGGCGTCTCCCCCATCGACGCCCCGGACGAGCCCACCTATGTGGAGCTGGAGTTCGAAAAGGGCGTGCCCGTCGCCATCGACGGGGAGCGTAGATCCGCCAAGGAGATCATCCTCAGGCTCAACGAGCTGGGCGGGAAAAACGGCATCGGGCTTCTGGACATCGTGGAGAACAGGCTGGTGGGCATGAAGTGCCGGGGCGTCTATGAGACGCCGGGCGGCACCGTCCTCTACAAGGCCCACGAGTATCTGGAGACGGTGTGCCTCGATAAGATGACACAGCACGAGAAGCAGCGCCTCAGTATCACCTTCGCGGAGCTTGTGTACAACGGCCAGTGGTACACGCCCCTGCGGGAGGCGCTCTCCGCCTTCGTGGACAAGACCCAGGAGCGGGTCACCGGCAAGGTCCGGCTCAAGCTCTACAAGGGCAACATCATCAAGGCCGGCGTGTGGAGCGACTGGAGCCTCTACTCCGACGAGCTGGCCACCTTCGGCGCCTCCGACTACGACCAGAAGGACAGCGAGGGCTTCATCAACCTCTTCGGCCTGCCCATCTCCGTCCAGGCGGCGGTAGATAAAAAGAATGGGCTTAAATAAGCTTCCGCAAGCTCTTGCAAATCAAACTTGACCGCAATTCACGGGCCGGCAGAGACGCCGGCCCATGACCCTTTTATTTTGGAGGATAACCGTATGCCAAAGCTCTGGTCAGGAATGACCTCCGGCGCCATGGATGAGGCCGCGGAGGACTTCAACCGCTCCATCCGGGTGGACTCCCGGATGGTCCGGGAGGATATCGCGGGCAGTATCGCCCACGCGAAGATGCTGGCCGCGCAGGCTGTCCTCTCCCCGGAGGACGCGGAGGCCATCGTCGCGGGCCTTGAGGGCATTTTGTCCGACATCGACGCCGGGGCCCTCCAAATCGACCCGGAGGCCGAGGACATCCACACCTTCGTGGAGCAGACCCTGACCGCGCGCGTCGGCGAGCCGGGCAAGCGCCTCCACACCGCCCGCAGCCGCAACGACCAGGTGGCGCTGGATACCCGGATGTATCTGCGCGGCCGGGTGGAGACGACGGTCGGGCTTTTGAAGGAGCTTATGCGTGCCCTCTGCGACCGGGCGGAGGAGGCCAAGAGCATGGTCATGCCGGGGTACACCCACCTCCAGCGGGCCCAGCCCGTCACCATGGGCCACCACCTGATGGCCTACGCCATGATGGCCTCCCGGGACCTGGGGCGGCTCACGGACGCGGCCAAGCGCATGAACGTGTCCCCCATCGGCTGCTGCGCCCTGGCGGGCACCACCTACCCCACCGACCGGCAGTACGAGGCGGGGCTTCTGGGCTTTGACGCTGTGGCGGAAAACTCCCTGGACGGCGTCTCCGACCGGGACTTCTGCGTGGAGCTGGCCGCCGCCCTCAGCCTCATCATGACGCACCTTTCCCGCCTTTCCGAGGAGCTGATCCTCTGGTCCAGCTGGGAGTTTAAATTCGTAAGGCTCAGTGACGCCTACTCCACCGGCTCCTCCATCATGCCCCAGAAGAAGAACCCGGACATGGCGGAGCTGACCCGGGGCAAGACCGGCCGGGTCTACGGCGACCTGATGGCGCTTCTCACCATGCTCAAGGGCCTGCCCCTGGCTTACAACAAGGACATGCAGGAGGACAAGGAGCTCATCTTCGACGCCTTTGACACCGTGGACGCCTGCCTCACCGTCACCACCCCCATGGTGGGCACCATGACCTTCCTGCCCGACAATATGCGCAGGGCCGCCGCCGCGGGGTTCATCAACGCCACGGACCTGGCCGACTTCCTGGTGGGCAAGGGGATGCCCTTCCGCACCGCCTATAAGCTCACCGGCGAGCTGGTGGCCGAGTGCACCGCCAAAGGCACCACCCTGGAGGACCTGCCTCTGGAGGCGTACAGGGCCAAGAGCGAGCTTTTTGACGCGGACCTCTATGACGCCATCAATATTGATAACTGCCTCCTCCGCCGCACCTCCTATGGCGGCCCCACCCCGGAGAGCGTGGAGAGGCAGATCAAGATCATCAGGGAGCTGATCAAATGAAGATCTATATCGACGGTTCCGCCGGGACCACCGGCCTGCAGATCCATGACCGGCTGGCCGCGCGGCGGGACCTGGAGCTTGTGACGCTCCCGGACGAGCTGCGCAAGGACCCCTCCGCCCGCCGGGACGCGCTGAACGGCTGTGACATCGCCTTTCTTTGTCTGCCCGACGACGCGGCTCGGGAGGCGGTATCCATGATCGAAAACCCGGCCGTCCGGGTCATCGACGCCTCCACCGCCCACCGCACAGCGGAGGGCTGGGCTTACGGCTTCCCGGAGCTGTCCGACGAGCACCGCGCCGCCATCGAGAAGGGCGCGCGCATCGCCAACCCCGGCTGTCACGCCACGGGCTTTACCGTCAGCGTCTACCCCCTTGTGAAGCTGGGCGTCGTCCCCGCCGACTACCCGCTGACCTGCTTCTCCCTCACCGGCTACTCCGGCGGCGGGAAGAAGATGATCGCGGACTACCAGGGCCCGGAAAAGCCCGAGGGCCTGAACGCTCCCCGCATCTACGGCCTCAATCAGGCCCACAAGCACCTGCCCGAGATGCAAAAAATCTGCGGTCTTACCCGCGCGCCCGTGTTCTCGCCCATCGTGGACGACTACTATAAGGGCATGGCCACCACCGTCACACTCCACACAGACCTGCTGCCGGGGCACCAGACGGCTAAGACTATCCGGGAGGCGCTGGACGACTACTACCGGTGGCAGAAGCTCATCAACGTGGCCCCCCTCAACTGGGGCACGCCCATGATCGACGCCAACGCCTTCGCCGGCCGGGACGACCTGATGCTCATCGTCTCGGGAAACGACGAGCGCGTCACCGTCACCGCCCTCTTTGACAATTTGGGCAAGGGCGCCTCCGGCGCGGCGGTGCAGAACATGAACATCCTCATGGGCGTCGATGAGCTGACGGGGCTCAATGTGTAATGGAAAAGAGGGGAAAGTCGCCCATGTGGTTCGTATTTGCTCTTGGCTCCGCCGTGTTCGCGGCGCTGACCTCAATTTTGGCCAAGGTGGGCATCAACGGGGTCAACTCAAATCTCGCCACCGCCCTGAGAACTGTGGTGGTGCTGGCGATGGCCTGGGGGATGGTGTTCATCACCGGCGCGCAAAGCGGGATCGGGGAGATCGGCCGGAAAAGCTGGATCTTCCTCATCCTCTCCGGTCTTGCCACCGGCGCGTCCTGGCTTTGCTACTACAAGGCGCTGCAGATGGGCGAGGCGTCCAAGGTGGTGCCGGTGGATAAGCTCAGCGTGGTCCTGACCCTCGTGTTGGCCTTCGTTTTTCTCCACGAGAAATTCACCCCAAAGTCCCTTATTGGGTGCGTTCTCATCGGCGCGGGGACTTTGCTGATGGTTTTATAGTTGTATTTGGGAGGGATCGACATGAACATCACATCCATCCCCGGCGGCGTGTGCGCCGCCCGGGGGTTCAAGGCCAACGGCATCCGCTGCGGCATCAAGGCAAGCTCCAAAAAGCGGGACCTGGCCCTGATCGTCTCGGAAAAGCGCTGCGCCGCGGCGGCGGTATATACCGCCAACCTGGTAAAATCAGCGCCTATCAAGGTGACGAAGGCCCATCTGGCCGACGGCCATGCCCAGGCGGTCATCTGCAACTCCGGCAACGCCAACACCTGCAACGCAAACGGCGTGGAGATCGCCGAGGGCATGAGCCGCCTGGTGGAGCAGTATACCGGCATCCCGGCCTCCGACGTGATCGTGGGCTCCACCGGCGTCATCGGCCAGCAGATGAGCCTTGAGCCCATGGAGCGGGGCATGGAGGAGCTGGCCGCCGGTCTGGGGGACCACTCGGACTTCGCCGAGGACGCCATCATGACCACCGACACCGTCCCCAAGGAGGCGGCGGTGGAGTTTGAGGTGGGCGGCGTCAAATGCCGCCTGGGCGGCATCGCCAAGGGCTCCGGCATGATCCACCCCAACATGGCCACCATGCTGGTTTGGGTCACTTCTGACGCGGCCATTACCCCGGAGATGCTCCAAAGGGCCGTCAGCGAGGACGTGAAGACCAGCTTCAACATGGTGAGCGTAGACGGGGACACCTCCACAAACGACACCTTCGCCGTGATGGCCAACGGCATGGCGGGGAATCCCGTCATCGACCGGGAGGGACCGGATTTTGACGCCTTCTGCGCCGCCCTCCACGCCGTCACCGTGAAGCTTTGCCGCGGCATCGCCAAGGACGGCGAGGGCGCCACCAAGCTTTTGACCTGCCTGCTCACCGGCGCGGCCGATGAGGCCACGGCGAAGACCGTCGCCAAAGCCGTGATCTGCTCCTCCCTCACCAAGGCCGCCATGTTCGGCGCGGACGCCAACTGGGGCCGGGTTCTGTGCGCCATCGGCTACTCCGGCGCGACCGTGGACGTGGAAAAGGTGGACGTGAGCTTTCGCTCCGCGGCCGGCCGGGTGGACGTGTGCCGCGGCGGCGCGGGGATCCCCTTCTCCGAGGAGGAGGCCAAAAAGATCCTCCTGGAGGACGAGATCGACATTCTGGTGGACCTGAACGCCGGCGCCGCCTCCGCCGAGGCCTGGGGGTGCGATCTCACCTACGACTATGTGAAGATCAACGGGGATTACCGGACGTAAAATGGGTGCCCGCCTGAGAGGCGGACGGGATATAATTACTTTCCATTCTTTTGTCCCGCCAAAAGAATGGAAAGTAACAAAGGAAGAAAAGGCGGCCAGAGGGGGATTTCGGTTTTCCCCCTCTGGACTCCCCTTTTAAAAACGACCAGTTAGGGGCCTGCGGGCCCCCTACTGGAGACACCCCCGGGGAGCCCCCCGGAGGCGGAAACGACGAATCGTTGCGGAGCACCCACGCAAGTGCTCTATCGCAGGGGACTGCGGGCCCCTATATGGAGAACCCCGGGAAATGGAGAAAGGAGAATTCCATGGATTTGCATGACCACGCCCTCCGGGCGCAGACGCTGACAGAGGCGCTTCCGTACATTCAAAAATACGCCGGGAAGATCATCCTCATCAAGTACGGCGGAAACGCCATGACCGACGAGACCCTGAAAAAGCTGGTCATGGGGGACATCGTGCTCCTCAGCATGATCGGCATCCGGGTGGTGGTGGTCCACGGCGGCGGGCCGGAGATCAGCGACATGCTGAAAAAGACCGGCAAGAAGTCGGAATTCGTGGGCGGCCTGCGCGTCACGGACCCGGAGACCATGGACATCGTCCAGATGGTCCTGGCCGGCAAGGTCAACAAGGACCTGGTGAACCTGGTGGAGCTCTCGGGCGGCCGGGCCATCGGCATCTCCGGCGTGGACGGGCATATGATAAAGGCCGCCCAGCTTGACCCGGCCCTCGGGGCGGTGGGGGAGATCCAGGACGTGGACGTCAAGCCCATCACGGATCTTCTGGACATGGGCTACATCCCCATTGTCTCCACCGTGGGGTGCGACCGGGAGGGGAACCTCTACAACATCAACGCCGACACCGCCGCCGCCCGCATCGCCGGGAAGCTGGGCGCGGAGTCCATGCTGACCATGACGGATATCGAGGGGCTCCTGCGGGACAAGGACGATCCGGATACGCTGATCCGCCGCCTGTCCGTCTCCGAGGTCCCGGAGCTGGTCTCCCGGGGCGTCATCTCCGGCGGCATGATCCCCAAGATCCAGTGCTGTGTGGAGGCCATCCGCCGGGGCGTCCGAAAGGTCTTCATCATCGACGGCCGCCTGCCCCACTCCATCCTCATGGAGCTTCTCACCAATGCCGGCATCGGCACCATGTTTACCGCGTGAGGTGACAGTATGGATATAAGATCCCTGGATCAGGAGTTTGTGGCCAACACCTACGGCCGGGCCGACGTGGTCTTTGTCAGCGGCCGGGGGGCCCAGGTCTTCGACGACCGGGGCCGCCGCTACATCGACCTGGGCGCCGGCATCGCCGTCAACGCCTTCGGCCTCAGCGACCCCGTCTGGGCGGAGGCCGTGACGGCGCAAGTGTCCAAGCTTCAACATATGTCAAACTTATATTACACCGAACCCTGCGTCAAGCTGGCCGAGATGCTGTGCGAACGGACGGGGATGAAGAAGGTGTTTTTCGGAAATTCCGGGGCGGAGGCCAACGAGTGCGCCATCAAGACCGCCCGGAAGTGGGCGTATGACCGATACGGCGACTACTCCCACAGCACCGTCATCACCCTCAAAAACAGCTTCCACGGCCGCACGATCACGACCCTCGCGGCCACGGGCCAGGACGCCTTCCACACCAAATTCGGCCCCTTCACTCCCGGCTTTGTCCACGCCTCGGCCCAGGACGCCGGGGAGGTCCGGGTCCTTGCCGAAAAGGGCGGCTGCTGTGCCGTGATGCTCGAGCTCGTCCAGGGCGAGGGCGGCGTGGTCCCCCTCACCCGGGAATACGTGGACGAGGTGGTGAGGATCGCCCGGGAGCATGAGCTCCTGCTCATCGTGGACGAGGTCCAGACCGGCAACGGCCGGACGGGGACGCTCTACGCCTATGAACAATTCGGATTTACGCCGGACATCGTCTCCACCGCCAAGGGCCTGGGCGGCGGACTGCCCCTGGGGGCGTGCCTGATGGGCCCGCGGGTGGAGCACACCCTGGGCATCGGGGACCACGGCTCCACCTTCGGCGGGAACCCGGTCTGCTGCGCCGGGGCGCTCTCCATCCTCTCGCGCATCGATGACCGGCTCCTGGCCGACGTTCGGCGCAAGGGCGAGTCTATCAAAGCGTCCCTCACCGGCGCCCGGGGGGTCAAAAGCGTCACGGGTCTGGGGCTAATGGTGGGCATCCTCACGGATAAGCCCGCCAGGGAGGTGGCCGCGGCCGCCCTGAAAAGGGGCGTGGTGGTCCTCACCGCCCACGAGAAGGTGCGGCTCGTCCCGCCCTTGACCATAACCGACGAACAGCTGGCGGAAGCCATTGAAATACTGAAAGAGGTGATCGGAGAATGAAACATCTGCTGAAATTGGGCGATCTCTCCAAGGAGGAGATCCTGGACCTGCTGGGCCTTGCCGACCAGCTTAAATTCGAGCGCAGGAACAACATCCCCCACCCGCTGCTTGCGGGGAAGACCCTGGGCATGATCTTCCAGAAGTCCTCCACCCGCACCCGCGTCTCCTTTGAGGCGGGCATGTACCAGCTGGGCGGCAACGCGCTCTTCTTAAGCTCCCGGGACCTGCAGATCGGCCGCGGTGAGCCGGTGCAGGACACCGCGCGGGTCCTGAGCCGCTATCTGGACGCCATCATGATCCGCACCTACGCCCAGAGCGAGGTGGAGGACCTGGCCCGCTACGGCACCATCCCCATCATCAACGGGCTGACGGATTACGCCCACCCCTGCCAGGTCCTGGCCGACCTCCAGACCATCCGGGAGTACAAGGGCACCCTTCAAGGCCGGAAGCTGGCCTTCATCGGCGACGGCAACAACATGGCCAACTCCCTGATCGTGGGCTGTATCAAGACGGGCATGAGCGTGGCCGTCGGCTGTCCCAAAGGCTACACCCCCGACGCGGACATCGTCCGGTGGGCCAGGGAGAACGGGGATGTGCTCATCACCGACGACATTTTTGAGGCCGCCAAGGACGCCGACGCCGTCTACACCGACGTGTGGGCCTCCATGGGCATGGAGGAGGAGGCCGACAGGCGCCGCCGGGATTTCGCGGGCTTCCAGGTGAACAGCCGGCTCATGGCCGTCGCCCGCCCCGACGCCATCGTCCTCCACTGCCTTCCCGCCCACCGGGGGGAGGAGATCACGGACGAGATCCTTGAAAAATATGCCGCCTCCATCTTCGACGAGGCCGAAAACCGCCTCCACGCCCAAAAGGCCGTCCTGGTCAGACTGATGAACGGCTGAAAAGGGCCGGAGCCTCTGCCCGCCTGAGAACATGAAAAAACTCTCTGAATTTTCCGAAAATTCAGAGAGTTTTTTGCGTTTTACGCCCGCCGTCAGGAGGTGAAAAGGGTGGACTCTAACTTGTTTTGGACCCAGGCGACCACGGGGCCGCAGAAGAAGGCCACGGCCAGCGTGACGAGCCCGGGCATGACGCCGAGCATGAGTCCCATCGCCATAAAGGCCACGTCCCAGCAGACACGCACCCACCGGAAGGAGAGCTTCTTTACGTGCTCGGAGATGATAAAGGGCACCGCGTCATAGGGGGAGGAGCCAAGCCCCGAGCACATATAGGCCGCCGCACCCAGCAGGAAGACCGCCAGCGTCGGGACCAGCAGGAGATATCGGACCGCGGGGGAGCCGAAGAAGCCCTCCGGCAGTACCGTCCGCCAGAGCCAGGCGAAGAAGTCGGATATGTACCCCAGGAACACCATGTTCCCCACGGTGCCGTAACCGATGCGGGAAAGGTCGAACCGGAGGACCACCAGGAACGTGACCAGGTGGCACAGGAGCTGACAGGTCCCGAAGCTCAGACGCGTAAGCTGTGACACCCCCTGCGTCAGGCACGAGCAGGGATCCAGCCCCAGGTCGATAGCGCGAAGCACCGAGAGCCCGAAGCCCTGGATAAGCACGCCCACGGCCATCACGGCCAGCCGCCGCCGGAAGGGGGCGGGACGCAGGAAGCACCGGGGCCTTTTGCTTGTTGTGTTCATTTTCCGATCCTCCGCTGGATGATGAGATACGCCGCGGCCTTCCGGCCCGGCGGACATTAAGGTGACGAGAGTCGAACCCGCGGGTTCAACTCTCGTCACCTTAACGCAGGTGGAAGCGCTTTACGATCTCCGACAGGAGCCTGGTCCGCAGGGTGAGGACGGTGGCGATGAGCAGGACCGCGGCGGTGGAGGCCAGGACGATCATGGGCCAGCTCGTCTCGGAAAAGGCGAAGAGGGCGACGGCCGACCCAATGGCGGCGGCCAGCGTGACGATCACCAGGGGCATCACGTTGTGGCGCTGCTTGGAGACGTTGACGAAAAAGAGGATCGCCAGCACGATAAGGGCGGCGTAAGCCACGATAGGCACCACAAAGGCCGCCCAGCCGGGGGCCAGGAGCCGGTCGATGAGGACGAGCAGGATGGCCGTCATCACCGAGAGCCTCACGCCCTGGCTGATGAGGTTGCGTTCCACCAGCGGCGTCTGGAGGACCAGGGTCCACACCATATAGAGCGCCCACAGCACAATGACGCTCCAGGCCTTCCCCCGCAGGACGATGTTCACGATGGGGCAGACCACCGCGGCGGCCAGAAAAAGCAGGCCGAAGACGGTCCGCACCCGCAGCATGGCCAGGGACGTCTTTTTGATCTTCGGATAGATGACCTCAAAATCCATAGAGCTCGCTCCCCGATACCTTTACATCCAGTCCCAGCTCCTTTAAAAGGACGAGCATCCTCTCTTCAAAGGAGGGATCCGTTGTCAGCTTGGCCACGGAGATCGTGGCCGTGCCGTTGGCCGAGACCATGGACACGGCGGCCCTGGACAGGGCCACGGTGCCCAGGACGAAATCCATCTTTTTCACGTGGGCCGCCATCTCCTCCGGCATGTCCACAAGCCCCAGATTCGAGAGGGTGGTGGTGAAGGCCCGGTCCCCCAGAAAGCCGTAGACGATCCGGGCCACGGGACACTTGATGAAGAGGGGCACCAGCCGCACGGACCGCACCAGCTTCACGGCGCCGTTCATCATCTCCTGAAGCTTCCCGGGCCGGGTGCCCTCGGCGAGCTGCCGGCTGACCTCCGGGAGAATGGCCTCCAGGCTGTTGATCTCCTCGAGCTTCAGGTGGATGTTGGCGTAGAGGGAAAAATTCCGCAGGGTGCGCGTCTCAAAGTAGTTGCGCATGTTGACGGGCACCTGGATATGTACCGTCCCGTGCTGGCGGTCCGTGGCGGCCTTGCAGCAAATGAACATCATGGCCGTCACCAGGGCCGTCACCGACGCGCCCCGGCTCCTGGCGGCGTCCCGCAGGTCGTCGGAGGCCATGTCGAAGTGGATGACCTGGCAGGGCTTGACGGCGGAGAGCTTGCCGCCCATCTGAATGGCGGGCTTGTCCACAAAGCCGGAGGTCTTTTTGCCGGAGACGTATTTGGAAAAATCGTCCGCGGACTCGGCGGCGTCGGGCAGGGCGTCGATGTCCAGCACGCCCCGGCCCGCCGGCACGGGCGTGCCCAGCAGGCGCAGATACTCGGCCGTCAGGGTTTTTAAAAACACGGTGCCGCCGGTGCCGTCGGTGAGGATGTGGAAGAACTCACAGCTGATCCGGTTCCGGAAATAGAGCACCCGGAAGGACTTGGAGCCTGTGAGGGACACGTTGATGTCCGCGCAGGGGACCGTGGACTCAGGCTCCACAGGGAAGCGGCGCTTGGCCGCGTCGATATAGTGCCAGAAAAAGCCGTTTTTGATGGTGGTGGCGAAGAAGGGAAAGCGCTTGATGGTGAAGGTCAGGGCCATCTGCAAAAGCTCCGGGACCACGTCGGAATCCAGGTACATGGACAGCCGGAAGACCGCCATCTGCTTGTGGCTCATGCTCAGCGGATATACCTTCGCCGCCGCGTCCAGGGGGAACCAGTCGTCCGCCGGACGGGAATAGAAGCCGCCCAGACGGGCGGGGGAGAGCAGCTCCATGGCCCGGTCCAGCGGGACCCCGTTTTTCGCGTACCACAGCAGGGCGTTCTCAAAATCCCTCACCAGCTGGCGCTTCCACTCCCGGGCGATACGCAGGTGCCGATCCACCACCCGGAAGAAGCTGTCCACGCTTTCGCGCTCCGCCGCCGGGAGGGTGGAGAGATACAGGCTGTATTCCGTCTGCCTCAGCTTTTTGGCCATAGCTGCCCCCGTGGAAAAGAATGTGTCCGTGAATCTGTCGCGCGGCGGCCGCGTTTCCGGTCCCCGGCGCGGCCGGGGAGAAAACCGGCGCAAGCTTACTATCCGCACGCACGGACATTATACCAAATCCCGCAGGAAAACGCAACCCTTCCGGGCAGATCCGGTCATCGGCCCAAGAAAGCGCGCATAAGCTGGATCAGGTGATGATATGGCATTTTTGCGTGCGGTCCAGTCCGCCCTCTGGGGGACGCCCACGGTGGCGGCACTCCTCCTCACCGGGCTGTGGCTCTCGGCGAATACCGGCTTTGTGCAGGTCCGGCGCTTTGGCGACGCCATGAGGAAGTCCTTCGGCCGCCTTTTCGAGAGGAGCGGACGGGGCGACGGCACCAGCGCCCTGGAGGCGGTCTGCACGGCGCTGGCGGGCACCGTAGGCACCGGGAACATCGCCGGCGTGGTCATCGCGCTGACCATGGGCGGGCCCGGCGCGGTCTTCTGGATGTGGGTCTCCGCCTCGGTGGGCATGGGGCTGAAATACTGCGAGATCGCCCTGGCGGTGCGTTACCGGGAAAAGAGGGACGGGGAGTATGTGGGCGGGCCCATGTATACCGTAAAAAACGGCCTGGGGCGGCGGTATCTGCCCCTGGCCGTGTGTTTCTGCGCCGCGGGAGCCGCCGCGGGACTTGGGGTGGGCGTCATGACCCAGGTGGCGGGCGTCATGTCCCTGAACGGAGCGGACCGCCCCGGAGCGACGGTCCTCATCGGCCTGGGCATGGCCGCGGCCGTGGCGGTGACCTGCCGTGGCGGCGCGGCGGGGCGGGGGAGGGCGGCGGCGGTGCTTGTGCCCGTGATGGCCGGCCTCTATGTCCTGGGTACGCTGACCGTCATCGCCGCCCATATCCGGGCGCTGCCGGGGGCGGTGCTGAGCATCCTCCGGGGGGCCTTCCGGCCCGCCTCCGCGGTGGGCGGCGCCGCGGGCAGCGCCGCGAGCTGGGGGATCCGGCGGGGCCTTTTCTCCAACGAGGCGGGCCTGGGCTCCTCGCCCATCGCCCACGCCTCGGCCAGCGCCGGCGACCCCGGCGAGTACGCGCTCATGGGGATCTTCGAGGTCTTCGTGGACACCTTCCTCATCTGCACGTTGACGGCGCTGGCGGTCCTCTGCTCCGGGGTGGAGCTTCCGCGCGGCGTTCCCGGCGGGGCCGGGTGCGTGTCCGCGGCGCTGGCCACGGTCTTCGGGGCCCGGGCCTCCGACGCCTTTATGGCCGTGTCCGTCTCCCTCTTCGCCCTTTCCAGCATTGTGGGCTGGTCCCTCTACGGCGAGCGTTGCGTCCTTTTCCTGCTGGGGCCCCGGGCCGCGGAGGGCTACCGACTGCTCTTTCCCTTCGTGACCTTTCTCTCCGCCTTTGTGGGCCTTCCGGCCGTCATCCTCTTCGGGGACATCATGAACGCCCTGATGATGGGGCCGAACCTGCTGTCACTGCTCCTGCTGACGCCGGAGCTCCGACGCCTTGCCGGTAGAGCCGCACCGTCAGCTTCAGGGCGTTGTCCGAGTCCTCCCGCAGGAGCTCCGCGGCCCCTCCCCGGGCGCGGAAATCCTCCACCGCGCCGCTGACGGTCTCCAAAACGGACCGGGCCCCCTCGGGCAGGGAGGCCGCAAGCACCGCGTCCACATACCCCTGGCACGCCTCCTCCGTCAGCCCCAGATAGGCCGCCTCCACCGCCGCAAGGGCCCTCCTCCGCCCCTCCTCTATGCGCCCAAGAGAGCGCTTTTGCCCCTCTGTGAGGCCCGCCTGGGCCTCCAAAAGCTCAAAATCCATGAAAAAACCTCCTTGCCGCGGGCCGCTCCGCCGTCCGAAACGGCCGTCCCGTATTTTCAGCCATTATAGCGCGGCGGATCGAAAAAATATGACGAACAGAGGATGCCGGCGAAAAAACCGCCCCGGTGGACCGGGGCGGTCAGATAAAGCGCCGTTTTTCTTCGTGAAAAGAGTTTGCCCCGGATAAGCCAAGGCTTATCCGGGGCGGTTTTTCCGATGCCGGACGGCTTATTTGTCGCCGGAGGCCAGGAATTTGTAGCAGAGGGCGGCCAGGACGCCTCCCACCAGGGGGGCGACGATGAAGACCCAGACATTGGAGAGCGCCGCGCCGCCGACGAAGAGGGCGGGACCGAAGGAGCGGGCGGGGTTCACGGAGGTGCCGGTGAAGGAGATGCCCAGGATGTGGACGAGGGTGAGGGAGAGGCCGATGACAAGGCCCGCGATGTTGGAATTCTCCGCCTTGTCGGTCACGCCCAGAATGGCGATCACGAAGACGAAGGTGAGGATGACCTCAATGATCAGGCTGGAGACGATGTCGCCCTTGTAGAGGGCGTTGGCGCCGAGGCCGGAGTCCTTGCCCACGAAGGCCATGAGGACGGCGGCGCCGGCGATGGCGCCGGCGAACTGGGCCACGACATAGCCGACGAAGTCCTTGACGGTCATCTTGCCGGAGACGAGCATGGCGATGGAGACGGCGGGGTTGATATGGCAGCCGGAGACGTTGCCGATGGAGTAGGCCATGGCCACGATGACAAGTCCGAAGGCCAGGGCGGTCAGCAGATAGCCGGTGCCGTTTTCGGAGGAGCACCCGACGACCGCGGCGGTGCCGCAGGCGAAGAGCACCAGAACAAAGGTGCCGATAAACTCGGCGATGTACTTCTTCAGGTCTTTCAAATCAAACAACTCCTTTGCATTTTCGGGCAGAGCCCTCTAAACAAACAATACCATATTATCCGACTTTTGGCAAGAGAAATCGGAAGGCCGGCGCGCGTAAGGCCGCCAAAAAGGAAGACCGCCAATAGGCGGTCTTCCTTTTTGGCGGAGACGGTGGGATTCGAACCCACGTGCCCTTGCGGACAACTTGATTTCGAGTCAAGCTCGTTACGACCACTTCGATACGTCTCCATATCATGATTCGGTTTTTTGCGCAGCTCGCATGATTTCGGACCCTTCAGCCTCTTGGGTACATCTCCGTTTTTTTGAGTTGCAAATATTAAGATACACGATTATAATAGATTTGTCAATCTTTTTAAGGCGCGGGTGATAGATATGAGCAGAGCCGACAGCATTTTTATTTCCAACTGCAGGGACATCCTCAGCACGGGGGTATGGGACACGAATCTCAAGGTCCGCCCGCGGTGGCAGGACGGGTCGCCGGCCCACACCATCAAAAAATTCGGGATCGTGAACCGCTACGACCTCTCCAAGGAGTTTCCCATCCTCACGCTCCGGCGGACCTACTGGAAGAGCGCGGTGGACGAGCTTTTGTGGATCTGGCAGAAAAAGTCCAACAACATCAAAGACCTCCGGGGCCACATCTGGGACAGCTGGGCCGACGAGAACGGTTCCATCGGAAAGGCCTACGGCTACCAGCTGGGCGTCAAGCACATCTATCCTGAGGGGGAGTTCGACCAGGTGGACCGGGTGCTCTACGACCTGAAGCACGACCCGGCCAGCCGGCGCATCATGACGAACATCTATAATCACGCCGACCTCCATGAGATGGGGCTATACCCCTGCGCCTACTCCATGACCTTCAATGTGTCCGGCAACAGGCTCAACGCCATCCTCAACCAGAGGAGCCAGGACATGCTGACGGCCTCCAACTGGAACGTGGTCCAGTACGCGGTGCTGGTCCACATGATCGCCCAGGTCTCCGGCTTTGAGGCCGGGGAGCTGGTGCATGTCATCGCCGACGCCCACATCTACGACCGCCATGTGGCCCTGGTGAAGAAGCTCCTGACGGCCGAGCCCAAGCCCGCCCCGAAATTCAGGATCGACAAGTCCGTCACGGATTTCTACGCCTTCACCCGCGACAGCTTCGAGCTGGAGGGCTATGAGTACAACGAATTCAACGACAGGATCCCGGTGGCCATATGAGAGACGACCTTGAGATCGTGGTGGCCGCGGATGAGAACTGGGGCATCGGGTTTATGGGAACCCAGAACCTGGTGATTCCCGAGGACCGCCGGCATTTCCGGGAGATCACCGGCCGGAGCGCCGTTATCGTGGGCCGCAGGACCCTGGCGGATTTCCCCGGCGGCCGGCCGCTGAAAAACCGCAGGAACATCGTGCTCACCCGGGACAGGAGCTTCACGGTGGAGGGCGCGGAGACGGCCCACAGCGTGGAGGAGGCCCTGGAGCTCATCCGGGACGAGGAGCGAGTCTACGTGATCGGCGGGGAGAGCGTGTACAGGGCGTTCTTGCCCTATTGCTCCAGGGCCCACGTGACGCGTCTCCAGGCCGCCCCCCCGGCGGACGCCTTCTTCCCCAGGCTCGATGAGCTTCCCGGCTGGCGTCTGGCCGACCCCGGCCAGCTCCGGGAGCACGAGGGCGTGCAATACAGCTTCCAGATTTGGGAAAGAGCGGACCGGGGATAGATCCCGCCGGGTCCGGCCATACTGAGAACAGCGATGCGGAAGGGAGGTCCCGGCATGAGAAAACAGGTTTTTTGGGCGATGACGGCCGCTTTGCTCCTCCTTGTGGGCCTGACTGCCTGCGCTCCGGCGGAGGAGCCGGAGACGGAGGAGCCGCCCGCCGTGTCCGGACAGGACGGACCGGAGATACCGGACGCGCCGGGGACGGACGTTCAGGGGCCGGAGAACGATCCGGCGGAGGGTCAGGGACCTGACGCCCAAGACCCGGAGCGTGAGCCGGACACGCCGGACGAACCGGATACGCCGGATGTGCCGGACACGCCGGACACGCCGGATGTGCCGGATACGCCGGTGATCCAACCCTTTACCGGCGAGTTCACGCCGGAGGGGTACGCCGCGTTCCTCTCGGAGGCTATCGGCGCGGAAGTGCCGCTGACAGGGCGGTTCCCCTTCAGCACGGTGTACGCGTTTTTCCCGGAGATCCGCCTGCCGGCGGAGACCTGGACAGTCTATATCGTTCAGGTCCCGGCCCGGGATACCGACCACATGGAGGTGGAGGACCTGACGCCGCTGGCGGAGGAGCTGCCTCTCCCGAAGGATATGGACTACGACGCCGCCAGACCCGTCTATTCGGGCGGCGGAGGCGGAAGCGGGGAGCTGGAGGTCATCGTGGAGCTGACGAAGGCAGGGGAGACGGCGGCCTATATCTCCTATGACAACTTCACCTATGTGGACGAGACGGACGCGCTCCTGCTCCTCTATCGCGGGGCGCTTCCGGAGTGGCGGGTGCTGGAGATGCGGGAGCAGGGACTGCTCTGATCCCGAATTTCGCGGGAACGGACCTTCCCGGCCGCTTTTCGGCAAAGGGAAACGCGGAGCCCACAGAGCCCGCGCGGACAGGAAAAAAGGGGTTTTCAACAGGGACAGGCGCCCTGCTGAAAACCCCTTTTCGTTTGGGAAGCTCCGGGGAAGACGCGGCTTTTCGGCGAAAAGACCGGCGAAAAGCGCGCCCGGAAGGGAATTTTGTTTTTACCGGGAGGACAGCGCCTATTCCTCGTGGGCGGTGACGGCGATGGACAGCTCCTGGAGCTGCTTGTCCGTGACCTCCCCGGGGGCGCCCATCATCACGTCCTGGGCGGATTTGTTCATGGGGAAGGCGATGACCTCGCGGATGAGCTCCTCGCCGGTGAGGAGCATGATCATGCGGTCCACGCCCGGCGCGGCTCCGGCATGGGGGGGCGCGCCGTAGCAGAAGGCGTTGTACATGGCGGGGAACTTGGCCTTTACGTCTTCCTCGCCCAGCCGGACGAGCTTGAAGGCCTCGATCATGATCTCCGGGTCGTGATTGCGCACGGCGCCGGAGGCGCTCTCGTAGCCGTTGATGACCAGGTCATACTGGAAGGCGGTGATGGTCAGGGGGTCGATTTCCCCCGCCGCGGCCTTTTGGAGGACCTCCAGCCCGCCGTTGGGCATGGAGAAGGGGTTGTGGCAGAACTCAAGCTGGCCGGACTCCTCGCCAATCTCGTACATGGGGAAGTCCACGATCCAGCAGAAGGCGTACTGCTCCTTGTCCATGTGGTTCGGGCACAGGACGCCCAGCTTGGAGCGCAGGACGCCGGCGGTCTTCTGGGCGGTGCCGAGCTTTCCGGCGGAAAGCCCCACGAAGCAGCCGGGAGTGAGGCCGAGAGCGCTGACGACGGCGTCCTTCACCGGCTCCACGAACTTGGCGATGCCGCCCACGAGGGCGCCGCTCTCGTCCACGCGGAACCAGTAGGGCTTCTGGCCGGCCTGGACCTCCACGTCGGCGCAGAGCTTGTCGATCTGCTTGCGGCCGGCGGTGAAGTCCGTCACCACGATGGCCTTGACGGTCTGCCCCTCAAAGGGCCCGAAGCCGATGCCGGACATAAGGGCGGAGACGTCGCGGATCTCCAGGTCTATCCGGAGGTCCGGCTTGTCGGTGCCGTAGGTCTCCAGGGCGTCGTTATACTTGATGCGGCGGAAGGGGGCCCGGGAGACGCGGCTGTACTTGCCGTACTTTTGGAAGATGGGCACCAGCACCCGCTCCAGCACCGCCAGCACGTCCTCCTGATCGGCAAAGGCCATCTCCATGTCCAGCTGGTAAAACTCGCCGGGGGAGCGGTCGCCCCGGGCGTCCTCGTCCCGGAAGCAGGGGGCGATCTGGAAGTACCGGTCAAAGCCGGAGGTCATCAGCAGCTGCTTGAACTGCTGGGGCGCCTGGGGCAGAGCGTAGAACTTGCCGGGGTGCTTGCGGGAGGGCACCAGATAGTCCCGGGCACCCTCCGGGGAGGAGGCGGTGAGGATGGGGGTGGTGATCTCCAAAAATCCCTCGCCCTGCATGGCGCTCCTCAAAGCGGCCACCACCTTGGAGCGGAGGACGATGTTCTTCTTCACCTCGGGGTTCCGGAGATCCAGATAGCGGTACTTGAGGCGGATGGCCTCGTCGGCCTCCTTTGAGCGGTTTATCTGGAAGGGCAGCTCGTTATAGCGGCACCGGCCCAGAAGCTCGATGGAGGAGGGGAGCACCTCGATGTCGCCGGTGGGGAGGTTCGGATTCTTGCTGCTCCGCTCGCGCACGGAGCCGTTCACCGCGATGACGGACTCCTTATTGAGGGACTTCACCTGCTCGAGGAGCTTTTCGTCCTCGATGACCACCTGAGTGGAACCGTAGAAGTCGCGCAGAACGAGAAAGGCCAGGTTGGCGCTGACAGAGCGGACGTTTTCCATCCAGCCGGCCAGGCGGACGGACTTGCCTGCGTCCGAAAGACGCAGCTCGCCGCAGGTGTGGGTACGTGATTGGACCATAATTATCACTCCAGGACGTTAATTTGTAGGGGTATCTTCATCAGGCGAGGGCTCCGGGTAGAAGGAGAGGATGAGCTCACCCACCTCCCGCGCCCAGCGGTCCCTGTTCTGCGTGGTGACGGTCACGGTGTCCGCGCCGGTGAGGCGGAGCGTGGAGCCCACGAATTCCGCCGTCAGGGTGCTTTGGGAGATGGAGCAGAGAAAGGTGACGCTCCAGTAGCTGTCCCCCACCCGGGAGACGGGCTCCGCCTGGGAGAAGAGGGATCCGGCCGTGCGGCCGAAGCCCCGGCCCTCAAAGAGGCCGATGAGCTTCTGAAGGGCGGGATCGTCGGCGGTGACGGTCAGGACCGGCACGGCGGAATCATATTGGAAGGTGCCGGCGGTGACGTACGCCTGGGTCACGGCGTCGAAGCTGAAGATGCCGTCGGCGTAATTCTCCGGCGCCATGGGCCGCAGGAGGATGAGCCCCACGATCAGGAGCGCCGCCAAGAGGATGACCGCGATCAGCGCGGCGTGCCGCAGTGACATGGCCTCACTCCTTTATGGGAGTCCAGGACTCCCGCCCCGCGGCAAAGGCGGCCAGCAGGGAGACGGCCTCCCCATAGGGGCAGCGGCGCTGCTCGCCGGTGGTCATGTCCTTGACGCTGACCTGGCCGGAGGCGATCTCGTCCTCCCCCAGGAAGGCCACGAAGGGGACGCCCAGCTTGTTGGCGTAATTCATCTTCGCCTTGAACTTCCGGTCCTCCGAGTAGAGCTGGGCCCGGATGCCGGAGGCCCTCAGAAGCGTGGCGAAGGAGATGGCGGCGGAGGGGTCCTCCGTCAGGGGGAGGATCAGCACGTCCGCCGGCGCGGTCGGGGCCTCACTGGAGAGAAGGCCCACGTCGTCCAGAATGAAGAAAAGGCGCGTCAGACCGATGGAGATGCCCACCCCGGGCAGGACCCGGTCGGTGTAATACCCGGCCAGATCGTCATACCGCCCGCCGGAGCAGACGGAGCCCACCTCCGGATGATCGGGGAGCGTGGTTTCGTAGACGGTGCCGGTATAGTAATCCAGGCCCCGGGCGATGGTGAGATCGACGGAGAAGTGGTCCTCCGGCACGCCGAAGGCGGTAAGATACCCCGTCACGGCGGTCAGCTCCTCAAAGCCCCGGTCAAAGACCTGGTTTTTGCCCACGAAGGCCCGGAGGGCTTCAAGGACATGACGGTTGTCGCCCTTTATGGACATGAAAGCGAGGATCCTGTCCGCGGCCTGCGCGGGCACGTCCAGCTCGTCCGTCAAAAGGGCCCGGACCTTTTCGGGGCCGATCTTCTCGAGCTTGTCCACGGTCCGCATGATGCCGGCGGCCCTGTCCGAAAGGCCCAGCATGTCGTAAAACCCGGTCAGGAGCTTTCTGTTGTTGACCCGGATGACGAAACGGGTGAGGCCCAGCTCCGTAAAGACCCGGTAGATGATGGAGGGGACCTCCGCCTCGTTCATGATGTCGAGGGAGCCGTCGCCGATGATGTCGATGTCCGCCTGATAAAACTCCCGGAAGCGCCCCCGTTGGGGCCGCTCGCCCCGGTAGACCTTGCCGATCTGATACCGGCGGAAGGGGAAGCTGAGATTGGCGTAATTCATCGCCACATACCGGGCCAGCGGCACGGTCAGATCGAAACGGAGGGAGAGGTCGTTGTCACCCTTGGTGAAGCGGTAGATCTGCTTCTCCGTCTCGCCGCCGCCCTTGGCCAGGAGGACGTCGGAGGACTCGATGAGCGGGGTGTCCAGCGGCGTGAAGCCATAGAGGGAATAGACCCGCCGGACGGTCCCGATGATCCGCTCCATCAGCGCCTGCTGCCGGGGCAGGAGCTCCATGAAGCCGGAGAGGATATGGGGTTTTATGCGTTCCATGAATCGATTTCTCCTTGCAAACGAATCCCCCGCCCGGTGAGCGGGGGTGTTGTGGCACTCGGAAAAGGCCGATGCCCGCATCGGCCCTCAGAGGCGCGAGGGTCCGGTTTATTTTTTGGGGTTGACGATGTCGCGCCAGTCGAGCATGCCGTCCTTCAGACCGCGAATAAGGACCTCGGCGGTGGCCACGTTGGTGGCGAAGGGGACGTTCTGCTGGTCGCACAGGCGGCCGATCTTGTTGGTGGAGGCCATGGCGCGGGGGTCGGTGGGGTCGGAGAAGAAGAGGACCAGGTCCAGCTCGTTGTAGGCAAGCCTGGCGGCCATCTGCTGGTCGCCCCCCTGATCGCAGGACAGATACAGGTCGATGGGCAGACCGGTGGCCTCCTTGACCAGCCGTCCGGTGGTGTTCGTGGCACAGATGGAGTGGGCTGAGAGGATGCCGCAATAGGCGATGCAGAATTGCACCATCAGTTCCTTCTTCCGGTCGTGGGCCATGAGCGCGATGTTCATACCGTCACCAGCTTTCAATATAGTTAAATAGTCAGATCTTTCCAAGCGGGACCCGCTCTCCGGCGACCCTGGCGGCCGCCGCCCTGAACTGCCCCCAGGCGCGTTTGGCGCCGTAGAGCAGGAGAGGGGTTTCCAGATTTCCGGCCTCGGAGACGCTCTCGTCCTCACTGATGACGCCGATGAGGCGGACGCCCACGGTGTCGATGACGTCGTCCAGGTTCCGCCGGAGCTTCCGGTAGGCCCGGGGCTTTACCCGGTTGATGAGCAGGCGCAGGTTCGTCACGCCCAGCTTCCGAAGCTCCAGCGCCGTGCGCTGGCCGTCCCGGAGGCTGGCGAGATCCCCGGTGGCCACGATGATGGCCATGTCCGCGGCGCCGGCGGCCAGCCGGAAGCCGCTGCCGATGCCGGCGGGGGAATCCATAAGGATGTAGTCGTACTCCTCTTTGAGCCGGTCCGTCATCTCCCGGAAGGACATGACGCCGGCGCTCTCGTCGGGAAAATCCGCCGGGGCGGAGAGGAACCAGAGATTTTCAATGGCGGGGTGCGCCGTCACGGCGTCGGATATCTCCGTGGAGCCGTCCAGGACGTCCATGAAATCATAGAGCACGCCGCACGACAGCCCCAGGGCCAGATCCAGATTCCGAAGGGCGCTGTCACAGTCGATGCACAGCGTTTTGTGTCCGGAGGAGGCGAGGAAGGAGGCAATGGCGGCGCAGCACGCGGTCTTTCCCGTGCCGCCCTTGCCGGAGGTTATCAGAATCGCAGTACCCATAAGCACCCCCATTAAACATTATACACAGTGAAACTCAGTTTTTCAAGGAATTTATCGACGGGATCTATACACTTTTCAGATATGTGCGGGGATGAAAACCATATATTGGGACAAAAAAGCAGAAGCTGGTAAAATCACCGCACGAGGGTGCCGTCCCCGGGGACGGTGAAGGTGGATGAGGAGGACGAGGAGGTGAAGTAGACGTCCATCAGGCTCTTGGCGATGTTGATGAGGGCCGAGCCGGAGCCGCCCTTCTGGACCACCACGGCGATGGCGATCTGGGGGTCGTCGGCGGGGGCGTAGCAGACAAAGACGCCGTCGTTCATCTCGGAGTTGTCGGACTGGACCGTGCCGGTCTTGGCCGCCACGGGGACCCGGTAATTGGAGAGGGCCGACCGGGCCGTGCCGGAGGAGGCCACGGCCCTCATGCCCCGCTGGAGCACCGGGATGTAGCCGCCGGTGTCCTCGATGACGGAGAGGACCTTGGGGGCGCGGCGGGTGAGGACGTCGGAATAATCGAAACTGGTGACCGATTTGAGCACCGATAACTGATAGAGCGTGCCGCCGTTGGCGATGGTGGCCACGTAATTGGCCATCTGCAGGGGGGTGAAGCGGTTGTAGCCCTGGCCGATGCAGGCCTGGAGGGTGTCGGCGTTCCACCAGCCCTCGTGGTACTTCTCCTGCTTGAGCTCGCGGGAGGCCACCTCCCCCTCGGCGTCGCCGATCTCGATGCCGGTGTGCGCCCCGAAGCCGAAGAGCCGGGCGGCCTCGGCGATGCGGGTGATGCCCATCCTGTCGGCCACGGAGAAGAAGAAATAGTTGCAGGAGTTCTCCAGCGCGCCCACCACGTTGAGCTCCCCGTGGCCGCGGGAGGACCAGCATTTGGGCGAGTAGCCCAGATCCTGATACTTGGTGAACACCACGTTGTCGTAGATGGTGGTGGAGGGGGAGATGAAAAGATTGCTCAGGGCCGCGTAGGCCGTGACCATCTTGAAGGTGGAGCCGGGGTTATAAAGGCCGTTGGTGGCCCTGTTGGTCAGGGGCTTGCCGGGGTCGTTGAGCAGGGCGGCGTAGTTGGAATAGAAGGTGGACAGGTCATAGGTGGGGTAGCTGGCCAGGGCCAGGACCTCGCCGGACCGGACGTCCAGCATCACGATGCCGCCGCCGTCGGCCAGCTCCGGCTCCTTGTATTCCCCGCTCTCCGCCGCGTCGGCCTCGGCGGCCGCGACGCGCTCGTCGTTCATCTGGGTGATGGCGGCGGCCAGGGCGTTTTCCGCGGCCTCCTGCAGGCTAATGTCGATGGTCAGGTACACGTTGTCCCCGGCCACGGCGGGGGCGGTGACCACCCGGTTCACCACGGCGCCGGTCTCGTCGGTATAGGTGGTGACGGATCCGGGGGTGCCGTGCAGGTACTCCTCAAAGGCCGCCTCCGCGCCGGTCTGGCCCACGGTGGAGTTGTAGGGGTAGCCAAGGTCCCTGTATTTGCTGTCATACTGGTCCCGGGTCATGGTTCCCACATAGCCCAGCAGATGGGCGGCATACTGGGTGTGGTACTGCCGGACGGAGCGGGTGTTGATGCTGACGCTGGCCAGGTTCTGCTCGGAGAGGTAGGCGATGAAGTCCACCGGCACGTCCGAGGCAAAAATGTAATCCGTGGTGTTGACGATGGCGCGGATCTCCAGGCAGAAGCGGACGCCCACGATCTTCCGGGCCTCCCCCGCCGTAACGGTGTAGTCGATGCCGTAATGCTCCCGCATCCAGCCCACCAGCTCGGTGGCGGTGATGCCGGCGTTCTCGGCGTCCGGGTCCAGCTCCCGGTGGAGATAGGACTCCAGCGAGTTTTTGAAATACTCGAAATACGCCTTCATCCAGCTTTTCTGGGTGGAGGAGGCGTAGGCGTCGTACTCAAAGGGGGCCGTGGCGGTGACGGGGAAGGTGTCCGAGTAGCGCACGCCGTATCTCTCCGCCGCGGCGATGAGCTTGGCCACGATGCCGTTGGGGTCCGGCTGCTTCAGGAGCTGCTTCCGGGAGATCAGCACGTCGTAGACCGTCTTGTCGGAGCTCAGCAGCACCCCGTTGCGGTCCAGGATCGACCCGCGGGCGGCGTAGACGGTGGATTCGGAGACGGCGTAGCTCACGGAGCTTTCCATGATGGCCTCGGTGTCGATGGCCTGGATGCGGTAAAGCGTCAGGCCGTAGACCGCCAGCAGCAGGGCCATGAGCAGGCCCATCAGCACGACTCTTGAGGTTTTTACGAATTTGTCCATAAGATCACCTGAGAGGAAGAGGATCTACATGACTCTGGAGAGGAACCGGGACATGTAGTAAAGGGGCACCGCGAAGACCAGGGAGCAGAGGCTCTGGCGCAGGGCGATACCGGCGATGACGGCCACCGGGGCGCCCTTGAGCACCGCCAGCGCCAGGAGCTGCCAGGCCGAACACAGCAGGAGCGCCAGCACCGCCGAGACCAGAAAAGAGGGGAAGCCCTGCACCAGCGCGGTGTCGGAGAGGATCCCCAGCACCAGGCCCGTCAGGGTGAGGATGAGGGTGAACTCGACGGTGGGCTGATTGTAGGACAGATCCATGAGCATCCCGGCGAAAAGGCCGAAGACGCCGCCCTCCGCGTGGCCGCCGTAGAGCGCCACGCCCACCACCGCCAGGGGCAGGATCAGGGGCTTGGCTCCGAACAGGGTCAGGTGGGTGAACACCGTGGACTGGAGGATGTAAAGGAGGATGAGATACGGCGCCAGGATCAGGACCTTCACCAGGGTCCGGTGCTTGTTTCTTGTCATGGCCGCACCTCACTCCGAGACCGCGAAATCGGTGATGACGAAAAGATGGGTGCTGTCGCCGATGTCCGCCGCCGGCTCCACCACGGCGTAGGGGTCCAGGCCCGAGGAGCTTACGGAGATGCCCGTCACGGTCCCGATGACGAGCCCCGCGGGGTAGAGCCCGCCGGAGCCGGAGGTGACCACCGTGTCGCCCACGGTGAGGGGGATCTCCGCGGAGAAATAGGAGAACTTGAGCCGGCCGTCCCGGAAAAGCTCGAATTCCCCGGAGATGACGCCGGTGGCGCCCGTCTCATAGATGAGGGCGCCCACATGGGAGGAGGTGTCGATCACGGTGGTGACGGTGGAGGAGCCGGAGGTGACGGAGGTGACCTGTCCAACCAGGTGCCCGTTTTCGTCCACTACCGGATCGTACAGGGCGATGCCGGCGTTGGAGCCCTTGCTCACCGTGAAGGAGGAGGCGAAATTGGAGGCGGTCCAGGAGATGACGGATACCGGCTCCATGGCAAAGTCCTCGTGCCGCTCGGCAAAGCCCAGGAGGCTGCGCAGGCGCTCGTTCTCCTCGCTGATCTCCGTGTACTCCCGGTACTCCTGCTCCAGCTCGGCCACACGGCCGCGGAGCCGGTTGTTCTCCGCCACGATCTCGTCATAGCGGTACATGTAGTCGTAAAGATGCTCCAGGGAGCCCACCAGGCTCGTCATGGCGCTCTTCACCGGCTTGAAAAAGGGCTCGGACAGGAGCGAGGCGAACCCCGCGCGGCCGCCGCTGACGGCCACGGATATGGCCGCGGCGACGGAGACGACGATGGCGGCCGCCGCGATGAAGATCCCCTTTTTCGTGATATAATCCTTCATGTCCTCACCCTTCGAAAACACTGTATCCGGCCCTCTCCAGCATCCGCGAAAGCTGGCCTGTGGGAAGGCCCACCACGTTGGGATAGTCCCCGTTCACGCCCTCCACCAAAAGGCCGCCCAGGCCCTGGATGCCGTAGGCGCCGGCCTTGTCCATGGGCTCGCCGGAGCGGATATACCACTCGATCTCCCGGGCGGTGAGCGCCCGGAACCTTACCGCCGTGGCGGTGTGGCCCGTCTCCCGGTGCTCCCCGGCGATGACCGCAAGGCCGGTGATGACCGTGTGCTCCCGGCCGGAGAGGGCGGAGAGCATGGCCCGGGCGTCCTGCGCGTCCCGCGGCTTTCCCAGCGGCTGGCCGTCCAGAAAGACCAGGGTGTCGGCGCCGATGACGATGTCGCCGGCGTCCGCCCCGGCGGCGGCGTCCAGCGCCTTGCCCAGGGCGATCCGCTCCACGGCCCGGCCGGGGCCGAGGGAGGCGTCATAGGGCTCCTCCCGGGAGGAGGGACGCACGGCAAAATCCCGGATGCCCATGGTATTCAAAAGCTCCCGCCGCCTTGGCGAGGCGGACGCCAGAATGATCATAAAAACGCTCCTTGAAAAAGATCCGCCGACCCCTTGCCGGGTCAGAACCGCCCCTGGGTCGTGCTGGCCGGCTCGTAGGAGCCCAGCTCAAGATACCGCTCCGCCACCCGGGCGCACTCCTCGGCGTTCTCGGTGGTGAAGTTCAGCCTCACGCCCCAAAGCCCCGCCGTCAGATATTCCCGGCTCCGGGGGGCCAGATGGAGCTTTCGGGAGCTCCAGACCGTGTTGCGGCAGCCGAAGCAGCGGGTCACGGGGCTCATGAAGCCGCTGGCGTCGGGAAGTCCGGTAAAGCTGTCGCAGGAGCAGGCGCCGGTGCGGGCGCGTATGACGCACCCGGCGGAGTAGATGAGGGGCATCCGCCCGTACACCGAAAGCTCGGTGTCCACGTTCTTCTTCAGAGCGCGCACCTGGGAGGCGGTCAGATCCCCCCGGAGGGAGGCGGACCGGAGGCGCAGCCCGGACAGGACGGCCAGGGTGCAGGAATTGCGCACCGCCAGGGCCGGATCGCCCCGGACCTCAAAACCCATCTTCCGCACGAAGGCCACGTGGCCCAGATCGGAGACGCTCACCTCCTGGATGCCCAGCTGTCTGGCCTTCAGGAGCATCTCCGTGACCTCGCCCAGCTCGGAATCGAAGATCACCGGCGGCAGGGCGGCGCAGACGGAGATGTGGGGCGAATCCAGGAACGGCTCCAGCCGTTTGTCCCCGGACACCGCCTCCTCAAGGGGGAGATAGACGACCGGAGGGGCCAGGGACAAAAGGCGCTGACTGAGCTGGGCGCACCGGAGGACCGACACGGTCAGCACCGGGGGCTCCGCCGGGACGGCGGGCGCCGGCAGCTCCGGCAGCTCTCCCTCGGACCTGGGCTCAAAGCCCGTCCGGCGCAGAAGAAGCTCCTGGAGGAGCCTGTCCCGCACCGGCCCCACCTCGCGGGGGTTCAGCCAGACGCCCCGGTCTATGACGGCGGTGACGCCCTCACAGCGAAAGGGGGTGCCGGCGGTGTTGAAAAGCTCGGTCCTCAGCATGGCGGGGGTGGTCTCGGTGTGAAAGGCAAGCTCAGGTGCCGCGCCCGTGAGGGTCACGGAATTGTCCCGGTCGTCCCGGGCCGTGAGGGTGAAGGGCTTTTCCAGCGAAAGCTCCACCTCGAAGGTCACGGGCACCCGCTGGAACTCCCGGTTCAGGTAATTTCTGCGAAGGTTCGCGTACAGCGCCGAATCCTCCTCCGGCTTCCCGGAGGCGGCGCCCAGCATGGCGGAAAATTCCCCGCCCCGCAGATATCCGCCGGTGGAGCCGCCGGAGGCGACCGCCTCCAAAAGGGCCCGGTCGTCCGCCGTGGGTCCCCGTCCGGCGGACAGGACCCGCGCCCAGACGCCGGTGACGGCGGCGCAATACTCGGGCCGGCGGTCACGGGAGCCCACCCGCAGGGCGGCCGCGGGCAGCCGGTCCAGAAGCTCCGTCTCCTCAATGAGGCTCAGGTCCTTCATGGAAAGAGGGTGCCGGTCCCGGAGACCGGCCTTGAAGCCGGAGACGCACTGACGCCGGCAGGGTTCACCGGCCAGCGCCGGGAGCATACACCTGCCCGCGAAGGAGACGCACAGCGGACCCTGGACGTAGATCTCCAGCTCCACGGGGGAGTCCTCCGCCAGCGCCGCGAGCCGGTCGTCCGACAGCTCCACCGGCAGGGCGACCCGGCGGATGCCCATGGAGGCGCACATCCTGAGGCCGTCGGCGTCGTGGATGCCCAGCCCCGGACCTGCGTGGAGGGGCATGGACGGGAGGACGCGCCGGAGCGCCCAGAGAAGTCCCAGGTCCTCCGCCACCAGGGCGTCCACCCCCATGCGGGCGGCCCTGCGGGCCTTTTCCAGCACCTGCGGGAGCTGATCGTCCGAGGGGGACCCGTCCAGCTCCACGTAGGTCTTCACGCCCCGTGCCCGGCAAAACTGGGCGGCGCGGCCCAGCTCGTCCTCGGTCAGCTCGCTCGCGCCCCGCTCCTCACCGATGGAAAAGCCGATCAGCACCGCGTCGGCGCCGCTCTGCACCGCCGCGGACACGCCCTCGGCGCTCCCGGCACACGCCACAAGCTCCTTCACCCTCCGGACCTCCTTTCCCGCCAGATCAAAACGCATATAAACGCATATTACAAACCATTATAACACATCCGAATATAAAATTAAATGGCTTTTTGAAGATTTAATAAAATAGAGCCGGTAAATTTCTTTTCTCTCGGTCTTGTACTCTCTTTTCATTTTTGGTATAATATATTTTTATGAGAACATATGACCTGAGGAGATTGGATCGAAGTGAGTATGAGATGGGAGATCCGGGGCTTTGACCGGGAGAAGGCGGTGGGACTGTGCCGGGGCGGGGTGAACCCGCTGACGGCGGTGGTCCTGGCCTCCCGGGGCGTCACGGATCCGAAGGACGTGGAGGAGCTTCTGGCGGACGACCTGTCCGTCCTCTCCGACCCCATGGAAATGATCGATATGGACAAGGCCGCCCGGCGCGTCAAAAGCGCCATCGCCGGGGGAGAGCACGTGGCCGTTTACGGGGATTACGACGTGGACGGCATCACCGCCAGCTGTCTGATGGCGGAGTACCTGCGCTCCCGGGGCCTGACCTGCGATATCTACATACCCGAGCGGCTGGAGGAGGGCTACGGCGTCAAATCGGCGGCCCTGGATACGCTGAAGGCCCGGGGGGCGAGCCTCGTCATCACCGTGGACTGCGGGATCACGGCCCACGAGGAGGCGCGGCACGCGAAGGAGATCGGCCTGGACCTGGTCATCACCGACCACCACGAGTGCGTGGGCGACGTGCCCGCGGCCGCGGCGGCGGTGGATCCCAGGCGGCCCGACTGTCCCTCCCGCTCCAAGTCCCTGGCCGGCGTGGGTGTGGCCTTCAAGCTCGTCTGCGCCATCGAGGGCCCGGGCAGCGAGGAGGCGCTGCTGGAGCGGTTCGCCGATCTGGTGGCGACCGGCACCGTGGCGGACGTGATGCCCGTGACGGGGGAGAACAGGGTCCTCATCAAGCGGGGCCTGGCCGAGCTGAAGAAGGGCGTAAGACCGGGGCTCCGGGAGCTGCGCGCCGCCTCCGGACAGGAGGGGAAGGCCCCCACGGTGGGGAACGTGGGCTTTGCCCTGGCCCCGCGCATCAACGCGGCGGGGAGGCTGGGCAACACCGACGTGGCCGTGGAGCTTTTGCTGACCCATGACGGGAGGAGAGCCGCCGAGCTGGCCGGACGGCTTTGCGATATGAACCGGGAACGCCAGAGGATCGAGGGGGAGATGTACCGGGAGGCCCTGGAGATGCTGGAGAAGGCCCCCCCGGAGGGGAGGCCCGTCGTTCTGGCGTCGGATACCTGGCACCAGGGCGTCTGCGGGATCGTGGCCTCGCGTCTGGCGGAGAGATTTGCCCTGCCGGCGGTGATGATCTGCCTCCGGGACGGCATCGGCCGCGGCTCCTGCCGGAGCGTGGAGGGCTTCAACCTGGTGAACGCCCTGTCCCGGTGCCGCGGGACGCTTTTGGGCTTCGGCGGCCACGAGATGGCCGCGGGCCTGACCATCGGCGAGGACAGGATCGACGACTTCCGCCGGGAGCTTGGCGGGTGCTACGCCGCGTCGGCCCCCGCGCCGGCGGAGCGGGCCCTGACGGTGGATCTGGAGGTCAAAAAGCCCGAGCTGCTGGCCCTGCGCAACGTGGAGGCGCTGGAGGCGCTGGAGCCCTACGGGACGGGGAACCCCCAGCCGGTGCTGTGCATGACGGGGGTGACGGTGGAGAACGCCGCCGGGCTTTCCGAGGGCAGGCACACCAAGCTTTGGGTCAGCCTGGGCGGACAGGTCTTCGAGGCCGTCTATTTCTCCAAGGGGCCGGAGGAGCTGGGTGTGGCGGCGGGCCAGAGGGCCAATATCGCCTTCACGCCGCAGATCAACGAATTCCGGGGCCGGCGGGGCGTGCAGCTGTGCCTTGCCGATTTCGCCGCCGATCAATAAACTCTTTTTCAGGTGAAAACATGGACGCTACCGATACAAAAACAGAATATTCCGGCCTGGGCGAGGAGCAGTACAGGGCGCTGGAGCAGGCGATGAGCCAGAGCACACAGATCCGGGATACCGGCCGGGTGCGGGAGGCCTTCGAGTTCGCCAGAGACTCCCACGGCGACCAGCTCCGAAAGGACGGAAGCCCCTATATCACCCACCCCGTGGCCGCGGCCGTCATCGTGGCCGAAATGGGGCTGGACGAGGACTCCGTGATCGCCGCGCTCCTGCATGACGTGATCGAGGACACCACCGTCACCCACGAGGAGGTGGCCAAGCGGTTCGGCGAGTCCGTGGCCGGCATCGTGGAGGGCGTCACAAAGCTTACGAAGATCCGCTATACCTCCAAGGAGGAGGAGC
Source organism: uncultured Oscillospiraceae bacterium (assembly GCA_947625815.1). Lineage (GTDB taxonomy): Bacteria > Bacillota > Clostridia > Oscillospirales > Oscillospiraceae > RUG626. The sequence continues at coordinate 42,759 of CANQPU010000014.1, forward strand.
AGATGGAGAACCTCCGGAAGATGCTCCTGGCCATGGCGCGGGATATCCGGGTGGTCCTCATCAAGATGGCCGACCGCCTCCACAACATGCGGACCATGGAATATCAGTCCAGCGAGAAGCAGCTGGAAAAGTCCCGGGAGACCATGGAGATCTACGCCCCCATCGCCCACCGGCTGGGGATGCAGAAGATCAAGCTGGAGCTGGAGGACCTGTCCCTGCTCTACCTGGACCCCGTGGGCTATCACGAGATCGAGAACGCCCTGAAGGAGCGGGAGGTCAGGAACGCCGGGTTCATGGAGCGGACCGAGGCCGCCATCCGGAAGCGCATGGAGGACGCCCACATCAAATGCGGCGTCCAGTCGCGGACCAAGGACATCTATTCCATCTACCGAAAAATGTTCGGGAAATCCATGGAATTCGACGAGATCATGGATATTTACGCCTTCCGGGTGATCGTGGATGACATCGCCGAGTGCTACAACGTCCTGGGGTGCATCCACGAGCTCTACAAGCCGGTCCCCGGGAGGTTCAAGGACTATATCGGCACGCCCAAGCCCAACATGTACCAGTCCCTGCACACCACGGTCATCGGGACGGAGGGGATCCCCTTTGAGGTGCAGATCCGCACCTGGGAGATGCACCGCACCGCCGAGTACGGCATCGCCGCCCACTGGAAGTACAAGGAGGGCATCGAGAGCCGCGGCGACGAGGACAAATTCGCCTGGATCCGGAACCTTTTGGAGACGCAGGAGGACTCGGACGCCTCGGACTTCATTTCCAATCTGAAGGTGGATATGTTCGCCGACGAGGTCTTCGTCTTCACCCCCCACGGGGACGTGAAGAGCCTGCCCGCCGGGTCCACGCCCATTGACTTCGCTTACAGCATCCACTCCGCCATCGGCAACCGGATGACCTGCGCCAAGGTCAACGGGCGCATCGTGCCCTTTTCCCACGTGCTGCAAAACGGCGACGTGGTGGAGGTCATCACCTCCAACACCTCCAAGGGCCCCAGCCGGGACTGGCTGACGCTGGTCAAATCCTCCGAGGCGCGCAACAAGATCCGCCAGTGGTTCAAGAGGGAGCGCCGGGAGGAGAACATCGTCACGGGCCGGGCCGCCTTTGAGGCGGAGATGCGCCGTCAGGCGGTGCCCCTCTCCGTCCTCAACGACGAGAAGGCCCTGCCCAGACTTTTAGAGCGCATCTCCGTGTCGGCGCTGGACGATATGTACGCCTCCATAGGCTATGGGGGCCTTTCGGCCCAGAAGACGGTCAACAACATCAAGGACGAGATGCGCCTTATTGAGCGGAACGCCCGGAAATTCGGGGCCTCGCCCTTCTGGGCCGGCTCGGACGGCAAGCAGCCCAAGGCCGTCAACGGCATCATCGTGGAGGGCATCGACAACTGCCTGGTCAAGTTCTCCCACTGCTGTATGCCGGTGCCGGGGGATGAGATCGTGGGCTTCATCACCCGGGGCTACGGCGTCTCCATCCACCGCACGGACTGCCGGAATTACGAGTCGTCCGCGGAAAAGGACGAGGACAGGGACCGCTGGATCCGCGTCCACTGGGCCCCGGGGGAGGACGACCTCTACCAGACCTCCGTGGCCATCACGGCCACGGACCGGGACGGCCTGGTCATGGACATCGCCACGGTCCTCAGCTCCCTGAAGATCAAGGTGGACGCCCTCACCGCCCGCAACCAGTCGGGACTGGCCGTGGTCTACATCACCATGCGCGTCCACGACAAGTCCGAGCTGGCGGCCGCCATGACGCGGATCATGAACATCCGCTCCGTCCAGGAGGTCAAGCGGCAGGGAGCCTGACCTTGCCATGACTATACCGAAAAGGAGAGACGTATGCGCGCTGTTGTGACAAGGGTCACCTCCGCCTCCGTAGAGATCAACGGAGAAACCGTCGCACAAATCAACACCGGCTTCCTGGTGCTGCTGGGCGTCCACCGGGACGACACGTCCGAGGACGCGAAGAAGCTGGCGGACAAGGTCTGCGGGCTTCGTGTATTTGAGGACGACGCGGGCAAAATGAATCTGAATCTGGCCGCCGCAGGAGGGAGCATCCTGTGCGTCTCCCAATTCACCCTTTTTGCCGATACCGGGTCCCGGCGGCCGGGCTTTACGGAGGCGGCGCGTCCGGACACGGCGGAGCCGCTCTATGAGCTCTTCATGGACGAGTGTAGAAAACGGGGCTTTACGGTGGAGCACGGCCGCTTCGGCGCCGATATGAAGGTGGAGTCCGTCAACGACGGGCCCGTGACGATACTTCTGGACACGAGAGGATGAAACGGAATGCTGATCAAGACCCTTCCCCTTGGGCACATGGAGGCCAACTGCTATGTGGCGGCGGATGAGCGCACGCTGGAGTGCGCCGTCATCGACCCGGGCGATGAGTTCAATACCATTATGGACTATCTGGAGGAGACAAAGCTCAAGCCCCGCGCCATCCTCCTGACCCACGGCCATTACGACCACACCGGCGCCGCGGCGGCGCTCCACGAGGAGACGGGAGCGCCCATTTTCATCCACCGGGCCGACTTTACCCGGGAGCCCGGTGAGAGCTACCGCTACCGCGGCCCGGAGGACACGCGCTTCTGGTCCGACGGGGACGTGGTCACCGTCGGCTCCCTCCGGTTCCGGGTGATGGAGACGCCGGGCCACTCCCCCGGGTCCGTGACGATCAAGGTGGAGGACGCCCTCTTCACCGGGGACACCCTCTTTGCCGGCTCCTGCGGGCGGACGGATCTGCCCGGCGGGGATATGGACGCGCTGATGGCGTCCCTGCGGAGGCTGGCGGACATCCCCGGCAATTACGAGGTCTACCCGGGGCATATGGATCCCACCACGCTGGATGTGGAGAAGGCCACGAATTACTACATGAGGTACGCCAAAGGACTATGAAGCTGTATCTTGCGGGACATGACTACAAATACGCCGTGGAGCAGATCCTGCTGGCGCTTTTCCCCGGCGAGCGGCCGGAGTATCCGGACGTCCCGCCGGCGGAGGGCGAGAGCTGGGCGAGGGTGGAGCTCATGGGGGAGCGGGCCCTGTGCCGGGTGGAGCTGTGCGTGGACGGCAGGCGCGGCGAGGCGGAGCAGACCGGGGACGACGCCCTTGTCCGGACGGAACCTTTTCGGGACAGGGAGTGTCAAAAGATCATAAAACTGGCATTCTACAAGGCGGCCATGGAGATCCGGGAGAAAAAGCCCGTCTGGGGCGCCCTCACCGGGATCAGGCCGGGGACGCTGGTGACGCGGATGCTGGAGGCGGGCCTGGACGACGCCGGGGCCCTCCGAAGGATGGAGGAGGAGTATTTCGTCTCCCCGGAGAGGGCCAGACTGTGCCTGCAAACCGCCAGGGCCTCCCTGCGGGCGGCAAAAGAGCTGGAGCCGGGGGACATCGCCCTCTATGTGGGGATCCCCTTCTGCCCCACCAGGTGCGCCTACTGCTCCTTCGTCAGCCAGAGCGTGGAGAAGTCCATGAAGCTGATCCCCGACTTCCTCAAGGCGCTCCGCCGGGAGATCGCCGCCACGGCCGAAACGGCGAAGAGACTGGGCCTGCGGCCCGTGGCCGTCTACATCGGCGGGGGAACGCCCACCACGCTGTCGGCGGAGGAGCTGGGGGAGCTGATCGGGTGGCTTGAGGAGAGCTTCGACCTTCGCCATGTCCGGGAATTTTGCGTGGAGGCGGGAAGGCCCGATACGATCACGGCCGAGAAGCTCCGGGCCCTCAGGGGCGTCACCCGGGTCAGCATCAATCCCCAGTCCATGTCGGACACGGTGCTCGCCGCCATCGGACGCAGGCACTCGGCGGAGGACATACGGGCGGCTTACAGGCTGGCCCGGGAGAACGGCGGCTTTGAGGTGAACATGGACCTGATCGCCGGCCTTCCGGCGGACACGCCGGAGACGTTTGACAGGACGGTGGAGGAGGTCATCGCCATGGCCCCGGAGAACATCACCGTCCACACCCTGGCCCTCAAGAAGGGCTCGCGGATCACCGAGGAGGACACCGCCCGGCCCGACGGGGAGACGGTGGAGAAAATGCTGGATTCGGCCAACGGGAGGCTGGAAAAGGCGGGGTATGTGCCCTACTACCTGTACCGGCAGAAGTACATGTCCGGCGGCTTTGAGAACGTGGGCTGGGCCAAGCCGGGCAGCGAGAGCTTATATAACATCCTCATCATGGAGGAGCTCTGCACCATCCTGGCCATGGGGGGAGGTGGGTCCACCAAGCTGGTGGACCGGAGGACGGGGCGGATCGAGCGGATCTTTGACCCCAAATATCCCAAGGAGTACATGGAGAATATGGACCGGATCGTGGCGGACAAGGAGAAGATCGCGGACTTTTACAGGCAGACGGGAGGCATCGACAGTGACATATGACATCGGGAAGATCAACGCGCTGACGGCATCGGCTCCGGAGGAGCTGGTCCGGCAGGCCGACGAGGCGTATTTTGAAAGGGTGAGGGCGGCGGCGGACGCCATCCGCCGGAACCTGGCCAGATGCCCCATCGTGCTGCTCTCGGGCCCCTCGGGCGCGGGGAAGACCACCACCGCCCGGAACATCGAGACTGAGCTGGAGCGCCAGGGGATCAATTCCCACACCATATCCATGGACAACTATTTCAACACCCTGGATCAGCGCACCTGCCCGCGGACGCCGGAGGGGGACATCGACTTTGAGTCCCCCAGGCTCATGGACATGGACCTTTTGAACGAACATTTCGCCATGCTGGCCGAGGGCCGGGAGATCCGCGTCCCCTATTTCATGTTCACCCGGCAGAAGCGCTCCGTGAGCCAATTCACCCCCATGAGACTCGGGAAGAACGAGGTGGCCATCTTCGAGGGCATCCACGCCCTCAATGACGAGATCACCGACAGGAATCCCGGGGCCTTCAAGCTCTATATCTCCGCCAGCTCCCAGATCGACTTCCCCGGCGGGAAGGTCTTCCGGCCGGAGTGGATACGCCTTGTGCGCCGGGTGGTCCGGGACAACAATTTCCGGGGCGCGGACGCGGACTATACGCTGTCCATGTGGGCCAACGTCATGCGCGGGGAACGGCAGCACATCACGCCCTTCATCCCCAAGGCGGACATGAGCTTCGACACCACCCTGGCCTATGAGATGAGCGTGCTGGCGCCCCAGGCGCTGCCCCTTTTTGAAAAGCTCACGGAGGGCCGGCCCGCCTTCGAGGAGGTCCGGGAGATCCTCCCGCTTTTGCGGGGCATCACGGGCCTTGACGAAAAATATGTGCCCGCCACGTCGCTCCTGCGGGAGTTCATCGGCGGCGGCGTGTACAGCTACTGAACCTCTTCCGGGAGAGAGAGAAAGGAAGACGCCCGAATGGACAAGCTGCTGGGGATCTATATACACATACCCTTTTGCGCCGGGAAGTGCGCCTACTGCGACTTTTATTCCCTGGTGGGCCGGGAGGACCTGATGCCCCGTTATCAGAAGGCCCTCCTCACCCATATCCGGGAGGCCTCCCAGCAGCTGCAGGGCTACATCATCGACACCATCTACATCGGCGGCGGGACCCCCAGCTTCTACGGGGCCGCGCGGCTCGTGGAGCTCATGAGGGCGCTCAAGAAATACGGACGGGTCCTGGTGGACGGGGAATTCACCGTGGAGGTCAACCCGGAGAGCATCACCTTTCAGGACATGGCGCGGCTCCGCAGGGCGGGGTTCAACCGGCTCAGCATCGGCGCCCAGTCGGCCAACGACGGGATCCTGAAGAGCATCGGCCGGCTCCACGATTTCGCCCGGGTCGAGGAGACGGTGATGAACGCCCGGAAGGCCGGGTTTGAGAACGTGTCCATCGACCTGATCTACGGACTGCCCAGCCAGACCAGAGACGACTGGGCGGATACGCTGACGAAGACGCTGGCCCTGAAGCCGGAGCATTTGAGCTGCTACGGGCTGAAGATCGAGGAGGGCACGGCCCTCTACCAGTTCAAGGACTCGCCCTTTATCCCGGACGACGACCTCCAGGCGGACATGTACCTTTACGCCGTGGACGCCCTGAACCGGTACGGGTACAGGCAGTATGAGGTGTCCAATTTCGCCCGCCGGGGCTTTGCCTCCCGGCACAACCTGAAATACTGGCAGATGGGGGAGTATATGGGCTTCGGCGCCGCGGCGCACTCCTGCGTCTCCGGCCAGCGGTACAGCTGCATCGCGGACATGGAGCTCTATGCCGACAACATCCTGGCCGGCCGGAGCGTGGTGGATCACGCCGAGAGCGTGACGGACTTTGAAAGGGCCGGGGAATATCTGATGCTGGGCCTGCGCACCACCCGCGGCATCTCGGAGCAGGAATATTACGACATTTTCCCCTGCAAATTCGACATGGCCAGGGATATCATGCAGTCCTATGTGGAGCGGGGATGGATGACCAGGAGCGACGAGGACCGCTGGAGCTTCACGCCGGAGGGGTTCCTGCTGTCCAATGTGCTGATCGGGGAGATCCTGGACGCCCAGACGAAGCAGAGGATGAACATCGTCTCCCCCTGGAAGCGGGACGAGGACGAGACGTACCAGTTTTCCATGTTCTCCAAACGGCCCGGAGAGGTCCAGCTCTTCCACGGGATCGGATAATCCGTAAGAATGTAAAAAACCGTAACTGAATTGATCACAAAAATTCACGGATTTGTCATTGATTTTTGATGGCATGTTATGTAAAATAAAGCTGTATTATGACAACCGGTCTTCGGACTTGAAATACAGAGGGTAAGGATATGGCACAGAGCAAGAGAGCAAGAAGAAGGAAAAGGGGGAGCTCCGCCGGGACCGCCGCGGTGATCGTGCTGGCGGTGACGGCCGCAGTGGCCTTGATGGCCGTGCTATGCCTGGGGGCGTATGTGGCCGGGCTCAACACCATCTTTCCGAATATACAGGTGGCCGGCGTGGATGTGGGCGGCATGAGCTACAGCACGGCCCACAGCACGCTGCTGAACGCCTCCGTGGGAGTGCCCGCGGGCGTGCAGGCCACGGCAAAGCTCACCGAGCAGATCTCGGTCACAGTCACCAGCGAGCAGGCGGGGCTCACCTCCTCCGTGTCGGACGCCGTCGATGCCGCTTACGCCTTCGGACGGGAGGGCGGGTTTTTCGCCAATATGTTCACGTACCTGAAATGCCTGCGGCAGAGCCATGACGTGGTCTCCGAGCAGGTCTTCAACGAGGAGGGCGTCAGGGCCATCGTGGCCGGACAGGCCAAGCTTGTCAACCACGACGCCGTGGACGCGGCCTGGGAGGTCAGGGACAATGAGCTGATCGTGACCAAGAGCATCGCCGCCTACAAGGTGGACGAGGAGGGCGTTTTTGAGTTTATCCGCGAGACGCTGCTCTCCGGCGTCACCGCCCGGACCGACGAATTTTCCGAGGCAAAGGACCCGGGCCCGGACGGCCTTCAGCCGGATTTTGACGCCATATACGACCAGATCTTCAAAGAGCCCGTGGACGCGACCTACGACACGGAAAACAGGACCGCCACACCGGGGGAGGACGGCGTGAGCTTTGACAGGGAGGAGATGCGCAACCTCTACAACTCCGCCTATCCGGGGGAGACGGTGAGGCTGGCGCTGACCATCACCAGGCCCAAGGTGTCGGTCTATGACATCGAGGAGCTCCTGTTCCAGGATCTTCTGGCGGAGAAGGTCACCTCCATGAAGAGCAGCTCCTCCAACCGCATCACCAACATCACGCTGGCCGCCGCGGCCGTCAACGGCACGGTCCTGGAGCCGGGCGACGAGTTCAGCTATAACGGCGTCGTCGGTCAGCGCACCGTCGAGAAGGGCTACAAGCCCGCCGGCGCCTATGTGGGCGGCCGCCACGCCGACGAGGTGGGCGGCGGTATCTGCCAGCTCAGCTCCACCATCTATTTCTGCACGCTGATCGTGGACCTGGAGATCACCGAGCGTACAAACCACGGCTACACCGTCGCCTATCTGCCTCTGGGGCTGGACGCCACGGTGAACTGGCCGAATCTGGACCTGAAATTCAAGAACAACCGGCTCTTCCCCATTAAGCTCGTGTGCTGGGTGGAAAATAAGGAGCTCCATGTGCAGATCTGGGGCACCAAAGAGAACGATCTGAGGATCGAGCTGGAGTCCAACACCATCGAGACTATCCCCTATAAGACCATCGAGAAGGAGGACCCAAGCCTTGCTCCCGGCGAGCGGAAGACAGAGAACAGCGGCCAGACCGGGTATGTGTCCGAGGCCTACAAGGTGGTCTATGACGCCGAGGGGAACGTGCTGAGCAGGACCCTGATCTCCAGAGACACATACAGGGCCATGAACAAGGTGGTCCTGGTGGGGCCGGAGGAGTCTGTACCCGCCGGAGGAGAGACGGAGGAGCCCGGAGAGGCGGAGGGTCCCGGTGGGGGAGAAGGCACGGGAGAGACGGGGGATCCCGGCGGGGAGGAGACCCCCGGCGAGGGGGTAGACCCGGGGGAGACGGAGGGCCCCGGCGATGAGGAGATGATCGACCCCGACGAGGCGGGCGGCTCCGGCGGCGCGGGGACGGATGAGCCCGGCAACACCGAAGAACCCGGGAACACCGAAGATTCCGGGAACAGCGAAGAGCCCGGGAATGACGAGGGTTCCGCGGCCTGAAAAAAGAAAAAACCAAAGCGGCGAAATGATTTCCGCCGCTTTGATCGTATTCAGGCTCTTTTCCGGGTCGGGAAGTTACTTGAGGCCGTTCTCGTAAGCCTCGATCATCTTCTTGACCATCTGTCCGCCGACAGAGCCGGCCTGACGGCTGGTGAGGTCGCCGTTGTAGCCCTGCTTCAGGCTGACACCGACCTCGGAAGCGGACTCCATCTTGAACTTGTCCATGGCCGCACGGGCTTCGGGAATGTTAATGCGGTTCGTTCTGTTAGCCATTTTTCTGCATCTCCTATCTTTTTGTCGAAAGAGCTTTGCGCCTTTCGTCCTTATGATTGCCCGGGCAGGCGGAGTTATTCCGCGGTGTGACCGTGTAAGTTCTGTTAACAATGGCAATTACAAAATTTGCCATACAATGCTTTCCGGAGGCGGAGCGGGGCGTTAAACCTGGGTCCGCGGGTGGGGAGACGGCCATGGGGCCCCGCGCCAACAGGATCCTGGCCTGAAAAAATTTGTTGACTCCGGGGGACAAATATGCTATTATAATGTGGCCTCGGATGAGGCAAGATCGATTTGCTGGATTAGCTCAGCCGGTAGAGCGCCTGATTCGTAATCATGAGGTCGCGAGTTCGAATCTCGCATCCAGCTCCAGAATTGCAGGTTAAAACTACTATTTGTAGCCAAAACGCCTGCGCCGCAAGGGTTTTGAGGCCGTTCCGGAGTGAACTGGAACGACCTCAAAATTTTCCTATTTTTCCTCGTTTCCTCCAAACTGGAGGGATTCGAACTGGCGACATCAACAATTGAATAGGAGCTGCACAAAGCCGGGTCAGATGATCCGGCATATTTTTTTGCCCTGACTGGATGGCTTCAACAGTTATTTTCGTTGACTCAAAACGGGTGTACAGATATAATCCCCTTAAAACACAGGTGGAGGTGATCAAATGGATTTGCGGGATCTGCCCACGTCTTTGCAAAATGACCATCGGAGATATGGAAACAGCGCGGAGGTGAACGGAGCCATAAGCTCTGAGGCGGCGTGGGACCTGAGAGAAAATTATCTGCGGATGGAGCGACCGGCTCCTGTCGAGACAAACATCATACATCAAGCGCCGGGGATATGAAGCCCCGGTAATTTTATTATATGGAGGTATTGACGTGAACATCAAAACTATCACGACAGATGAGCTTCGGCGGATGGAGGGGGCCGAGGGGCTCGTGATCCAGGGCTGCGGTGGGGATCTCACCGAGTGGGTGGATGGGATCAACAACGATCTTACCAGAAACGGCATCCTGCTGAATGGGACGAAGTTTTCAGACTGCTCCTCCTTCAGACACGAAGGGCACACCTGTCTGCTCTTTCCCTTCACGGATGATGTGAAGCTGGACGG
>CANQPU010000015.1 GCA_947625815.1 uncultured Oscillospiraceae bacterium
AATTCGCAAGGTGCATCCCGCCCGCCTTTCGGCCGGCGGATTTTTAGAATACCACATCCGATCCCCCTTGTCAACCCCTTTTTTTGAGTTTTCCAAGTTTTTTTCGGATACGGCTCGCTGCTTCTCAACAGCTCGCTTACTATACACCCTCCCACCTCCCCCTGTCAACACCTTTTTTCCCTTTTTTCATTAAAAATTTTTTTCCGGGGGCCGCTACGCCCTCCTTTTATATTATATGTGACGCATACGGCTCGGCCGGCGGGGCGCTCCGGACCGCTTTTTCGCCAAAGTATCTCCTTCTCGGCCGCGACAGCCCGTCAACGGGCGGGACCCCGGCTCCTGTCAAGCAAAATTTTCCTGTCCCGGATATTGATTTTTGTCGTTTACCGGCATATAATGTAAATTAAACACAATCAAACGGTTTACGGGCCGGATCGGAGGGATGGGCATGGGCTTTTTGACGCTTTCCGGCGGTATTCGTATGCCCCTTGTGGGGGTAGGCACCTTCATGCTCTCGCCCGACGAGGCGCAGGCGTCGGTCCTCTCCGCCTTCGCGGCGGGGTGCCGGCTTGTGGACACCGCCAACGCCTACATGAACGAAAAGGCGGTGGGCCGGGCCGTCCGGACCTCCGGCATCAACCGGGAGGAGATCTTCGTGGAGAGCAAGCTCTGGCCCTCCTTCTACGAACAGCCCGACGGCGTGGAGCGCACCATGGCCCGGCTCGGCCTGGACTACCTGGACCTGCTCCTGCTCCACCACCCCGCCGGGAATTACCCGGCCGGCTACACCCAGCTGGAGGCGGCCGTCAGGTCCGGCAGGGTCCGGGCGATCGGCCTCTCCAATTTTGACATCCCCGAGATCCGGGAGCTCCTGCGCCGGTGCCGGATCCGCCCCTCGGTGATTCAGGCGGAGCTCCACCCCTACTGTCAGCGGTGGGAGCTGGCGGACTTTCTCCGGAGCGAGGGCATCGTCCTTCAGGCCTGGTATCCGCTGGGTCACGGCGACCCCGGGCTCCTTTCGGAGCCTGTGTTCCGTGAGCTGGCGGCGAAATACGGCAAGACCCCGGCGCAGATCATCTTGCGCTGGCATGTGGACGCCGGCCACGCTCTGGTGGCGGGCTCCCGGGACCCCGTCCACCTCCGGGAGGACCAGAACATCTTCGATTTCACCCTGTCCCGCCCGGACATGGCCGAGATCAGGAAGCTCGACCGGGGCCGCTCCTACTTCAACACCACCCGGTCCATGCTCAACAGCTACGCCGCCTTTGTCCCCCCGGTCAGCGAGCAGAAATAAAGCGGTCCCCCGCTCCGTTTGTCGGCGCGGGGGATCCGATTTTCCGTATCCAGCCTTCCCCGGATACAAGGATACCCCCGCCTTTCGGCGGGGGTATTTTTGTCAAACTGGTCATTATTTCGCGTATTCCACAGCCTTTGTCTCCCGGAAAAGGTTGACCTTGATCTGACCGGGGTACTCCAGCTCCTGCTCGATCTTGCGGGCGATGTCCCGGGCCAGCAGCACCATTTCGTCCTCGGAGACCTCCTCGGGCTTGACCATGATGCGGATCTCCCGGCCGGCCTGGATGGCGTAGCTGGTCTCGACGCCCTTAAAGGAGGAGGTGAGCTCCTCCAGCTTCTCGAGACGCTTGATGTAGCTTTCGATGTTCTCCCGTCTGGCTCCGGGGCGCGCGGCGGAGATGGTGTCCGCGGCCTGGACGAGGCAGGCGATGACGGTATGGGGCTCCACATCGCCGTGATGCGCCTCGATGGCGTGGACGACCTCCTCGCTCTCCCGGTAACGGCGGGCCAGCTCCACGCCAAGCTGGACGTGGCTGCCCTCCATCTCGTGATCCACGGATTTGCCCAGATCGTGAAGCAGTCCCGCCCTCTTGGCCGTGGCCACATCCACGCCCAGCTCGGAGGCCAAAAGCCCCGCGATGTAGGCGACCTCCTTGGAATGGTTGAGGACGTTCTGGCCGTAGCTGGTCCGGTACTTCTGGCGGCCCAGGAGCTTGATGAGCTCCGGGTGGAGGCCGCGGACGCCCGTCTCAAAGACGGCGCGCTCGCCCTCGGCCTTGATGGTGGCGTCCACCTCGCGGCGGGCCTTTTCCACCATCTCCTCGATGCGGGTGGGATGGATGCGGCCGTCCTGGATGAGCTTCTCAAGGGCGAGCCGGGCGATCTCACGCCGGACCGGGTCGAAGCTGGAGACGGTAATGGCCTCCGGTGTGTCGTCGATGATGAGATCGACGCCGGTAAGGTTCTCGATGGAGCGGATGTTGCGGCCCTCCCGGCCGATGATGCGGCCCTTCATCTCGTCATTGGGCAGGGGGACCACACTGACGGTTGCTTCAGCCACATGGTCGGCGGCGCAGCGCTGGATGGCGAGAGTGATGATCTCCCGGGCCTTTTCGTCGGCCTCCTCCTTGTAGTGCGCCTCGATCTCCTTGACTTTCATGGCGGCCTCGTGGGTGCACTCGGTCTCCACGTTCTTTATAAGGTATGCCTTTGCCTCCTCCACGGTGTAGCCGGAGATCTTCTCCAGCATCTCCAGCTGACCGCGCTTGACGAGGGCGACCTCCTCCCTGGCGGCGTCCAGATCCGCCAGCTTTTTCTGGATCTGTTCGCTCTTCTTCTCAACGGCCTCGGTCTTCTTGTCCAGGGTCTCCTCCTTCTGCTGAAGGCGGCGCTCCTGTTTGGAAAGCTCCGCGCGGCGCTCCTTGACCTCGCGCTCATACTCGGTGCGATCCCGGTGGATCTCCTCCTTGGCCTCGAGCATGGCCTCGCGTTTCTTGCTCTCAGCGGCCTTGATGGCCTCATTTTTGATCCGCAACGCCTCTGCCTCGGCATCGGCTATGGTCTTCGCGTCCCGTTTGCGCCTGATGACGTTCAGCAAAAGCATGACGATCACACCCGCGGCAAACGCGGCCACTGCGGTTATTGCGTATAGCATGTTGAGTGGATACACCTCCCTTTCTGAAGTTTTGCTTATGATCATGAACCTTGATACGATTCCGAAATGCCCCTATATATTTCGAAAAAATACCACCCTTTATTTTACCCCCACATTTTCACAATGTCAAGCTGTTTTGCTATGCATTTTGACGGTCCCCCGCCCGCCGGCATATTGAATTTTTCTTCCCGATGGGATATAATCTCACCAGAACCCGTTAAAAGGAGCTGACGGAACGTGTGGATCTCCCTATTCTCCGTGCTGGGCCTGACCTTCATCGTCTTTGCCCTGTGCCGGCGCTTTGAGCAGACGGCGCTGTCCGTCATCCCCATGGCCCTGTGCGGGGTCGGCCTGGTCCTCTATCTCCTGGGCTTTGTCCATGCCCTCTCCGCCATTGACTGGATCCTCATGGGCCTTGGCCTTGCCTGCCTCATCTGGGCGGTCCTGGATCTGCGCCGGGGCGGCCGGGGGGAGCTGGTCCGGGAGCTCCGCCGGCAGGCGGGGGATCTCCGGCTCTGGGTGGGGCTGGCGGCCGTCGCCCTCATCGTCGTTTTGCTGCGGGACGCCCGGATCCTGGAGTGGGACGGATATAATTTCTGGGGCCCCAGCACAAAGGCCCTTTATTTCCGGGACGGGTACGCCGCGCGTCACAGCAACCCCGCCTCCGGCTACGGCACCTACACCCCCATGGGACAGCTTTTGTGGTGGTGGGGCGTCCACCTCACCGGCGGCTGGCGGGAGAGCGCCATCTTCCAGGTCTACTACACCTTCGGCGCCCTGCTCCTGCTGTCCTCCGTCCGGCACATGCCCCGGCGGGGCGTTCTCCCCGATCTCTTTATCTGCGCGGCGGCGCTCCTCCTCCCGGGCGTGGCCGATACCGCCTGGTATCGCGCCCTGTGCGTCGATCCCTGGATGAGCTTCCTCTTCGGCGCGGCCCTGGTGGAGATCGCCTTCCCCGACCGGAAGCACCCGGGCTTTTGGCGGGCCCGGATCCTCCTCTATCTGCTCACCCTCACCCTGGTCAAATCCATCGGCCTTCTCTGGGCCCTTTTCGCCCTGCTCTTCCATCTCCTCTGGAACCGGGAGGCCCGTCCTTGGCGCTTTGCCCTCCTCTCCGCCGGGGCCTGCTGCGCCCTGTCGGCCAGCTGGAGCGTCTTTTGCCGGGTCATGGACCGCTCCACCTACCTCTCCGCCAGCTTCGTCAGCGAGGCCGCGGCGCGCCTTTCGGAGCTCCGGGCCGGGAATTTCCTCACCGCCGGCAACACCTGGGGATACATCACCTCCTACATCCGCGCCTTCTTCCTTGAGGCCCTCCACCGGGAGTTCACGCCGGCGCTGGACCTCTCCACCGCCCTCTTCCTGGCGTGTCTCATCCTCTTCGCCCTCCTCCTGCGCCGGCGCGGGGCCGTGGAAAAGGGCCAGCTCCGCCGGCTCCTTCTCTTCATGGGCGCGGCGCTCCTCACCATTTACCTCATCGTGGCCGCGGGCCAGATGACCATGTTTTACAGCGAGACTCAATACCTGGAGCCCCTGCGCGCCGTGACCCTCATGTCCCGTTACGCCAGCCCCGCCCAGGTGGGGCTGATGATGCTTCTCTTCGCCCTCAGCGGGCGGGAGCCGGACGCCGGATCCCGGGGCGGGTCCCGGGCGTTTACGGCCGCCGTGCTCGCCGGCTGCTTCATCCTCTCCGCCGGCGCGTATACCCAGATGTGGCGGCGCTTCGTCCGGGACGATCTTGACCCGCAGCGGGAGGAGACGCGATCGCGCTGGGTCAACCAGTACCGGGACTTTCTGGACCGGATCGGGACCGTGCCTTATAAGGAGGCGGACGCGGCCGTACTGCTGGCCGTCTGGAAAACGGAGATGAACCCCGTCATCGTGAACGAGGCCTCCCCCGTGGCCGTGGACACGGTGTATCTCTCCGGCGCCCCCGCCGCCGATACGGACGCCATCCTCGGCGCCGTCTCCCGCCGGGGCAACCGGTTCTTCTACGCCGCCGACTGTCCGGAGGAGACGGCGGACGCCCTCTCGGCCCACACGGAGGGCGGGGCCTTCCGCGCCGGGACTCTCTATACCGTCACCACGGACGGCGGGACCTTCACCCTGCGTCCCGCGGCGTGACGCGCTCAATTCAGGAACAGGAGGCGATAGCCTTGGAATATTCAACAGACGAGGTGCTCGAGGTCGCCTTTGACGCCGGTTATATCCTTCTGGAGAGCGGCGCGGAGATCTTCCGGGTGGAGGAGACCATGCAGCGCATCTCCCGGTATTTCGGCGTGGACGACGCCCACAAGGACTTTTTCGTGCTGGCGAACGGTCTTTTTGCCACGGGCATCACGGACCGGGGCCACTTCGCCCGGGTCCGGCAGAGCCGGGTGCAGGGGGCGCGTCTTTCCCGGGTCGTGGCCATCAACCAGCTCTCCCGCCGGATCGAGCAGGGGCAATATACCCTCCCGGAGGTGAAGCGGGAGCTGGAGCGCATCCGCTCCATCCCCGAGCCGCCGGCCCTTCTCCAGATCCTTGCCGCGGGCTTCGGCTCCGGGGCCTTCTGTCTCATGTTCGGCGGCGGCTGGACGGACGCCGCGGCCTCCTTCCTCGCCGGGCTCCTGCTCTACGTTTTCGTGGTGTTCGTCAGCGCCCCGCACATGTCCAAGATCTCCGGCAATCTCCTGGGCGGGGCCATTGTGACCCTGGCCTCCGTGGCGCTGTGGAGCGCCGGGATAGGCCGGTCCATGAGCCATATCATCATCGGCGGCATCATCCCGCTGGTGCCGGGCCTGGCCTTCACCAACGGGATCCGGGACATCGCCGACGGGGACTATATCTCCGGCGCGGTGCGGCTTCTGGACGCGCTCCTCGTCTTTCTGTGCATCGCCGTGGGCGTGGGGGCCGTGTTCACCGTCTACCGCCACATAACGGGAGGTGTGCCGCTGTGATGGTCCGCTTTCTGGCCGCCGCGGTGGGCACCGTGGCCTTCGCCCTCATCTTCGACGTGCCCTACCGCTACTATTTCCTCTGCGCCCTCATCGGCGGGGCGGGCTTCTGGGCCACGGAGGCCCTGATGGGCCTGGGCCTGACCGCCACCGAGGCCACGTTTATCGCCACGCTCTTAGTGGCCCTGAGCTCCCGGATCTGCGCCGTCTGGCGGCGCTGTCCGGTCACGGTCTTCCTGGTCTCCGGCATCATCCCCCTGGTCCCCGGCGCCGGAGTCTACTGGACGGCCTACTACCTGGTCATGGGCGACACCTCCGAGGCGCTGACCCGGGGCTTCGCCGCCCTGCGCGCCGCCATTGCCATCGTCCTGGGCATCGTCCTGGTGCTGGAGATCCCCAACAGGCTCTTCCATTGGAGCCGTAAAAGACCGTAAGGAGGGCAACAAACATGCTGATGGCGCTTCCCCTCGTCGGATTGATCCTCGTCCTGTGCGGCGCCTGGTATCTGGTAGCCCGGATCCTGCGCTTTTCCTTCCTGACCCGGCTGAATGAGACCCGTCCGGGCCTTGCGCTGCTGGCCGCCGTGGGCTGTCTCGTCCCCGCGGCGCTCTTCTACCTCATCAACGTGGAGACCTTCGTCGTGGTCTTTTTGCATCTGGTGATCTTCTTCCTCCTCTGCGACGGCGTGGGCGCCCTCGTCAACCGGCTCCGCCGGAAAAAGCCCGCGCGGTACACGGCCGGATACGTGGCCGTCGCCCTCACGGTCCTCGTCCTGGGCGCGGGCTGGTTCTTCGCCCACCACATCTATGAGACGGACTACACGTTCAAAACCGACAAATCCCTGCCGGACGGCGGCCTGCGGGTGGTGGCGATCTCGGACTCCCATCTGGGCCTCACGCTGGACGGTCAGGATTTCGCCAAGCTCTGTGACCGGGTCAACGCCCACAGCCCGGACGCGGTGGTCCTCGTCGGCGACTTCGTGGACGACGACACAAAAAAGGCCGACATGCTCCGCGCCGCCCGGGCCCTCGGCGAGCTTGAGACCACCTGCGGCGTCTATTTCGTCTACGGCAACCATGACAACGGCTATTTCAACTACCGGGATTTCAGCCCCGACGAGCTCCGCGACGCCCTCACGTCCAACGGCGTCACGATCCTGGAGGACCGGCGCGTCCTCCTGGGCGGCTCTGTATGGCTCGTGGGCCGTCAGGACCGTTCCGTGCCGGACCGGGCGGAGGCGGCGGACCTCACCGCCGGTCTCGACGGGTCCGACTACGTCATCCTTCTGGACCACCAGCCCAACGATTACGACAGCGAGGCCCTCTGCGGCGCCGACCTGGTCCTCTCCGGCCACACCCACGGCGGCCACATCTTCCCCCTGGGTCCGCTCAGCCGGGTCTTTGGCATCAACGACAACGTCTACGGCGTTCAGGAGCGGGGCGATACGGTCTTTCTCGTCACCTCCGGCGTCTCCGGCTGGGCCGTCCCCTTCAAGACCTGCGCCGTCTCGGAGTTCGCCGTCATCGACATCACTCACTAAAATTCTCCCCCGGGCATACGCCCGGGGGAGAACATTACGGTATACGGTATATTTTTATATGTGACAGGGCGGCCGCCCTCAGGGCTCAGTCGCTTTCGATCAGGCCGTAACCGCCGCTCCTGCGTTTATAGACCACGGCGAAGCGCCCCTCGTCATCCTGATTCTTGAAGACGAAAAACTCATGCTCCAGAAGGTTCATTTGCAGGATGGCCTCCTCCACGGTCATGGGCTTGATGGAGAAGCGCTTGGTGCGGATGACCCTGAAGTCGTCGCTTTCCTCTTCCTCCTCCGGGGCGATCACGGAGGGCTTGATCTCCCGCTCAAAGGCGCCGTCGCGGAGCTTCTTCTCCAGACGCGTCTTGTTTTTGCGGATCTGCCGCTCGATGGAAGCGGCGGCCGAATCAATCGAGGCATACATATCCCCCGTGGTCTCGGTGACTCTGTAGATCATGCCGCCGGCCCGGATGGTGGCCTCCACAATGAAACGCCCGCGTTCCATGGAGAACGTCACTGCGGCGTCCGCCTCGCTTTTGAAAAACCGGTCCAGCTTCCCCAGCTTTTTCTCGGCGTACGCCCGCACGTCCTCGGAGACCTGCAGCTTCTTCTCTGTGAACGTAAACCTCATCGTCGTCACTCCTTTCTGTGTGCGGAGAGGGTCTCCCCCCTCCGTAAAGCCATTATAACATATCCTGTGTGAAAAATGAACAAAAATTTTGGAAAAATCATAAATATTTTCTGAAAGTTGCCCAAGGCGCGCCGTCACAGCACCGCCGTGGCGTGGCGGGTGACGTGACAGCCGATGTTCACCACGCACGCCGTCCCCGCGATGTGGGCGGCGTAGGCGTTGATGTTCACCGCCAAAGCCGTGGTGCGCCCCCCGAAGCCCTGGGGCCCGATGCCAAGGCGGTTTATCTTCTCCAGGGTCCGCCTTTCCATGTGGGCGTAAAATTCGTCCTCGCTGCGCCTGTCGATGGGCCGTGTCAGGGCCAGCTTGGCAAGCCAAGCGGCCTTCTCCACCGTGCCGCCGATGCCCACGCCCACGATGACGGGCGGGCAGGGGTCGGCCCCGGCCAGCTCCACCGTCTCCGCGATGAAGTCCTCAAACTCCTCTATTTTGGCCGAGGGCAGGAACATCCTCATCCGGCTCTTGTTCTCGCTGCCGAACCCCTTGGGGGCCACGGTGAGGGTGAGGGTGTCCCCGGGGACGATGCGGCTCCACAACACCGGCGGGGTGTTGTCGTCGGTGTTGACCCGGCGGAAGGGGTCCGCCACCACGGACTTTCGAAGATACCCGTTCACATACCCCCGGCGCACGCCCTCGGCCACGGCCTCCTCAAAATCCCCGCCCGCGATGTGGACGTCCTGGCCGATGTCGGCGAACACCACGGCCATGCCCGTGTCCTGACAGATGGGCAGGCCCCTGTCGGCGGCGACCTTGAAATTTTCCACCATGTCCGTGAGGGCCGCGCGCCCGGCCTCCCCGGGCTCGGTCTCGGCGGCGCACTCCAGGGCCAGGGCGATGTCCGGCGTCAGCACCGTGGCGGCCCGGATACACAGCTTCTCCACGGCGTCGGTGATCTGGGAGCAAAGTATCTCTCTCATAGCGGTTCTCCTTCGCTGTTGATAAAATAAGTATACCATATGAAAGCGCGTTGTGGTATAATGATTTTAAAGTTTTTCGAGGGGGTGGCGTATGTTTTACCGTTTTTGGGACCAGGACGAACGCCGGGCCTTCGGCGGCGGGGATTTTTACGAGCTGCAATTCTGCCGCCTCCCCGCCGGGACGCCCATAAAGCGGATCGTGGACGTGGGCGTGGAGCATTGGCGGAACGACTCCCTCTACGTCCCCGGAGACGATACGGCGCTTTTTGACCGGGAGTACGGCGAGATCTTCACCGGCGGGACCTACACCAATCTCCAAACCGGCCCCTGGGACTGGTGCGGAATCAACTACTACGACCCCGGCCTGACGGAAAAAATCATCGCGGAGGTCCTGGAGCGCAAGCCCCGGGAGTCCACAAAGCTCCTTTTGTGGCTCTACGAGGCCAGAAAGTATAACGGATTTTACCTTTTGGGGGTCTGAGAGGTGACGGCGATGCTGGAGGAAATGGCGGCGTTTTTTGAAAAAAGGCTCGACGGGTACGACAAGCACATGAAAACGGAGATCGACAGCAGCGGGGAATTTTATCCCTTCACCGCCTCGCTCCTGCCGGCGCGCCCCGGCTGTCGGGTGCTGGACCTGGGCTGCGGCACGGGACTGGAGCTGGAGGAATATTTTAAGCTGAACCCCGGCGCCCTGGTCACGGGCATCGACCTCTCCCCCGCTATGCTGGAGGCCCTCCGGCGCAAATTTCCCGGCCGGGAGGGGTTGGAGCTCATCCGCGGCTCCTACTTCGACACGCCCCTGGGGGAGGGCTGGGACGCGGCGGTGTCGGTGGAGTCCCTGCACCACTTCACGGCGGAGGCGAAGCTGGACCTCTACCGGCGGCTGCGCGCGGCGCTGAGGCCCGAGGGGTACTTCATCCTCACGGACTACTTCGCCGAGAGCGAGGCGCTGGAGGACACGTATTTTGAGGACCTTCGCCTTTTGAGGGAGGCGGAGGGTCTGCCGCCCGGGTCATATCATTACGACACGCCTCTGACGGTGGAACACGAGCTTGAGATTTTAAGGCAGTCCGGTTTTTCGCGGGCGGAGCTCCTGAAACGCTGGGGCTCCACCTGCACGCTCCGGGCCGATGTTTAGGGGGACCTATGGCGAGAGAACTTTCACGGCGCGAGGAGATCGAGCGGAGCATCATCAAAAAATACCGCAAGGAGCTGTGGAACCCCTTCACGTATGCCGTGAACCACTACGAGCTTTTAAAGCCGGGGGACCGGGTGGCGGCGTGCATCTCCGGGGGCAAGGACTCCATGCTGATGGCAAAGCTCCTGCAGGAGCTTTGCCGCCACTCGGCCTACCCCTTTGAGGTCAGATACCTGGTCATGGACCCCGGGTACAATGAGGAGAACCGGCGGAAAATCGAGGAGAACCTGGCGGCCCTCGGCATCCCGGCGGTGATCTTTGAAAGCTCCATCTTCGAGGCGGCGGACAGCACGGAGAAAAACCCCTGCTACCTGTGCGCCCGGATGCGCCGGGGGGCGCTGTATGCCAAGGCCCGGGACTTGGGGTGCAACAAGATCGCCCTGGGCCACCACTTCAACGACGTTATCGAGACCACGCTGATGGCGCTTTTGTTCGGGGCGCAGCTCCAGGGGATGATGCCCAAGCTCCACAGCACCAATTTCCCCGGCATGGAGCTCATCCGGCCCCTCTACTGCGTCCACGAGGAGGACATCGTGGCCTGGGCGCGGTATAACGATCTGTCCTTCATCCGCTGCGCCTGCCGGCTCACCGCCGGCATCGAGTCCGGGGAGCTGACGGGCAAGCGCCGGGAGACCAAGGAGCTCATCGCCCAGCTCAAAAAGACCAGCCCCAACGTGGAAAAATCCATCTTCAACGCCATCCATGAGCTCTCGCTCGACACCTTCCCCGCCTACAAGACCGGGGGCGTGGAGCACAGCTTTCTGGAGCGGTACGATCAACCCGATAAGGAGTGACACAAATGCTGAACATCGGCTGTCATCTGTCCGTTTCCCGCGGGTACGCGGCCCTGGCGAAGGACGCCCTCTACACCGGCTCCTCCTGCTTTCAGTTTTTCACCCGCAATCCCCGGGGCGGCGGGGCCAAGCCCATCGACGAGGCGGACATTGCGGAATTTACGCAAATCGCGGCGGAGCACGGCCTGAACTCATACCTGGCCCACGCGCCCTACACCATCAACCCCTGCGCCGAGAAGCCGGAGACGCTGGAGTTTGCCCGCCAGACCATGGCCGACGACTTAGAGCGCATGGAGTGGCTGCCGGGGAACTTCTATAATTTCCACCCCGGCTCCCACGTGGGGCAAGGGCTTGAGCGCGGCATCGAGCTCATCGCCGAGACGCTGAACCTGACCTTAAAGCCCCATCACCGCACCACCGTCCTTTTGGAGACCATGGCCGGCAAGGGGAGCGAGGTGGGCAGCCGCTTTGAGGAGCTCCGAGAGATCATCGACCGGGTGGAGCTTTCGGACAAGCTGGGCGTGTGCCTGGACACCTGCCACGTGAACGACGCCGGGTACGACGTGGTGAACGACCTGGACGGCGTGCTGACGGAGTTTGACAAGCGCGTCGGCTTATCGCGGCTCAAGTGCATTCACCTGAACGACAGCAAAAACCCCTTCGCCAGCCACAAGGACCGCCACGAGGTCATCGGCGGCGGCGCTCTGGGGCTGGAGGCCATCACCCGCGTCATCAACCACCCCGCCCTGCGCCGGCTCCCCTTTTACCTGGAAACCCCCAACGAGCTGGACGGGTACAAAAAGGAGATCGAGCTTCTGCGGGGAGTGTATCGGGAGTAAGGGGATGTCGCCCCTGTCGGGCCGACGGGGATTTTCTTTCCCATCTTTTGACCCGCCAAAAGATGGGAAAGAAACAAAGGGAGAAAAGCGGCCCGGGGGGATTTCGATTTCCCCCCGGGACCCCCTTGAAACGACCAGAGTGGGGCTTCGGCCCCCCTCTGGGCTCCCCCCAGAGTTAGACGGGGGCTCCCCCGGAACTCCCGGGGGTGTCTCCAGTAGGGGGCCCGCAGGCCCCCTAACTGGTCGTTTTTAAAAGGTGGGGCCCCGGGGAGGGAAAATCGAAATCCCTCCCCGGGTCGGTTTACCTCTTTTGTTACTTTTCTCACTTTGACGAAATCAAAGGGAGAAAAGTAAATCCCCGTCCGCCCGACAGGGCGGACATCTATTTTCCCCTTGCATATGGGGCTCCGAAGTGGTAAAATATTCGTATCAATAAAACAATACGGAGGTAATGTCCCATGGAAATGATAGACAATCTCAAGAAAAAACTGCAGGGCGCCGGACGGCGCATCGTGTTCACCGAGGGGACGGACGCCCGGATCCTGGAGGCTGCGGCGAGGCTCGTGAAGGAGGGCCTTCTCAAGGTCGTCCTCCTGGGCAATCCCGACGAGATCAGGGCCGCGGCCGCAAAGGGCGGCTTTGACATCGGCGACAGCCAGATCGTGGATCCCGCCAATTACCCCGACATGGACAAGATGGTGGAAACCATGGTGGCCCTTCGAAAGGGCAAGATGACCGAGGACGAGTGCCGCGCGGCCCTCAAAAAGGGCAACTATTTCGGCACCATGCTGGTGAAGATGGGCGCGGCGGACTGCCTCCTGGGCGGCGCCACCTACTCCACCGCCGACACCGTGCGCCCGGCCCTCCAGCTCATCAAGACCAAGCCCGGCGCGCACCTGGTTTCTTCCGCCTTCATCCTCACCCGCGACCACGGCGAGGAGAATCTCCGGGCCATCTGCATGGGCGACTGCGCCATCAACCTCTCCTATGAGGACACCTTGGACAAGGAGGGCAACGTGGCCGTCTCCGGCGCCCAGAAGCTGGCCGAGGTGGCCGTGGAGACCGCCAAGACCGCCAAGCTCTTCGGCATCGACCCCAAGGTGGCGCTCCTCTCCTTCTCCACCAAGGGCTCCGGCAAGGGCGGCACCGTGGCCCTCTCCGCCGAGGCCACCAAGCTTGCCAAGGAAATGGCCCCCGACCTGGCCATCGACGGCGAGATGCAGTTTGACGCCGCCGTGAGCCCCACCGTGGGACAGCTCAAGTTCCCCGGCTCCTCCGTCGCCGGCTACGCCAACACCTTCATCTTCCCCCTCATCGAGGCGGGCAACATCGGCTACAAGATCGCCCAGCGCCTGGGCGGCTACGACGCCTACGGCCCCATCCTCCAGGGCCTCAACGCCCCCATCAACGACCTTAGCCGCGGCTGCAACGCCGACGAGGTCTACACCATGGCCATCATCACGGCGGCATTAGACTGATCTTCTCTGGCTTAGAAGGCCGCAGCGCGGCCTTCTAATGCCAATAAGAAACGTGCGCCCCCCCGGAACGAAATTATAATTTCGTTCCGGGGGGTCTGCCGTTTTGCTGCGCGCGGGTTCACTTCGTTTCCCCTTTTCCACAAAAAAACGGGAGCCTTGCGGCTCCCGTTTTCGTTTTCGGTCGTTATTTCACAAAGAAATCCAGCACCAGGGTGAGGACGATGAACACCGCGGCGACCCACTTGGTCATGCGGGCCAGGCGCGCGTCCAGGGTCTTAGACTTGTTCTTGGCCAGGAACGTGTCGCCGCTGCCGCCGCCGATGGCGCCGGAAAGGCCCGCACTCTTGCCGCTCTGCAGGAGGACGATGACCACGATGGCGAGGCACGCGAGGAGCTGGATGACGGTGATTGCGATTTCCAAAATAATCAATCCTTTATGTCGAGATTTTTAGTCTTTCATTCGCGGGACTTTTATGGTATCATAATTAAATACACATTGCAAGTGTTTTTTTCAAAAATGATGGGATTCCGGAGGAAAAAACATGTTCTTTGATACGCACGCCCACTACGACGACGGGAGATTCGACCCGGACCGGGCGGAGATCCTCTCAAAAATGGCGGCCGCCGGCGTGGAGCTCATCGTCGATCCGGCCTCGGACATTGCCTCCGCCAAAAAGGCCCGGGACATCGCCCACGGCTGCGACTTCCTTTACTTCGCCGCCGGCGTCCACCCCCACGAGGCCGGGGAGGCATCGGAGACGTACCTGGACGACATCCGGGCCCTCTCCCGGGACCCCAAATGCGTGGCGGTGGGGGAGATCGGCCTTGACTACCACTACGACTTCTCCCCCCGGGACGTACAGCGGCGGGTCTACGCCGAGCAGCTGGAGCTCTCCCGGGAGCTCCGCAAGCCCGTCATCATCCACGAGCGGGAGGCGGTCCAGGACAACCTGGACCTTTTGAAGGCCCACCCGGGCGTGCGGGGCGTGGTCCACTGCTACTCGGGGAGCTGGGAGACGGCGAAGATCCTGCTGGACCTGGGCTTTTACCTGGGCTTCACCGGCGTGATCACCTTCAAAAACGCCCGCCGGGTCTTAGAGGTGGTGGAGAAGATGCCCCCGGAGCGGATGGTCATCGAGACGGACAGCCCCTACATGGCCCCGGTCCCCCACCGGGGGGAGCGCAACTCCTCCCTCTACGTCCATCTGGTGGCGGAGAAGATCGCCGAGCTGCGGGGGTTGAGCGTGGAGGACGCGGCACGGATCACTCTGGAGAACGGAAAGCGGCTTTTTGGTCTTGCCTGAAGAGCCGGAACACCCCGGCCCGCTCCATTCCCTTGGCGATGAGGTAGAACACCGCCGTGTTCAGAGGCCAGTTCAACAGAAGGCTCCAGCCGATGCGCAGCCTCAGCGCCGCCAGGAAGGCCCGTCCGTAGAGCTGAGCCGACCAGAGCGTGCCGAACCCCAGATTGACGACCACCTCGATGAGCCCCTTGGCCGCCAGGATCCGCCAGAAGCTGACGGGCCTTTTGTAGTAAAAGCACCCGTAGATGAAGGCCGCCAGCATGGCGTCGAAGGTATAGCCGAAATGGAAGGCGCCGGTGGGCTTGATGAAGAATTTCAGAATGTCCATCGCCCCGCCGAACAGCGTCCCCGTCACCGGCCCGAAGAGCATATCCACCACCTGATTGGGGATCCCGGAGAAGCCCACGGAGGCGAAGCCGCCGATGTCGATGGAGACCTGCTTCAGCGCGATGGCCAGGGCCCCCATCACCGCCAGAGCGCACAGCACCCGGAGCTTTTTGAACTCCAGCGCCGAGCTTATCAGGTCCTCCCTGAACCTTTTCATAAAAAAATACCTCCTTCCATGCAGAATTTGTCCGCAAGGCAGGAGATACGGGCCGCTTTTATTTTTATGAAAAATAAAAGCAAAAGGATCCTCTGTCGCAGCGGGATGCGGCAGGCGCACCGCGGGAGGACTCCCTTCGTCTCCGGGGCAACTCTCCGTCCCCGAAGCACTTAACGCGCGCCGGCCTACTCTGCACAGCGAATACACTATAACAAACCCCGGGGGAAATTGCAAGGGGCAAAGCGAATTTTCTGTTGTATCCCTCCGTCCGCGGGTGTATAATTTATAGCTGACAGGCGGCGGGCCGCGCCGCGCGTGTCCCCTCCGGCAAAGGCGCTTCGCCCGGGCGGGGGAAAGCCCGCGGGGGTCCTTTCGTATCGCAAGGGGTTTTGACGGGCGGGGATCCGCCGTCCATCAGCTATCATGATCCCCCACGGAGGTACAGTATGGACATCATCGTACTTTGCGGCGGCCTCTCCACGGAGAGGGACGTATCCCTCAAAAGCAGCGCCATGATCGCCCGGGCCCTTCGGGAAAACGGCCACCGGGCGGTGCTTGTGGATTCCTTTTTCGGATATACGGGGACATATGACGATCCCGGAGAGATCTTTTCAAAGCCCGTATGCGACGGGACGGCCCGGATCTCCGTTGACGTGCCGGATCTGCGGGCCCTCGCCGGGAGACGCGAGCAGAAAAACAACAGCCGGGTGGGCGACAACCTGCTTGAGGTCTGTCGCGCCGCCGATATCGTCTTTCTCGGCCTGCACGGGGCCGACGGCGAGGACGGGCGGCTCCAGGCCATGTTCGATGTGGCCGGGATCCAATACACCGGCTCCGGCCACCTGGCCTCCGCCTGCGCCATGGATAAGGCGACCGCCAAAAGGCTCATGGCCGCGGCGGGCATAAACGTGGCGGAGGGCCTGATCGTGACGCGCGCAAACGCCCACGCCCCGGCGCCCTTCCTGCCCTGCGTGGTGAAGCCCCGCTCCGGCGGCTCCTCCGTGGGCACCTCCGTCGTCCGCGGGGAGCAGGAATACGCCGACGCCCTGGCTCTCGGCTTTACCTACGCCGACCAGCTCCTGGTCGAGCGGTATATCGCGGGCCGGGAGATCGATGTGGGCGTCCTCCGGGATGAGGCCCTGCCCCCCATCGAGATCCGGCCGGGCTCCGGCTTTTTCGATTACAAAAATAAATACCAGGCCGGCGGCGCTGAGGAGATCTGCCCCATCCCGGACCTGCCCCAGGGCTGGGACGAGGCGCTCAGGCAGACCGCCATCCGGGTCTGGGACACCCTGGGGCTGGAGGTCTACGCCCGGATGGACTTCATCGTGGACGGGTCCGGCCGGATCTGGTGCCTGGAGGCCAACACGCTCCCCGGCATGACCCCGGCCAGCCTCCTGCCCAGGGAGGCCCGCGCCGCCGGGATTAGCTACAACCAGCTTTGCGAGCAGATCATCGCCGGGTCAATGGAAAGATTTCTCTGACAGCCCGCGGCCGGTCCGGCGGATAAACTTCCAAGGAGGTACACGCCATGAAAATGAAGTCTCTCACCCCCGACAAGATCGCCGAGGTCACCGGCGGGAAATACGTGGGCCCCCTCCGGCTGCGCGGCGACCGGATCACCTGTGTCTCCATGGACAGCCGGGAGATCGACGCCGGCGGGCTTTTTGTGTGCATACGGGGCACCCGGGTGGACGGCCACGACTTCGCCCGGGACGCGGTGGAGCGCAGCGGAGCTCTGGTCTGCCTCACCGAGCGCCCCCTGCCCGACCTGCCCTGCGTGGTGGTGGAGTCCACCCGCAAGGCCCTCCGGGATCTGGCGGAGTATTACCGCCGTCTCTTCTCCATCCCCGTGGTGGGCATCGTCGGCAGCGTGGGCAAGACCACGGCCAAGGAGCTCTGCGCCCGGGTCCTCTCCCGGCGGTATCTCACGCTCCGGACCCCCGCCAACCTCAACAACGAGCTGGGCGTCCCGCTGACGCTCCTGCAGCTGCGGGAGGAGCACGAGGCCGCCGTCATCGAAATGGGCATCTCGGACTTCGGCCAGATGCGGACCCTGGCCAAAATGGTCCGGCCCGATATCTGCGTGTTTACCTCGGTGGGGTACTGTCATCTGGAGAAGCTGGGCGACCTGAAGGGCGTCCTGAGGGCAAAATCGGAGGTCTTCGAATTCATGGACTCGGACGCCGTCACCGTCCTAAACGGCGACGACCAGCTCCTGCGCGACCTGGACACCGGCACCCGCCGGGTCCTCTACGGCGTGGGGGAGTGGAACGACATCCGGGCCGAGAACGTGGAAAATCTGGGGTTTGACGGGGTCTCCTGCGACATCTGTTTTGACGGCGAGCGGGTCTTCACCCTCATCCCCGCCTTCGGCAGCCACATCGTCTACGGCGCCCTGGCCGCCGCCGCGGTGGGGCGCATCCTGGGCGACAGCGGCGAGGAGATCCTGCGGGGCATCGCCGATTACCGGCCCGTGGGCGGCCGGGCCAACGTCACCGACACCGGGACCATCACCCTCATCGACGACTGCTATAACGCCAACCCCAACTCCATGGCCGCCGCCGTCCGCTCCCTCGGCACCATCAAATCCCTCAGCGCCCCCCAGAACAAGCGGGTGGCCATTCTGGGCGACATGAAGGAGCTGGGCGCCGATTCCGCGGAGCTCCACCGCTCCATCGGCGAGCTGGCCGCCAGGTGCGGCATCGACTCCCTCGTATGCTGCGGCGAGGAGGCCAAGGCCATCTATGACGGATATCTGGCCGCCGGCGGCGGCAAGGCCCGTTACTATCTGCGCCGCGACGATTTCCTCCCCGACATCGCCGAGACGGTGGATCTGGGGGACGTGGTCCTCGTCAAGGCCAGCCACGCCATGGGCTTCGAGCACATCGTGGACGCCCTGAAGGCCCTCCGATGAAGCTCGTCCGCACCGCCTCGGAGCGCGACGGGGGCCGCAGGGTATACCACATCCTGCGCGGCGACCTGCGCGTCTCCGCCCAAGGGATCCGCCGCCTGAAGGCCGCGGACGCCGTCACGGTGGACGGCGTGCCCGTCCACATGGACCGACGCCTCGCGCCGGGGGAGACGCTCGTGGCGGATCTTGCCCTCATCGAGCCCGCCCCGGACTTCCCGCCGGAGCGGGGGGAGCCGGACGTCCTCTTTGAGGACGACCTCTACCTGGCCCTGAACAAGCCCGCCGGGATGCTGATCCACCCCTCGCGCGGCCGGTTCACCGGCACCCTGGCGAATATCGCCTCCGGCTATCTGCTGGATAAATATGGGACCCCGGCGGTCCATGTGGTAAACCGGCTCGACCGGGACACCTCCGGCGTGGTCCTCTTTGCCAGATCCGCCTATGCCAAGGCCCTGGCCGCGGAAGCGCTCCGCGCGCCGGAGGCGGAGAAGATCTACTGCGCCTGCCTTTGCGGCGAGCTTCCGGCGGAGCGCGGCGTCATCGACCTGCCCATCGCCCGGGAGCGGGAGGGCTTTCAGAAGAGGATCGTCTCCGACGCCGGCAAACGCGCCGTGACGGAATATGAGACGCTGGGCAGCGCTCTGATAGACGGCCAGCGCGTGACCCACGTCCGCCTGACCCTGAAAACAGGCCGCACCCACCAGATCCGCGTCCACTGCGCCCACCTGGGCTGCCCTGTCCTGGGCGACGCGCTCTACGCCACCGACGCCAGCCGTTCGCTGAACGCCCTCCTCTCCCTGGACGCCCACCTCCTTCACGCCTCCTCCCTCACTCTCTACCCCCCGCTCTCCCCCGCCCCTCTCAGCCTTTTCGCCCCCCTGAAGCGTCAGGATATGCTGAACCTGCTCAAAATTTTTGAAAATACCACTTGACAACAGGTCCCGCATATTATAAAATAATCGAGCGCCGTTAAGCGAAGCGCGATACGGCCGAGTAGCTCAGCTGGTTAGAGCGCCGGCCTGTCACGCCGGAGGTCGAGGGTTCGAGCCCCTTCTCGGTCGCCATCCGCTGCTATAGCTCAGTAGGTAGAGCGCATCCTTGGTAAGGATGAGGTCCCCAGTTCGAATCTGGGTAGCAGCTCCAAAAAATCCCCGAAATCGTAAGATTTCGGGGATTTTTGTTATGATTTTGCGTGAAAAGATGTGGGTCAAAGTGTGGGTCAACCGTCCGACCCACACACTGACCCACTACGGGACAGGACGCAAAAGCACCGGGCAGGACGTGCCCGGTGCTTTTGGCGTGTATTCTCATCACATTATCTGCTCCATAAAGTTCCCCATCGTCTCCGCAGCCTTGTCCTGCATTTGGCGGGTAGCGTGGGTGTAAGTGCGGAGGGTGAACCCGGCATCGTAGTGGCCGAGCATGGTGGAGACAGTTTTCACGTCCACTCCGTTTTGCAGGGCTGTCGTCGCGAACGTGTGGCGGAGATCATGGAAACGGATGTGTTCAAGTCCGGCGGCTTTGAGGAGCTTTTTGTGGATATTCACCACCGAGTCCGGGTGATACATCTCCCCGGTCAGGGGTGAGGGGAACATATATTTGTTGTCGGGGTGCTTGGCGTGCTCCTCTTTGAGAAGGTCCACAGCGGTTTGGGGGATGGATACCTGGCGGATGGAGGTCTCGGTTTTGGGTTCAGTGAGGACACGTGTGCCGTCGGGATTGCGGATATACTGTTTGGTTACGGAGATGGTTCTATTCTCTTCGTCGAGGTCGGACCAAAGCAGGGCTACAATCTCGCCTTTGCGGAGGCCGGTGGTAAGCTCCAGGTAGAACATCGGGAGAACATCACGGTCACGGGCTGCGTCTAAGTAGGCTTTCATCTTCTCCGGCGGGAGTATCTTCATCTCGATTTTTCTCGCTTTCGGCGCGATACAGTCCTCTGTGGGATTCCGTACAATGAGCCGCTCCTTGACTGCTCTCTGAAAGGCATTGTGTAACATCAGGTGGAGACTCCGAACGGTGGTGCTGCTGAGTCCGGGTGTTCCCTTTTTCCCACGATGGACACGTCCGTTTTCCTGGAGGTCCTTGTAGAGCTTCTGCAAATCGCGGCCTGTGAGCTTGCTCAATTTGATGTTCCCGATGCGGGGAATCGTGTAGACGTTGATCATCAGTTCATAGCGGTTCGCCGTCGCCGCGCGGACGTTTGGTTTGGCATAGAGGTCATACCATGTTTTCAGCCACGTCGCCACCGTGTACTCGTCGGATTTCCCAACGTCCACCTCCTGGCTCTCCGCGATGGCAAGCCGCAGTTTCTGTTTTACCTCGGCTTGCGTCTTGCCGAGGACGTTTTTCACGATCCGCTTGCCGGTGGTCGGGTCATGTCCCGCCGTGTATCTGCCTTCCCAGCGTCCGTCGGCTCTTTTCCGTATATTCCCCTCGCCCTGCGCCCGTCTCTTTGCCATCTACGGCACCTCCTTCGCTTTTTGGTAACCACAACACATACCACACTTTCCGGGAAAAAGCTACTACTTTTTCTCGGAAACTTTTTGCCTGATCCAGAGGATGAATTCCTCCTTTGGCACGATGATCCTGCTCCCAATATTCATTGCCGGGAAGCCCTCGCTCTTGACCAGCTCATAGGCTCCGGCTCTTGAGATTCCAAGCACCGCTGATACATCCAACACCGACATCATCAAGGGCAGGTCATCGTAGGTCCTGAATTGCTTTTCCATGTTTTCACCTCTTTCCGAAGGGCTTTATATTTGTTGCTATTCATATTGTTGTATATTTCCCCCGCAGTTTTTGCAGGGGGTGTACCTCACATACTGAACCCCTGGTAACCCTGTGACTGTTCCTCATGGTCGTCCGGCTTGTGGCCCAGGGCGAGGCGCTTGTCCATAAGCTCGCGGCGGCGCTTGCGGTCGATGGTTAAGCCGGGGCCTTGCGATGCTTGCTCTGTGCTGTCGCGGATGACGTGGCTCAGGTGGTAGAAGAGGCGGGTGACGCAAGCGGCGATGGTGGGCGAGGTGCGCTGGCCGAGGGCATGTTGAGCGTAGGGGTTGCCGTATGAGGCAGATTCGCGCAGCCAGTAATTTGCGCGCCCTGGATTGCTGTCGTAGAGGAGCTTGCCCAGCATGTACATGGCATTGGAATTCTCACCTTCGGCGGCCTGGGTGAAGTATGCCTCAGCCTGACGCTCGTTGCCACTTTTCAGGTACGCCTTGCCCAGCTCGTAGGTCGCATAGGGACTGCCGTTCTTCGCGGCGGTTTGAAGCCAGCGGAGGCCGGCGTCATGGTCGTGTACCTCCGGGTCGTCGGATAGGAGGAGTTTGCCGAGGGCGTACTGCGCCGGGACGTACCCCTGCTCGGCGGATTTGGTGAACCAATCTCTCGCCTTCACCGCGTCTGGCATGAGCAGGCCGCCGTCACGGTAGAGGGCACCCAGCACGTACTGCGATGTCGGTTCTCCATTCTCTGCGTACTTTCGCTCCTGTTCCACCGCCTTGTCGCGCTCGTCGAGGGGTACTGTCTCGTCCAGGAAGTATGTGCTGATGTAGCTTTGCTCACGCCAGCCGCATTCGTCCACAGGACCTGGCGGTACTTCCTCGACTGTGACCTCGCCCAATCGCAGACGTTCCGCCTCCTGGATGACCGCGTTCTTGACGGAACGAAATTCTTTCTGCTCGGAGAGACGCAGACGCTCTCGGCGCTCGTCCTTGTAGTAGCTGTCCACCTCGTTTTGCAGGTCGAGCCACTTGTTGTAGCTCTCATGCACCGCAGGGACTGTCTCCAGCTCGTCTACGATCTTGTCCACCTTTTCTTTGATACGTTTGTTGAGATAGCCGTAGGACTTCTTGCCTTTAACCGCTCCCAGTTCCACGAACAGCTCCATCAGCATCGGCGCTATCTGCGGGCAGGTGCACAACCCATCGCGAATCTCGTTGACCAGAGTTTGCAGGGATTCCCGCGCCTCGTTGACCAGCTCATCCCGCATACCGGACTTCCGCTCGTAGGTGTGGAGCAGTTCCTGACGGAAGATGTCGTTGACCAGCCCGGACTTGATCCTTCGTATCCCGTCACGACTAAGGTACCCCTCACCGCTGGCGGACCACGCCATCATGTGGACGTGCGGGTGATTGCCCTCATTGTGGAACGCCGCGTACCAGCGGAAGTCGTTGGGTGCAATCCGCATGGCCTCGGCGATGTCGTTGCGGTGAGCGCGAAGGAGGTTGCGCCACGAGCTTGCGTTGTCGTAGCCCAATCGTTCTGCGTCCTCGCGCTTCAGAGAGATGATGTGAGTCCACACGTTTCCGGTGACGGACTCCATTTCAGCGACAGCCTTGTCCAAGTCCACGCCGTCCTCGTCACCGAATAGACCATGCGTACCCAGCTTCTCGACGCGTGGACGGGTGGCGATGTACTTCATGTAGACGTCGGAATGTTGAGCCGTATCCCAGTTGGCTTCGAGCGTCGACGAGATGTACGCGGAGGCTTTCGCCCGCGTCGGTGACTTACTGTACTCGGTGTACTCGTCCAGCTTCATCGACACTGGGAAGTCGCGGGTCAGCTTTTGCACGAGCTCTACCTGCTTCTGCGTCGGCGGTCTGCTGTCCGGCAACCGTTCCACGTTCTCGCGCCTCGCAATGTATCTCATGTACTTCCCCGCGCCGCCGGCTTTGATGTACGGCGACTTTAGAATCAGCCCTGCCATTCGGCTTCGTCACTCTCCTTCACCGCGTTCGCCAGCGACACACGACCGCTGGTCTGCTTCACGTTCTTCACACTGTCCGAGTGGAGCTTGCGCAGAGCGGTGTCGTTGAACTTGTATGCGTGCGCGATGACCTGCACCAACATATCCAGCTCCACGGAGTTGTTGAATTGCAACGCTGAGAGTCGGTCCTCCAGCATGCCGAGGCGCCCGTCGATGGCGCTGGTCACCGACACTGGCAGCGTGGTCATGCTCCCTGCCAGCAGGTGATCGATGTAGAACTGGACCGCATGCTCCAGAAATTCGTTCCGCGTCCGGCTCCCGTCACTGTCCATGATGAGGTCGATTTCCCGCTTCATCTGCGGGGTCACGCGAAACGCGATTTGTTCCTTGTCTTTTCCCATAAATCCTCCTTTGATATTGCATTTTTCCTTGTCTCCGTAAGTCTTTCGGCCTTGAGATGTCACGAGGCCGCTTTTCGCCTCGAAAAGATGTCACTTCCGTCCCCCCGAAACTGCCCGCACTGCGGGCAGATGTGCGAGAAACAGCACCGGATCAGATGTCAGGTGTTTATCCTGCTTCTCGTTTTTCCTCCCCTCCGGGTTCGGAAAAGGACCGAAAAATGGTCCACGGTGGGCGGGGCTTGTCTGACGTGTAAACACCCCATTTTGAGTACGGAATCGCACGTGTCGTGACACACGGCCTCACGGTGGAGGTTGTGAGGCTGCCGCGTTTTCGACCTATCGGTACCTCTTTGCAGGTGTAGGCGCGGCGGAACTTTGTGCCGGTGGTAGGTCGAGAATGTAATACGTGTTGTTCGCCTGTCGGCTGTGGCCGTCTATCCAATCCTCGTATGTCGCCACCTTCCGTATGAACCTCTTCTTGACGAGTGCGGCGATTGCCTTCCTCGCCGTGTTCTCCGAGCAGTTGCAGTTGACCGCGATCCTGTGTACACTCGGCCAGCACATATCCTTCTGGCCGGCACAACTGACGAGGTAGTTGTAGACCATGAACTCCACCGGCGTCAGGTCGTAGTGGAAGATGGCGTTGCTCATTTGGTAGAAACGTTCTCCAAGTATCATGTGTACCCTCCTTCAGAAAAAATCCTCTCAAAAAATCTGAGGTATGTATTCGTCCATCTTCTTCACGCCGTCCGAGGCGCTCTACAGTTGACGGTTCTTACTCGCTTTTGGTGCACCAAGTGTTTTTCTAATTCCATTATAACAGGCAAAATCAGTGCTCTTGGTTTTTAAAAATTAATTTTTTGTGAATGAGACGGTTCAGTTACTGATTTGCACCAAAATGACCTTTTCTGAAAGATTATATATCGGAAAAATACAAATATATTTTTTCAAATGGCGATTATACGTGTTCTACAATCATCGTATCCACTTGGATTTGAGCTTCTGCCCTCCGGGGACTTTACTGAGGTGCTTGTGCCGGGATCGATGTGCGACATCATCGACTACCATTTCCGGGAGTGTGTCAGGCGGGAGGTTCGGATGCGGTTGTGTAAGAACTACGGACGGTATTTCGCGGTGATGGGCGCGGGGACATGGAGTGCTGTGACCGGGTTTGCAGCCAGAAGGCCGGGCTGGGACGATTATGACGTAGGAAAAAAGCAGCTCCTCACTTCCACTTCGGAGGTGAGGAGCTTTTGATTTGAGCGGGGGCAGCGGGTGGATTTTACAGGGGTTTTACAATATCGCGGTGACGGATTTGATGTGGGAGGGGTAGTATGGTGGCTGTAATCAGAAAAGAAAAGGAGAAAAAACATGAAAAAGAAAACGTTATCTCTCGCGGTCACAGCTTTGTTGGCTTTGGGGCTCCTGGCCGGGTGCTCGGCCGGCGGGGGCGGGACGGTCAACACCGACGGGTCCACGTCCATGGCGGACGTGATGGGGGCGCTGACGGAGGCGTTCCGGGAGAAGGAGCCGGACATCACCGTCAACTACTCCGGCACCGGATCGGGCTCCGGCATCAGCGGGGTGCTGGACGGGACCTGCGACATTGGGCTTTCCAGCCGTGAACTCAAGCAGGAAGAAGTGAACCAGGGCGCGGTGGCCCATGTTGTGGCGCTGGACGGCGTGGCTATCGTGGTGAACCCCAAGAACACCGTGACTGAACTGACCACCGATCAGATCGCGGACATCTTCACCGGGAAAATCACGAACTGGACTGAGCTTGGCGGCGCCGACGCGCCTATCGCGGTCTACGGCCGCGAGGACGGCTCCGGCACCCGCACGGCCTTTGAGGAGATCGTAGGAGTGGAGGGCGCTTGCGTCTACACAAACGAATACGGTTCCACCGGCGATGTCATCGGCAACGTGGCGGGGAACGAGAACGCCATCGGCTACGCCAGCCTCTCCGCCGTGAACTCCACCGTCACAGCCGTCAAGGTCAACGGCGTAGCCCCCAGCGAAGCCACGGTCAAGGACGGCACTTACACCATCCAGCGCCCCTTCGTCATGGTCACCAAGAAGGGCGTGGAGCTCTCCGAGGCCGCCCAGGCGTTCCTGGACTTTGCTACCAGCGCCGAGGCCGCTGAATACATAGCCGCCGCGGGCGCCGTCTATCCCAACTGAGCTGTCCCTATTGACCGTGGCAGGGCGAGATCTTAACGGACTTGCCCTGCCACAATTTACAAGAATGACTATCTACTTGAAAGGGTGATTTTATGAAGGACGCCGCAACCTACACTTCGCCTGTGCCTCGGGTGGTTTCCGTGCGACAGCCCCATAAGGTTAAAAAGCTTTCGGCAAAGGCCGTGGAGCGGACTATGCAGATCCTTTTTACCCTCTGCGGACTGGTGGCGGTGGGGTTCGTGCTGCTCATCAGCGTGTATCTCATCATCTCCGGGCTCCCGGCCATTCGGGAGATCGGGCTTGGGCGGTTCCTTTTTGGGAAGATCTGGGCGGCGGGGCAGAATCAATATGGCATTTTGCCGCTTATCCTCACGTCCATATACGGCACGGCGGGGGCCGTGGTCATCGGGGTGCCCATCGGGTTTTTCACGGCGGTATTTCTGGCCAAGGTCGCCCCAAAATGGCTTGCCGGTATCGTCCGGCCCGCTGTGAGCCTGTTGGCTGGTATCCCCTCGGTGGTCTACGGTCTGGTGGGGATGTGCGTCCTGGTCCCGGCGCTGCGGAATTGGCTGGATCTGCCCGCCGGGGACAGTCTGCTCGCGGCTATCATAGTCCTTGCCGTTATGATCCTCCCCAACATCATCTCCCTCTCCGAGACGGCGTTGGATGCGGTGCCGAAGGAGTACGAGGAGGCGTCCCTGGCCCTGGGGGCCACAAAGCTGGAGACCTATTTCCGGGTCTCCGCCCCGGCGGCCAGAAGCGGCATCGCGGCGGCGGTGGTGCTGGGCATCGGGCGGGCCATCGGGGAGGCTATGGCCATTATGATGGTGGCGGGGAACGTGGCCAATATGCCGGCTCTCACAAAATCCGTCCGTTTCCTCACCACGGGCATCTCCATTGAGCTCAACTACTCCCAGGACGGGAGCTTACAGCGGCAGGCGCTCTTCTCCATCGGGCTTGTGCTGTTCCTCTTTATCATGCTCATCAACGCCTTTTTGAACCTCGTCTTGAAGCGGGAGAAGGAGGACTGACATGCGCAGAAAAATGTACGACATCGGGGCACGGACGCTCCTCTACGGCTGCTCGGCCCTCACGGTGGGACTGCTGGTCTTCCTCATCGGCTACATCCTGATCCGGGGTCTGGGCGGCACCAGTTGGCGCTTTCTCACCACCTCGGAGAGCGTCTTGCGGGGGACCATAGGCATAGCGCCGGCCATCAAGAACACGCTGTTTGTGGTCGTCGTCTCCCTGCTGATCGCCCTTCCTTTGGGCGTGGGCGCGGCGATCTATCTGACGGAGTACGCCGGAAATAAGAAGCTCGTGGCGGTCATCGAGTTTGCCTCCGAAGCATTAGCGGGCATTCCCTCCATCATCTACGCCCTGGTGGGCGTCATCCTCTTCTGCACGGCCCTCAAACTGCAAAAGACTCTGCTGGCCGGGTCCCTGACCATGGTCATGATGATTTTGCCCACTATCATAAGGTCGACCCAGGAGAGCCTTAAGACCGTGCCCCAATCCTACCGGGAGGGGGCGCTGGGCCTTGGCGCCGGCAAGTGGCGCATGATCCGCACGGTGGTCCTGCCGAGCTCTGTGGACGGCATTGTCACCGGGTGTATTTTAGCCGTGGGGCGAGTGGTGGGGGAGAGCGCCGTTTTGATGTACACCGCCGGCATGAGCATGGCGATGCAGGATTTCTCTCTTGACCGTATGGCGCGGGCGTCGGGCTCCACGCTGACCGTGGCGCTCTACCATTACGCCAAGGAGAACGCCGATTTCGGCACGGCCTTCTCCATCGCCACGATCCTTCTGGCGCTGACGGTGATCATCAATCTTGCGGCCAGCACGCTGGGCAAAAAGCTGAAAAGGAGCTGACTATGGCTGACACGATCATTTCCGCGAAGGGTCTCGACTTCTACTACGGCGAGACCCACGCGCTGAAAAACATCTCCCTGGACATCCCGGAGAAACGCATCACCGCCCTCATCGGCCCCTCCGGGTGCGGAAAGTCCACGTTTCTGCGGACCATCAACCGCATGAACGACCTTATCGAGGGCGTAAAGGTGACGGGCTCGCTTACCTATCGCGGGGAGGAAATCTACGCCCCAGGCCGGGACGTGACGGAGCTTCGGCGCAACATCGGCATGGTCTTTCAGAAGCCCAATCCCTTCCCCATGTCCATCTATGACAACGTGGCCTACGGTCCAAGAACTCACGGCACCAGGAGCCGTGCCAAATTGGATGAGATCGTGGAGGAATCCCTCCGCGCCGCCGCCATCTGGGACGAGGTGAAGGACAGACTCAAAAAGTCCGCCCTGGGTCTCTCCGGCGGGCAGCAGCAGAGACTGTGCATCGCCCGCGCTCTCGCCGTGAAGCCGGATGTACTCCTGATGGACGAGTCCACCTCGGCCCTTGATCCCATCTCCACCTCGAAGATTGAGGAGCTGGTCATGGAGCTCAAGGCTGACTACACCATCGTCATGGTCACCCACAACATGCAGCAGGCGGTGCGCGTCTCGGACAGAACGGCTTTTTTCCTTCTGGGGGAGCTCATTGAATTTGGAAAGACGGAGAAAATATTCTCCACGCCCACGGACAAGCGCACCGAGGACTATATCACGGGGAGGTTTGGATAATGAGAAGCCGGTTTGACGAGCAGCTGAATACGCTCCATGGGGATCTGATCTCCATGGGCGCCCTTTGCGAGAGCGCCATCGCCCTCTCCGCAAAGGCGCTGGAGGAGGCGGACGCGGAAAAGGCCCAGGGGGTCTTTGACTTTGTTGAAAAAATCGACCGGGCCGAGCGGGACATTGAGAACCTCTGCATCAAGCTCCTCTTGCAACAGCAGCCGGTTGCCACGGACCTGCGGGTCATCTCCTCGGCACTCAAGATGGTTACGGACATGGAGCGCATCGGGGACAACTCCGGAGACATCGCGGAGATCGTCTCCATGGGACATATCACCGCGGGGCAAAACGGCCTCAACATCCACGATATGGCCCTGGCCACCATCAAAATGGTGACGGACAGCATCGACGCCTTTGTGAAAAGCGACAGGGAACTGGCGCGGGCCGTCATCGACTATGACGACGTGGTGGACGGGCACTTTAACCGCATCAAAAGCGCCCTCATCGGTACGCTTCGCGGGCCGGAGGCGGACGGGGAGGCGGCGCTTGATTTGCTGATGGTGGCAAAGTATTTGGAACGCATGGGCGACCACGCCGTGAATATCGCGAAATGGGTGCTTTACGCCGTCACGGGAGAGAAGGAGCCGGAATAGGTAGACTTTACAAACATTTTACAACGGCTTGATTTTGAATTTTACCTTGATGTTTTATAATGGTCGGTAAGGGAGGTGTTTTCGGTGATCTACTGCGTGGAGGACGATACCGGTATCCGGGAGCTGATGGTCTACGCGCTGAACGCGGCGGGGCTGGAGGCGCGGGGCTTTCCCGACGGGGTATCCTTTTGGGAGGCCATTCATGGACAAAAGCCGGACCTTGTGCTACTGGACATCATGCTCCCCGGCGAGGACGGTATCGAGATTTTAAAGCGCCTCCGGTCGAATACCGCCACCTCGGAGATACCCGTCATCATGGCCACGGCCAAGGGGACGGAGTTTGACAAGGTGCTGGGTCTCGATTTGGGGGCTGACGACTACCTCGCCAAGCCCTTCGGTATGATGGAGATGGTGTCCCGCGTAAAGGCGGTGCTCCGCAGGATCGGGACGAGGGAGGACAAGGACGTGCTCCAATCCGGCGGCCTCACCGTGAATGTGCGGGAACACACCGTCACCGTGGACGGCAAGCGAATCGAGCTTACCCTTAAAGAATTTGATCTTTTAAAGGCCCTGATGGTCTCCCCCGGCACGGTGTTCACCCGCGAGCAGCTCCTTGATACCGTCTGGGGCGCGGCTTACGAGGGTGAGACCCGGACCGTGGACGTCCATGTGGGGACGCTGCGCTCCAAGCTGGGCGCATGCGGGGAGATGCTGGCCACCGTCCGGGGCGTGGGGTACAGATGGGAGGCAAAACCGTGACAAAGCGCATTTTTCGCGCCATCAGTCTTGCCGCCGTGGGGGTGTTCCTGGCCTCGGCGGTGCTTTTTCTGTGGGTGCTCTACGACTATTTCTCCGCGGTGCAGGCCGATCAGCTTCGCGCGGAGACGGAGCTTGCCGCCCACGCCGTGTCCCAAGAGGGCATGGGCTATTTTGAGGGCCTTGACACCGAGCGTTTTCGTGTGACTTGGGTAGGCAAAAACGGCGAAGTCTTATTTGACAGCGACGCCGACGCCGGAGAGATGGAAAACCATCTGGAGCGGGAGGAAATTCGTGAGGCTCTGGAAAGCGGCGCGGGCGAGAGTTCCCGGTATTCCGCCACTCTCACGGAGCGGGCCTTCTACCGGGCCCAGCGGCTCCCGGACGGCACGGTTTTGCGGCTGTCGGTGTCTCAAAACTCCATTTTGACCCTCATCATGGGGATGTTGGAACCAATGATCGTCATTGTCATCGTCGCCCTCGCCCTGTCGCTCTTTCTGGCGTCGCGCTTATCCCGGCAAATTGTGAAGCCCTTAAACGCGCTCAACTTGGACGAGCCGCTGAAAAACGAGGGCTTTGATGAGCTGGCGCCCCTCTTTCACCGCATCGACACCCAGCAGCGGGAAATCGCCCTGCAAAGCGAAAAGCTCCTTCAAAAGCAGAAGGAGCTGGAGGTCATCACGGAGAATATGGCGGAGGGGATGATTCTGCTCACCTCCCGCGGCGTGGTTCTGTCCATCAACCGGGCGGCGCGGGAGATTTTCGACGCCGGCAAATCCTGCCTTGGCCGGGACGTTCTCTCGGTGAACCGGGGCCCGGAGCTGTCCGAGCTTGTGCGTGACGCACTGGATGGCCGCCACGGGGAGCGGTCCATAGAGTTCAAAGGCCGGAAATACGAGCTTTTGGCAAGCCCGGTGCTGTCGGAGAATAAGGTCTCCGGCGCGGTGGTGCTGGTGATTGACGTGACAGAGCGGCATGAGCGGGAGACCCTCCGCCGGGAGTTCTCCGCCAACGTGTCCCACGAGTTGAAAACGCCCCTCCACACCATCGCCGGGAGCGCGGAGCTTTTGATGAACTGCATGGTCCGGGACGCCGACCGGCAGGAGTTTTACGCCCGCATCTACAACGAGGCCCAGCGGATGACGCGATTGGTTGAGGACATCATCCGTCTCTCCCACTTGGACGAGGGCGCGGCGGACATGAAGCGCGAACCCTGCGACCTCTACGCCATCGCCGGGGAGGCCGTCAAAGCCCTCAGCGCTGAGGCGGAAAAGGCCAACGTCAGCGTCACTCTCACTGGCGAGAGCGCGGAGATCACCGGCATTCCCCAGCTTTTGGCCTCCATCGTTTACAACCTCACGGACAACGCCATCAAATATAACCGCCCCGGCGGCAGCGTCGCTGTTTCCGTAAAGAACGAAGCGGACAAAATTACCCTCACCGTCTCCGACACCGGCATCGGCATTCCCCCGGAGCACCAGCCCCGCGTCTTCGAGCGCTTCTACCGCGTCGACAAAAGCCGCTCCAAAGCCCGCGGCGGCACCGGCCTCGGCCTCTCCATCGTCAAGCACGCCGCCCAGCTCCACTCTGCGAGCATCGACCTAAAAAGCTCCCCCTCCGGCACCACCGTAACCGTGACCTTCCCCAAGCCAAAGGGATGAACGGCGAAGGGGCTTTATATTTGTTGCTCTACGTCTTGTTAATACTATTCCCCTCCCCAAAATTGCAGGGGGTCCCCCGCAATTATTGAGGGCCTCCTGTGAGGATTTCGGCCATCAATTTCGCCCCAAGCGTAAAGGCTTCGCGGAAGCGTTTTTCCTCGATGAGGCAAGTGACCTCGAGACGGTCATTCTGGATGGCTTGAAGCAATTCCTTCTCCTGCTCGTCGAGGCTCGCTTCAAGCTTGTCCTCGTTCTCATGTACCCGTTTCATAATAACCGCCGCTTCCGCCGTGAGCCCGCCCATTTGCTCGACCGGACGGATATTGCCATAATAAAGTTCATTGATGATGCTGACCATTGTCATTTCCCCCTTTGGCAACACACAATACCGCAGAGAGAATGGAAAGTCGAGAAGAAGTTGTTCGGCAGAAGGGAGAAAAGCACTTGTGCGAGCACTATGAATTTGTGTCACCAGTGGTGACACAAATTCGGATTCTGAATAGCTGCCAACGGCGATGGCCTGACCCACACTTTGACCCACACGGGAAAATCACCGGGTGGAAACAGTGAACTTAACAGCACTCTTGCTCCCGTATTTTTGGACCGGAAAGGGCCAAAAATCGTTGCGGCGCAAGGGATTTAAGGCTCCGAACCACTTGGTAAGGATGAGGTCCCCAGTTCGAATCTGGGTAGCAGCTCCAAAAAATCCCCGAAATCGCAAGATTTCGGGGATTTTTGTTATGTTTTTGCGCGAAAAGATGTGGGTCAAATAGTGGGTCAACCGGCTGACCCACACACTGACCCACTACGGAACAGGACGCAAAAGCACCGGGCAGGACGCGCCCGGTGCTTTTGGTGTATAGTCTCACATTATCTGCTCCATGAAGCTCCCCATCGTCTCGGCGGCCTTGTCCTGCATCTGGCGGGTGGCGTGGGTGTAGGTGTTCAGGGTGAAGCCGGCGGAGTAGTGACCGAGGGCGTTGGATAAAGTCTTTACATCCACTCCGTTTTTCAGAGACAAGGTCGCGAAGGTATGTCGGAAGGAATCCGGGTCAAACATCGTGCCGGTCTTGGGCGACGGGAACATATACTTGTTGTCCGGGTGCTTGGCGTGTTCCTCTTTGAGAAGGTCCACAGCGGTTTGGGGAATGGAGACTTGGCGGATGGATGTCTCGGTTTTTGGCTCGGTAAGGGCGAGTGTGCCGTCGGGGTTACGGTTATACTGTTTGGTGACGGAGATGGTCTTATTTGCCTTGTCAAGGTCGGACCGCAGCGGGGCGGCCAATGAAAGGGCCGTAGTTATCCAACGCGCAAAGAGAGGTCCTCACATGGGGGACCTCTCTTTTGTCTTCGATCAAATCGTCTTACTCAACGCGGACAAGTCCGCCGGAGGTAGCCACGTACCGCTGCCCGTCGATCTCCATTGGCTCGTGGACGCTCCCAAACGCGCCGGCGATGTCCAGCGCGTACTCCCCGGCAAGCTCCATCGTCCCGGCCTGCGCGTCAAGCCGGTATACCCGCCAGGACCAGGAGGCACGGTTGAACCGGCCATCCTCATCTGGAAACATGGTCAGGATGCCAACTGTCCCGTCTTCGTAGAGCCGCCAGGTGAAGTCGTAGCGGCCTCCTTCAGGAAGCTTACCCAGCTCCGCGGCCTCCACCGCTGCGCCGTTTTCACCGATGGAGATAAGATCGAAGCTCCGGGGTGTACCGTCGTACCTGAGATATTTCCCACCGCCCAGCGGGATGAACGCGCTGAGCTCGCCCATGGGGTTGCTGATCCAGACAAGACCGTCGATCCCGTTGACCTGCTCCAGGGAGAGGCCCGTGTCGGAAAATGTAAGATCCTTGAGCTCCAGCGTCAGCACCCTGGCGCCCACCAGGCGATTGCCGCTATTCTCCACGGTCAGCAACGCCCGGTCCTCCTCCCAGACCACGTCAACAAGCATGGGAGCATTAAAGCCCTCCAGGCTGTATGTCACACGCTCCGTGCCCCCCTCCGGGTCATATGTCCAGGCGGCCAGGCCCCGGCCCATCTCACCGGCGGCCAGGTAGAGTCCGTCGCGGATGGAGACCGACAGGAACCGGGCGTCCCCCAGCTCATCCCGGCCCAGCCGACCCTGGTAGCGCACGTTTTCACCGCGTGTGAAGAAGTAGAGCTCGGTGGCCTCCTCATACCCGCACTCCGCCGCCAGAAATCCGGGACCGTAGTGAATGGTGTCGATGTTGCCATAGAGCACCCGGCTCCGGGTCTCCCCGCCGGGGGCAAAGGTGGTGACCGCCGCCCAGCTTACGCGTGTGGGCTCACCCAGGATGAGGATGTCCTCTTCCCCGCGGGGGAGCTCCTGGCCGTCAATGATGGTCTCAGGTACAAAGCCCTCCTGGCCGGTGATGTCGGTCCAGCCGCAGGCGCACTGGCCGCCGGTAGTGACCAGGGTCACGTATTTTCCGCTGTCGTCCAGCATCGCCGCCTTCAGGCTGCCCCTCTGGCGGATGGTCCCGACGACGGCCGGGGAGGCCGGATCCGTCAGATCCAATGTCTGCGCCATGGCCCAGGGGGTGTCGTCAAATGTGCCCTCCACCGGGCCCGGCTCCATGGGCCGGTCCCCCACGGCCACAAGCTTCGGGAGATCCTGGCCGCCCACCAGGAAAAGCGACTGGACCGCCGCGTCCAGCTGCACCGCCCTTCCGGGCCCGCCGGCGACTGAGGCCACATAGAGCGTGCAATCGCTGACATAGTACACATACCCACCCCAAGCCAGGGCCTTTGCGCCGGAGTCCACCTGAGGAGAAGCAAGGGACCCGCCCTTGTATCCCTGACTGTCCCCGCTCCCGTGGTCGTCATGGCGAGAGAGATACGCCAGAAGCTCCGG
This sequence comes from uncultured Oscillospiraceae bacterium, assembly GCA_947625815.1. GTDB lineage: Bacteria > Bacillota > Clostridia > Oscillospirales > Oscillospiraceae > RUG626. Next base: position 33,960 of record CANQPU010000015.1, read on the forward strand.
GAGTGAGCCATATTTGTCCGAAGTCGCGGGCTCTTTTGGTGTTTCCGGAAGGCCCTGTGTCTCGCCGGTCTCCGGGTCGCCGGGGACTGTGTCGTAGTAGCTGTCGTAAGTCGGGTCCGCGTCGGAGTGATCGGGCGTGTCGTTGCCCGTCATGAGCTTCGGCAGCGCCAGGGCCGTGACGCCCACGATCACCGTAAGAGAAGCCGCCAGAGCCGCCCAGCGGGCGAAGATGCCGTTCCTTTTCTTTTTCGCCCGCCTCAGCTCGTCCGTCTCCCGGAGGGTGCGACTGTCCAGGCCCTCCAGGGCCTCCAGAATATCCATATTTTTCACATCAATTCCTCCTTTGTCAGATAGTCCCGGAGCCCGCGCCTTATGCGGAAAAGCAGGCTCTTGACCCGCCCCGCGCCAATGCCGCAGTACCGGGCTATCTCATCCAGTGAGTCCATATAGTAGTACCGGCCCACGAACACCCGCCGGGACAGCGGTGAGAGGCGCCGCAGGTATTCGTTTATGGCCTCTGAGAGCGCCAGCCTGTCGCACAGCTCCGCCCCCGCCCCGTCCGGCACGCACTCCTCCAGCTCGGCCAGGGACGCCAGCCCCTCCGACGGACGGCGCTTCTGTCTCGTCTCGCTCTTGAGCCGGTCAATGGCCCGCCGCCGGACCACGCTGGCAAGGAACGCCGCCAGGGACTGCGGTCTCTGGGGTGGAATAGACTGCCAGGCCGTCAGGAGCGTGTCGTTGACGCACTCGGCCGCGTCTTCGGGACTGCCCAACACATTTTGGGCGATTTTTGTGAGATACCCACCCAGCTCCCGCTGAGTCTCAACAATGGCGGTCTCGTCCCGCGACCAAAAGAGCTCGATGATCTCATTTTCTCCCACAGCTCCACGCCCCTTTTCGAAGGTCCCTTCACCTATTATGTCGACAAACGCGCGGGTTTGGTTCCGGTTTTTTAAAATTTTCCCACGTTCGCCAGCAACACGCACCCGCTGGTCTGCTTCACGTTCTTCACGCTTTCCGAGCGGAGCTTGCGGAGAGCGGTGTCGTTGAATTACAGATCCAGGCGCCGGTCCCGACCCGGGCCCTCTGATCCGTCCCGCTCATTGCGCGGGAACCGGGCGCGGACATCTTGATTGTGTCGGCACAATGTGCTATAATAGCCCTGCGCGTGGAGATCCTATATGATTTTCGGCCGCCGCGTTTCCGTCTTGTCGGGCGGGAACGCGGACGTGGGAGAAAGAAACAGCCGGCAGCGCGCATGGGGGAACAAGGTATGGGAAAAACGGTATTTTATATTGTGCTGTGCTATCTATCGGGCAGCGTCCTGTATGCCAACGTCTTCGGCGGGCTCTTTGGCGTCCGGAAGCGGTACGCCGAGAGCGCCGACAGAAATCCCGGCGTTACCAACGCCTACAAATACGGCGGCTTCTGGTGCGGGACGCTGACGCTCGTCTGCGAGCTGGCCAAGGGCGCCCTCCCGGTCTTCTGCGCCCGGTTCGTGCCGGGGCTGCGGGACTGGGCCATGCCGGTCATCATCGCCGCGCCCGTGGTGGGCCACGTCCTGCCTGTCTTCTATGACTTTCGCGGCGGGAAGGGCATCGCCGTCACCTTCGGGTGCCTTTTGGGCCTCTTCCCCTACACCCGGCCCCTGGCCATTCTGGCGGCGTCCTTCATCTTCTTCTCCGTGGTGATCAAGATCTACCCCCACTATTATCGGACCATCGCCGCCTTTGTCATCGCGGGCATCGCGATGCTGATCTGCCCCGTCCGGGCGGACGTGCTGGCCAGCTTTTTGTTTGACGTGGCGCTCGTATGCCTGCGGCTTGTCCTGGGCCATGAGGAAAAAGAGAAATTTGAGGTAAAGCTTTTATGGATGCGCTGATACTTTCCTGCGGCACCGGCGGCGGACACGATTCCGCCGGCAGGGCCGTGGAGCAGGAGCTGCTGGCCCGGGGCCACCACGTGACGCTTCTGGATCCCTATACTCTGCGGGGGGAGCGGACCTCCCACAACGTCAACAACGCCTACATCTCCCTGGCGCAGCGGGTCCCCTCCGCCTTCGGGGCGGTCTACGCCCTGGGGAACGCCGTCCGGCGGCTTCCGGGGCGGTCCCCGGTCTACTACATAAACCGGGCCATGGCCCCCATCCTGGAAAAGTACCTCCTGGCTCACCCCTGCGACGCCATCATCATGCCCCACCTTTTCCCGGCGGAGATCGTCACCAACATGAAGCGGCGCGGGATGGCTGTTCCCGCCACGTTTTTCGTGGCCACGGACTATGCCTGCATCCCCTTCACCGAGGAGACGGACTGCGACTACTACATCACCCCCGCCCCGGAATTTACCGCCGAATTTGTCTCCCGGGGCATCCCGGAGGAGCGAATCGTCCCCCTGGGGATCCCCGTCCGGCGGGAATTCACCGCCGGCGGCAGTCAGGCGGCCTCCCGGGAGCTTTTGGGCCTTGAGGACGGGCTCCGCCACATCCTGGTGGCCGGCGGGAGCATCGGCGCCGGGCATCTGGACGCCTCCGTCCGGGCGCTCACAGGCCACTTCGGCGACAGCGCCCGCATCACCGTCATCTGCGGGAGCAACAAGCCGCTCTATGAAAAGCTGACGAAGGAGCTGGGCGGGACCTGTGAGATCATCTCCTTCACCCCCCACATAGCCGACTACATGCGCTGCGCCGACATCTTCATCTCTAAGCCCGGCGGGCTCTCCTCCACCGAGGCCGCCGCCGTGGGCACGGCCCTGATCCACATCACCCCCATCCCCGGCTGTGAGACCCGAAACATGGAGTTCTTCGCCCGGAACGGCCTGTGTATCCCCGTCACCAACCCCCGGACCGAGCTGGCGGAGGCCTGTGACCGGCTGCTCGCGGGCTCCGCCCGGGCGGAGATGATCCAGCGGCAGCACTCCGTCCTGCCCCGCAACGCCGCCGCCAACATCTGCGATCTCATCGAGTCCGCCTGCGCGGGCGTTCACTGAACGGAGGGTCCCTATGTCCCCACGATTTCCGCCTGTCCGCTCGCCTGAGGAGCTTCTGGACCTGGTGACCGAGGTGGGCTTTCTCCCCTTTTTCGCCAACCCCATCCCCGGCTTCTCCGTGGAGGAGTGCTGTCCGAAGGAGCTTTGGTTTGCCAAGGACACGGACGGCCCCTGGGAGTGGAAGGGCCCGGCCGCCAGAAGCGGCCGGTGCGTCTACGGCAAGCTCTTCCAGAAAAAAGCCGGCTTCGTGAGCCGGGAGTGGTTCCCGGACCTGGCCAACTTCCGCCGGGACGGCTATGATTTTGACGCCCGGTTCGACGACGGGCTGGCCCCCATCCGGGACCGGGACCTTTACGACGCCGTGGCCCGCCGGGGCGCCGTCCTGTCCCCGGAGCTGAAGGAGCTCTGCGGGCGGGAGGGCTTTGACACCTCCCTTACGCGCCTTCAGATGCAGACCTACCTGTGCGTCGCCGATTTCGTCTACTCCCTGGACCGGCACGGCCGGCCCTACGGCTGGGGGGTTGCCCGGTTCACCACGCCGGAGGCCCTGCTCGGCCCCGAACCCGTGACCTCCGCCTACGGCGCGGACCCGCGGGAGTCCCGGGAGCGGATCCTCTCCCATCTGCGCGCCCTGCTCCCCAACGCCGACAGCCGCCGGCTGGAAAAGCTCCTCGGCTGACAGAAAAGCCCCCTCCCGGCATATAAAAGCCCGCCGGACCGTTTCTCGGTCCGGCGGGCTTTTTTGTCCGATTGGCTTTTTCATATCTCCCGGAAGCCCTTTCCGATGATCTGGGAGGAGTTGACCATGGTGATAAAGGCGTGGGCGTCGATGCTCCTGATGTAGTTTCTCAGGTACACCGCCTGCCTCCTGGTGAGGACCGTGGTGATCATGACCTCCGCCTTTCCCGTGAAGGCGCCCTCGGCGCGGGTGATGGTGGCGCCCCTGCGGAGCGTGGTGAGGATATAGTCCTTGACCTCCGTCGGATGGGAGGAGATGATGGTGCAGTATTTCCGGGAGTTGATGCCGTCGATGACGATATCCACCAAAAACACCTTCATGAGCAGGCCCGTCAGGCTGTAAAGCGCCGTTTTTACGTCGAAAATGAAGAACGTGCAGGCGGTGATGGCAAAATCGGGCACCAGCAGCGCCTTGCCCACCTCCAGGGAGGTCCGCTTGGACAGGATCATGGCGATGATGTCCGTCCCGCCGGTGGAGGCGCCGATGTTGAACACCAGCCCCGTGCCCACGCCGGGCAGGATGACCGCCCAGAGCACCTCCAGGAGCGCGTCGTCTGTGAGGGGCGCGGAGAGGGGCACGAGCCACTCGAACAGCGCCACATACACCGACAGGGCCACGGAGGCGTAGATCGTCCCCCAGCCGAAGCTCCGGCCCAGAAAGAGGAAGCCCACGGCGATGAGGACGGCGTTGATGATGAACATGGCCCCGGACACGTTGAGTCCCGGCCAAAGCGCCGACATGATGACGGCCAGCCCCGACGTGCCGCCCATGGCGAAGTGGTTGGGCGATTTGAAGAGCGCGATGCCCGCGGCGGTGGCGATGAGCCCCAGGTTGAGCACGAAAAACCACACGGCCCACTGCTTCGGTGTTTTTTTGACCATAAAGAATCCCCCCTCGTCCTTGATAGAGGCAAGGACATTATAGCCGTTTTCCCCGGTACTTTCAAGAGCAAATCGCCCCGCCGCGGCCGTCTGCCTTCACCATCCCTCCCTCAGCGCATAGAATGGCATAGCACATTCAGGAAAGGATAGCTTGTTATGGATCTTACGCTTGACTCCCTGCCGGAGGGGGGCGCGGGAATCGTCTCGCGGGTGCGCTGGGGCGGGGAGCTGCGGGCGCGGCTCATGGACCTGGGCTTCACGCCCGGGGCCCGGGTGGAGTGCCTGTTCTCCGCGCCCTCGGGGGACCCGCGGGCCTATCTCATCCGCGGCTCCGTCATCGCCCTGCGCTCCTCCGACGCCGGGGGCATCCAGCTGAATTAGGAGGACTGCCATGGGACTTACATTACGCTCCGTGGGCCGGAGGGCCGCGGCCGACAGCGGATTTGAGGGCGCGGCCTTCCGCACCGCCGCGCTGGCGGGAAACCCCAACGTGGGCAAATCCACCGTCTTCAACGGCCTCACGGGTCTCCACCAGCACACGGGCAACTGGTCCGGGAAAACGGTCCTCTCCGCCGCCGGGACCTATCAGTACGGGGGGCGGACCTACCGGCTTGTGGATATCCCCGGCGCCTACTCCCTCCGGGCCGGCTCCGCCGAGGAGGAGGCGGCCCGGGACGCCATCGCCCTGGGGGGCGCGGACCTGGTCATCACGGTCTGCGACGCCGGGGCGCTGGAGCGGAACCTGAACCTGACCCTGCAGATCCTGGAGGTGACGCCCAACGTCATCGTGGCCGTGAACCTTCTGGACGAGGCGGAGAAGCGGGGGATCCGGGTGGACCTGGAGGCCCTGTCAAGGCGCCTTGGCGTGCCCGTGGTGGGCATGGCGGCCAGGAGAGGCCGGGGGTTGGAGGACCTGAGGCGGGCGGTGGCGGACTTCACCCCCCGGGAATACGCCTATACCGTCAAATACGGCGAGACCATCGAGCGGGAGCTCAACGGCCTCGAGCTGCGTCTTGAGAACCTGCTGGACGGGCGGATAAATCCCCGCTTCGCCGCGCTCAAGCTCCTGGAGGGCGACGGGGGGCTTCTGGCCGCCGTGAAAGCGTCCCTGGGCCTGGATCTGGCGGAGCATCCGGAGATCAAGCCCCTCCTGGAGGCCTCCCTGAGCCGCCTGGAGGCCTCCGGGCTCGACCGGGCGGGCCTGCGGGATGAGCTCATCGCCGGGATCTACCGGAGCGCGGGGTCGATCTGCCGGGAGTGCGTCTCCGGCGGGCAGACCTATGACCAAAGGCAGCTCCGGCTCGACCGGCTCCTGACCCGGCCCCTCACGGGCATCCCGGTGATGCTCTGCCTCATGGCGCTCATCTTCTTCATCACCCTCAAGGGCGCCAACGCCCCCTCCGACTGGCTCTACGCCCTCTTTGAAAAGCTGGGCGACGCCATGAGCCGGGGCCTCCTGGCTCTCGGCGCGCCGGGGTGGCTCCACGACGCCCTCATCCTGGGCGTCTGGCGGGTCCTGAGCTACGTGGTCTCCGTGATGCTCCCGCCCATGGCCATTTTCTTCCCCATGTTCACCCTCCTGGAGGACCTGGGGTATCTCCCGCGGGTGGCCTTCGACCTGGACAGCAGCTTCCGGCGGTCCGGTGCCTGCGGGAAGCAGTGCCTGACCATGGCCATGGGCCTGGGGTGCAACGCCGCCGGCGTGGTGGGCTGCCGCATCATCGACTCCCGGCGCGAGCGCCTCATCGCCACGGTGACCAACTCCCTGATGCCCTGCAACGGCCGGTTCCCCATCCTCATCTCCCTCATCACCATCTTCATGGTGGGCGCCGGCGGCCTCCTCCGGTCCGCTCTGGCCGCGGGGGTGCTGACCCTGTTCATCGTCGCGGGCGTGGCCGCCACGCTCCTCCTGTCCCGGTTCCTCAGCCGCACGCTCCTGAAGGGCGACGCCTCCTCCCCCACGCTGGAGCTGCCCCCCTTCCGCGCGCCCAAGGTGGGCGAGGTGCTGGTGCGCTCCCTGCTGGATCGGACCCTCTTCGTCCTGGGCCGGGCCGCCGCCGTGGCCGCGCCGGCGGGCCTGCTCATATGGCTGACGGCCAACGTGTACATCGGCGGGCAGTCCGTTCTCTCCCTCGTCACCGGGTTCCTCGACCCGGTGGGGTGCTTCCTGGGGATGGACGGGGTCATCCTCACCGCCTTTCTCCTGGGACTCCCGGCCAACGAGACGGTGATCCCCATCATCATCATGGCCTATTCCGCCTCCGGCGCCTTCAGCGGGGGCGCCGGGACCGCCGCCCTGCGGGAGCTTCTGACGGCCAACGGCTGGACCCTGACCACGGCCATTTGCACCTGCCTCTTCACCGTCATGCACTGGCCCTGCACCACCACGCTCCTCACCGTCAAAAAGGAGACGGGCAGCCTCAAATGGACGGTCCTCTCGGCCCTCCTCCCCGCCGCCCTGGGCGCCGCCGTCTGCGCCCTCATCGCCGCCCTGAGCCACCTTTTCTGCGCATAAGCCCCACGCGCACCCCCGCCGGAAAAACCGAGCGGCCTTTCCCCACCGCATCAGAAATGCCCCATCCGAAAGGATGGGGCATTTCCCAGCTTGCAAAAAACTCGGTTTCAATTTTTTCCGGCGGCATGTACGTCGGAAAAATCCCTTTTGTCGCCCAAGTGTGCCCCAAGGCGCGCGCAGGGCGACAGCAGGAAAATTCGGCGTGAATTCCGCAGAATTCACGCCGGGTCTTCCGCACGTTCCCCTTGTCGAAAAAAGCCCCGCGGGGCTTTTTTCGACAGTTCCAGAAATGCCCCATCCGAAAGGATGGGGCATTTCCGCAAAAAATGAGGGAGAAACACTCAGCTTGCGCTGAGAAAGACGGATTGGGAGATATCCGCCGAAGCTTCCGGCGATATTGGGGGATATCGCCGTGATTGTGGAGGAATCGCTTCATCTTTCATTATACATATGTATACAAGCAAGTTGTGAACAAACTATATACATTTTGTAAACAATCAATTCTCCCGCGGCTCTCCGTTTTTGCCCCCGGCCAGGCGCAGGTCGAAGGCAAAGGTGGTGATCCCGTCCCTGCTGGATACGAAGATGGAGCTCTGGTGGCTGTCCAGGATGGTCTTGGCGATATAAAGCCCCAGGCCCACGCCGTCCCGGTCCCGGTTCCTGGAGGCGTCCGTCTTGTGGAAGCGCTCGAAGATCCGGGGCAGCTCCTCCTTGGGGATCGTCTCGCCCCGGTTGGCCACGGAGACGAAGGCCCTCCCCTCCTCCCGCCAGAGCTTGACGGTGATGGTGGAGCCGGGCGAGGCGAATTTGGCGGCGTTGTCCAGAAGATTGTGGACCACCTGGGTGATGGCGTCCGCGTCGCCGGAGACATAGACGGCGTCCTCGGGGAGGACCGTCTCCACATCCAGCCCGCGGGAGGTGATCTTCTGCTCCAGGCTCAGAAGGCTCTGGCAGACCACCTCCAAAAGGTCAAAGGACCGGCGCTGGAGCTCCATGGGGGTGACGGACTGGATCTGGCTCATGTCCAGCATCCCCCGCACGAGTCTGGAGAGCCGTTTCGTCTCGGAGGAGATGATCTGGAGGCACTCCGCCTCCCGCTCGGGCGGCACGGTGCCGTCCAGGATGCCGTCGGCGTAGCCCGAGATGGTGGTCATGGGGGTCTTCAGCTCGTGGGACACGTTGGCGATGAGCTCCCGGCGGCTCTTCTCGCTGCGCTCCAGGGAGTCGGCCATCACGTTGAAGGCCCGGGCCAGCTCCGAGACCTCGTCGTGCCGGTCGCCGGTGTGGACCCGGGGCGTGAAGTCCCCGCGGCTGTAGCTCCTGGCCGCGTCCGACATCTCCTTGATGGGCCGGCTCAGCTTCCGGATGACGAAGAAGGCCAGCGCGAAGGACAACAGCACCACCACGGCGGCGGCAAACAGGAAGATCTCCGCGAAGCCCCGCCAGATGCCGCTCATGCGCCCCGCCTCGTCGGAGACGAAGATATACCCGGAGCTTCCGGCGGGCAGGGCGATGCCCACCACGAAGCGGCTGCGCTCAAAATTCCCGTTCAGGTTGGAAAAGCCCCGGTAGATGCCCTCCCGGTTCACCGCCGCCACGGTCTGGGAGGGGACGGTCCTGCCCAGGTGCGGACAGCCCGGGTCCCTGTCCGAGCAGTTGAGGATCCGCCCCTCGCTGTCCGTCACCAGCGTGTGATAGCCGGACATCCGGGAGATCCAGGAGAGGATCGCCTTCATGTTGATGCCCTCCATGTCCTGCCCGGCCTGGGCGTAGGACCGGAGCATCACGCCCGCGGTCTGGGCCGATTCCACCATGCTCTCGCTGCGCTCCCGGAGGATGAAGCTGTAACTCATGCCGGCAAAGGCCATGCCCAGGATAAAGAAGCTCACGCAAAAGAGGAGGACGATGGTGATGAAATTCCTGACATAGACGCTCCGGAAAAAGGCCCTCATGTGGCGTCCCCCGGCGTCTTCGCCGCCTCCTCCGGGGTCTTCAGCTCAAACTTGTACCCCACGCCCCAGACGGTCTTCAGCGTCCACTGGGGGGATACGTCCTCCAGCTTCTCGCGGAGGCGCTTGATATGTACGTCCACGGTGCGGGAGTCCCCGAAGTAATCAAAGCCCCACACCTCGTCCAGCAGCTGATTGCGGGTATAGACCCGGTTGGGCGACAGGGCCAGGTGGTAGAGGAGCTCCATCTCCTTCGGCGGGATATCCACCCGCTTCCCATCCACCGTGAGGACAAAGGCGTCCATGTCGATGATCAGCTTGTCAAAGACCAGCCGGCGCTTGCCGCCCTCGCCCTTTTCCCCGCCGTACCGGCGCAGGACCGCCCGGATGCGGGCCGTGACCTCCTTCATGTCAAAGGGCTTGACGATGTAGTCGTCGGCGCCCATCTCCAGGCCCGTGACCTTGTCGAAGGTCTCGCCCTTGGCCGTGAGCATGATGACCGGCGTCTCGGCCTGGGCGCGGATCTTACGCAGCACGCCCCAGCCGTCAAGCTCGGGGAGCATGATGTCCAGGAGCACCAGATCCGGCCTCTCCCGCTCAAACTCCTGCACGCCCTTCATCCCGTCGTGGGCGATAACGGCCCGGAAGCCCTCCCGCTCCAGATAGAGCCGGAGGAGCTCGGCGATGTTCACGTCGTCCTCCACCACAAGTATTTTTTCGGCCATGGACTGTCTCCCCTTTAGCAATTTATTTGGACAGTGACTATTATAGTTTTTCCCCCGGCGCAAGGGTGAATTTTTTGTAAAGCTTGAAAAAAGTTTCTCAAACGGCGGGGTTTGACCGCGCGGATCATTTTTTGAAGGCCGCCAGGGAGAAGAGGGCCGTCTCCCCGGCCAGCAGCGCCCCGGCCGGGACGCTCCCGGCAAAGGCCCTCACCGCCAGCCCCGCCGGGGAGAGGGCCGTGAGCTTCTCCAGCGCCGGCGACAGGGCGGAGAGGTCCAGAAAGCACCCGCCCGCCAGACAGATGAGCACGGCCAGCAGCGGCGCCAGCGCGTCCACGCGCCCCTCGGCCGCGCCGAAGCGGGTCACGGCCACGGAGAGGGCGGCCATGCACAGCGCCGTCAGCACGGCGGGCAGGACCGTCTCCGGTCCGGGGCCCGCGGGGAGCAGCACCGCGAAGACGGTGAGGAGCCCCAGCGCCGCCAGGCTCAGAAGGTCCGTCAGGGCCGACATCACCCGCCCTCCCCGCAGGGCAAAGAGCCTCCGGCGGACCGCGCGGGCGTCGGCGGAGGCGGTAAAGGCGGCGGCGGTGAGCAGGGTGAAGAGGGCCGCCAGCGCGGCAAAGGCCATGGGACTGGGTGCGAAGGGGTCGGCGGGGGCCAGGGCGGAGGTGCGGGTGATGCGATAAAGCTCCGGCAGGGCCGCCGCCGCGTCGGCAATGGCCCCGCGCAGCGCCGGGATCTCCTCCGGGGCCAGCTCCCGGCCCAGGAGCCTCCCGGCGTCGGCCACGGCCTCACAGGACCGGAGCTGGACCATCACCGCGCCGGCCACGATCTCCCGAGCCCCCTGACCCGTCACGGAGGCGGCGGAGGCCCGAAGCTCCAGGGGCGTCTCCCCGCCGGAGCGCAGGGCGTCGGCGTACCCGGCGCCCACCGTGAGGATCCCCTCGAGGGACCCGGTCAGAAGGGCGGTCTCCGCCCTCTCCGGGGCGACCTCCTCCAGCACCACGCCAGGGGCGGAGGCGATGGCCTCCGTCAGCTCCCGGGAGAGGTCGGAGCGGTCCAGATCGCACACCCCCAGCCGCAGGGCCGTGGCGCGGCCGGAGGCCGCCGACGCCCCCGCGACGCCGCAGACAAGGGCCGCCGCCAGGAAGGCGGCGAGGGCGGCAAAGCCGCCGGTCATGAAGCGGATACGGGAGAGGGTGAGCAGGCAGATACGGCCCGGCAGACCGACGGATCCGGCGTTTTCCTGCCCCCGAGGGGAAAAAACGGGTGAGGAGAGGGGGGTATGGCGGGCAGGGCGGGACCGGGAGAGGAGGGGAAGGGACAGGGCAAGGCACCCGGCGCAGACCGGAAGGAGGGGGCATAAAAGACGGAGGATCCCGGCCGGATCCAGCCCCGCCGCCGCCCCCTCAAGAGCCAGGGAGGCATACCGGGGCAGCGCCGCGTACCGGAGCGCCCGGAGGCCGGCGGGCAGGGAGGAGACGGGCCACAGGGTCCCGCCCAGCGCCAGGGAGAGCAGCACAAGGAGACTGCCCCACCGCTGGACGGCCGCGGCGGAGGAGGTGAGGGCGGCCAGCAGGAGCATGACGGAGAAGGCCGTCAGGAGGAGAAGGGCATAGAGCCCCAGAAGGCGGAAAAAGGGCAGGCCCGTCATCAGCGCCGCGGGGACGAGGGCCGGGAGGGACAGCAAAAGCGCCGACAGGTATTTGGAGGCCGCAAAGCCCCCGACGCCCAGGCGGCAGGCGCGGAGCCGGGGCAGGACGCCCAGGCCCAGCTCCTCCGGGACGGTCTTGGCCGAGCCGATGGCGAAGAAGAGGGCCAGGACCCCCAGGACACAGGCGGCGAGCCGGCGGGTCAGCGCCGCGGCGGGGCCGCCGGTCTCGTCGCTTGGATAAAGCGAGGTAAAGACCCGCTGGCGGCCCAGGGCGTCCACCGCCAGCCGGTCGCCGGTCTCCCGGCGCATCTGGCGGATCAGGCCGTCCGTCAGCTCTCCGTAAACATAGGTGTAGGTGCCCAGCGCGGAGGCGTGGTTGGCCCGGATGATGCCCATGACGGACCGGAAGATGGCCTCGAACACCGCGCTTTGAACGGGCATGTCGGAGTTGAGGGTCACGTCCACGGGACATTCGGCCATGCGGTAGACCTGATAGAAGAAGTCCTTCGGTATGGTGACCACGGCGGCGGCGCCGCCGGCCAGGGCCTCCCCGTCGGTAACGCCGCCGTCGATGACGGTGACTTTGGAAAAGAGGTCGATGTTCCCCAGCTGGCTGATGAGGGACCGGGACATGACCGTCCCGTCCTCATCCCGGACGGCGACGGGAAAGCTCCGGAGCGTCTCGGCGCCGGTCAGGTCCTCCATGCCCAGCGAGAGGGCCGGGAGGAGCAGGACGGGCAGCAGGACCGCCAGGATCCCCGCCCCGGAGAGGAACAGGCGCACGTCCTTATAGAGCGCGGCAAAAAATGACCTCATGGCGCGGCCTCCCCGGTGATGAGGCCGGCCTCCATGGTGACGATCCGGTCGGCCGCCTCCTCCAGCTCCCCCGGGCGGTGGCTGATGAGGACCACGCCCACGCCCAGGGAGCGCAGGTGCTTCAAAAGCTCCAGGATCAGCCGGGCGGAGTCGGCGTCCGCGCCGACGGTGGGCTCATCCAGGAGCAGAAGGGCGGGGGTGACCATCAGCGCGGAGGCCAGATGGAGCCGGCGCTTCATCCCCCCCGAGCAGGAGGACACCCGCGCCCGCCCCTTGTCCGAAAGGCCCAGGCGCTCCAGAAGGTACTGGCTTCGGGCCCGGATCGCCCGCGGGGGCAGGCCGGCGGCGATGCCCCAGAAGCGCAGGTTCTGGAGGGCGGTGAGGGATTCGTAAAGGCTCAGCTCCTGGGGCACCCAGGAGGTGGAGGCCAGAGCGGCGGGAGAGCGGACGCAGGTGCCCGCGTCGGGCCTTGCGTCCCCGGCCAGGAGCGAGAGGAGCGTGGATTTTCCCGCGCCGTTCGGGCCGCGCACGCCCAGGATCTGACCGGAGCGGACGGTGAGGGACACCGGTCCCAGGGCCCTGATCCGGCCGTAATGGCGGACGGCGTCCGTCAGGACGCACAGAGGTTCATTTTCCACGTTCTTCACCTGCCCTCATATAAAATATCGGGAATGCCGCCCAGGATCTCGCGCAGACCCTCCTCCGCGCTCTCCCCGATCTCCCGCGCCAGGGCCAGGAGCCTGATCACCGAGTAGTCCGTGATGTCCTCCCGCTCCAGCTCCGGCGGCGAAACGAGGCCGCAGGACCGGACGCGGAGGGTAAAGACGGTGTCCTCAAGCACCCGGGCCTCCGGCGCTGACAGGGTGAACCGCAGCTCGACGCCGCCATTCTCGGCGGGGGCCGGGGACAGCTCCAAAGACACGTCCCAGGGCTCCGCCCCCAGGTAGAACGTGGGCTCTCCGTCCCGGAAAGTCAGCTCCAGCGTCAGGGCGAAGGCGCCCCGCGACACCACGATCTGCCGGGGCAGGCCGGCGGCGGAGGCCAGGGTCCAGCGCAGAGCCTCCCCCTCCGGGAACGGGGCCCCGGAGAGCTCATAGAGGAGGTCCGACAGGGCCAGCAGGTCCCTCCGCGCGGCCCTTTCGGCCGCGCCGGAGCCCCGCAGCTCCTGATAATAGGCGAAAACCTCCAAAAGGTCCTCGTCCTCCTCCACCGCGTCCGCCAGGAGTCTGAGGAGCTCCCGGGCGGCCCCGGCGGAGGGGGTGAAGGTATAGAGGGTGACGTCCGCTGTCTCGCCTGTGGACACAAAGCGGATCCGGGCGTCCTTCTCCACGGTCAGGTTGTCCTCCCGGACCAGGGAGGCCGCCAGGTCGAAATACCGCTCCAGGAGGCGGGCGGCCAGCCGCCCGTCGGGGGCGGGGGTCTCCGGCCGGTCGGGGAGCTCCACGCCGAAGCGGCCCAGGAGCTTGGGCAGATCCGCGGTGTAGTACCGATCCGCCAGCGGGGACGCCCAGACGCCGAAAACGGGGCCGTCGCGGGTGACGCCCGCGGAGAGGATGGGGCTGGCCATCAGGGTGACCTCCGCCCGGACCGCCAGCTCCCCCTCCCCGGAGGAGAACGCCAGCTCCGCGCAGGTGCCGCGCAGATAGTCCCCCAGGATCGGGTCGGCGGATTCGGCGGTGAGGGTCAGGGCCGTCCCGGCGCCCTTTTTCGGGCCGGAGGCGCGCAGGGCGGAAAGGACGGGCTCCAGAAGCAGGTCCTTCTGGAGCTTTACGAAGCGCTGCGCGTCCGTGAGCAGGAGCCGGGGGAGCAGGACGGCGGCGGCGACGGTCAGGAGGACCGCGGCGGGGATGAGGAGCTTCACAAAAAGCGTCACCCGCCGGCGGCGGACCTTGCGGGGCGGGACGGGGAGGGCGCACATGGGGCAGCTCTCCGCTTCGGGCGACAGGCGTTCGCCGCAGCGGGGGCAGTATCGGTTTTTGGGGGCGCCCATGGCGTCAGCTCCTTTCCGTGGGGATAGGGAAAAGCCCAGGCACGCGGACTGGCGGCCTGGGCTTACGGTCTGATTTCCGCCCGATCCGGGGAAATGTTTTTCTGGTCACGCGAGGCTGTAAACGGCCAGGGCGGCGAGGGAGAGCACCAGGTAGACGGCGCCGGCCAGCAACATCCCCCGGGCGCTCTTGCGCTCGGCGGCCTTGCGCTGGCGGTAATCGCCCATGGTCTCCTTCCCGTTCCCGTGGCGCAGGATCGGGAGGGCCGTCTCCAGGGCGGTCTTGATGCCGTAGCCGGTGACGTCAAAGGCGCCCCGGTTGCGCACGCCCCGGATGCCGCCGATGCCCAAAAGCATCGCGGCGGCCACGAACAGCCCGTCGCACACGCACCTGGTGACCTCATAGTCCCGGCTCATGTTCAGCGCGAAGACAGCTGCGGCGATGACGGCTCCCACCGCCAGATAGATGAGAAAATCCCGCTGCTTCTCTTTCATTTTCCGGCAAGCTGGGACATGATGCGCTGGTACTCGGCCTCGTTGCACTGGACGAAGTGGCCGGGACGGACCTCACGGAAGCTGGGCTTATCCACGGTGTAATCGTGCTCGGCCAGGGGGTTATAGGTGATGCGCTTCCGGGCCTTCTCATAGATGGGGTCAGGCAGCGGGATGGCCGAGAGGAGGGACCGGGTGTAGGGGTGCAGGGGGTGGGCGAAAAGCTCGTCGGAGTCCGCCAGCTCCACCATCTTGCCGAAGTACATGACGCCGATGCGGTCGGAGAAATACTTGACCACGGAAAGGTCGTGGGCGATGAAGAGGATGGTGAGGCCGAAGCGCTCGCGCAGCTCGTTCAAAAGGTTGATGACCTGGGCCTGGACCGACACGTCCAGAGCCGACACGGGCTCGTCGGCGATGATGAGCTCGGGGTTCATGATGATGGCCCGGGCCACGCCGATACGCTGGCGCTGGCCGCCGGAGAATTCGTGGGGGTAGCGGGAGGCGTGCTCGCGCACCAGGCCCACCAGCTCCAGCATCTCATAGACCTTCTCGTCCAGGACCTTCTTGTCCCGCTCGCCCTGGATGACCAGGCCCTCGGAGATGGTCTCGCGGACGGTCATACGGGGGTCCAGGGAGGCGATGGGGTCCTGGAAGATCATCTGGATCTGGGTGACCAGGCGGGTGTTTTTGGCCTTGCGCATGGCGTCCTTGTACTCCGCCTGGAGCTTGGCCTTCTCCTCGCCGGAGGCCTTTTCGATGAGGGGCTCATATTTGGCGCGGGTCTCCTCCTGGAGCTTCCGGGAGTACATCTTGTCGCAGTTCTTCTGGTCGTTTTTGGCGTCCTCGATCTGCTTTTTGAGCTCCTGGGCCCTCTGGGGATCCTTGCAGGCCTTCAGCTCCTCCTTGAGCTTCTGGGTGCCGGCGCAGATCCTGATGCCCTTGAAGTACACGTCGCCGGAGGTGATGTTGTAGAGCTTGATGATGGACCGCCCGGTGGTGGTCTTGCCGCAGCCGGACTCGCCCACGAGGCCGAAGACCTCGCCCTTCTTGATGTCGAAGCTCACGTCGTCCACGGCCTTGGTCACGAAGCTCCCGGCCTTGAAATACTGGCAAAGGTGCTCAACACGGAGCAGGGTCTCCTGTTCACTCATGCTTTTCCCTCCTTGCGTTCATTCTGGCGATACGGTCGGTGACGGCCTTCGGCGGGTCCACCTTCGGCGCGTCGGGGTGGAGAAGCCACGTCGCGGCGTAGTGGGTGTCGGAAATCTTGAACATGGGCGGCTGGCGCTCGAAATCGATGGCCATGGCGTACTGGTTCCGGGGCGCGAAGGCGTCGCCCTTGGGGGGATAGATCATGTTGGGCGGCGTGCCGGGGATGGCGTTGAGCTTCTCGTTGGTGTCAAGATCCGGCATGGAGCTCAGGAGCGCCCAGGTGTACGGGTGGGCGGAGTGGTAGAAGATATCCTCGCTGGTGCCGTACTCCACGATCTTGCCGGCGTACATGACGGCGACGCGGTCGGCCATATTAGCCACCACGCCCAGGTCGTGGGTGATGAAGATGACGGAGAGCTGACGCTCCTCCTTCAACTCGTTGATGAGCTCCAGGATCTGGGACTGGATCGTCACGTCCAGAGCGGTGGTGGGCTCGTCGCAGATGAGGATGTCGGGGTTGGCGGCCAGGGCGATGGCGATGACGATGCGCTGGCGCATACCGCCGGAGAACTCGAAGGGGTACTGGGTGTACCGCTTGTGGGGCTCGGCGATACCCACCTCCTCCATGAGCTTGATGGCCCGGTGCTTGGCGATCTGGCGGGTGACCTTGGCCACCACGCCGGAGGCGTTCTCCTTCAGGTAGTCGATGACGGCCACGGTCTCCTTCCGGTAGTCCCTGGAGCCGGCGTCGCTGAGGAGCTGGGCGTAGTGATCGCAGAGCCTGTTGATAAGGTGGGCGATGTTGCCCTTGATGAGCTCAAGGTCGGTGACGGCGGCGTCGGCCAGCTCGTAGTCGGGCTTCTTGCCGCGGGCCACGAGGGCGTCGTACTTGCGCTTCTCCCGGTCATACTTGCGCATGACGCGGACGTTGGCCTTGACGCCGTGGAAATAGTTGTCGATCTCGCTCTTCATGCTGGAGGCGAAGGTATAGCTCAGGCTGTCCTTGGTGATGGCCAGGCGGTCGATGGTCTTGCGAACGGCCTCGTTCAGGCGCTTTAAGGTCTCGCCGCACTCCTTTTTGTCCAGGGTCTCCCGGGCAAACACAGGCAGGGCGGCCTTCAGCTCCCGGATGGCCTCCTCCATGGCCTTGCGGCTCTCGGCGGCGGAGAACTCCAGGGCCCTCTCGGCGTCGGCGATAAAGGCCAGCATGAAATTGTCGTCCAGGTACTTCCGGAGGAAGGCGTTGAGCTCGTCCAGCTCCATATCGGGCAGGGGCTGGCCGGAGAAGGTCAGGTAGTAGCCCATACGGAAGAAGTTGGGCACGGGCTTGCCGATGGCGTCCCCCAAAATGGCGCGGATGGCGCGGAGGTCCTCCACCACCGCCTTATAGTCCTTGCGGCGGAAGTCGGTCCTGGCCTTGTCTGTCAGGGACCGGACCTCATCCTTTTTGGCCTCGGGGACCACATACTTGTTGATGGACTCCCGGGACTGGCGGACGATGTCGCCCAGGCGGTCGGCGGCGTCCTTGCCCACGGAGTTCTTCTCCAACTCAAAGGCCAGCTTGTCAATGTCCTCGGCGGCCTCCTGGGCGGCCTCGTGGGCCGTGTTGTAGGCGGACTCCAGCTCGATGTGCTTGAACTCGAACTTGTCGAACTTCTTGCAGCTCTCGGGGGCGCGGGCGGCCTCGGAGGGATCCCTGGCGGACTTGACCATGGTGTCGGACAGGTTCTTCAGGTACGTATTGAAGGTCTTGCGGCTCTCCCGCTGGCGGATCTTGCCCTTCAGGAGCATGGCCTCCGTCAGCTGCCGGCCGATGCGGACGATGGGGTTCAGGCTGGACATGGGGTCCTGGAAGATCATGGCGATCTTGTCGCCGCGGATCTTGTGGAAGTCCTC
>CANQPU010000016.1 GCA_947625815.1 uncultured Oscillospiraceae bacterium
AGCGGGATTGTGTAAAGGTAGCACAGCGGACTCTGACTCCGTATGTGAGGGTTCGAATCCTTCTCCCGCTGCCATAAGCGGTGGTACAACAGCGTTGTATCACCGCTTTTTCCATAGCGTAAAAAGATTATCCTGATGAAAGGGGGGCGGTCCGGTGCGGGCGCTCATCTTTGATTTCGACTACACACTGGGGGACACGACCGAGGGGATCCTGACGTGCATCTCCTGGGGCCTTGCGCGGCTGGGCTTCCCGCCGGCGCCGCGGGAGGAGATGCGCCGGACCATCGGGCTGAGCCTGGGGCCCACGCTGGAACGCCTGACCGGGTGCGCCGACGCGGAAAAGGCCCGGGAATTCACCCGGGCCTTCATGGAGAAGGCCGACCAGGTGATGGTGGACTCCGCACAGCTGTACCCGGACACCCTCCCCGTGCTGGAGAGCCTGCGCGCCCGGGGCGTCCGGACCGCCATCGTCACTACCAAGGCCTCCTTCAGGATCCGGGCCATCCTGGAGAAATTCCACGCCGTCTCTTTGGTGGACGCGATCGTGGGCTCGGACATGGTGGAGCGGGAAAAGCCCCATCCGGAGCCGCTTTTCATGGCGCTGGGGATGCTGGGCGCGGAGCCCGGGGAGGCGCTCTACGTGGGGGACAGCCCGGTGGACGCCGAATGTGCCGCCAGGGCCGGGGTGCCCTTCGCGGGGGTCCTCACAGGCACCGCGGGGAGAGAGGAGCTGGAGGCGTTTCCCCACGTATGCGTGGCGGAGAGCCTTGCGGAGATCTTTGAGGAGGCGCGGTGATGGAGCGCGGCAGAAAAATCGTCCGTGTCAGCCTGATCGGCATCGCGGTCAATTTGATCCTGGTGGCCTTCAAGGCCGCGGTGGGGTTCGTGACGAACTCCATCGCCGTCATCATGGACGCGGTCAACAACCTCTCGGACGCCCTGTCCTCCGTCATCACCATCGTGGGGACGAAGCTGGCGGGCAAGGAGCCGGACAGGAAGCACCCATACGGCCACGGGCAGATCGAGTATGTGACGAGCGTCACCGTGGCGGTGATCGTCCTGGCCGCCGGAGCGGCCGCCCTGAAGGAGTCGGTGGAGAAGATCATCTCCCCCTCCCAGACCCACTATACGGCGGTCTCCCTCGTCATCATCGCCGTGGCCGTGGGGGCGAAGCTCCTTTTGAGCCGGTACGTCCGGCGGCAGGGCCGGAAGCTCAACTCGGAGGCGCTCATCGCCTCCGGGACCGACGCGATGTTTGACGCGCTCATCTCCTTCGCCACCCTGGTGGGCGCGGCCGCGGCCATGGTGTGGCACGTGAGCATCGAGGGCTGGCTGGGCGCGGGGATCTGTGTGATCATGCTCAGATCCGGCGTGGAGATGCTCCTGGAGAGCCTGGGCCAGATCATCGGCGCCCGGGTGGACAGCCAGCTTTCCGTGAAGCTCAAGACGGCCATCTGCCAGCACCCCCAGGTGCTGGGGGCCTACGACCTGTCCCTCCACCGCTACGGGCCGGAGAAGATCATAGGCTCGGTACATATCGAGGTGCCGGACGACATGACGGCCCGGGAGATCCACGCCCTGACCCGCAAGCTCATGGGGGAGGTCTTTGACGAATTCGGCATCCTCCTCACCATCGGGATCTATGCCTCCAACACGGTGGAGGGGAAATACGCCCGGATGAAGGAGGAGCTGCGGGAGATCATCGCCGGATATCCGGAGGTCCTGCAAATGCACGGCTTTTACGTGGATACGGAGGCGGGCAGCGTCTGGTTCGACCTCATCATCGACTTCGCCTCCAAACGGAAGGACCAGATCCGCGACGAGATCGTGGCCGAGATGAAAAAGCGCTACCCGGAGTACACCTTCGGCGTGATGCTGGACAACGACGTCAGCGACTGACGGCGGGGAGACAGGCGGAAAAGGGACGGTATACAGGGACGGTACAGGTACAGTACAGGTACGGTACAGATATGGTACAGGGACGGTACAGGAGGGGAGCGGCCCCTCTGGGGCCGGGAGAAGAAAGGAGAGACAGGGATGATCTTCAGCATAGAGGACGGGACGCTCACGTGCCGCGACGGGAACGAGACGGTGCGGATCGAGGGCTGGGGCCGGGATGCGCTGAGAGTCCGCGCTACCAAAAACGCCGGCTTTTCCGGGCTCGACAAGGGCCTTGAGCCGGCGGAGAACGGGGCGAGGGCCGAGCTCACGTCCACCGGCGCCTCGGTGGAGAACGGACGGATACGGTGCGTCGTCTCCGGCTCCGGGTGGATGGAGTTTTTTTCGGGGGACAAGCCCATCCTGAAGGAATATTACCGTGATTTCCGGGGCGCCAACCCCCACAGCCCGAGCCTGAAGCTGTCCGCCCGTGAGTTCAGGGGACACGGCGCGGACTGGGAGGTGACGGCGCGGTTCGAAGCCCGGGCCGGGGAGAAGATCTTCGGCATGGGCCAGTACCAGCAGCCCAACCTGGACCTGAAGGGGTGCGTTTTGGAGCTGGCCCAGAGGAATTCCCAGGTCAGCGTACCCTTTTACCTGTCGGATCTGGGCTACGGCTTCCTCTGGAACAATCCGGGCATCGGCTCCGTAGTGTTCGGGGCCAACTATACCCAGTGGCACGGCGCGATGACCGACGAGCTGGACTACTGGATCTGCGCCGGGGAGACGCCGAAGGAGATCCTGGAGCGGTATACCGCCGTCACGGGCCGGGCGCCGGAGTTCCCGGAGAACGCCCTGGGTCTGTGGCAGTGCAAGCTGAGATACCGCACCCAGGAGGAGGTCCTGGAGGTCGCCCGGGAGTATAAGCGCCGGGGGATCCCGCTGGACGTGATCGTCATTGACTTTTTCCACTGGGTACGCCAGGGGGACTGGAGCTTCGACCCGGTCTACTGGCCGGATCCCGCGGCCATGGTCCGGGAGCTTCGCGATATGGGCGTCAGGTGCATGGTGTCCGTCTGGCCCACGGTGGACAGAAAGAGCGTGAATTTCCGGGAGATGCTGGAGCGCGGGCTGTTTGTCCGTACCGAGCGGGGGAGCATCCAGTGCTTTGATTTCCAGGGGGACACGGTCATCTATGACGCGCTGAACCCGGAGGCGCGGGCGTTCATCTGGGAAAAGATCCGGGAGAATTATTACAGGGACGGCATCGACATGTTCTGGCTGGACGAGGCTGAGCCCGAATACTCCGCCTACGACCATGACCACTTCCGCCACTTCACGGGCCCTGCCCTCAAGGTGGGCAACGCCTATCCCCGGGAGCACGCCAGGGGCTTTTTCGAGGGCCAGACCCGGGAGGGACAGCGGGATATCGTGAACCTCCTGCGCTCGGCCTGGGTCGGCAGCCAGAAGTATGCCGCCCTCGTCTGGTCCGGGGATATCCTTTCCAACTTTGACTCCCTGCGCGACCAGCTCTCCGCGGGGCTCAACATGGGCCTGGCCGGCATCCCCTGGTGGGTGACGGACACCGGGGGATTTTTCGGGGACGTGAGGGATCCCCATTTCAATGAGCTGCTGGTGCGGTGGTTCCAGTTCTCCTCCTTCTGCCCGGTGCTGCGGATGCACGGGGACCGGGGCCCTCACGACATCCCCAGGCTCTCGGAGCTCGACTACGGCGGGGGCTTTTCCGAAACGGGCCGCCCCAACGAGCTGTGGAGCTATGGGGAGGAGGTCCTCGCCATCCTGAGGAAGTACCTGGATCTGCGCCTTTCTCTGCGCGGCTACATCAGGTCCGTATTCGACGAGGCCAGCCGGAACGGCTCGCCCATCATCCGGACCATGTTCTACGAGTTCCCGGAGGACCGGCGGTGCTGGGAGCTGGACGACCAGTATATGTTCGGCCCGGACTACCTTGTGGCGCCGGTGCTGGTCCAGGGACAGACGGAGCGGGAGGTCTATCTCCCCGCCGGCACGTGGGAGGATATCCACACCGGCCGGAGCTTCACAGGTCCCGCCACGGTCACAAGAGCGGTCCCGCTGGAGATCATGCCGGTTTACAGGAGGGTCAGGTGACCCGGGCGGGCTTTCGGGAAGGAACCGCAACATTATGATCACGGGAAGGTGAGAAACATGGAAAATAAAGGAACAAGGGAGCTGCGGACAGAGCGTCTGATCCTGCGGCCGTGGAAGGAGAGCGACGCTGAGGAGGCCTTCGCCAACTGGATGAACGACCCGGACGTGACCAAATATCTGACCTGGACGCCCCACGGCGACGTCTCGCTCACCCGCGCTCTTTTAAAACTGCGCGAGGAGGAGTGCAAGCGGCCGGAGTGCTACCATTGGGCCATCGTCTTGAAGGAGGGGAACGTCCTCATCGGCGATATTGAGGCGGGGACCGTGGACGAGTATCAGGCGACGGGCGGTATCGGCTACTGCCTCGGCAAGGCCTGGTGGGGCAAAGGACTCATGACCGAGGCACTGACGGAGGTCTTGCGGTACTGCTTTGAGGAGGTCGGATTTTATCGGATAAACGGCAGCCACGCGGCGGAGAACATCGGCTCGTCCCGCGTGATGGAAAAATGCGGGCTTGTCTATGAGGGGACGCGCCGAAAGGCCTATCGCCTGCTTCAGACAGGCGAACGTGTGGACATCGTGGAACGCGGCCTCCTGCGGGAGGAGTATCTGAAGCGTAAGCTTTCCTGAAGCACAGCGCGGGTCCATCTCCTTGGCAAAACTCAAATTGTATAAAACACAGTATCATCTTGCGCTCGACAGAATTTTCTGTTATAGTATAAAAAGGGAAAAGCGGCCGGCTTTTGAAGCCGGGGCCTTTAAAAATACCGGAACCGACAAGGAGGAGAAGAATGATACCAAAAGACTTATGTGAGCGGGTCCTCGGAGTTGCCGCCTCCACGGGGGCGGACTACGCCGAGCTCTTCGCGGAGAACACCCTGAACCACTCCATCGCGATGGTGGGGGGAAAGGTGGACGCCATCAACGACAACGTCATCGCGGGAGCGGCCATCCGGGTCTACAAGGGCCTTCGGAGCGTCATGGCCTCCACCGTGGACACCAGCGAGGCGGGGCTTTTAAAGTGCGCCAGGCGCGTGGCGGACGCGTTGGGGGAGGGCAAGGCGGAGATCGCCATCAACCTCTCCGAGCGTGTCCTGGCCAACATCCATCCGGTGCTGGACGCCCCCTCCAGCGTGGCAAATGCCCGGAAGGTGGACATCCTCCGCGCCGCTCAAAGCGCCGCCAGGGAATATAACGAGGCCGTGCGCCAGGTGACAGGCACTTTCCTGGATGTGGACCACAATATCCTCATCGCCAGCTCCGACGGGGTGTACGCCCAGGACAGGCAGATCCGCACACGCCTGGCGGTCAGCGCCGTGGCGGAGATAAACGGCCAGACCCAGACGGGCTCCTGCTCCCCCGGACGGCGGATGGGCATGGAGATGTTCGACGGCCTCATCGACCCCGTGGCCGTGGGAAAAGAGGCGGCGCGTCAGGCGGTCGTCATGGCCGGGGCCGGGTACTGCCCCGCCGGGGTGATGCCCGTGGCCATCGAGAACGGCTTCGGCGGCGTCATCTTCCACGAGGCCTGCGGCCACTCGCTGGAGGCCAGCTCCGTGGCCTACAACGCCAGCCAGTTTGCCGGAAAGTTGGGCCAGAAGATCGCCAATGAGAAGGTCACCGCCATCGACGACGGCACCATCCCCAACGCCTGGGGGTCCATCAACATCGACGACGAGGGTACGCCCTCCCGCAGGAGGGTCCTCATCGAGAAGGGCATCCTCAAGACCTACATGATCGACAAGTTCAACGGCCGGAGGATGGGCATGGAGTCCACCGCCAGCTCCCGCCGCCAGAGCTACTCCTACACACCCACCTCCCGCATGACCAACACCTACATAGCGGCGGGGGAGGACAAAAACGAGGACATCATCGCCTCCATCGAGTACGGTCTTTACGCCAGGAAGATGGGCGGCGGCTCCGTCAACCCCGTGACGGGCGAGTTCAACTTCGCCGTGGACGAGGGGTACATCGTGAGAAACGGGAAGATCTGCGAGCCCGTCCGGGGCGCGTCCTTAGTGGGCAAGGGCTCCGAGATCATCCAGAAGATCGACATGGTGGGCACGGATATGGACATGGGCCAGGGCATGTGCGGCTCCTCCTCGGGGTCCATCCCCACAAACGTGGGACAGCCCCTCATCCGCGTCTCCAGCATCACCGTGGGCGGCAGATAAGGAGGTCAGAACATGGATTTCAACGAATTCAAAAAATACGTCGCCGAGGCGGCCAGCGCCCTCGGCATCACGGATTATGAGCTTTACTACACCTGCGGCGAAAGCACGTCAATAGAGGCCTTTGGCCATGAGATCAATGGCTTCACCTCCTCGGTGGAGGGCGGCGTCTCCCTGCGCTGCGCGTTGAACGGCAAGATGGGCTACGCCTCCACCCAGGCGCTGAGCGAGGCCGAGGCGCGCGCCTTGGTCCGCCGCGCCGCCGAGAACGCCGCCACGTTGGAGAGCGAGGAGCCGGCCCTTTTCGTGGAGGGCGGACAGACCTACGAGGAGCACCCCGCGCCCTCCTATCCGCTGCCCGATGCCGCGCAGCTCAAAAAGACGCTGCTGGAGGTCCAGGAAAAGCTCCTGGCCGCCGACCCCCTGGTTCTGGACAACTCCCAGAGCTCCGCGGGCGCCGGCACCGAGACCGTGGCGATCTTCAACTCTCGGGGCCTGGATGTCAGCGTCAGCGCCGGAATGGCCAGCTTCTTTGTGGAGGCCATCGTGGGCGACGGGCAGGAGATGAGCAACGACTACGAGTTCAAGCTGGGCGATCCGGCCGAGATCGACTTTGACCAGCTCATCGACAAGGCCGTCACCAACGCCAAAAACAAGCTGGGCGGCACCGTCCCCGCCACCGGGGCCATGCCGGTGGTCTTTTCGCCCGAGGCCATGCGGGCGCTTTTGGCGACCTTCTCCTCCGCTTTCTCCTCCGAGATGGCCCAGAAGGGCCTCTCCGCCCTTCGGGACAAGGAGGGCCAGATTGTGGCCGCGCCCAATGTGACGCTGGTGGACGACCCGTTCTTTGAGGGCATCGCCATGCCCATGCCCTTCGACGCCGAGGGCTCGCCCACCCACAAAAAGAACGTCATTGAAAACGGCAGGCTCATGACGCTCCTCTATAACCTCCAGACCGCCGCCAAGGCGGGCAAGACCACCACCGGCAACGCCGGGAAAGCCGGTTATGCCGCCAAGGTGGGCGTGCAGCCCTTCGTCATGTACCTCAAACCGGGTGAGAGCTCTGAGGAGGAGCTTTTGGAGAAGGCCGGGAACGGCGTCTATATCAACATGCTGGGCGGCACCCACGCCGGGGCCAACCCCATCTCCGGGGACTTCTCCCTCCAGAGCGGCGGTTTCCTCATTGAGAACGGCAAAAAGACCTCCCCCATCAAGTCCTTCACCGTGGCGGGGAACTTCTTTGCCATGCTCTCCACCATCCGCGACATAGCTTCCAACCTGGAGCCCCCCAGAGGCGGCGGCTCCACGGGCTTCACCTCCCCCAGTGTCCTGGTGGACGGGCTAACCGTTGCCGGGAAATAAAAAATACCTGACGGGCCGATCCATGCGTCGGCCTGTCATTTTAAGGAGAAAAAAATGACACTTCTCATTAAAAACGGTCTCCTTCACGACGCCGTAAACCGGGAGCCCTACAAGGCGGACATCCTCATCGAGGGGGACAAGATCCGCGCGATAGGGGAGGACCTCCCCAGCCCCGAGGATGCGGAGGTCCTTGACGCCGCGGGGCTGGACGTCTGGCCCGGCTTTGTGGACGCCCACACCCACATCGGCCTGGACGGCACCGGTATCGGCTATGAGGGGCGGGACTACAATGAGATGAACGACATCTGCTGCCCGCAGCTCCGGGCCATTGACGGCATCAATCCCATGGACCCCAGTCTCAGGGCCGCCCGGGAGGCCGGCGTCACCACCGTCTGCACGGGCCCGGGGAGCGCCAATGTCCTGGGCGGGACCTTTGCCGTCATCAAGACCGCGGGGAAAAGGGTGGACGACATGGTCGTGAAGGCCGAGGCCGCCATGAAGTGCGCCTTCGGCGAGAACCCCAAGCGCTGTTACCGGGACAAGTGCGACTCCACCCGCATGTCCACCGCCGCCATCCTCCGGCGGGCCCTGTTTGAGGCCCGCGACTACAAGGCCCGGAAGGACGCGGCGGACGGGGACCCCTCCAGGATGCCCAAATTTGACATGAAGCTGGAGGCCCTTATCCCCGTTCTGGAGAAAAGGATCCCCCTGAAGGCCCACGCCCATCAGGCCAACGACATCTTCACCGCCCTTCGCATCGCCCGCGAGTTCGGTGTGGACATCACGCTGGAGCATGTGACCGAGGGGCACCTGATAGCGGAGGAGCTGGCCGGGGAGCATGTCCCCATGGCCGTAGGGCCAACGCTGACCCACGCTTCGAAATTTGAGCTCCAGAACAAGAGCTGGGAGACCCCGGGCGTGCTGGCCCGGGCGGGCTGTGCCGTGTCCATCATCACGGACAACTCCGTCATCCCTCAGCAGTACCTGCCTCTTTGCGCCGGCATGGCCGTCAAGGCGGGCATGGACCGGTTTGAGGCCCTCAGGGCCATCACCATCAACGCCGCCCGGCACGCCGGCGTCGCCGACCGGGTGGGATCCCTGGAGGTCGGGAAGGACGCGGACGTTGTGGTCACGGAGGGATGCCCCTTTGAGGTGTTCCACACGGTAAAGGCTGTTTTCATCGACGGAAAGCGCGTGTGCTGAGCGGGAAAAGGCCCTGACGCCGGGATGAGCCGGGGGGACCAATCGTGTTTTACAGATCGAGGAGGGGATAATCTTGCGAAAATCGTTGTTCCGGGCGTCCGCGCTTTTGACGGCGCTCCTGATCGTCGCCGCGCTCGCGGGATGCGACGTGCCCAACGGGAACAAGCTCACCGTGGGCGTCAAGGGGGACGTGCCCAATTTCGGGCTGTACGACGAGGAGTCCGGCAATTATTCCGGCATGGAGATAGAGCTGGCCGAGCTTTTGTGCAGGGATATGGGGTATGACGGGGCCAAGCTCGTCACCGTCGCGGCCTCCGACCGCGAGGAGCTGCTTGCCTCCGGCGCGGTGGATATCATCATTGCCACCTATTCCGTGACGGACGAGCGCCGCGAGCAGGTGAACTTCACGGAGAGCTACTACCGGGATATGGGCACCGTCGTCGTTGAGCGGTCCAGCCTCATCTCCACCATGCAGGAGCTCCGGGGCTGCACCATCGGGTTCCTGCGCGACTCGTCCATGAAGCTCTCCACGGCGGAGTACCTGGCGGAGCTGGGCGTCCTGAAGGACTTCGACCCGGCGGCGTTTGAGGCGGGGGACTACCGGGGAGCGGTGGATTTTGTGGAATATGACTCTTACGAGGAGCTCTCCGACGCCCTTGAGAGGGGAGAGGTGGACGCCATGGCGGGCGACCGTTCCATCGTCAAAGGCTTTGTCGATGAGGACAGGATCGTCTTGCCGGGCGATTTTGCCGTGCAGGAGTACGCCGCGGCCACCAGCAGGACGAGCGGACTTTTCACCCAACTGAACGAGGCGATGAACGCGCGTCTTGAGGACGGCACCATCGACAGGCTTATCGTGAAATGGGGGAACTGAGAAAATGGCGGTGAGAAGAGAGAAAAAGCAGAAGGCCGTTACCGACGAAAAGCGAAGAAATTACATGATGTCCCGCACGGCCCTGGGACTCATCCTCCTCCTTGTGATCGCGGCCTCGGTCCTGACGATCATGGTCAACACCAGGCTCCGCCTGACCAGCGACCAGATATATGCCACCAACCGCGTGCGCATCGACACGGTCATCGCGGGCCTGCAGGCGGGCATCTCGGAAAACGACGACCTGTCCGCCGAATATGACGCCATATTCACCGCGAAGCTGAAGGGCGCCAACTATATGTACGACGGCTTTGAGTCCGTGGACTTCTTCAACAAGACGGCCGCCGACATCGCCAGTCTCATGGGCGTTGACGCCGTGGCGATCATCGACTCCGCCGGGAAGACCATCGGCCGCTATAACTGCGGCTATGACTTTACCATCCGGCGCTTTGCTATGCTCCGGGCCTGCTCCAATGAGGACGGGACCTCCGAGCCCTTCTCCATCCACTATCCCGACAGGACCGTCAGGTTCTTCGGCATGAACGTCGCCGCCGACAGGATCCTGGTCTTTGCCCAGGACTGGACGGAAACGGAAGAGAACATCCAGAACGCCACCTCCTGGGAGGCGGTGCTGCGCGGCATGGTCAGTGTGGACACCCTGTCCATTGCCGTATCCCTGAAGGACTACTCCTTCCTCTATAACCCCGTCGCCGATCTGACCGGGCGGGACGCCTTGCAGAACGGCGTCCCCATTGAAGCGCTCAACGACGGGTACGAGGGAGAGCTGGAGTTCGGCGGGGAGACCTATTGCGTGGTGGGCCGGCAGTGGGGGGACGCCATGGTCTATGTCATGACCAGGGCCGGCACCAATATGGCCAACGATACGGTGCTCCTCGTTTTCCTGGCCGTGGTCTTCCTCCTTTTCATCGCGATCCTCTCGGTCTACGGCATCATCATCAACCGCGACAACATCAGCACCGGCAAGCGTCCGTCCTATATCACCCTGAAGAAACGGACCGATCCCAAAACCGGGGAGGTCCGGAACGTGCTGAATTTCAACCTGACCGTGGCCAAGAAGCTCCTGCCCATCACCCTGGGCGGCGTGGTCGCCGTCACGGCGCTGTGCTACTACACCCAGTCGATCACAAGCCTATCCTCCATAGCCTACGAATCCAACCAGGCCATTGCGAACATCGGCACGAAGCTGGAGCGCAACACCGAGGATGCCACCAGGCTCAACCTCCAGTACAAGGAGGTCTTTCTGGACACCTGCTCCACGCTGACCAACATCCTGGAGGAGAACCCGGACCTTCTCTACAATTTCAGCCCGGAGGATGAAAAGGTCCATTACTATCCCTTTGAGATCTCCGAGAACGGAGGGGAGTCCACGGGCCTTGACCGATACGGCAATCCCGCGTATGTCCAGAGCGAGCACCCCTTCCTTCAGGAGCTGTGCCGGATCAACAATATCGCCCAGATCACCATATTCGGCGAGGACGGCCGGATCATGGCCACCAGCGGTACGGGCTGGTGGTTCCAGATCTCCGACGCGCCGGAGGCCCAGTCCTGGGATTTCCACGAGATCCTCTCCGATCACATCGACTATATCGCCCAGGATCTGGCGGTGGACGAGGAGGGCAACCTCTCCCAGTACATCGGATCGGCCTATTATTACTACACCTATCAGGACCCCGAGACGAACGAGACGAAATATGCCTCCCGGGCGGACTATCAGCAGCAGTTGCTGGAATACAACACCACCCACCAGTGGAACGGGCCCGTGATCGACAAGGTCCGCGGCGTGCTCCAAATCAACATTGCCCCTGAACGCCTGCGCTCCATCGCGCAGACGGCCACGCTGAGCTATGTGGCTGACCACACCACCATCCACGGGACCGGCCACACCGTTATCTGCGACACCTCCGACGAGCACCGCTGCGTCTACTCCCCCCGGGAGGCCGACATCGGCAAGACCGCCGCCGCCATGGGCTATTCCCCCCTGGCCTTCAACGAGACGGGCGAGATGTACAACGGCTTTGAGACGCTCAACGGCGTGGAGTATTTCCAGACCTTCAAGATGGTGGACGAGCAGAACGTCTTCATCGGGACCTCCGTCCCCATGGATACGGTCTATTCCACCCGGGACAGCATGACGCTGATCACCTTCATCACCGTATTGGTGGGCTTCCTGGCCAATTTCATCTACACCTGCGCCTTCGGCAGCTCCGAGGAGCTGATGTACAGCGAGGATTCCGGCGCCGCCCCCGACTGGAGGCTGAGAAACGAGAAGGACACCGTCACCATTACCATGCCCTCCGGCAAGACCCGCAAGGCCCGCACCGCCGCCTCCCGCTGGGACGCGGAATACATACCCTGGTGGTCCAAGACCCCGGAGCAGAAGTTCGCGCAGATCGCCGGCTGGGCCTTCGACCTGTTCGCCTACATGCTTTTCCTGTGTATCGTCCTGTCCCGCTCCGGCGTCGTGACCATCGACGCGATCAACTATGTCTATGAGGGCGTCTGGACAAAGGGTTTGAACATCTTCGCCCTGACGAACGGCGCCATCACCCTGATCGTGGTGTTCGTCATCGCCAAGCTGGTCGAAATGGTGATCGACAACATGAGCGCGAATATCGGAAGCCGCGCGGAAACGCTGGGACACCTTATCTCCTCCGTCATCCACTACGGCGTGGCCATCTTTGCCGTGTTTTACGCCCTCTATCTGTGCGGCCTCGACACCGGGAGCCTCATCGCCTCCGCCGGGATCCTGTCGCTGGTCATAGGCCTTGGCGCCCAGAGCATGATCCAGGATATCCTCGCCGGCGTGTTCATCGTCTTTGAAGGCGCCTTCCGCGTGGGCGACATCGTCACCATCGGGGATTTCCGCGGCAATGTTCTGGAGATCGGCCTTCGCACCACGAAGATCGAGGATCCGGCCAAAAACATCAAGATTTTCAACAACTCCACCCTCTCCGGGATCATCAATATGACAAAGGAGGCCAGCTACGCGGGCATCGACGTGGGCATCGCCTACGGCGAGGACATCCGCAAGGTGGAGGAGGTCCTGAAGCGCGAGCTCCCGCTCATGAAGAAACGCCTGCCGGCCATTATGGACGGCCCCTTCTACCGCGGCGTTTCGGAGCTGGCGGCCAGCTCGGTCAATATCAAGATCCTGGCGCTGTGCAAGGAGGCCGACCGCATCCAGCTGTGCCGTGACCTCAACCGGGAGATGCTCATTATCCTTCAGGACAACGGCATCGACATTCCCTTCCCGCAGGTCACGCTCAGCTATCTGGAGGGCGGAGACGGCGGGAACGGGGAAAAGGACAGCCGGGAGAAGGAGGCGGAGGAACTTGAGAGCCGCGTTTAAACGACTTTCCGCCGCGGCGGCCGCGCTTACCGTCCTGGCGGTATCCGCCGCCCTGCCGGCTCTGGCCTCCGGCGAGGAGCCCGAGGAGGGCGGCCCCGGGGAGGCCGCCGTGGAGGAGAGCGCGGGG
Organism: uncultured Oscillospiraceae bacterium; assembly: GCA_947625815.1. Taxonomy (GTDB): domain Bacteria; phylum Bacillota; class Clostridia; order Oscillospirales; family Oscillospiraceae; genus RUG626. The sequence continues at coordinate 13,113 of CANQPU010000016.1, forward strand.
GAGAACGGGGGCGGAGGGACCGGGACGGTGCTGGGCCTCTCCGCCGGGACGGCCGTGCTGCTGGGCGCGGGGGTGTATACCCATGCGCGCGGGAAGCTCCACGAGGACAAGGGTGAGCGGGAGTTCGTCCATTTTGAGAACCACACACGTCCCTACGATCCCGAGAGCGGAAGATTCCGGGGAGAGTAAACCACATCCAAAGGAGAAACGATATGGAGAAGCTGTTTAAGGTGAAAAGCCGCGGCTCCAGCGTGAAGACCGAGCTGGTGGCCGGACTTACCACTTTTTTGACCATGGCTTATATCATCATGCTGAACCCGAACCTGATCGTGGGCTTCCGCCACGGGGCGCTGGGGAACTTCGGCGCCGACGCGGGCGCGGCCTGGAACGGGGTGTTCCTGGCGACCTGCCTGGCCTCGGGCGTGACCTGCATCCTCATGGCGCTCGTGGCCAACAAGCCCTTCGGACTGGCCCCCGGCATGGGCCTGAACGCCTACTTTGCCATGGCCGTGGCGGAGATCGCCTCGGCGGCGGGGTGCGCTTACCTTGTGGGACTTCAGGCGGCGCTGTGCCTTATCCTGATCGAGGGACTGCTGTTCCTCGTTCTGTCGCTTTTCAATATCCGGGAGAAGATCATCGCCTCCATCCCGCTGGGCGTGCGCCTCGGTATCGGGCCCGCCATCGGGATGATGCTCATGAACCTGGGCTTCGGCTCCAACGCCGGCGTAGGCGCGAACGGGGAATATTTCGTGCTGAGGGACTTCTTCGGGCCCCTCTCCGCGGGCGTGGCCAGAGAGAACATGGACGGGTATTTCCCGGTGATGGTCCTGACGGTCGTCACCATGTTCGCGGGGCTTTTCCTGATCATCAGCCTCTCCCGCCGCGGGGTAAAGGGGGCGGTGCTCCTGGGGATGCTGGCCTCCTCCGCCATTTACTGGGCCGGACAGGCCATCTTCCTGAAGCAGGATCCCTTTGCCTCCCTGCGCGGCGCCTCCTGGCTCCCGCCGGTGAGAGACATGCTGGACACCACCTTCCTCAAATTTGATTTCAAGACGCTGATGTCCTTGGGCTGGCTGAGCGTGGTCATTTTTATCGTCAGCTTTTGCATGATCGACATGTCCGACACGATCGGCACGGTCCTGGCCGGCGCCGAACGCGGGGGAATGGTGGATGAGAAGCACAACGTGGAGAATATGAAGCAGATCCTGATCGTGGACGCCGTGGGGACGGTCCTCGGCTCCGCCGCCGGGACCTCCAGCGTCACCACCTACGTGGAGTCCATCTCCGGCATTGAGGCCGGGGGCCGGACCGGCCTTACGGCCCTGACCACCGGAGTGCTGTTCCTGGCCTGCGCCTTCATCAGCCCCCTGGCGGCCGTCATCCCCCCGCCGGCCACCTCCGCCGCCCTCATCTATGTGGGGATCCTCCTGCTGAGCGGGCTGAGGAAGATCGACTTTTCCGATATTTCCGCCGTGGCGCCGGTGTTCATCATGATCGTTGCCATGCCTGTGTCAGGCTCCATCGGCCACTCCATCGGCCTGGGGCTCATCGCCTACACCGTCATCAAGCTCTTTGGCGGCAAGGGGAGCGAGGTGCCGCTCATCACCTATATCATGTCCGGCATTTTCCTCCTGAAATTCTTCCTGGCTCTTTAAACCCCTTGCGCCCCAAGGACTTTTATCCACCGCGGCCATTTTTACAAGGAGGGATCGTATGTATACCGTCGGCATCGACCTGGGCACGTCCGCCGTCAAGCTTCTGCTGGTGGACGGGGAAGGCAGGGTCGTGAACCAGGTCACAAAGGAGTATCCGCTGTCATTTCCGCGTCCGGGGTGGTCAGAACAGGCCCCCATGGACTGGTGGAGAGGGACGGTAGAAGGGGTAAGGGAGTTGGTCCCGAAGGGAGAGGAGGACCGGGTAAAGGCCATTGGCGTGGGGGGGCAGATGCACGGGTTAGTTGCCCTGGATGACCGGGACAACGTGCTCCGCCCTGCCATTTTGTGGAACGATGGGCGCACGGCGAAGGAGACGGACTACCTCAACGAGACGGTGGGCAGGGAGACTTTGAGCCAATACACCGCCAACATTGCCTTCGCCGGGTTCACCGCGCCGAAAATTCTCTGGATGAAAGCAAACGAGCCGGAAAAGTTCCGAAAAATCGCGAAAATCATGCTCCCCAAGGATTATCTGGTCTATAAAATGACCGGCGTCCACGCCACGGACTACTCCGACGCCTCCGGGATGCTGCTTTTGGACGTTCAGCACAAGCGGTGGTCACAGGAGATGCTGGAGATTTGCGGCATCACGGAGGCCCAGCTGCCTAAACTCCACGAAAGCTGGGAGTGTGTGGGGACCTTAAAGCCCGAAGTCGCGGAGAAATTTGGCCTCCCCGCCTCCGTCAAGGTCTGCGCCGGGGCGGGGGACAACGCCGCCGCTGCGGTGGGGACCGGCACCGTCGGGGCCGGAGGGTGCAACATCAGCCTCGGCACCTCTGGGACGGTGTTCATCTCCTCGGACCGCTTCGGCGTGGACCCCCACAACGCTTTGCACGCCTTCGCCCACGCGGACGGCGGCTGGCACCTGATGGGCTGTATGCTCTCCGCCGCCTCCTGCAACAAGTGGTGGATGGATGAAATTTCAAATGATACGGACTATCCCGGCGAGCAGGCGAAGATAAGCCCGGACAAGCTGGGCCGCAATCACGTCTATTTCCTCCCCTACCTCATGGGCGAGCGCAGCCCCATCAACGACACGAACGCCCGCGGGACCTTCACCGGCCTCACCATGGACACCACCCATGCGGACATGACGCAAGCGGTGTTGGAGGGCGTGGCGTTCGCCATCCGGGACAGCTTCGAGGTGGCGAGGAGCCTGGAAATTGACATCCCCCGCTCCAACATCTGCGGCGGCGGGGCGAAATCTCCGCTTTGGCGGAAGATCTTAGCTAACGTTCTGGGAATTCCTCTGGACATGGTCACCACGGAGCAGGGCCCCGGCTACGGCGGCGCGATCTTGGCGATGGTGGCGGACGGGAAATTCCCGACGGTCCGGGCCGCCTGTGACGCCCTGGTGACCGTGGCCTCCACCACTGAACCCGACCCGGAATTGACGGCGCTTTACAATGAGAGGTATCAGCAATTCAAAGAGATCTACCCCGCCATGAAGTCCCTGTTCCCGAAACTGATGTGAGGTGCGAAAAATGAAAATCTATTCCGTTTACGACCCCGAATTCAAGCCCTACGGCCGCGTCCTGGAGGGCTACGACACCACCTGCCTCCTAAACGCCGTGAAAACGATCCCTCTCCCGGAGAGCGGCACGGCCTACGAGCCCAGCATCCCGGTGCTGGAGGCCACCTGCAACTACGCCGAGTTCCAGAATAACTTCTACGGCGGGATGCCCGTGGAGATCGGCATGTGCTGGGGCCGCAACTCCAAGCTCAACTGCCTGGAGTACCACCGGGACAGCGAGCTCAACATCGGGGAGGGGGAGTACATCCTGCTGGTCGCCCGTCTCGACGAGGTGGAAAACGGCGTCCTGGACACCACCAAGGTCAAGGCGTTTCGCGCCCCCGCTGCCGTCCCGGTGGAGGTCTACGCCACCACCCTCCACTACGCACCGTGCGGCGCGGCTCCCGGCGAGCCCTTCCGCGTGGCCATCGTCCTCCCCAGAGGCACCAATTTCCCGATGCCCGCCATTACCCCGAAAAACCCGGAGGACGCCTGGATGACCGCCCGCAACAAGTGGCTCCTGGCCCACCCGGAGTCCGACGAGGCTCAAAATGGCGCGCACATTGGCCTTACGGGGGAAAACATCGACCTTGCACGCTGATCGTGATACAACACATCGCCCCCGCCCGGGAGATTGCTCCGGGCGGGGGCGTAGTTTATTGGCTGGTTGGCTGTCTTCTCAAGGCCGGACGATCGCCGCGGGGCGAAGCGCCGGCTCCCATCAGCTATGGGGGCCTGCCGGCGGCGCCAAAACCGCGTCAGAGACAGGCCAGGGTATCCTGATAGAACCGGTCCATCTCCTCCCGGGTGGGGAAGACGGCGATATACATCTGGTTGCCCATGGCGCCGGACAGCACCTGGGGGATGCGGCCCACCAGCCTCATCCGGGCGCCGTAGGTGCGCATGATGTCCTCATGGCTCATGACAAAGCGCTTCCCGTCCCGGCGGCCCAGGTAGGCGCAGAAGTAGTGATCCTTCTCGGGGATACTGGTCTTATCAAAGGCCACCATGTCCGCCCAGACCTTGTAGACATTGGTGCCGTGGGCGTAGTCGATCATGTCCGGGGTATAGCCGCCGCTGGGGCGCATGTTGACCTCCAGGCCCACCAAGTCGCCCTTTTTCCCGAGGCCCGCCTGGTCCCGGGTCAGGCGGAAAAACTCAAAGTGGATGAACCGGCTCTTCACGCCGAAGGCCCTGGCGGTGGCGCGGCCCGCGGCGCGCGTATCCTCGGGGAGATCCCGGAGGATGTAGTAGATGGAGTTGTCCCCGTCGTTGACGATGTCCATGATGGACATGGGGGTCACATTTCCCGCCTCAAACATGGGCTCGCCATGGGAGTCGTAAATGGCGTCGTAGGAGTTGACCTCCGCGTAGACGTACTCCTCCATGATATAGCGGACCTTAGGGTCCTTCATCTCAAAGAATTTGAGCAGGGCCTCGTCGGATCTCAAAGCGTGGGTGTCGGAGGCCCCCACGCCGTTGTCGGGCTTGACCACCACGGGGTAACCTACCTGCGAGATGAACGCCCGGCAGTCCTCAAGCCCCTCCACGATGTGGTAACGCGCCGTGGGGATCCCCGCCCGCCGGTAGTACTCCTTCATCTGGGATTTCAGCTTGATAGCGGGCATGTCCGCCTCCTGATAGCCGGAGGTGATGTGAAAGGCGGTGCGCAGTCTGGCGTCCCGCTCAAGCCAGTATTCGTTGTTGGACTCCAGCCAGTCGATGGGGCCGTATTTGAAGATGAGAAAAGCCACGGCCCGGTAGACGGAGTCGTAGTTTTCCAGGTTGTCTACCTTGTAATATTCGGTCAGGTTCTCCCGGAGCCCCTGGCTCAGGCGCTCGTAGCGCTCGTCGCCGATGCCCAGCACGTTCATGCCGTTGGCGCGCAGCTCCCGGCAGAAGAGCCAGTAGTTGGCGGGGAAATTGGGGGAGATAAAGATGATGTTTTTCATGCTGATCGTCGCTTCCTTTTCCCTGGGGATCATCCTTCATAGAACAGCGTGTCCATGAAAAACGGGATCTGCTTTTCCCAGCTTGCCTCGCAATGCTCGCCGCCGGGGACGATGCGGGCCGTGACGAATACGCCCCGCTCCATGAGCGTTGACGCCACCTTGCCGAACCGTTTTTCCAGCTTCAGGCCGGGGAAGCGCCCCATCTCCCGGGAGCCGTAGTCCATATAGACCACGGTGCCGGGTTCGATCGGCGCGGAGCGGAGCAGTCCGTCCAGCTTTTCGACATTTACCATGACGGAGGGCGACAGCGCCGCCGCCCTGGAGAAGACGCTGTTATAAGCCGTTACGGCGTAGAGGCTCATGAGGCCGCCCATGGAGCTGCCCGCGATGAACGTGTGCTCCCGGTCCGGCAGGGTGGGATAGCGGCTGTCGATGTAGGGCTTGAAGGAGTTTACGAACCACTCCATGGTCTCATGTCCCCGTCCGGGCAGAGTGCCGAACTCCCGCGCGCGGAGGTCAAAGGGCGAGTACTCCGACAGGCGTTCGCCGTGGGTCCCGTGATTGCACTCCACCGCCGCCACAATAAGGGGCGTTCCGGTCGCCTCCAGGTATTCCTTCATACCCCAGCTTTTGCCATAGGTGGCGTCGGCGTCAAAAAAGACGTTGTGCCCGTCGAACATATACAGCACCGGGAACCGGAGACCGGGGTCGGCCTCCGCCATGGCGGGCAGGTAGACATACGCGTTCCGGACCTTGTCGCCGGTGAGCTCCGGCAGGGTGACCTTCCATTTAACGACCAATTTGACCACTCCTTTTTTCGGCCAACAGGCTTTTGAACTCCAATATGGTGATTATACCAAATCATGCGGTAAGTGGCAAGACCAAAACTACATCTTGGAGAAAATGATTCTTCATGCAGACAAGGGGCCCTCGGACTTTTGGACAGACGCTGATGAAGGGTGCGGAAATCCGGCAATTTTCTCAGAGTTTGAGGATGGTCTAAAGCGCGGAAAATAATTCAAAAAGAGCACTTTCTTTGCCCGTGGAACACAGTTGTCTCCCAGCCCCAGCGTCAGCGCCGCCGAACCCATGAGGTTGCCGGTGCGGCTGAAGGTATAATCATTTTAGCAATCTGGGGAGTAAAAGTACAGGGGATGCCCGGGAATTTTGCGCTCCGAAATGCGCCACAAAGCCAGGAAAACCATTTCAAGTGGTGGGGTTGACAGTGGGCCTGGGAGTGACCCACTATCAGTTGCACAAGTGAAAATGACAGATAATTTTTAATGAGCCCCAGTTTTGAAGAAATTGAGGGCCTTTGGTGGAGGCTGACGGACAGAACCCGCGACCTCCTGCGTGTGAACCGATTTTCAAAACTTTTTCCGACCATTTCTAATGCTTTTTGATAGTCTTTGCTACAAATCAAATACTCTCCGCCCATCTTCCCTCCGCCTCGGTACGATGTCTCCGCCCCTGTCTGTGGCGGGATATGTGGTCAGAAGCTGCCACTCCCTCACCCGGCAGGGGCCGGGTGAGGGAGTGGGTGCATTGTAGCTTGAGGGGAGGGGGATGTCAAGTTTTTTAATCATAAAAAATCTCTGGACTTTTCTCCGACCTTGTGGTATTTGTTGTTCCCGCAGGGAGGTGCTAAAATGGCACGGAAATTGAACATGAAAAGAGAGCGGACCCGTTAGGGCCGCTCTCTCACTGTGTAGGAGGGGAGAAGGATGAAGGTAATCAAAGAACTCTGGTACGGAAACCTCAAAATGTGCGAAAGGGAGGTGCCCAAAGACTCACCGCTTCGCAAGTCCATGAACCAGGCATCCAAGGCGGAGGAAAAGCTCGCGGAGACGCTAAACGAGGAGCAACGCAAAATGCTGGAGTCCCTCTTGGACAAGCATCTGACTCTCACTGCCGACCTTGAGTGCGACGCCTTCACAAGAGGCGTCCGCTTCGGGGTGCGGATGATGATGGAGATACTTGGCGCGGAGGACGGTCAAAATTTGTGACGGTATAAGCAAAAAGAGGGAAATCAGGGAAAGCACTTTTCAGAGAGTGTAAGAAGCAAAATACTCTGCGATTTCCCTCATTCTGTCCTCCTGCTTCACATGGAAGGGACAGCGGCTTTCGCAGTGGCCGCAGTGGAGGCAGGAGGAGGCGTGGAGGGGGAGGTTGAGGTAGTGGTTCTTCGCCAGCTCGTCGCCGACGAGGGCGAGGTCGTAGTATTTGTTGATGAGGCCCACATTGAGGCCGGCGGGGCAGGGCTGGCAGTGGTTGCAGTAGACGCACACGCCCTCGGCGTCCCGCGGCGTAAACTCGCCGATGACCGAATAGTCCAGCCCCTCCGGCGCGGCATCCATATAGTGGAGCGCGGTCCGGAGGTCCGCCATGTCCCGGACACCGGGGAGCACCGTCAGTACGGCGGGGCGGTCCAGGGCGTATTGGAAGCACTGGACTGGGGTGAGGGCGCGGCCGAAGAGGGAGCGCTTTTCGTCCAGAAGCTGGCCGCCGGCGAAGGGTTTCATCACGGAGATGCCCACGCCCATCCTCTCGCAATCCCGGTAAAGGGCGGCGCGCTGGGCGCTTTCCCCAATGGCGTACTCGCCCTTCTGGTAGTCGTAGGCGGGGTTGATGCTGAACATGAAGAGGTCAATGAGTCCAGTGTCCAGGACGCGCCTTGCGACGGTGGGGTCGTGGGAGGAAAAGCCCAGGTGCCGGATGACGCCGTCCGCCTTGAGGCCCTTCATGTAGTCCCAGAGACCGCCGTGCAGCACCTCGTCCAGATCCTCCAGGTCGTCCACGCAGTGGATGAAGCCGAAGTCCGTATAGTCCGTTTTGAGTGTGCGGAAATTCCATGCGATCTGCTCTTTGATTTCGTCAAGGTCGCGGGTCCAGCCGTACTCGCCGGTTTTGTAGGTCGCGCCGAAGTGCATCTGAGTGAGGATCTTGTCACGCCTTCCGGCGAAGGCTTCAGCGTAGGCGAACAAGGGCGCCTCAACGGACGGGGCCAGGTCGAAGTAGTTGATTCCATTCTCGATTGCGGCGTTCAGCACGGCGGCCATCTCGTCCCTCGTGCCGGAAAGGCTCCCGGCGCCGAGGCCGATGACGCTGATCTTGTCGCCCCCGTGGGGCAGTGTGCGATATTCCATATGTACCTCACTTCTCCAGGGACAGGGTGATGACCACGTCGCCGTTTGAGAGCAGATCGGCCATCTCCTCATCCGTTTTGTTTATGATATGTCCGAGCCCGGTGTACGCCCAGGAGTTGGAGCCGTAGAACACCACGATCTGGTCGCCGGAGTAGAGCACGATGTCGCCGGACTTTGTCACGGTTTGAGTGTCGTTTCGCGGCAAATCGGCGCCGAGGTAGCCCACCTGCTCGAAGCCGCGTACATGGACATCTGCACCGTGACTGGTCCGCCCTTCGCAAGATTACGAAGCGCCTCGACGGACTCGTTTTCCTCCCACTCCACCGAAACGTCCGTGTCGGCGATCTTCATTTTCAATGTCCCGTCCATTTGGTTTTCCTCCTTGTCTGTTGCGGGTGTTTCCTTTTGCACCTCCTCGCCGTAGCATGACGCGAGAGCGAGAAGCAGGGCGGGGAGGAGAAGTAAAATCGTGAGTTTTTTCATATGATGCCTTTCAAATGCTTTGCTGAACAGTATAAATTATACCCGCATCAACCCCGAATGTAAAGGGCGGAATGCGGGTTTTAATTTATGGTGTAATGCAATTTGACAATGCTGAACAGGGCGAGAATGCGTCAAAATTAGTGACGCTATAAGCAAAAAGAGGCAAATCAGGCGTAACGTTTTGCAATGGACGAGACATTAGATTGATAGGGGAGATCAATAGGTTGAGGGGGTTGAGGAGGTATTCCATAATCAATAAAGCCCCTGTCCCGTCCGCTCCGACTGGCAAAGGCTCTGGTACGCCGATGGTGCCGGTGGCTTTCAGAGCATTGAGGCCCTCGGCCTCGGCGGTGAACATGCCGAGAAGATCGGGGCGGTTACATTTGAGAAAGACGTGCGCGCCGTCGGATAGCTCCAGCCTGTACGCGCGGTTTATGTCCCCGCCGGACACCCGCTGTCGGTCGACCACCGTGACCGAGGGGCCGAAAAGGGTGGAGATTGCACTATCTATTGAGTTCGCACAAAGCATTCTCATCACCCAAGCCAATTTAGTAAATCCATTTTACCCCAAGCTGTGCTTTTTTTCAATATACTGCGTCGTGATGGACGTTGTTTGTTGAAATCACAGGAAACATAGGGTATAATATTGGAAAAGTGCGGGAAGAGAGGTGTCCTTATGCTTTCCAACGGCCTTTACGAACAAGTCATCAATAAATCTCTTGATGCTGAGCTTGCTACTACGGATAAGCTGGTTGAGACTGCCCCTATTGATGGGGCGGAGGCGACGAAGGTGCTGGCCAAGTATGTAGCGGAGGTCGTGGAGCTGGGACTTGAGAACGTCAAGGACAACGGGGGAGACCTTGAGGCCCAAATTGAGCTGGTAAATCGGCTCGTCCGAGACATTGCCGCCGGCACGAACGAGGGTGAATTTGAAAATCTGTCCATAGCCCAGCGGGCGGAGCAACTCTTGGCCCTGATTGAGCGGAAGAACACCACCCTCGCTGTGGACGAAAAAGCTGGGATCGTAAGGCCCGAGACCTCCATTGCCCAGAGCTCACTTTTCACCGGTTCCCCCCACGAGCCCCATATGTACACGGAACTCAAAAAGGAGATCGTCTCCTGCGACCGTATCGATATGCTGGTTTCTTTTATCAAATGGAGCGGGCTTCGTCTTTTGATGGAGGAGCTGGGTGATTTTACCCGACGGGGCGGAAAACTGCGTGTCATAACCACCTCCTACATGGGCGCCACAGATATCAAGGCCATCGAGGAGTTGCGGAAGCTCCCCAATACCCAGATCAGAGTGAGTTATGACACCAAACGGACGAGGCTCCACGCCAAGACCTATGTCTTTTACCGGGATACCGGCTTCACCACGGCCTATGTGGGGTCCTCCAATCTCTCCAATGCCGCTATCTCCAGTGGCCTTGAGTGGAACGTCAAGGTTACGAAAAAGGATCTGCCGGAGACCATCGACAAGATTGAGGCAACCTTTGAGAGCTATTGGAACTCCGGCGAATTTGAGTATTACGATGAGGACCAGCAGGAACGACTTTCTCGTGCATTGAAGGCCGAGAAATACTTTGACAGCAGCAACGCTGAGGCCTATATAGTAGATGTCCAGCCGTATTCCTATCAGCAGGAGATACTTGACAAATTAGAGGCGGAACGCGCCGTGCGGGGTTATACCAGGAATTTGGTGGTGGCCGCTACGGGCACGGGAAAGACGGTCATTTCGGCGCTGGACTACCGGCGCTTTCGCCGGCAAAACCCCAGTTTGCCCTGCCGCCTTCTTTTTGTTGCCCACCGGGAGGAGATATTGCGCCAGAGCCTCTACACCTTCCGGGCGGTGTTGAAGGACGCTAACTTTGGGGAGATGTTCGTTGGGAACACAAGGCCCGAGAGCCTGGATAACCTGTTTATTTCGATTCAAACTTTCAATTCCCGGGATTTCACAGAGAAGACAACGCCGGAATTTTATGATTACATCGTTGTAGACGAGTTCCACCACGCCGCCGCACCCACGTATCAAAAGCTGCTGAAGTATTATCAGCCGAAAATCCTACTGGGCCTAACGGCTACCCCGGAGCGCATGGACGGAAAGGACATTCTTCCCTCCTTCTCCAACCGCATCGCGGCGGAAATTAGGCTTCCGGAGGCCATTGACCGCAAGCTCCTGTGCCCGTTCCAATACTTCGGCGTCACGGATGTGGTGGACCTTGACTCCCTTCGGTGGACGGCGGGTGGCTATGACAGAACGGAGCTATCCAACATCTACACCATCAGCGGTTTAGTTGCAAAATGGCGGGCGGATTTAGTGATTGAATCCCTGTTTAAGTACGTCACTGACATCAACAAGGTGAAGGGCCTGGGCTTTTGCGTCTCCGTGGAGCACGCCAAATTTATGGACAAGTTCTTCAACGAGCGGGGCATCCCCTCCATGTTCCTCACCGGCGACACTCCGGACGAGGAGAGGCGGAGCGCCAAGAATAAGCTGGTCTCCGGCGCAATTCGTTTCATCTTTGTGGTGGACATCTACAACGAGGGCGTGGACATCCCGGAGGTCAACACGGTCCTCTTTTTGCGCCCCACCGAGTCCTTGGCGGTGTTTTTGCAGCAGCTGGGCCGCGGCCTGCGGCTTTCGGAGGGCAAGGAATGCCTGACGGTGCTGGATTTCATCGGGCAGGCCAATAAAAAGTATAATTTTGAGGACAAATTTGCCGCTCTGCTCACCAACACCGCCCGTGGTGTGACAAGAGAGATCAAGGAGGGCTTTGTGAGCCTCCCCAAGGGATGCTATATCCAGTTTGAACGCAAGGCGGCAAAGTATATCCTGGACAACATCCGCGCATCCTACGGCAACAGCGCGGGACTGATAGCGCGGATCGCTTCCTTCCAGGAGGACACGGGAAAAGAGCTGACGCTTGCCAATTTCCTGGACCATTATCGCCTTGACCCCAGGAGCTTGTACAAATTTTCGTCCTTCTCGCGGCTTTGCGCCAGGGCAGATGTGAGGGCCGACTTCACAGAACCCTTGGAGGAGACTATGACGAAGGCGTTTGCACGTCTTTCGGTTATCGACTCCCGGCGATGGATCGACTTCTTGCAGGGTATTTTACCAAAGTTGGACGATGTGGATTTCTCCGCATTGCCGCCCGTAGATAAGCGGAGGCTTCAGATGTTCTACGTGACCGTCTGGGGCAAAGCGGTGGAGGATTGGCAGGGCGATGAGGTTCGGGACAATTTGCGTGCCCTATCCAACAGCTCTGTGATGCTATCAGAGCTCATGGAGCTTCTGAGATACCAGTACCAGCGCATCGACTTTGTGGATGAGGCTGTGGATGTGGGCTTTGACTGCCCTTTGGATTTGCATTGCACCTACACCAGAGATCAAATCCTGGTGGCTATGGACTTTTTGAAGCCCACCACCGTCCGCGAGGGCGTCAAATGGCTTCCGGAGAAGAAGTTGGACGTGTTTTTCGTGACCTTAAATAAGTCGGACAAGGACTATTCGCCCACCACTATGTACAAGGATTACTCCATAAATAGTCAGCTCTTCCACTGGCAAAGTCAGAGCACCACGGCGGAGAATTCCCCCACGGGCCAGCGATACATTCACCATCAGGAGCAGGGGAGCCGTGTGCTTCTCTTCGTCCGTGAGTTCAAATCCGACCGCATTACTTCCGGCGCCGAGGCCTATACCTACCTTGGCCCGGCAAAATACGTTAAACACGACGGCTCCTGCCCCATGAACATCACCTGGAAATTGGATGCTCCCATCCCGGCGAAATTCTTGAAGAAGACAAATAAGCTGGTGGTGGGGTGAGAGAAAAGTTAGGAGGCTTACATGAGTACAGAGAAGAGGTCTGGCGTTATCTACATACTCACAAATCCGTCCTTCCCGGACTATGTGAAGATCGGGTACGCGACGAATATTGAAAAGAGGCTTGCTCAGCTCAACAGGAGCGAGTGTATGCCCTTTGCCTTTCGCGTCTATGCCACATATGAGGTCTCAAGGCCGCTCCAGGACAAGGAGCTCCACAGCCTCATCGACAGGCTCAACCCGGAGCTTCGGGCCATTGACACCTTTGACGGCAAGACGAGGACGAAAGAATTTTACGCTATGACGCCGGAGGACGCCTACGCCCTTCTTGAGAGCATCGCCAAGCTCAGCGGGACGGAGGACAAGCTCCGACGACTGACGCCGGAGGGGCATGAGATACTGGATGAGCAGGTGGCGGCATCCGTGCAGGAGGAGGCAAAGGAGCGAAAATCGCCCTTCTCCTTCTTCAAATGCGGTATTCCCATCGGCGCTGAAATAGTGCTTGAGGCGAAGCCGGACGTGGTCGCCACCGTGAAAGACGAGCGGCAGATCGAATATAACGGCAAAACTTACTCCCTCTCAGCCCTGGCGCAGGAAATTCTTCAGACACCGTACCCCCTTCAGGGCCCGGTATTCTGGACATACCAGGGCAAGAAACTAAGGGATATACGCTTGGAGAGGGAAAAACAGGGACTTTATCAGTGATTCTATTCAGCAAAAGGAGCGGGCCATATGGACATCGAACGGGCAAAGGAAATACTGAGAACCCTGGCGGATGGCACGGACCCTCTCACGGGGGAGGTTCTTTCAGACGACAATGTCTGTAACAAGGCAGAGGTCATCCGAGCGCTTCACTGCGTCTTGAACGAGCTTGAGACAAAAAAGAGCAGCCCCACAAGGATGATGCCGGAGAACGCTGGGAAGCCGTGGACTAAAGAGGATGACCTGAAGTTGATTGCCATGTTTGACGAGGGCTGCTCAAAGCAGGAAATGATGAGCTTCTTTGGCAGGACAAACGGAGCAATAACCTCTCGCTTGGCACGATTGGGAAAGATAGACAATTAGGATACCTATGAGTAGAGGAAGTAAAATCATATGAATAACATACATATTCTCAGTTCCGACATCACCACCCTGCACTGCGATGCCATCGTCAACGCCGCGAATCGGAGCTTGCTGGGCGGTGGGGGAGTGGATGGGGCGATTCATCGGGCGGCGGGGCCGGAGCTTTTGGAGGATTGCCGGGGGCTCCATGGGTGCCGGACTGGGGAGGCGAAGATCACGAAGGGCTACCGGCTGCCGGCGAAATTCGTCATCCATACCGTGGGGCCGGTATACAGTGGAGCTCCGGGCGATGCTGTTTTGCTGGCGGACTGTTACAGAAATTCGCTGGACCTGGCGCGGGAGAACGGCGTCCGCACCATTGCTTTCCCGGCAATCTCAACGGGCGTGTATGGCTACCCGGTAAGAGAGGCCACCAAGATTGCCGTGGATACTGTGCACAAATGGCTGGCGGATAACTCAGACTACCCGATGGACGTGACCTTCTGCTGCTTCGACGAGCGGACGAGGAAGGTTTATGAGGAGCAGACAGCCCGGATATAGAAACAAAAAGACGGCTTGTGAGAGATCACACGCCGTCTTTTGATATTTTCAAAGCGCCTTTACTTAAAACAGCTCCATCGGCTGTGTGTGACCCGGAATATCCATGACAAGCCCTCCGCAGTCACGATAGCCGAGGGTGCGGTAGAAGTGTTGCGCTTCCTCGTCGGATTGCGTGGAGGTCAGGACCAGGTCGTAGCCTTTGGCACGCGTATCTGATTCCCAAAACCTCTACAGGGCGGTGGATGATTTGGAAAATCTGATGATACTTGAGCAAGAAGGAAAAGAGCGATAAATCCGTATTTAAACATAATTGAACAAACGAGTAAAGAGACTAAAACCCGGTCAGACACATTACTGTGCTGACCGGGCTATTTTAGAGGGAGTAACCTTTCTTCGTTAGTTGTTATGCTTTAAAAAATGCTTCAATTTATTTTACTGTCAAAAATATTCTTGGCTTCTTGCTGCGATTTTGAGCTAAAGCAAATATGACTATTGTCCCCGTAGTAGTATAATGTGACCGTTCCGGTGCTATGACCTCCGACCAAATACTCGGTAATAACAATATCTGTGCTTCCAGAATATATTTCTCCTCCCAATTTAGGGGTCAATGAGATTGTAAAATTCTGCGGAAGATCGTCAGCGAATATTTTGCTTGAAGCATTTACATAAAAATCGTCATCGCTATATTCTTTGCCGTCAACAACATATTCATCTGGACAACTTTTTATTATCTCAAAGTCCTCAGAAGAAATTGTTATTATAAAGCGTTCGAGGTTGCGAGCACGGGTTCCAAAAGATATTTTTGCCGTAAAAGGAACATCTGCATCGATTACATTTTCTTCTGCTTGAAGCGCAACCCAAAATCCTATCCTTGGATCGTCACTTGAAATAGCAGAAATATCCTGTGCTGCGTTCTGATTGTTTGTACAAGCGGGAAGCAATGACAAACTGAATACAAGTAAGCAGAGCAGTATAATAGTTCTTTTTGAGCAGCGCATTTTGAACCCCTCCTTTTTAGAGTATGTTAGTGCAGACAGACAGCCCGCTTCCTATTCTGCACTTACAAGCTGTCCCGGCCAAATATTATAGGCTGTGGCGGGCTCACCGTAATAAGTGACGGTAACACTGTCACCCACGTTGAAGCGGTCAGCCTCACCGGGAAGCCAGACCGTCAGGTGCACACCGCTGCAATCCAATGTGATATAGTCGTGGCTTTCATTGTAATGATGCTGAACGCCGTCGGAATCATCCTCGGTCCGGCTGTCTACATGGGTCACTGTGCCGACAGCAGTTCTTGGTTCCGAAATATTTTCCTTTTGGGGCAAGATACTCGCAAGTGCTAATGCAAGCTCATTGTTTTCAAGTCCGCAGGCAGTGACGGTAAAAATCACGCCGCCTTGCGCAAACTCGGTATACACGCACTCAGTCCCATCTTCGTCCTCATATTTGAAAAGCGCCAGATCCCAGCCCTTTATCTCTGAAAAGTTGATTTTCTCCGGTCCGCTTTTCACTAGCTCCGGGGACGGGGTCAGATTTTTGAAGACCGTTCGCAAAGTCAGGGTGACGCTCTTGCTGCCCTCCGTGAACACATAGGAGTTGACATCGTAATAAACGCCGCGTTCCTCCGTCCTGTACACGCCGTACCCGCCTCCAAAGCATCCGCCGCCGGTGTGTTGAAAGCCTGCGCCGGGAATAATACCGTCCTCCGGGAAACTGACACTGAAATATTGGAGGGATTCTTTCGCGCTCATGGCGTGGAAATCCTCCACCGCCAGACCTATCATTGCCGCTGTCCCTGCGGGAGCCGCGTCAATGTCATTGAACACTATGGAAAATCGATTGCCGCTGTCGGGCTCGTCGGGCTCGTCCAATGTAAGCCCCGGAACATTGTCGGTCGAAGGATATTCACCGGGGTCCGGTTCGCGTTCGATCGTACCGTCGGGATTCGGAACGGGCGTACCGCCTTCTTCCCATGGATGGAAGACCGCGACGACGCTGACAGCTACAATACAAAGGCAAGCGGCCAGTCCCGCCCATTTTTTCCACATGGGGGCTTTCTTGCTTTCCTCCGCCTGTGCTTCCTCGATAAACCGGTCGTCAATATTGGAAATACTGTCGTAGAGCTTCTTTGTTTCTTTCATAGCGAATAGCCCTCCTTTTCAAACGTTGATTTTAATTCCCGCCGAAGTCGATACATCCTCTTTGCCATCGCGGCCGGAGAAATTCCCTCTTTCTTCGCCAGCGCGTTCACGGATTCACCGTTCCAATAACGGCGTACAAAGAGAATACGGTCTTTCTTCGTAAGGGCGGCAAGCCAAGTGTTTATGACTTCGGTCAATTCTTGTTCTTCTATTTCACGCTCCACGGTAACGGGGGAGGGAATGCAGTCCTCCAATTCACTCAGGATATCCTCCAGACCTGCATAGCGTTTCTGCCGATGGTTCTTCTTCCAAAGGTCATACGCAAGATTCCGGGCGACTCTGCCGAGCCATGCGCCGAGTTTATCCGGCTTTTGCGGCGGTATGGCGTTCCATGTATGCAAATATGTCTCGTTGACACACTCCTCCGCGTCTTCCTGGATCGACAATATATTCAGCGCGATGCTGTGGCAAAACGCGCCGTACTTTGCCGCTGTTTCCGCGATTGCTTTTTCATCCCGCTGGAAATACAATCCGATGATCTCCAAGTCCTCCATTCCGCTCCCCCTTTCCGTAAAAGTCGATTTTGAAGGCCCTCATCTATATAGACGACATTTCAGAGCTGATATTCCTGGCGTTTTTAAAATTATTATAGCTTATTTCCGTTAACAATTCTACTGCGGATTCCTTGCTTGGAATAAGGGAGATGCTGATTTGGCAAAACGCAGGACCAGCAGGGAGAGACGAGCACACCGATGGCCGCTGGGAGGGCCGTGTGGTCGTGGACTACGACGAGAAGGGCAAGCCCAGGACAAAAAGCGCCCTTGCCCACACCAAGGAGGAGTGCCTTCAAAAGCTGGAGACGCTCCGAACCCGGTGCGGCATCGTGACCGGTAAGGCGCGGCCAGATAGGCCCTTCGGCGACTGGCTGGACCGGTGGTATCAGGAGCTGGCGAAGCCCCGGTTCCGGCCCAAATCCCGCGAGGATTATGAAAATGAGATCTACAACCACATTGTTCCACGGATAGGGAAGGTGCCGCTCAATAAAAACTCCATGGAAATCCTGCAACAATTCTACACAGAGCTGAGGTGGAGAAAATGGAAAGGGAGATGAGGGAGGGGATGGAGACGTCAAAAACTGTGACGCTATAAGCAAAATAAGCCGCTCCGGGATACACATCGGAGCGGCTTTGTGGTGTATGGGTTTGCGAATGCAGGAAAATCATGGAACAAGAATAGCAAGGTTCACTGGAAGACATTGTATTTTTCCGACGATTGGCCGAAAATTTTTCCAATGAATGGCGAAAAGGGGCAACTTGTCGCAGCAACTATAAGCTTGCCCCGATCCACGTAGGCCGGGCTCATTTTGAGGAAGAGCCGCAGTATAAGAACTTCACGAAGAATGGCACCTACCTCTGGAAGCTGATCGAATGCCGGTACTGGCACGCGCTGAAGGTAGATTTCCCGCCGGACAGCAGCTGGCTGGGCGCAATCCTCGATTATTTCAACCTACGCACGCCTCGCAGGGTACAACAGATAGGGATGCTCATCGTTCAGGACCAGGTGTGATTTCAATCCACGCACCCCTTGCGGGGTGCGACTCACCGTCATGGAGGCGATGGGGCTCACAGAGGCGATTTCAATCCACGCACCCCTTGCGGGGTGCGACTAGAGCTGTGCGCCCGGATGCTTGCACAAGGGAGGATTTCAATCCACGCACCCCTTGCGGGGTGCGACGACAGCCGAGACGGCGGAGCTGTACTACGACGGGATTTCAATCCACGCACCCCTTGCGGGGTGCGACCCCGTCCATGTCGGAGGTGACTATCACACAGCGATTTCAATCCACGCACCCCTTGCGGGGTGCGACCTCCAGGACCGCGTTGTCGGCCTCCCACGCCTGATTTCAATCCACGCACCCCTTGCGGGGTGCGACCCGGGGTCAGCGTGGATTGGCTGCTGGGGAGGGAATATTTCAACCCGCGCACCCCTTGCGGGGTGCAACCCAGGGCGGCAGAACAGTTACCGTCACAGCGGTATTTCAACCCACGTACCCCCTCGCGGGGTGCGACGTTTGACGCCGGCGTCTACTCCGTGCAGGAGCTATTTCAACCCACGCACCCCTTGTGGGGTGCGACGGATCAGGAGATCGCGGCCTGGGTCGGCGCGACGATTTCAACCCGCGCACCCCTTGCGGGGTGCGACCGGGGCGCCACGCCGCTGGCGGAGATCAGCGAGCGATTTCAACCCGCGCACCCCTTGCGGGGTGCGACTGTGCTGGGGACAGAGTACACCATCACCGTCAAATTTCAACCCGCGCACCCCTTGCGGGGTGCGACCCACTTCAAGTCCATCGCCAGCTACACCCCCGCCCAATTTCAACCCGCGCACCCCTTGCGGGGTGCGACTGCAGGCCCATGGACACGTTGGACACCCGCTCGCATTTCAACCCGCGCACCCCTTGCGGGGTGCGACTTTTGACCAGCCCTGGGCAAGCGTCCCCGCACCAAATTTCAACCCGCGCACCCCTTGCGGGGTGCGACGTGAAGGAGGGAACGACATGGATACCCTGTACACAAATTTCAACCCGCGCACCCCTTGCGGGGTGCGACACGCTCAAGGTCCCCTCCACCGGAGCCGGCAGAATTTCAACCCGCGCACCCCTTGCGGGGTGCGACTACCTCATGAGGCAGGTGCGATACATACCAAACGTATTTCAACCCGCGCACCCCTTGCGGGGTGCGACGACTGTTGCCGCAGTCGGGACGGTTTCGCTGTCCAATTTCAACCCGCGCACCCCTTGCGGGGTGCGACTGTGCTGGGGACAGAGTACACCATCACCGTCAAATTTCAACCCGCGCACCCCTTGCGGGGTGCGACCACACGCTTCTTCATGGCCTCATCACGGGCCTTATTTCAACCCGCGCACCCCTTGCGGGGTGCGACGGGAAGGCCATGAATTGCCCGTCAAAGCTCCAGTTATTTCAACCCGCGCACCCCTTGCGGGGTGCGACGTCCAGCATATTGTTCACACACGCCTGCCCCTGCTCATTTCAACCCGCGCACCCCTTGCGGGGTGCGACGTACCTGTACCGTTCCAGCGCCGCGGACTGTTTCGCATTTCAACCCGCGCACCCCTTGCGGGGTGCGACGAAGCCTACACCAGGGCCGCCCCCGGCCAGGGGATTTCAACCCGCGCACCCCTTGCGGGGTGCGACGACCTGATGGGCAACATCGTGGCGGAGCTCCACAATTTCAACCCGCGCACCCCTTGCGGGGTGCGACGCAATCCGAAGACCATAATCGATAATCTTACCGATTTCAACCCGCGCACCCCTTGCGGGGTGCGACTCCATCCAGGGCCCGGCCCCGAACCGGATCAGGATATTTCAACCCGCGCACCCCTTGCGGGGTGCGACCGCGGGCGTGATCTCCCGGATTCGCGATGCCTTATTTCAACCCGCGCACCCCTTGCGGGGTGCGACAGCAAAAGTATACAAATATCCCGTTTGGATATTGTAAGATCTGCCAAAAATAGCTTATTTCGAACTTGTATAAATGGAATATAATCCCTTATAGATTCTCGTCTTTCTAAAATTACCGGGGAAACCGGTGCGAACCTTGCGGGAATCTCTGTCTGCTTGGGCCTCGCACGGCTATACCATCAGCACCCCTTCGGGCTCATAGGTCCTTTTCGCGCCGAAGTGTTCGATCTTGCTTTGGTATTTGTTCCCGAGCTGATAGAACCGCAGACTGTCCTTTTCCGGCTCTATGGATCTCAGCAGCTTTGCCTGGAGCTGCTTATACTGCGCGGGGTCCACCAGACATTCAAAAACAGAGTTTTGTACCCGCTGACCATAATCGACACATAGCTTGGCTACCTGACGCAGACGCCTGCGGCCGGCGGCATCTTCTGTGTTCACATCATAGGTGATGAGTACCAGCATAACTTCTCCTTATTTCCACAGGAACGGCGGATAACCGTCCATATCGTCCCGAAGGTATCGGGCCAACAGGAGGGCCTGAACATAAGGCACCAGGCCCCAGGCCAGCTTTTCCTTCAAAAAGGGATGAGTGATGGGTTCAGCCAGCCGTTTCTGCCAGGCGGAAAGGAATATTTTCCTTCCCTCGTCGTTCAGCCATACGGCCCCGCTGGGCTGTCGGTCGAAATGCTCAGGACGGATGACTCGGTTGTTGATCAGGGTGAGCACGAACCGGTCGGCGAAAATCGGGCGCAGCTCCTCCATCAGATCCAGCGCCAGGGAGGTCCGCCCCGGCCGGTCACGGTGGAGGAATCCAACATATGCGTCCAGACCCACGCTCTCAAGCGCGCCTGCACAGGAATTTGCCAGCAGGGTGTAGGAGAAGGAAAGCAGCGCGTTCGCCGGGTCCAGCGGCGGCCGGCGGGAGCGGCCGGAAAAGGCAAAGGTTTCCCGCTGATTCAGGATAAGCTCGTCAAAAACGCCGAAATACACCGACGCGGTCTGCCCTTCCAGCCCTCTTAGACCGTCCAGGCTGTTCTCCAACAAGAGAGCGGGCAAGCTCTCCGACATCTGGGAAGAGGCGCATTCCAGCGCTTCATCGTTTACCCGCATCGGGTGGTCCCGGCGGGTGCGCTCGATGCTCCAGCGACCGTTGTAGACCTTCCCGAAGATGAAGCTCCGGGCAGCGCGACAGCTTTGGGCGGGGTCGTCCGCTACCCGGTATTGTGTCCGGCGCAGAAGGACATTGCCCGGGTTCTCCCCGCTGACCCGCGCCAGGAACCGTCCCTTCGGGGTCAGAAAGCACAGATTGATGCCCTCCCGGGCACATTTACCCATGAGGGCGGGACTGGCCCCCTTGTAGGAGAAGCAGAGGATGTTTTCTAATGTATGGAGGGGAAACTGCCCCCGCTTTTCCTCCCCGGAGAGCACCACGACCGTCTCGCCCTCCAGGGCCAGGTAGCTGTCCTCACTGAGAACAAACAGAGTATTGAGTAATTTTCTCACGGCTCGTCCTCCTTTCCGGGCAGATGGGCGTGGAGATAGGCGGCGGGGGTTTGACCCTTGACCAACCGGGGCAGGCACAGATCCTTCAGAGAGCAGGCAGAACAGCCTTTGTCGGGCTTGGCTTTAGGGGTGTGTCCCCTGGCGTAGAGGGCGCGCATCTCTGCCAGCATGGACTCTACCCGCCCCCGCAGGGCCGCGTCCAATACCACTCGGGTGCGCCGCCGGGGCTCACCGTAAAATAGACTTCCCTCCGGGATGGAGCAGAGCAGCATCTCCTCCAGGCACATGGCCTGGGCGCACAGCTGCAACTCGTCAGCATCGAAGGGCTTGGGCTTCCCCCGCTTGTACTCCACGGGGTAGGGGAGCCAGGTCCCCTCCCGTCCAGAAAGCGTCACCCCAGCGGGATCCCGATGGAATTCCACAACGTCGCACACGCCCTGGATCTGAAGCCGGTGGGAGACCACCCGCACGCCGCGGACGATTAGTATGTCGCCGCGGCTTTCGGTCAGCTGTTCATCGTGGGCGCGGTCGTGGAGCAGGTCACCCTCCACGGTGCGCAGGTTTTCGGCCCACTGCTGTTCAATGTGGATGAGCGCCCACTGGCGGCGGCAGAAGGCGAAGTGCTGGAGGCCGGACAGGGCGAGATACTCCTCCTCCGGCGCAGCGGTCACCCCATGCGGGTACAGGTAACGCCGGCGGGCAGGGCGGACTCGTTGACGGTGACGGAGTAGTCGCTGTAGGCCCGAGGGCTAATGACGTCCACCTTTTTGGCAACGGCGACGGTGTCGAAGAGCTTCCAGGCCGGGGCGCAGCCCAGCTCGTTGTCGTGCTTGAAGACGATGAGCTCCCGCACGGCCATTTTGCCCCGGGCGGCGGACCGGTCGTTCTCGAACATGTTGAGAATCGCCTGCCACAGAAGCTGAAGGTCGTCCTCGGAAAACCCGGTGACCTTCTTGGCCAGATTGGCGGAGACATACCCCTCGCACCGGTAAAGGGCATAGGGGACGATGTACTTCCGGCCCATCTCGGTGCCCTTCTTCTCCGCGTCGGCCTCGGTGGTGATGGCCACGCGGGTGATGGTGACCTCCTGGGGCACGATGGGATCGACGCTCCGGGCGAAGCCCAGCTGTACCGGGCCCCGGATCTGGCCGCAGTTCAGGTTGTTCTTCACAAAAGTGGTCATGACGGCGCCGAAGGAGCGGATGTCGAAGAAGTTCCGGCACATGAAATCCCGGACCTTCTCGTCCAGCTTGTCGTCCTTCTTTTTCGCCTCCTTGACAGCCTTCTCGTCAACTTTCAGGTAGGCGTAGGCCTCCGCATCGGAGCGGTTCAGGGGCACGCCGTCCTTGATGTAGATGCGGTAGCCCGCCTCGCCCTCTTTGACGGTCTCAACATAATTCCGGATCTTCCGTTTCAGGCACACGTCGGTGACCAGGCCGCAGCCGGTCTCCGGATCCAGCCGGGGCATATTGCCCGCGTCGGGGTCGCCGTTGGGGTTGCCGTTCTCCACGTCAAATAGGATCACGAATTCATAGCGGTTTTTGATGGGGTCAGACATTTTCATTTCCTCCTTTGTCCTTCTTCTCATAGAATTTCTGTACCTGATGATAATAGCCCAGGTGGAAGGTCCCCTGATCGGCCAGGGACATCCGTGTGGGCAGGGTCTCATGGATTCGGCCCTCCAGGTCGCCGATCATTTTCTCAAAATAGGTCTTCAGCCCACCCTCCAGCTTCCGCAGATGGCTCTGTGACAGCTTGGTGAGCAGGGGGAAGATGGCGGCGGGGGTGGCGCAGGCGCTGTTGAAATACTTGTCCTTGATGGTGGCGTTGATGCCGGGGTTGGCTGCGGACTGGACCCGCTCCAGCACGGCGAACAGCCGACCCAGCACATAGGGAAGATGGTTGCTTTGATCGTTGAGTTCCACGGCTAAAACCTCCTCCGGAACTTTGAATTCTCTGTTTTTCAGGAAAAATGCTTTCAGAATGGCCGCCCGGCCATAAGTGACGTTCTGTTCGGCCCGGATGCGCAGCATGGTCTGCTCCAGCAGCGCAACGGGATAGGGACCGCCGGACAGAATGGCCCGGACAACAGCTCCTGCCATGGGCGGGGACGCTTTCTTGTCCCGACTGTTGGGGTTGACGGTCTCATTCAACAGCCGCCACAGGGGCAGGGCTCCATTTGCGGCATATGCGGGCCTGACGATCTCCAGCCGGTCATAGTGGGCCTGCACATTGGACAGCATCCGCCCAAAGGTGCTCTGCAAAAAGAACCGCACGCTCAGCCTGGCGGCGTTGGGGGCGAGGCCCAGGACGTAGAAGCGGTTTTCTGGATCGAGGGAGATGCCGTTCACATCTACTGGGTCACCGTGGGCCAGCGCCCGAACCGCGCTTCGCAGGTCCGCGTCGGTCATCACCTCGGACGTGCCACCGAACATGGCGCAGGAGAAGATATCCTGGTTCAGCGGTTCGGCGTCCTCCGCCCAGAAGACAACGGCGGTGTCGCCGATGGTC
Source organism: uncultured Oscillospiraceae bacterium (assembly GCA_947625815.1). Lineage (GTDB taxonomy): Bacteria > Bacillota > Clostridia > Oscillospirales > Oscillospiraceae > RUG626. The sequence goes on from CANQPU010000016.1 coordinate 36,987, forward strand.
TGGAGGTGTTCCCTGTCCGCAATGAGCCGGTTCAGCGCAGCGCCGTATTTGAAGGCGGCCTCTTCGGAGACAGGGGAGTTGAGCCCCTGGCCGGTCCCGTCGGACTGCTCGTGGCCGAAGGATTCAAAGGCGGCGGCGTTGAAGGACACCAGCGATGCCCCGCTGGACTGGGCGCCCTGAACCCCCTTGATGGCGGGGTGGAGCCGGGCGATGGGGGCCTGCCTGCCCGTCACGAGACACAGGCCGGAGGAAGCCCCGGCGGAGCTTGCGGCGCGGCTATTTTCCCATGCGGCCCGGATGGCGGGATCATTGTGGGCGTACAGCCCGTTTACGGAGAAGACCAGGTTCGCTCCCTTGAACATCTCCTCAAGATAGGGGAGAAGAATCGGGTGTTCCGCCGCTTGTTCCGGCTGCCAGGCATCGAAAAAGGCGCACACCGCTCGGGCGGCGGGGGAGTCCACTGTATCGAGAACGTTTCGGTGAAGGACCTTTGCGTCCTCAAAACATTTCAGCGTCCGGTCCGGTTTCCCCTTGTTGTCAATGCCAAGAAAATAGGAACTGTTGTCACACAGAAAGTTTGCGCAGATGTTGACAGCCCGCTTTTGTTGTTCCGGTACCCGCAGGGATTGGGGAACCTCTTTTTTACTTCCTTCCGCTGTGATTTTCAAAGGAAAGACCCTGCGGAGTTCCCCCTGCTCGTCGATGTCCAGGGCAAAGGAAACCTTAGCCACGCTCCAGCCGGGGGGCGTGATCTCTCCCCGCTGGGCCAGGGCATCGTAGTAGTCACAAAGCGCCTGCAAGATCATCGCAGCACCTCCTTCCAGGCAATCTCCAGCACGCCGTTTTTCAGCTCGGCCATGAAGAACATGGGGCGGATATCCCGGGAGTTGGAGTAGTCCATGTCGTAGAGCATCAGCCCCAAGGAACGGCTCTCCGGGATCGTTGGCACCGGCCCGCCGGGCCAGGCCCGGAAATGGGCGGGGAACTCCCGGCAGCCGAAACAGGGCTGGTGGTAGCACTGGCCGCTCGCCAGCCTCCGCCGGGCGATGTCGATGAACTTGCCCTCGTTGTCCGACGGCGCGGCCTTGTCAGTCATGGTGAAATGGGCGTCGATCACATAGCGGACATTGGTCAGCACCATGGAGGCCCGCTGTTGGATGCTCTCGCCGGTGTAGATGGCCAGGGGCTTGTCTCCGCCCGTCATCGCCGCTCGCACGTTGGATGCGGTGATCTTGTCCTTGACCTCATTGCGCCGGATGTTGGTAAAGGCGATGGGGTTCATCACATGGACACGGTCGATGTGCCACCTAAGGCCCGGGTGCCAATATATGGCTTCGATCAGCCCCCGTGCGGCGCTGGGCGTGATCACGTCGTAGCTGACGCGTTCCACCTTCAGCTCCGGGCGGGTGAACAGCGCATAGTCCCCCCACACCTCCACCTGGATTCCTTGGCTCATAGTTGCTCAACTCCTTTCTATAAAATGATAAATAAATTGTAGCCGATAAAAATGCAAATGTCAATATTTTTTTGTTGCCTGACGATGGTGAATTAGAGTATACTTAGTAATGTCCCGTGAGCAGCTTGCTCATGGGTGGATTGAAATTATAAAATGATCAATTACACATGGCGATTCAGAGGGTAAATGTGACAGCATTTACCCTCTGAATCTGTTTCACAGAATGATCCCTACGCCCTCACTATCAGGTACCCCAAGCCCCGTATCCTCATCATACAGGGAAATATCGGTCAAGACATAGAGATCCTCCTCCATCATGTCCACGGCGCCCCGTCCCAGCAGGGCGTCCAGGTGATTTTTATATACGTTGACGCTGTATTGCCCTGCCTTCCGCAGCAGGGCCCGGCTCCGCTCACCGTTTCGCAGGCGGGCGGCGATCTCCTTGGCCTCCTCTGTGCGTGGAACAAGGACGGCGTAGGTGCTTTGGTCGATGAGGTGAAAAGCCTGCGCTAACTTGACGAAAGGGAAGGTGGGACAGCGGGGGTCCTGTACACCGTTTTCCAGCAGAGAAACGATGTGTTTGCTGTCGATTTCCGCCCCGGTGAACTGACGCAGAGCGGTGAAATAGCGCTCAATGGTCTCGGGATCGTCCAGCGCGGGGCAATCCCGGGTGACGGCGCGCATAACCTCCAGCGGCCGCTTCATCGCGTGGGGCAGGGTCGCGGTGTAGGCGTCATCCGGCCGGAAAATGTATACGCGGCTGTCGTCCGCGGGGCGCTTTCCCTCCCTGTTGCACCGCCCGGCGGCCTGGACGATGGAGTCCAGCCCCGCCTCGGCACGGTAGACCGCGGGGAAATCCACATCCACGCCGGCCTCGATGAGGCTGGTGGACACCACCCGGCAGGGCAGGGCGGCTTTCAGCCGGTCCCTTATGGTGCTCAGCACCTCCCGCCGGTGCTCCGGCGTCATCAGTGTGGACAGGTGGAAGCCGCCCTCCCTGTCCAGCAGATCATAAACCGCCTGGGCCTGCTTGCGGGTGCTTACGATGCACAGAACCTGGTCGTGGGCACGGAGTCTCCGCGCCAGCTCCCCGTTGGAAAGCTGCCCCAGGTGCTCATAGCGCACGCGCTCGAAGATGCACTTTGGGACGGCGGGGGCGATCTCCCGGGGGGCCAGCTCGGTTGCGATGGCGGTGAACATGGGCCCCAGGGCCGGCTGAGTGGCGGTACACAGGACACAGGACGCGCCGTAGTTCACGGTCAGCTCCGCAATGGCCCGGACGCAAGGCAGAAGATAGGACAGCGGGATGGTCTGGGCCTCGTCAAAGATGATGACGCTGTCCGCCAGATTGTGGAGTTTCCGGCACCGGGAGGGCTTGTGGGCAAAAAGAGATTCAAAAAACTGCACGGCGGTGGTCACAATGACCGGCATATCCCAATTTTCGGATGCCAGCTTCCGGCGCTCCTTCTCCGGGTCCCGCGGTCCGTTCTCGTCGTCCCCGAAGTCCACATTGGAGTGGTGCTCCAGTACCGCCTCATCGCCCAAGATCTGACGGAAGGTGTCTGCCGTCTGCTCGATGATGCTGGTGTAGGGAATCACGTAGACGACGCGCTTTTTCCCGTGTTCCACGGCGTGGCGCAGGGCGAAGGCCAGGGAGGAGACGGTCTTGCCGCCGCCGGTGGGCACCGTCAGGGTGAAAAGGCCGGGGTCTTGGGCCGTTCCGGCCTCCATACAGGCGTTTAGGATGTCCTGGCGGGCGCGGTCAAGCTCGGACTTCGGGTCCTTCCAGCGGGTTATGTATGTCTCCAACCGGACAAGCAACTCGTCTACGGTGATGTCGCTGCCTCTGGGCGGCGGGCTCCCCAGCATGAACGTCTCCGTGTCCAGAAAATCCGCGTCCACCAGACAGGAGAACAGCATCCTTATGAAGAAAGCCATCGTAAAACCGCCCTGCCCCAGGACCCTGGGCGGGCGGAACCGGGGACGTGTCAGATGAATCTCTCGGGAAAAATCCCCGTAGGGCTCCACCTGCCTCTTGAGCCGTCCGTTCAGGGTGGAGTCGGAGGAGACATCCAATTTTCCTCCTCCGTCCGGCAGGCCGCCGTGATGGCCCGCCACGCAGTAGGCCGCGGGCCAGCCCGCGTATTTCATGATTTCCTGGGCGCCTGCGGTGGAGTGGTCGGTGTGAATGTTTTCCCCCGATATACGCCGCTGGAAGGCGCGGGAGTACTTCCCGATGTCGTGGGCAAGCCCCAGCTGCCTCCCCACCTCCTCCGCGCCGAAGGGCGCCGCAAACCCGGCGCAGAGCTCGGCCACGTTTTCCGCGTGCTCCGAAACACTCTGCTCCCGTCCGTCCTCCGTGCGATGGGCAAGATACATCCTGTATCCCTCCTTCATTCATTAGGCAGGACGCAAAGCGCGGCAGCATCCCGTCTCAAAATTGCGTAAAATGTGTAGGACGATGATTTGAAAACCGTTCCACGTCTCTATTATCCGCCGAAGTGCTAAAAAATGCAAGCGGAGTTTCATGCGGTATTCTCGCTCCTCCGCCCTTTCCCAGGAGGCCGGGAGACAACATAATCTGTGACGCTGTAAGCAAAAAAGGGGAGCGCGGTGAAAGATGTGGTCACGGAAAACCCCAACTGTGATATTTCATGTGGTCAACGGAAAATCCGAAGAATACATAATAACTTTTCACCATCAAAAAGTACAAAAAATCCATGAATTCTTGTGAAATCATGTATTTTTGATGGTGGAGGCCGCTGGACTCGAACCAGTGACCTCCTGCGCGTGAAGATTAGCTGGGGCATATCGCAAGGTTCTTTGAGGCATTTCTGGCCCGTTCCGCTCGGCTTTGGAGGGGGAGAGAATGGTGCCGTGTCCACTGTTTCCACCCGCTGATTTCCTGTGGTGGGTCAAAGTGTGGGTCAGGCGGAGAAGGCGGGGCGGATGTCCAGCTTTATCCCGGCCTCTGCTTCTCTCTGCTTGGCCCAGGTGACGCGGGTCACTTCTTCCACAAACCCGCGCTCCTTGGAGGACGCCAAATAATAACGGATACCAAACTGGTGGCAGATGTCAAAGAGCAGCTCGGTATACTCCATGCTTTCCTTTGACGGGATGGAGAAATAGCCGCCGGCCTGTTCGGCCAGAGCATCTATGGATGCCGGCTCAGTCGTAATGCGTTCCATGGGCACTCCTCCTCGGAAAGATATTTTGAAAACAGCGCCCACGCATCCTCATCTGCCAGCATGAAGCGTTTTGGCCCGCCGGAAAAGGCGCTGGGGATCAGGTTCGCGCCAATGTTATAGTGCAGAAAGCCTGCTGGAAGGTTTGTTTACGGTATAATAACTCCTTCATGCAGGTAAGTAAAGGGTTCAAATTCTGCGGGGGACCCCCCTGCAATTTTCGGGAGGGGGAATAGTATTAACAATACGTAAATACGTAGAGCAACAAATATAAAGCCCTCCCACAGGAGTTGCAATGCCCGTTAATTCTCGGTTTAGTGATCTATACGGAGACAAATTCGCCTTGAGAGCTATGGCACCGCGTGAGGAAAAACTTTAAAAAACTTTTTACCTGGTGCGAGGTTGATGATGGAAATCTTAGAATGAGATCAGTCAAACTCATTACTTCCTGATTGTAAATTGCTCTCACTATTTGCGGGCTTCTCTTTGGGATATATAATGGGGTATATTCCAAAAGGAGGGTAAAGATATGGATTTAACAACGATTATTGCCAACTACATGGAACGCTGTGAGAACGTAAAAAAGCTTTCGGCGGATACACTGAAAGCGTACCGCATTGACCTTGCGCAATTTCGAGATTTTGCAGGGGAGGGTTGGACTGAGAAAGAAGCATTGAATCGGTACATCATGCACCTCAACCGGAGCTTCGCGCCCCGGTCCGTAAAGCGAAAGCTTGCCAGCGTCAGGGCGTTTTTCAATGACCTGGAGTTCAACGAGATCATCGAGATCAACCCGTTTGACAAGCTTCACGTCAAGATACAATATCCACAACAACTTCCAAGGACGATCCCGGAGGACGTTATAAAGAGGCTTTTGCAGAGTGCACGGTTACGACCCTGTCCGTAGGGAGACGCTACTCGACATTGTGGTGCTGGAGCTCTTGTTCAGCACGGGCCTTCGGGTGTCGGAATTATGTTCGCTCACGCCGGATACTTTTTTACTGACTAGCAACGAGCTTCGGCTGCTGGTCAGGGGGAAGGGTCTGAAGGGGCGAATGATTGAGCTATCGACACCGGATCTGATAGTGCTCTTTAACAAATACTGTTCCGAATACGCTGCGGAAACAGCTTCTCAAAACGCCATCCTCATCAACCACCGCGGACGACCCTTGATGCCGCAGTCCGTTCGTCGTATCATACATAAACACCTTGAACGCATCGGTTCCACGAGCAACATCACCCCCCACATGTTTCGCCACACCTTCGCCACATCTCTCTTGGAGGCGGGAATGGACATACGGTATATCCAGTCGCTGCTCGGCCACAGCTCCATATCGACTACCCAGATTTATACGCATGTCGCATCACCGCGCCAGACGCAACTCTTAGCGGAGAAGCATCCGAGGGGGAAAATGACGTTCAAGCTGTAACATATAACCACCCAACCACCCGCCGCCGGAATTCCGGCGGCGGGTGTGTGTTATTGGGTAGATAATCTTGAATTATCGGTTGCGA
>CANQPU010000017.1 GCA_947625815.1 uncultured Oscillospiraceae bacterium
GCAAGGCCGCGTAATCCTTCAATATTCTACGATAGGTGGTTTATTTTCGTGTCTGTTGGGACGGGTGCGGTCCAGAGAGGGACAGATCTTTTTTATCTTCAGAGGGACTTATTTCTTCTCGCTGCCTTTTTTGCCGGAGAGGAGAAGGTTTGCCAGGATCCCCAGGATCAGGGCGCAGGCGACCTCGGTGATGGTGACCTTACCAAAGGAGACGGTCATACCGCCCACGCCGGCGATGAGGATGACGGACACCACGAAGAGGTTGTGGTTGTCATTGAGATCCACGTTCTGGATCATCTTGAGGCCGGAGACGGCGATGAAGCCGTAGAGCGCCACGCAGACGCCGCCCATGACGCAGCTGGGGATGGTGGCGAGGAAGGTGGCGAAGGGGCCGAAGAAGCTGATGACCATGGCGAGGATGGCGGTATAGAGGATGGTGATGACGGAGGCGTTGCCGGAGATGGCCACGCACCCCACGCTCTCACCGTAGGTGGTGTTGGGGCAGCCGCCGAAGATGGCGCCGGCGATGGAGCCCACGCCGTCGCCCAGGAGGGTGTTGGCAAGGCCAGGGTCCTTGAGAAGGTCGGTGCCGATGATGGAGGAGAGGTTCTTGTGGTCGGCGATGTGCTCGGCGAAGACCACAAAGGCCACGGGCGCGTAGGCCACGGCCAGGGTGGCGATGTAGGAGCCGGTGATGCCGGAGAGGCCCTTGGCGGCCTTGAGGAAGGTGAAGTCGGGGATCCAGGTCATGGAGTCGAATTTGCTGAAGTCGATGATGATGAGGGCCGCGTTGTCGGTGGCCCTGCCGATGAGGGTGAAGCACAGAGCCACCAGGTATCCGGCCAGGATGCCGATGATGAAGGGGATCATCTTCACCATCTTCTTGCCGTAGACGGAGGAGACCATGGTGACGGCCAGGGTCACAAGGCCGCAGAGGAGGCAGACATAGGTGGAGGCGCCGTTCTGCACGGCCCCGGTGGAGCCCAGAAGGTCGCCCACGGCGTTCCCGGCCAGGCTCAGTCCGATGATGGCCACGGTGGGCCCGATGATGACAGGGGGCATGAGCTTGTCAATCCAACGGACGCCCACGGCCTTGATGATGAGGGCGATGACCACGTACACAAGGCCGGCGATCAGGGCGCCCACCACAAGACCGGCGTAGCCGATCTCAACGGAGACGGCCCCGGCGAAGGCGGCGTTCATGGATCCGATGAAGGCGAAGGAGCTCCCCAGGAACACGGGGCTCTTGAACTTGGTGAAGCAGAGGTAAACGAGGGTCCCCACGCCCGCGCCGAAGAGGGCGGCGGTCTGGCTCATGCCGTTGCCGATGATGCCGGGCACCGCGATGGTGGCGGCCATGATCGCCAGCAGCTGCTGGAGAGCAAAGACCAGGGTCTTGGCAAAGCCGGGCTTGTCCTTGATGTTGTAAGTGAGATTCATACTTTTTCAGTTCCCCCTGATTATAAATTTCTCAAAAGGCACGAGGCCCTAAAAGACCCACAAAAAAAGCACCTTGCCCACGGCCGGGCACGGTGCAGCGCAGTATCCTTATCGACACCTTGCCAGACTGGAATCGTCGCCTTTAACGAATCTGTGAAAAATATACAACAATTTGTAGGACCGTGTCAAGGAAAAAGACGCAGGATATTGATTTTTGTCAAAAAAGATAAAAAACGCGGGACCGGCGGCGTCAATTAGGTGTATTTTATTTTTGCTGAAACGGTTGCATTTGATGGATAGATGGTTTAAAATATGTATATTTCACTTTGGAGGGGCAATTCGATGAAGCAGACATTCGCTGACAGGGAAAAATTCGAGGAGATCGCCGCCCGGTACGGCACGCCCATACATGTCTACGACGAGAAGGGAATCCGTGAGAACGCCAGGAGGCTCAACAGGGCGTTTTCCTGGAATCCGGGCTTTAAGGAATACTTTGCCGTGAAGGCCACGCCGACTCCCGGGATCCTGAAGATCCTGAAGGAGGAGGGCTGCGGCGTTGACTGCTCCAGCCTTACGGAGCTGATGCTCTCTGAAAAATGCGGCTTTTCCGGGCATGACATCATGTTTTCCTCCAATGAGACCCCCGTCGCGGATATGAAAAAGGCCCGGGAGCTGGGGGCGTACATTAACCTGGACGATTATACGCACGTCAAATTTCTGAACGAGATCTGCGGGATCCCCGAGAGCATCTGCTGCCGCTTCAATCCGGGCGGTGTTTTCTCCGTGGCCAATCAGATCATGGATAACCCCAGGGACGCCAAGTACGGCATGACCAGGGGGCAGATGAAGAGCGCCTATCGGGATCTTCTGGCCCTCGGCGCCAAGAACTTCGGCATCCACGCCTTCCTCGTCTCCAACGCTACCTTCAACGAATATTACCCCATGATGGCCCGCCAGCTCTTTACCCTGGCGGTGGAGCTCCATCAGGCCACCGGGGCCCACATCGAATTCGTGAACCTGTCCGGCGGCATCGGGATCCCGTATTACCCCGACCAGATCGCCCCCAATATCGAGATCATCGCCAACGGTGTGCGGGAGGCGTACAACGAGGTGCTGGTCCCCGCGGGGATGGGGGATGTGAAGATCTTCACCGAGCTTGGCCGGTATATGCTGGGGCCTTACGGATGCCTGCTGACCCGCGCCATCCACGAAAAGCACATCTACAAGGAGTACATAGGCGTGGACGCCTGCGCCTGCAACCTGATGCGTCCGGCCATGTATGGCGCCTATCACCACATCACCGTCCTGGGCAAGGAGGACGCCCCCCACGACCACCTCTACGACGTGGTGGGGTCACTGTGCGAGAACAACGACAAATTTGCCATCGACCGGGAGCTTCCCGAGATCGACGTGGGGGATCTGCTGGTCATCCATGACACCGGCGCCCACGGCCACGCCATGGGCTATAACTACAACGGCAAGCTCCGTTCCGCCGAGGTGCTTCTGAAGGAGGACGGCTCCACGACGCTTCTCCGCCGCGCCGAGACCCCGGAGGATTATTTTGCCACGATGGTCTTCTGATTTTCGCCGCGCACGCCGCAGGAAGAGCTATTCAAGCGCTTTGACGTAAGAACGCCCCCGATCATCAGATCGGGGGCGCGGTTTTTATGGTCTGAAACGCAAATCAGGCTTCGGCAAGGGTGATCTCAGAGGGACACCGGCAGGAGGTCAAAGAGGATCCCCAAAAGAACGGAGGAGAAGAGGACATAGAGAAGGATCTTCATGTTGTCCTTCATGGCGCGGCGGTTCACGCGAAAGAGGACGAGAAGGCCCAGACCGGAGCTGGTGAGAAGACCGGCCAGCATACTTCCGTCGGTCATGGCGCCCTCCAGAAAGAGCTTTGTGATGAGGATGCTGGCCGCGCAGTTGGGGATGAGGCCCACAAGGCCGGAGAGAACGGGGCCGACGACGGGCTTATTGAGGATGAGGGAGCTTAAATTGTCCTCCCCGATAAAGTGGAGGATCAGTCCGAGGACCAGATTGATGAGAAGGACGAAGACCGCGATCTGGAGAGTGTGCAGGAGGGCGGAGAGGAAGATGCCGTGCTTTTCACAGCCGCAGTTCTCCTCCTCGCAGAGCTCATGGAGGTCGATCTTTTCCCCCTCGTGGCGGCAGAGCCGGAAAAGCTTGTCAGCGGCGATGCCCGCGGCAAGACCGCAGAGGAGCTTGAGAGCCAGGATCTTCCCGATGATCACGGGGCTGACGGCGTTGGAGATCATGATGGGGAGCATCTCGTCCGAGGTGGAGAGGAAGACGGCGATGAGAGTCCCGGCCGAAATGAGCCGCTGGGCGAAGAGATTGGAGGCCGAGGCGGAGAAGCCGCACTGGGGGATGATGCCCAATGCCGAGCCGGCAAGCGGGCCCCACACGCCGGACTGGCGCACAAGCTTCAAAGAACCGGCTTCGGCCTTCTCCTCGATAAACTCCAAGATAAGGTAGGTCAGATAGAGAAACGGCAGGAGCTTCAGGGTGTCCAGCGCCGCGTCAAGAATGATATCCAGCATGATCTCCTCCGAAAACGTGTTTCAAAAAATTATAATAGCATTTTGAGGCTGTTTTCGCAAGTGCTTTTTCCTTTGATCTGAAGGTCCGGCCGCCCCTTTCTTTTTCTTGTTCTTCCAATTCGGCGCCAGATGTGATATAATATCTGCCAAGCAAATATTATATTTGATTTTAAGCTGTCCCGCTCCCGCCCTGCGGGCGGAACTGTGGGACATGGCGAATATACCACAAAATCTTAGATTTTGTGATACAATAGACGGAGAGAAAGGAGGGAGACGGCATGGCGAACCTGGATATGGAGGTCCAGTACATCAAGGGCGTGGGGGAGCAGCGGGCCAAAGCCTTTGCGAAGCTGGGCGTGTTCAGCCTACGGGATCTGGTGATGGACTTTCCCAGGGCCTACGATGACCGGCGGGAGGTCCGGGACATCTCCGGACTCATTTTCGGCGAGATGTGCTGCGTCAGCGCCACCGTCGCCGCCCCGGCGCGCCTCTCCCGTATCCGCAAGGGACTGGATATCACCAGAACGGTCGTTGTGGACGGCGCGGGGCGGATGACCGTCACCTTTTTCAACCAGAGCTATGTGAAAAACGCCCTCATCCCCGGGGAGAGCTATATTTTCTACGGCCGTGTGGGCGGACGCATCGGCGCGCCGGAGATGACGAACCCGGTCTTTGAGCGTGAATCCGCCGAGCCGGCGGTCACGAGGCGGATCGTGCCGATCTATCGGATGACGGCGGGGCTGAGCCAGAGGATGATCCGATCCGCCGTCCGACAGGGGCTGGACAAGTGCGGCGAGGAATTCCCGGAGCAGCTGCCGCTGGCGGTCCGGGAAAAGTATAAGCTTGCCCAGACCAGATTCGCTTACGAGAATATCCATTTCCCCAAGGATATGGAGAGCCTTGAGATCGCCCGGCGCAGGCTGATCTTTGAGGAGCTGTTCGTCCTCTCCTGCACCCTGAGCTTCATGCGCACCCGCCAGCTCCGGAAAAGCGCCTGCCGGATCGTTCCGGACGGGATGGAGACCTTTTATGACGCGCTGCCCTTTGCCCTCACCGGGGCGCAAAGACGGGCGATCGACCAGATCCTCCGGGATATGGCCGGGGAACGGCCCATGAGCCGCCTTCTTCAGGGCGACGTGGGCTCGGGCAAGACGGCCGTGGCCGCGGCGGCGGCGTATGCCGTGACGAGATCGGGCTACCAGGCGGCGTTCATGGCCCCCACGGAGATCCTGGCGGAGCAGCATTATAAGTCCCTCTCCGCGCTGTTAACCCCCCTGGGCGTGCGGGTGGATATCCTCACGGGGGGGCTGGGCGCGAAGGCCAAAAGGGAGGCTCAGGAGCGGCTGAAAAACGGGGAAACCGACCTCGTCATCGGCACCCACGCGCTTTTGTCCGACAAGGTGGAGTTTTCCCGTCTCGCTCTGATCATTGCCGACGAGCAGCATCGCTTCGGCGTCCAGCAGCGGGCGGCCCTTTCGGACAAGGGCGACACGCCCCATGTGCTGGTCATGTCCGCGACGCCCATCCCGCGGACGCTGGCGCTCATCGTTTACGGCGATCTGGAGGTCTCCGTGATGGACGAGCTGCCCCCCGGGCGGCAGACCATCGACACCTTCCTCGTCGGGGAAAACCTGCGCCAGAGGGTTTACGCCTTTATCAGAAAGCAGGTGGCGGAGGGAAGGCAGGTCTTCATCGTCTGCCCCGCGGTGGAGGAGACGGAGGAGCCCGCCGACGGCCTCAAGTCCGTGAAGGAGTACGCCCGGGAGCTTCAGGAAAAGGTGTTCCCGGATCTCAGGATCGCGCTCGTACACGGAAAGCTCAAAGCCAAGGAGAAGAACGACGCCATGGAGTCGTTTGCCGCGGGGAACACGGACATCCTGGTGGCCACCACGGTCATCGAGGTGGGGGTGGACGTGCCCAATGCCTCGCTGATGGTGGTGGAGAACGCCGACCGGTTCGGGCTCTCCCAGCTCCACCAGCTCCGGGGACGCGTGGGCAGGGGAGCGCATAAGTCCTATTGCGTCCTCTTTCAGGGAGCCGGGGGAGAGACGGCCATGGAGCGCCTTCGGGCCTTTACCAGGACGAACGACGGCTTTAAGATCGCGGAGGAGGATCTGGCTCTGCGCGGTCCGGGGGACTTCTTCGGCTCCCGGCAGAGCGGACTGCCCGACATGCACATAGCCAGCTTTGCCTCGGATATGGAGATGCTGAAGACCGCCCAGTCCGCCGCCAAAGAGCTGCTGGAGAGGGACCCGGAGCTTAAAAACGCCGAAAACGCCGTCCTTCGGGAGAGCGTGGAAAGACTGTTGGAGAAAAACAGGGGGACGTTCAACTGACGCCCCCGGAAAGGATCCGGGGACTCGTCCCGCGGGAGCCGACGCCGCTTTTTTCTCATGCCGACATGTAAGGCCGCATATACTTGACCGGGAAAGTCGGGTGAGGATATGAAGGCGCGAAGGCTCGCGGTGAATACGGCGATCAGCACGCTGGCCGCCATCTTTACGCAGGCGCTGGGACTGTGGTTCCAGTCTGTAATGGCAAAGCGGGTCGGCGCGGCGGGGATCGGGCTCATGGGGCTCATCTCTTCCGTGGGCTCGCTGGCCGCGACCTTCGCCATATCGGGGATACGCTTCGCCACCACAAGGCTGGTGGCGGAGGAGATGGGCCTTTCGCGGGAGGAGAGGATCCCGGGGCTTCTCCGCAGGTGCCTGCTCTACGCGATCGTGTGCGGGAGCGCCGCGGGGGCGGTGCTCCACCTGTCCGCCAATGTGGTGGCCTCGCGGCTGCTGACCGATGTGAGAGCGGCGACGGCGCTGCGGGTCCTGGCCGTCGGGATGCCCTTTCTGTCTGCCGGCGCGGTGCTGGGAGGCTATTTCACCGGCACCTGTCGGGCCGGGATGGCCCTGGGAGGCTCCGTTACGGAAGAGGTGGGCCGGGTGGGCGTCACCTTCTGGCTGCTCACGTGCCTGGATACCACGGATCCGCGGATCACCTGTGCCGCCGCGGCGGCAGGCAGCGCCGCGGGAGAGGTGCTGTCGTTCGCGGTCCTGCTCCTGCTCTACGCGCTCGACAAAAAGCGGCCTCGAAAAAAAGCCCCGCCTGCCCCGGGACAGCTCCGGCGGATCGTGGGGGTGGCCGTGCCTCTGGCCTTCACCGCCTACGCCAGAGTGGCCCTGAAAACGCTCCAGCAGCTTTTGATCCCCATCGGGCTCACCCGGTCCGGCGCCTCCGCGGAGCGGGCGCTGGCCGGTTACGGCACCGTGCGGGGGATGGCCATGCCGGTCATCACCTTCCCCATGGTGTTCTTCGCCTCCGTCTCCGAGCTGATCGTCCCGGAGCTGACGGAGGAGCAGGTGCGCGGCAACCGGGGCGTGATCGACCGCTCGGCCAAGGCGCTTCTGAGCTTCACGCTGATTCTGTCCGCCGCGGCGGCGTGCTTTGCGCTGCTGTTCTCGGAAAAGCTGGGGATCGTGCTCTTTTCCAGCCGTGAGGCGGGCAGGTTCATTGCCCTGCTTGCGCCGCTGATGCCCATCATGTACCTGGACAACGTGACCGACGGGATGCTCCGGGGCCTGGGGGAGCATATGTACACCATGGGCCTCAATCTGGCCGACTCCCTTTTGTCCACCGCCGCCATGTGGCTCGTCCTGCCCAGGTTTGCCCTGGACGGGTATATCGGGATCCTGTATGTCTCGGAGATATTGAATTTTGCCCTCAGCCTCCGGCGGCTCTCCGGCGTGACGGACGGGCGGATCGTAAAAAATATGTAGGCGGAGGGGATCCCTCCGCCCTTTGTTATGAATTATCCTTCGATTCCACTCTGTCCCTGAAGAGAAGAGAAATGCACCACAGGGCAGAGAGAGCCACGAGGGTATAGACCACGCGGCTGATGGAGGCGGTCTGTCCGCCGAAGAGGTAGGCAACCAGATCAAACTTGAATACGCCCACCAGGCCCCAGTTTATACCGCCGATGATCAAAAGGATAAGGGCAATCCTGTCCATGATCATAGCATGATCCCTCCTTTTTCGGTTGCGAGCTTAATATAACCGGAGGAAGGGCGTTTTATTCTTTTTGGCATCCGATGTTGAAAATAACGCGGAAATACGGTATACTATCTGCCAAACAGTCACAAAAAACGGAGGGACTTTTATGAAGATCGTGGATCTCCACTGCGACACCATTATGCGGTTTTACAAAGGCGAACATCTCAACGGACTTGAAAAATCCCATATCAATATGGAGAAGCTGGTCCGGGGCGGGACGCTGGCCCAGTGCTTTGCCATTTTCGTCCCGACCTGGGGCGCGGCGGAGGAGGACGGCATAACCGACGGACCGGAGGAGTATTTCGACAAGGCCTATCGGGCCTATCTCCGGGAGCTGGAGCTGAACCGGGACCGCCTCGCGCCGGCGTACAGCGTGGCGGACATTGAGAAAAACGCGGCCGCGGGGCGCGTCAGCGCCGTCCTCACGGTGGAGGACGGCGTGACGCTGAACGGCCGGATCGAGCATGTGGACGAGTATTACCGAAAGGGCGTGCGCATGGTGGCCCTGACCTGGAATTACGAAAATTCCCTGGGGTATCCTCAAAGCAAGGACCCCGAAAAGCACGCTCTGGGCCTGAAGCCCTTTGGCATGGACTGCGTGCGCAGGATGAACGAGCTGGGCATCGCCGTGGACGTATCGCACCTGTCCGAGGGCGGCTTTTGGGACGTGGCCAGGATCTCCCAAAAGCCCTTCATCGCGTCCCACTCCTGTTGCCGCGCCCTTTGTGACGTGGGGCGGAACCTGACGGACGATCAGATCCGCGCCGTGGCGGACTCCGGCGGCGTCATCGGCCTCAATTACTGCAACTATTTTCTGCATCCCGTCTCGAAGCAGT
This sequence comes from uncultured Oscillospiraceae bacterium, assembly GCA_947625815.1. GTDB lineage: Bacteria > Bacillota > Clostridia > Oscillospirales > Oscillospiraceae > RUG626. Next base: position 8,885 of record CANQPU010000017.1, read on the forward strand.
TCAGGGACGACCGCACCGCCGTCTCCGAGCTTATCCGGCACCTGCGCCACATGGTTGCCGTCGGCGGGGAGGACGTGGCCGCCCTGGGCTCCGATTACGACGGCATCGATTCGTGCCTGGAGTGGGGCGACTGCGGCGGTCAGCAGACGGTGGCGGAGGCCATTGCCAGGGAGTTTGGGGCCGACACGGCCATGAAGATCACCCACAAAAACGCCTTGCGGGCCCTGAGGGACATCATAGGTTAACCTGCCCGCAGGGACTTGTCCGCCATGCGGCCCAAAAAGGCCGCCGCTTCGGCGCGGGTGAGGGTCCCGTCGGGCCAGAAATATCCGCCCGCGCCCGTCACCACGCCGCACCGGGCCAGACCGTTCACGGCGGAGGCGTACTTGGCCGGCACGTCCGGGAAGGTCACCTGACGGTCTCCGCCTCGGGCCTCCTCCGGGAGCGCCCTGGCCATGAGGACCGCGAAATCCCCGCGGGTAACGGGCTCGTCGGGCGAGGCAAATGACGTGTCAATGCCCCATTTCCTCAGATAGGCGTAATAGCCTGAATACCAGGTGCCCGCGGAGGAGAAGTCCGTCCCGTCGGCATAGTAGAGGGAGAGGAACCGGGCGCACAGCGTCACGGCCTCCGCCGCGGTCATTTTCCCGTCGGGGGAGAAGGTGACCCGGTCCCGCCCGTCCATGAAGCCCAGCTCATAGGCCGCGGCGACCTCGTCGGCGAACCACTCAAGCGGGCCCACGTCCCGGAAGCGCCAGTCGTAGCTTTTTACGCGGGCCAGATATCCCACAAGCTCTCCCGGCTCCCATTCTCCGGAGCCGTTGGTGAGAGAGCTTATGTACGCCGGCGTCGGCTGGACGATGAAGCTGATCCTGTACCCCCGTCCCGAGACGGAGACGGAATTGAAGGTGTCCCAGCTGCGGTTTGTGACCCGGATGATCCCGTTGCCGTCGCCGTTGCCCTCCAGATAGGTTATGCCGTCCCTGTCGTATTTCAAAATGATGATGGAGTGGCCGGAATTCCCGTTATAGGAGCCGTCGGCATTGGAGGTCGTGCGAAGCAGCGCGCCGAAGCCGATGCCGAAACGCGAGAACTCCTCATAAGACCCCTTGCTCAGGTTCCTCGCCGCGGTGTAAGAGTGCCGCCAGCTCACATCCTCCCCGTGATAGGGTATGTCGCCGAAGAGCGTGGCATACACGGCGTTGGCGTATATGTAACAGGAGGTGCCGGAGTAGACCGAGCCTGTGGGGCTCTTGACGTAATAGGTCCTTCCGGGCGGCACGTTCCTGGAACCGATCGGCGCCGCGGCGGCCGTGGTACAGCGCATATCGGAATACATGTCCGGCGAGCCGGCAAAGACCCGGTCCAGCGCCGCCGCCAGCGCCGGGACGGAGGTGTAATCCCGGCCGTGGAGAGAGACGGAGTCCGTGGTGTAGCGGCTTGAGGCAAACACCGGCACGGCGAGGGAGATCAGCAGCAGGGCAGCAAGCAGCGCGGAAAAAAACTTCTTTTTCATGAAATCACCTCAAATGGGAATTGGTTGACATAATTCATAATGCCGAGAATAGGATAACGCAATTTCCTCCTGAAATCAAGGTTACGATTGAATATTACACAATTTACATAATCGATCGAAATTATAGTGGAATTTGTAATTGTTTGTAATTTGATTTTTGGAGAAGATTTTGATATACTGTTATAAAGTTAACAATGCGGCCCCGGATATTGCGCGCGCGGCCGCCTCGGAGGCCGCAATGGAGCTCTTGAAAATGTTTTTTACCTTCGCCAAAATCGGTGTCATGACCTTTGGCGGAGGTTATGCTATGCTCCCCATCCTGCAGCGGGAGATCGTGGAAAAGAACGGCTGGGCCACGGACGCTGAGCTCACCGACTATTTCGCCATCGGCCAGTGTACCCCGGGAGTCATCGCGGTGAATACCGCCACCTTTATCGGATACAAAAAGAAGGGGGTCTTCGGGGGGATCGTCACGACCCTGGGCTTGGTGTTCCCGTCGCTGGTGATCATCTCCCTCATCGCCGCCTTCCTCACGAATTTCGCGGACATTCCCGCCGTCCAGAACGCCCTGGCGGGAGTCAACGCCTGCGTCGTGGCGCTTATCGCCTCAAGCGTTGTGAAGCTGGGCAAAAACACCTTGAAAAACTCGCCGAGCGTCGTGATCTTCTCCGTTGTCGCGGTCCTTGCCTGTGTCGGCAGCTTTGTCACCTTCCCGGCCGTCTGGTGGGGGAGGGTCCTTGACGCGGTCTGCTCGCCTTCCGCTCTCATTGTCCTTGCCGGGGTCACCGGTGTGATCCTCTGGTTTCCTGAGGGGAAGAGGGGAGGGAAGGACCAATGATCTTTTTGCGGCTTTTCTTTGAGTTTTTCAGGACAGGCCTTCTGGCCGTGGGGGGCGGACTGGCCACCATTCCGTTTTTGCGGGATATTGGCGCGTCCACCGGCTGGTTCACGGACGCGGATTTGACCACCATGATCGCGGTGAGCGAATCGACCCCCGGCCCCATCGGCGTCAACATGGCCACCTACGTCGGCTTCCACATCGGCAGCGGCCAGGGGGGGCTCATGGGCGTATTCGGTGCCGTTGTGACTACCCTGGGGCTGATCACGCCCTCCATTATCGTCATTCTCATCGTCGCCGGGGTCCTGGAGCGGTTTCGGACCTCCAGGCTTGTGGATTCCGTTTTCCGGGGTCTGCGTCCGGCCTCCACGGCGCTCATCGCCGCCGCCGGTCTCGGCGTGGCAAAAAATGTCCTCCTTCTGGACCTGAGCTCCGGGTTCAGCCTGACCGGCTCTGTTCGCTGGCCGGCGCTCCTGCTGGCGCTGGCGGTCTTTGTCTGCACCAGGCTGAAGATCACGGGAAAGATCCACCCCATCTGCTTTATCGCCATCTCCGCCGCTGTCGGGATCCTTTTTAAATTCGCGGGCGCCTGACCGTCCGCACTGACTCAATTTTGGCGTAAAGCCCTGCTTGCGAAGGGCTTTATATAGATACAATTACGCAGGGAGGAACAATATGGAAGAGAAGAAGTACGAGGAGCTGAAGCTGTCGAACCAGATCTGCTTTCCGCTGTACGCGTGCTCAAGGGAGATCATCAAGATGTACAAGCCGTACCTTGACAGACTGGATCTGACCTACACCCAGTACATAGCCATGATCGTGCTGTGGGAGAGGCGTCAGGTCAATGTCAAGGAATTGGGGGAGTGCCTGTACCTTGATTCGGGGACGCTTACACCGCTTCTGAAGAAGATGGAGCAGAAGGGTCTGGTGACTCGCGCCCGCTCCGAGAAGGACGAGCGGAACCTGATCGTCCGCGTCACCGCGAAGGGACTGAAGATGAGAGACGAGGCCGTCAGCATCCCGGAGCAGATCGCCTCCTGCGCGCCGCTGGACAAGGGCGACGCCGCTACCCTTTACAGGCTGCTGTATAAGATCCTGGAGACTACGAAAGAGTGAATTTACTGTTTAACCGGCGGAGGATGTTTTGGTCATGAATATCCTCCGCCGGCCTGTATCTGTTCGCGGGATCCGCTGAACACGGAGGCCAAGTACAGAAAAGGTCTTTACAGGCAGGGGAATATGTAATATAGTTACAAAAACGGGCATGAAGAAATGGGGGGAGATAAAATGGAGCTTCACCAGATCCTTTCAAGGGTGGATCACACGCTCCTGGCCCAGGGGGCCACATGGGAGCAGATCCGGGAGATCTGTGACGAGGGGATGAAGTACCGGACCGCGTCGGTCTGCATCCCGGCAAGCTATGTGCGCGCGGCGAAGGAGTACGTGGGCGACAGACTGGCGGTTTGCACCGTCATAGGCTTTCCCAACGGCTACTCCACCACCGCGGTAAAGGTGTATGAGGCGGAGGATGCCGTGGCAAACGGCGCCAATGAGATCGACATGGTCATCAACATCGGCTGGGTCAAGGACAGACGCTGGGACGACCTCCTCGCCGAGATCCGGGCCGTCAAGGCCGCGTGCGGGGAGAGGATCCTGAAGGTCATCATTGAGACGTGCCTTCTTACGGACGAGGAGAAGGTCAGGATGTGCCGGATCGTTTCCGACTCCGGGGCGGATTACATCAAGACCTCCACGGGCTTTGCCGGTGGAGGCGCGACGAGGGAGGATGTGGCGCTTTTCGCCGCCCACGTGGCGCCCCATGTCAAGATCAAGGCGGCCGGCGGCATCGGGTCCCTTGCGGACGCGGAGGACTTCATAAAGCTGGGCGCGTCCCGGCTGGGCACCAGCCGCGTCGTCAGGATCGTCAAGAACGCCGACACGGGCAGGAACGACAGCTGACAAGTGACCATCAAAAATATCAGGAGGGTGATACGATGATACCGTCCGAAAAGCAATATCACATCCAGTGCAGGGCCGGAGACGTGGGCCGGTATGTGCTCCTTCCCGGCGATCCCGGCAGGTGCGAGTCCATCGCGGAGCTTTTTGATCAGCCTCGCTTTGTGGGCCAGAACCGGGAGTTTCGGATCTACACCGGCACGCTGCTGGGGGAGAAGGTCTCCGTCTGCTCCACGGGCATCGGCGGCCCCTCCGCGTCCATTGCCATGGAGGAGCTGACGGCCATCGGCGCGGATACCTTTGTGCGGGTGGGGACCTGCGGCGGCATCGACCTGGACGTGCAGTCCGGCGATATCGTCGTCGCCACCGGCGCCATCCGCTTTGAGCACACCAGCATGGAATACGCGCCCATCGAGTTTCCCGCCGTGCCCGATTTCGACGTGGCGGCGGCGCTCCGCGACGCGTCAAACGCGCTGGGCTATCGCACCCATCTGGGGGTGGTCCAGTGCAAGGACAGCTTTTACGGCCAGCACTCGCCGGCCCGGATGCCCGTGAGCTATGAGCTCCTGGAGAAGTGGGAGGCGTGGAAGCGCCTGGGCGTCAAGGCCAGCGAGATGGAGTCCGCGGCCCTCTTTGTGGTGGCGGCGGCGCTGAAGGTCCGCTGCGGGAGCTGCTTCCATGTGGTGTGGAATCAGGAGCGCGAGGCCGCGGGCCTGGATCAGGCCGAGAGCCACGACACCTCCGCCGCCGTGAAGGTGGGCGTGGAGGCGGTGAAGCGGCTCATTGAGCAGGACAGGGTGAGGTAATGGAGCGAAACATACGACCGGAGCCTTGCTTTTGACGCTTTAGAAATGAGGGAGGAGCGAAATGACAACGGAAGAGCTGTGCCGAAAGGCTGTGGACATGATCAAAATGGCTTACGCCCCCTATTCCCACTTCCGGGTCGGAGCGGCGCTGGAGTGCGACGACGGGACCGTATACACCGGCTGCAACATCGAGAACGCCGCCTTCACACCGACGAATTGCGCCGAGCGGACCGCCGTTTTCAAGGCCGTCAGTGAGGGCCGCCGCAGCTTTCGGCGCATCGCCGTGGCGGCCGAGACCGACGGCTTCACCTCGCCGTGCGGCGTTTGCAGACAGGTGCTGGTCGAGTTTTCGCCGGATATGGACATCATTATGATCAACCGGGCGGGAGAAACGAGGACCGTCCCCCTCCGCCAGCTCCTGCCCTTCGGGTTTGACGGCTCAAGCCTCCAGTGACCTTCCGCAGAGGCTTTTGAGGCCGGACCGGGGAAGGCGCGCTGTCGATCCCGCGTGAATATCGTAGCAATGACAACAGCACAAAGGCAGCAGGTCTTTTCAAGACCTGCTGCCTGTTTGTTTCTGCGGCGTCGGAACGCTTTCGGCTGCTCCCGCGCCGGTCAGATAAATTTACGGAAGAAGGCGCACTCGTCGTCGTTGCATCTCCGTGCGTCCGGCAGACGGGTATCGCAGTGAAAGACGTGGCCGAGCCTATTGTCCTTTGACCCATAATAGTGAAGCTCAAAGGGGACCAGCTTCTCCGCGAGCGCCTTCGCCATCTTGAGCGCGTCATTTATCAGGAAGTCGCCGGTGCTCGTCATGAGAAAGGCCGGCGGGAAACGGTCTGTCACGTTCCCTGTGGCGTCCAGAAGCTGTTTTTCGGCGGCTTTGGCGCGCTTGTAGCGGTATGCCCCGCAGTTGAGGGCTACGGCCGTGGGCGCGAAGCCCTCCGGCGGCTTAAAGTCGAAGAGCGCCCGATAGTCGGGATCGGCGCACATCTCGCAGAAGAGCGCCAGAATATGGCCCCCGGCGGAATCGCCCAGGGCAAAGACATGCTCCCTGTCAAAGCCGTACTCCCCGGCGTTGTCCAGGACCCACCCGAACACGGAGCAGGTGTCCTCAAGGCAGGCGGGGAAGGGGTCCTCCGGGGCGAGCCGATAGGTGAAATTCACCACCGCGAACCCGCGCCTGGCCAGGTCCATGCAGTAAAACTGGTACGTCTCCTTTGTGCCGTAGATCCAGCCGCCGCCGTGGACGCTCACAATGACCGGCAGGGGTGTTTTCCCACTTCCGGCGGGCCGGTACACATCCAGGACCTGAAACCGCCTGTCCGGGCCGTAGGCGATGTCATCGAATCTCTCCACGTCCGCGGGATACCGCTCAAGGCCCGCGTCCCGCTTGTCGTCATTCGCCTTGATCTCGCGGCGTATCTTTTCGGCTTTGGTTGTAGTCATGGCCATACCTCCTGAAAAAGCGGGCAGACGCAATACGTCTGCCCGCTGTCTCCTACCGGTCAAAAGGGTCGGAGCCCTCCTGATCCCTGAGCTTTTGCTGCTTCTCCTGAAGCTCGGTCCGGCGGGCGTCCTCCAGGGCCTGCGCCCGAAGCTCCTCCATAAGAGGATCCGGCTCCTCGTGGCCGGAGGGCTCCTCAGGCGTTTGCTGGGGGGCATCCGAGGCGGATGGGGGAGGGAGCTTCCCGTCGTGGTCACACATATATTTGAATTCCTCGCCGGTCATGGACTCATGGACGAGCAAATATTCCGCCACAGCGATGAGCAGGTCCTTATGCTCGGTGAGAATCTGCTCGCACTTTTTCGCGGCCTCGTCAAAAATGCGCTTGACCTCCTCGTCGATGGCGGCGGCGGTCTCCTCGGAGTAGGACTTGGTGGTGCCGAAGTCCCGGCCGATAAAGATGGAGTGGTCGGAGCTGTCATAGCTGATGGGCCCCAGCCGGTCGCTCATGCCGTAGCGGGTGACCATGGAGCGGGCGGTGTTGGTGGCGGACTGGATGTCCCCGGAGGCGCCGGTGGAGATGTCGTCCAGGAAGAGATTTTCGGCGGTCCGGCCGCCCAGACTTATGACGATGTCCTCAAACATCTCCGAGCGCGATTTGTAGTTCTCCAGATCCTCCTCGGGGCGGAAAAGTGTGTAGCCGCCGGCCTGACCGCGGGGGATGATGGTGATATAGTGGACGGGGTCGGTGTGCTTGAGGAAGTAGCCGGTGACAGCGTGACCGGATTCGTGGTAAGCGGTGAGCTTCCGCGCCTTGTCGGACATTTTCCGGGACTTCTTTTCCGGACCCATCTGGACCTTCAGGATCGCCTCGTCCACATCCTCCATGGTGATGAATTTCCGGTTGTTCCTGGCCGCCAGAAGGGCGGACTCGTTCATCAGGTTCTCCAGATCCGCGCCGGAGAAGCCGGGCGTTCCGCGGGCGATGCTGTCAAGGTCCACGTCCTCCGCCAGGGACTTGCCCCGGGAGTGGATGCGCAGGATAGCCTCCCGGCCCCGCACGTCGGGCATGCCCACAAAGACCTGCCTGTCAAAGCGCCCCGAGCGCAGGAGGGCGGAGTCCAGGATATCGGCCCGGTTAGTGGCCGCCATGACGATGACGCCGTCGTTGGTATTGAAGCCGTCCATCTCCACTAAGAGCTGGTTCAGCGTCTGCTCACGCTCGTCGTGGCCGCCGCCCAGGCCTGAGCCGCGCTGACGTCCCACGGCGTCGATCTCGTCAATGAAGATGATGGCGGGGGCCAGCTTTTTGGCCTGCTCGAAGAGGTCACGGACACGGGAGGCGCCCACGCCCACATACAGCTCCACGAAATCAGAGCCGGAGATGGACAGGAACTGGACGTTGGCCTCGCCGGCGACGGCCTTGGCCAGCAGGGTCTTACCGGTTCCCGGAGGGCCGACCAGCAGCACGCCCTTGGGGATACGCGCACCCAGCGCGGTGTACTTCTGCGGGTCCTTGAGAAAATCGACGATCTCCTCAAGCTCGGCCTTTTCCTCGTCGGCCCCGGCCACATCGTTGAACGTGACCTTCTTCTTTTCCTCGGAGGCGAGGCGCGTGCGCGCGTGCCCGAAACGGCCCGCGGCGTTTCCGCCGCTGCCGCCGCCCATGCGGTTCATCATCACGTACCAGATGACCACCATGACGATCATGATGATGACGTAGGGGATGATGGTCACCCACCAGGGCGTCTCATACGCGGGAGGAAGATCGACCTGCAGGATGCCGCGGTTCTGCTGATCCGAGATGATGTCCTTCAGGTCGTCCCAGAAGACGCTGAAGCTCAGAAGCTCGTGGTACACACTGGTGCCGGAGTATTCATCAATGGGCTCGCGCAGCTCCATGTAGAGGGTGTTGTCCTCCACCTTGAAGTAACTGACGTTCTCATCGATGAACTGCTGGCGCATTTCGGTGTAATCAAGCCCCGTGGCCGGAGTCTCCGAATCACTCAGCAGATAGATGGCCGCGATAAGGATAAGGAGGATGAATAAATAAAAACCGATATCAGGCCTTCTTGTGGGCTTTTTATTCAAGGAATGATCACTTCTTTCCTGCGGGAATTGGGTTCAGGCGTAGATCTCGCTTTTGAGAACGCCTATGTAGGGGAGGTTGCGGTAGCGCTCGGCGTAATCGAGGCCGTAGCCGACAATAAAGGCGTCCGGGCACTCAAAGCCCACATAGTCGGCGCTGATGTCGGCTTTTCTGCGGGCCGGTTTGTCAAGAAGCGTACAGATGCGGATGGACGCGGGCTTTCTCGCCTCAATGTACTTCTTGAGGTAGGAGAGGGTCACGCCGGAGTCCAGGATGTCCTCGATCAGGATGATATGACGTCCCTCCACGTTGTAGGTCAGGTCCTTATTGATCTTCACAGCGCCCGTGGTGGTGGTGCCGGAGCCATAGGAGGACACGGCCATGAAGTCGATGTCGCAGTAAAGATCCACCGCGCGCATAAGATCGGCCATGAAGACGAACGACCCCTTCAGGACCCCTACGAACAGGGGATCCTTCCCCTCGTAGTCCTTTGTGATGCGCGCGCCCAGCTCCCGGACCCTGTCCTGAAGCTCTTCAGCAGAGAAAAATACCCGGTCTATGTCCTTTTCCAGCATGCTCATTTCTCCTCTATTTTTATGATGATGGCCTGAGCTCCCGCTTCCGGAAGATAGCCGACGCTCATTCCCAGACCGTAAACGGCGATGGGGCCGGTTTCGTCGGCGATGACCGGAAGAGAATACCTCAGATGCCGGGGGATCTTTTTGTCGATGAGAAGCTTTTTTACACGGCGGGAACCGGAGGGGAGCTCCAGCGTGTCGCCGCTCCTGCGGGGCCGGATCATAAGCTTACCCACAATTTTATCCCATCTGACGGGAAAAGTAGTTAAGGAATTGTAAATCCCGCCGTCAAATACGGCCTTTTCCGCGGAGATCACAAAACCCGTCTCATCTATTATAACAGGGCTGTCAAGAGTGAGCTCCCGGTCCGTGAAGGAGATCTCCGGCGCCTGCCCCGACAGGATCCGGCCATATTCCCGCCGGAGCGTAAGGCCGGGGAGGGAGAGGGTTGCCGAAGGGTCGGGGGAGGAGGCCAGCCGGAGAACGGCGCGGACATGGGTTTCCGACAGTCCGGCTCCGTAAAGCTCCCGCACGACGCGGGAGGCCACGGGAAAGGGCAGTGAGGCGAGGGCGTCCGCGTCCAGCCCGTCGCCCTGTCGGCCGTCGAGAAACGCCCTGGCCAGCCCGGTGAGATACTCCTCATCCTGTCGGAGAAGCTCCGTAAGGCCGGTGACATTGAGGCCGGGGTTGAGGGCGCGCAGGACAGGCACCGCCTTGTGCCGCAAGAGATTGCGCGCACAGTCGTCGGAGGCGTTGGTGGAATCCTCCCGATGGGGTACGCCGTTTTGGAGATTATAGGCGTCGATCTGCTCCCTCGTCAGAAAAAGCAGCGGCCGGATCAGCTTTCCGCGGACCGGAGGGATACCGCAAAGGCCCCGCAGACCCGTGCCGCGGACGATGCGCATCAGTACCGTCTCCAGATTGTCGTCAGCGGTGTGGGCGGTGGCCACGCGGTCGATGCGGGCCTCCCCGGCAATCCTGAAAAAGAAGCCGTAGCGCAGATTTCGGGCCGTTTCCTCAATGCCCCGCCCCGTCCTCTCCGCTTCGGCGGAGACGTCGCCGGACCCGACATAGAGGGGGACCCCCAGCTTTTCGCAGGCCTCCCGCACGAAGGCCTCGTCCCCGTCGGACTCGGCGCCCCGGAGGTTGTGGTTATAGTGGGCGGCGCAAAGGGCAAAGCCCATCTCCCCGGAGAGCGTATGGAGCACATCCAGCAGGCACATGGAGTCCGCCCCGCCGGAGACACAGGCCATGACGGAGCCGCCGGGGGGGAGCATACCGTATTGTTGACAGTATTCACTTATTTCATGAAGCATACTGATCATCGTGCCTGTGGTCAATGGAGGAGAAGGAGGCGTACTCCGGCATCCAGCGGAGCTCCACGGTCCCCGTCTCTCCCCGGCGGTTTTTCAGGATGATGCACTCCGCCACATTGGGCCGTTCCGATTCCTTGTTGTAATAGTCGTCCCTGTACAGGGCCAGGACGATGTCCGCGTCCTGCTCGATAGCGCCGGATTCCCGAAGATCCGAAAGCATGGGGCGCTTGTCGGATCTGGACTCGTTGGCGCGGGAGAGCTGTGAGGCGCATATGACGGGGACATTCAGCTCCTTGGCCATGATCTTCATCATGCGGCTGATATCCGAGACGATCTGGGTGCGGTTCTCGCCGTAGGTTTTGGTGTTCCCGCCGGAGGACTGCATGAGCTGGAGGTAGTCGATGACCACAAGGCCCAGATTCTTGACCCGGCGGCAGGCGGCGTTGATATCCGCCACCGTCAGCATGGGGTTGTCGTCAAGCCGGATGTCCATGCCGCCGACGGATACGGACGCGTCGGCGATCCTGCGCCAGTCGTCCTCGGAAAGCGCGCCGGACTGGAGCTTCTTCCGATCCACCTGGCTTTCACAGGAGAGGAGCGACACGCAAAGCTGCTCCCGGCTCATCTCAAGGGAAAAGACCGCCACGGTCTTGCCGGAGGTCCTGGCCACGTTGAGGGCAATATTGAGGGCGATCGTCGTCTTGCCCATGCCGGGACGGGCGGCCACCAGGATCAGGTCGGACTTGTTCAGGCCCATGATGGCGTTGTCCAGATCGTAGAAGCCCGTGGAAAGTCCGGGGATGCGGCTACCGCTTTTCGCGGCCTCCTGCAGCTGATTGTAGACGTCCACCAGTATTTTGGAGACGCTCTCCAGCCCGCCTGTGGCCCGTCCCTGACGGATGGCGTAGATCTTCTGCTCAGCAAGCTCCAGGATATCGTCGGCCGAACCCTGGGAGTCCATGGCCAGCTCGTTGATCTCCCCGCCGGCGTCGGCGACACGGCGCAGAAGCGCCTTGTCCCGGACGATGGCGGCGTAATCCATCACGTTCCTGGCCGTGGGGGTGATCTCCATGAGCTTGAGGATGTAGTCCTTGGCCCCCTCGCTGTACGTGCCGTTTTTCCGAAGCTGGTCAATGACCGTAACAGGGTCGATGGTCAGGGAGAAGTTGAACATGGAGTAGATGGCCTCAAAGATGCTCCTGTTCACGTCGGAATAGAAGTCGTCGGCCTTCAGAAAGCCGATCACATCCGCCACGCACCGGGAATCGATGAGCATGGAGCCCAGAACAGACTGCTCCGCCTCCACGCTGTTGGGCATCTGACGCGGATTGAGGATATCTGGCATGGATAGTCCCCCCCTGTTACTTTTCTTCGGTTATCAAAAGATGGATCGTTCCGGAGATCTCGTAGCCAAATTTGCATTTGACCTCATAGGGACCGTAGGATTTGATGGGTTCCGCGATGACGATACGGCTTTTTTCGACGGCGATGCCATACTGCCCGGCAAGGGCGTCGGCTATGTCCTTGTTGGTCACAGCGCCAAAGAGCTTGCCGTTCTCGCCGGCCCGCGCGGGGATCCTTACCACCACGGACTCGAGCTTCTTCACGTTTTCCATGGCCAGGGCCTTCTCCTCCTCGATCTGGCGAAGGCGGGCCTTTTCCTTGAGCTTCATGGTGTTGACGGCATCCGCCGTGGCGGGGACGGCCAGCTTCCGGGGGAAAAGATAGTTGCGGGCGTAGCCGTCGGAGACCTCCACCATCTGTCCCTTTTTTCCGTGATCGCGGACATCCTGCTGAAGTATGACTTTCATAAGTATTAGATCCTTTCTGATTCTTAGTTTTCCTCGTTGATGGAGAAGTCCTCCAGGTACTTGTCGATGACCTTCAGGAGCTCCTCTACCACCTCGCGCTGGGCTTTGCCGGAGATCTGGGCGCCCGCGGTCGATTTGTTCCCGCCGCCGCCCATCCGCTCGAGGATGACCTGCACATTGATGTCCCCAAGGCTCCGGGCGGATATGTTGATCTGCCCGTCAAAGGGGAAGACGACGAAGGACGCCTGGATGCCGGAGATGTTGAGCAGCTCGTCGGCGGCCTGGGCGGCAATGACCTTGTTGTCCGCCGTTTCCGGGGCCGCGATGGCGATCCCCGCCTTGTAGACCCTGGCCTTCTGGACCATGGAGTATTTGGCGAGCGCGGATTTGAGGTCGGACTGGAGGAGGTGCTTGACGTCCGAGGTGTCCGCCCCGGCCCGGCGCAGAAACGCCGCCGCGTCAAAGGTCCGCCCGCCGGTCCTGAGCGTGAAGTTTTTGGTGTCCAGCACGATGCCGGCCAGAAGCGCCTCGGCCTCGATGCGCAGGATGTCCGACTGCTCCACCATGTACTGCAAAAGCTCCGTTACAAGCTCCGAGGCGGAGGACGCGTAGGGCTCGTGGAAGGAGAGGGCCACGTTCTGGATGTAATCGGCGGCCCGCCGGTGGTGGTCGATGACCGCCACGCGGTTGCAGGATTCAAGAAGCGACTTGCTCTCCACCTGGTCCGGCCGGTTGGTGTCCACGATGATCAGGAGGGTGGAGCCGTCCATGGCCAGGAGCGCCGACTGGGGATCGATGAAGACCTCCTTGTACTCCGGGAGGGTCAGCACCCGGTCGATGAGCTGCTGGCTCACCTGTGTCTCCATATCGATGATGATCTTCGCGCTCTTGCCCAGGGCCCTCGCCGCACAGCACAGGCCCACCGCGGAGCCGACCGAATCCATGTCCGCGAACTTGTGGCCCATGATGAAGATCTCGGAGGCCGAGCGCATCAGCTCGGACAGGGAGCTGGCCATCACGCGGGATTTGACCTTGGTGCGCTTTTCGGCCTGACTGGTACGTCCGCCGTAGAATTCAAAGTTATAGCGGTTCTTGATGACCGCCTGATCGCCGCCGCGGGACAGGCTCATCTCCAGCGCCAGCGAGGCAAACTGATACGTCTCCTCCAGGTTCTTCCCGTCAAGGCCCACGCCGATGCTTATGGTGGGGTGCATCCCCTTTGGAGTCGTCAGCTCCCGGACGGAATCGAGAATGGAGAACTTGGAATCCACATAGCCCTGAAGATACTGCTCCTCAAAGATGAAGATATACCGGTCTCGGTCCGCGCGGGTGATGTAGCCGCCCCGGTCCCGGGCCCAGCCGGTCAGCTTGTCGTCCACCGCGGAGACCAGGAGCGATTTGTCCTTCTCGCTCATGCCCGAGGTCAGCTCGTCGTAGTTATCCAGGGCGATGATGGAAAAGACCGGCCTTGTTGACATGAATTCGTCCCGGATCTTGGCGTATTCGGACTCATCCACCCAGTAGGTGGTGGCCACGTAATTCCGGACGCCCGGGGCATCCGTACCGCGGATGAGGTTCCCAAAGACCCGGAACCGCCGCTCACCCACCGTCACGAGATCGGGGTATTCGTTCTTGCCCTCCATGAGCCAGCGGGCGGAAAAGCCCGGGACGATGGAGGAGATGTTGATGGCGAACAGCCGCTCCCGCTCGCCGGTGATGGCCAGGAACTGCTCATTGGCATAGATAATCTCGTTCTCGTCCAGCGTGAAGGTCGCCATGGGGAAGGGGAAGGACTGAAGCGTGTTCTTTGTGGCGTTGTCGATATTGCTGGTGACGGATTCGATGTACCGAAGCATGTCCCGGCTCCTGCGCCGGCTTGTGAAACGGGTATAGATGAGGAGGAGAAATATGACCGCCAACTCCGCCAGCGTCAGCTCCATCCGGTATTCCCCAAAAAACAGAGTGGCGACGGCAAAGAGGATGAGCGCGGCCACATAGAGATGTATGTTCGAGCTTAAAAGTCGTTTGAGCTTTCGGTTCGTATGGACACACCCCTCTCGGCAATTTTTGTATATACGTTTCTATTATACCAAAACATTCCGACACAAACAATAGATAATCCGTAAAATATTTTATTCCCGCGAGGAAAAGCTATCAGTGAACAGAAAGGGAGGCGAAGACCTCCTTAAAACGGGAGAAAAGATATGAAAGCTATTGTGATGGCCGGCGGAGAGGGGACAAGACTGCGCCCCCTGACCTGCGGACGGCCCAAGCCCATGGTGGAGATGTTTGGCAGGAGCGTTTTGGAGCGTGCCCTGGAGAGGCTCAGGCGCCTCGGGATCGTGGACATCCGCCTGACCCTGCGTTACCTTCCTGAGAAGATCATGGACGAGCTGGGCGACGGAGAGCGCCTCGGCGTCCGCGTTTCCTATCTGGTGGAGGACAAATCCCTCGGAACGGCCGGGAGCGTCCGCGCGTGCAAGGATTTCATCGGCGAGGAGGACGTGCTCATCGTCTCCGGCGACGCCGTCTGGGACTTTGAGCTGGAGGGGATCCTGAAGTTCCACAAGGAACAGGGCGCGGACGCCACGCTCGTTCTATATAATCACCCGGATCCCACGTCCTTCGGCCTGGTGCTCACCGACCCGGACGGGCGGATCAGGGCCTTTTCGGAGAAGCCTTCCTGGGAGCGGGTTGTGACGGACCGGGTCAATACAGGGCTTTATGTCCTGTCGCCCCGGGCGGTGGATGCCATCCCCGAGGATGAAGAATATGACTTCGGAAAGGACCTGTTTCCAAGACTTCTGCGGGAGGGATACGCCCTTTATGGGGCGGACGGCCGCGGCTACTGGTGCGATATAGGCAGCGCGGCAAGCTACCGGCAGTGCTGCATGGACATCCTCGCGGGCAGGGTGGATATGGATATTGGGGGATCCGACACGCAGGAGGCGCGGAGGGCCGGCGTGGAGATTTTAGAGCCGGTGTATATCTCGCCGGAGAGCCGCCTGATGCCCGGGTGCCGTCTGGGTCCCAACGCCGTCATCGGCCCCGGGACAATCGTGGAGAGTGGGGCCCGGGTGACGGAGAGCGTGGTGAACGGGGCGCGTCTGGGAGAAAACTGCGATATACAGGGGGCCATCCTGGGCCGCGGGGCGTGGATCGGCGCTTCCGCGCGCGTCTCCTCCGGAGCGGTCATCGGCGACGGCGCGCGTATCGGCCCGTCCGCCGCCGTTCTGGAAAATGTCAGCGTCTGGCCGGACCGGACCGTCAAGTCCGGCGCCGTCCTCACCGAAAACCTCACCGACGGGACGCAGGAATGCCCCCCGGCCTTCGTCTCCGAAAAGCAGATGACCGGCACCGCGGAGGCACTGCTGGAGGCTGCGGTGGGTATAGGCGCCCATCTGGGCCGGACAGGTATGGTGGGCATCGCCCATACGGGCGGCGACCGGGCGCGGCTCATCGCCGACGCCATCCTTTGCGGCGTCACCGCCGCCGGGGGAGAGGGGACCCGCGCCGACTGTGCCTTTGAGGCGGAGCTTGCGTCTCTGGCGGCCGTGTTTTCCTTCCGGCGGTGCGTCTTTGTCCGGGCGGAGGAGGAGATCACGGTGACGGTCCTGGGGCCGGCGGGCGTCCCGCTGGAGCCCGGGGAGCGCAAGGCGCTGAATTCCGCCGTGCGCAACTGCGTCCCTGCGCGGGTAAACGACGTGGGGCCTGTCGTCAACATCACGGGTATGCCGCGGGCGTATATCTCCGCCCTGTGCGCCGATGTCCGGGAGCTTTATGGCGTGCCCCGGCCGGTGTGCGTGACCGTCTCCGGCGACGATGAGGAAAACGAGACGCTCCGGCGTGTGCTGGAGGCCCTGGGACACCGGGTCCTGCCCGCGCAGAAGGGCAGAGCCTCCGTGTCGGTCTCCCGTGGCGGCTTCGGATTCACGGCAACGGACGAGCGCGGCCGCCCCGCCGACGAGGCGCGCTGCGCCCTGCTTGCCGCCGAAGCGGCCATGCGGCTGGGCGCCGGTAAGCTGGCGGTGCCGGCGGACTTCCCGGAGGCCGCAAGAAGGCTGGGGGCCAAGTACGGCTGCGCGGTCCTGGACGGCGGGACGGCGGACGGCCGGGAGCTATTCCGCCGACAGCGCTTTTTGCGGGACGGCGTTCTGGCGGCCGCGGTGACTGTTGCCGCCATGGGACGGGACAATATGGAGATGGCGGGGCTTCTGGACAGCCTTCCCGACTTTGCGGTGGCGCGGGGGAAGATCGACATCTCCCGCTCCCGGGCTGAGGCCATGCGGATCCTGGCGGAGACGAACGCCGAGCTGTCCGCGGATCTGGTGAGCGGTCTGGTGGCGGCTACGCCTCACGGCGGCGTCCGGATCAGACCGGACGGCGACAGCCCGGCCCTCATCGTCAGGGCGGAAGCGGACAGCATGGAGGCGGCGCAGGAGCTTCTGGGAAAATATACGAGCCAACAAATCTGATAAGCCGGGAAAACCCGGCTTATACATAGGTTTGTACTGTCCGCCTCCCGCCCGGCGGGCAGATTTTTTAAAAAAGATGTTGCGAATCGGCGGGAAATATAATAAAATAACATATTAGCCGTTTTAGCCGTAAAATCAGGACATGAGCATTTTGGGATACATAGTATGAAAAAGGTATTTTCCGCGGCGCTGGCCGCTCTTATCATGATCTCCCTCGCCGCCTGCTCCCGCGGCGGGGACAGCCGGATCCGGGACCTTGACGACCTGGCGGGGAAAACCGTCGGCGTACTGCGCGGCACCTCCTCGGAGGGGTATCTCCGCCACTTTGAGTATGATGTGGAGGTCCGGGAGTATGATGATACGGACGCCCTGAAAAAAGCCCTCAGGAACGGACAGGTGGACTGTGCCGTCGCGGAGGAGGAAAAGGCCGGGGAGATGACCGGCTTTCTCTCGGGGCTGGAGACGCTGGAGGAGCCCTTCACGGACTCCGATTACGTCATAGCCGTCTCCGCGGAGAACCGGATCATGGTGGAGAACCTGAACATCGCCCTGAGCGGGATCGACCGCTCCGGCGAGCTTGACCGGCTGACGAGCGGGACGGGGGGCGTGATCACCCCCGCGGAGGACACGGGGACCGCCGTCACCGTGGCGGTTGACGCCACCTTTTACCCCTACGCCTACTATGACGGGGAGGGCGACCTGGCGGGCGTCGAGATCGACCTTGTGAGGGCAATTTGCAAGTATCTGGGCCTTTCCCCTGAATTTTTGCCGGTGGAAACGGACATGCTTCTCTACATGGCGGAGAGCGGCAAATGCTCCTTCGCCGTTGGCAGGATCACAGCGGACCCCGCCGACGAGGGCCTTGCTTTCACATCGCCGTATCTGCATTCAACACAGCTTATAGTTGTGAGAAAATAAGAGGTAATCATATGGAAATCACTGCAAAACCTTATCCCCAGGAAAAGCTCAGGATCGCCGCCGTCTACGCCGACGCCGAGAGCCTGGATGGGCGCACGGTGTCCGTCAGCGGCTGGGCCAGGACCATCCGGGACATGAAGAATTTCGGCTTCATCGAATTGAACGACGGCAGCTGCTTCAGGAATCTTCAGGTGGTCATGGAGCGGGAGAGCCTTGCAAATTACGCTGAGATCGCCGGCCAGAACGTGGGGGCGGCTTTGACCGTGGTGGGGACGATAGCCCTGACGCCCGGGGCCAGACAGCCCCTTGAGTTGAAGGCTCTGGAGATCCGGGTGGAGGGGGCCTCCACCCCCGATTATCCCCTCCAGAAAAAGCGCCACTCCGTTGAGTACCTGCGGACGATCCAGCACCTTCGCCCCCGCACGAACCTCTTTTCCGCCGTCTTCCGCGTCCGCTCCGTGGCCGCCTATGCGGTCCACACCTTCTTCCAGGAGCGGGGCTTTGTCTACATCCACACGCCCATCATCACCGGCTCCGACTGTGAGGGAGCGGGGGAGATGTTCCAGGTGACCACCCTGGATGTGCAGGATCCGCCCCGCCTTCCCGACGGATCCGTGGACTGGAGCCGGGATTTCTTCGGCAAGCGTGCCAATCTCACGGTGTCTGGCCAGCTGAACGCCGAGAACTTCGCCATGGCCTTCGGCAATGTCTATACCTTCGGGCCCACCTTCCGCGCGGAAAACTCCAACACCCAGCGTCATGCCGCGGAATTCTGGATGATCGAGCCGGAGATGGCCTTCTGCGATCTGGACGGGGATCTTGAGGTCATGGAGGCGATGGTGAAATTCATCATCAATACCGTCCTGGAGAAATGCCCGGATGAGATGGCCTTCTTCAATTCCTTTGTGGATACGGGCCTTCTTGACAGGCTCCGCAACGTGGCCGGCAGCGACTTTGCCCGCGTCACATACACCGAGGCCGTGGAGATCCTGAAAAAGAACAACGACCACTTCGATTATAAGGTCGATTGGGGCACCGATCTGCAGACCGAGCACGAGAGATACCTTACCGAGCAGGTGTTCGGCCGCCCGGTGTTCGTCACCGACTACCCCAAGGAGATCAAGGCCTTCTACATGCGTCTGAACGACGACGGCAGGACCGTGGCGGCGGCGGACTGCCTGGCTCCCGGCATCGGGGAGATCATCGGCGGCAGTCAGCGCGAGGAGCGCCTTGACGTGCTCAGGGAGCGCATGGCGGAGCTTGGCCTCAGGGAGGAGGACTACTGGTGGTATCTGGACCTTCGCCGTTACGGCGGGTGCCGCCACTCCGGCTTTGGCCTGGGCTTTGAGCGTATGGTCATGTACCTCACGGGGGTCTCCAACATCCGCGATGTGGAGCTCCATCCGCGTACCGTGGGCAACGCGGACTTTTAACGCTCCTCCGTATGGCCGGGGGACTCTCCCGGTCCATCCATCAGAAATGAGGTGTCAGCCATGGCGGAAAAGAAAAAGGAGCCCAAGATCTACGGCACGAATATCGATTTCAACGCCTACAACCTGCGTCCGGCATCGTCCTATCTGGACGACATTAAGCGGCTTCGGGACGAGCTGTCCGTGACGCTTACGGGGCCCGGCGGCAGCGTGACCACCGGCGGAAGGAAAAGCCCCGGCCCGGATGAGCTCCAGACCTCCATGGATGAGGCCAAAAAGGCCGCGGATGAGCTGCTGCGGGAAATGGAGTCCGGGGAGGGGGCCATCGGCCCGGGAGCGCCCAGGACCGAGGCGGAGAAAAGCCCTGAAAAACCGGACCTTGACAAGCTCCTGGGCGAGCTGGACGGGCTTGTGGGGCTGGAGGAGATCAAGAAGAACGTCCGCAGCCTCATCAACCTGGCCAAGGTCCGGAAGCTGCGTGAGGAGCATGACCTTCCCACGCCGGCCATGAGTTTGCACCTCGTATTCATGGGCAACCCGGGGACCGGCAAGACAACGGTGGCGCGGCTCATTGCCCAGCTTTACTACGCCATCGGCGTCCTCTCAAAGGGCCAGCTCGTTGAGGTGGACCGCTCGGGCCTGGTGGCCGGTTTCGTGGGCCAGACGGCCATCAAGACAGGCGAGGCCGTCAAAAAGGCCATCGGCGGCGTGCTCTTTATCGATGAGGCTTACTCCCTCGCGGCCAACACGGGGGAGAACGACTTCGGCCGGGAGGCCATAGAGACGATCCTGAAGGCCATGGAGGACAACCGCGACGACCTCGTGGTCATCGTGGCGGGCTATGAGGAGCTTATGGAGCGGTTCATCGCCTCCAATCCCGGGCTCCAGTCCCGCTTCAACCGGTACTTCCTTTTTGAGGACTATGATCAGGAGGAGCTGTACAAGATCTTCCTGTCCATGTGCGAAAAGAACCGATATACTCTGACCGTGGAGGCCCAGGAGTACGCCAGGGAGCTTTTTGGCCGGCTCTACCGGGATCGGGGCGAAAATTTTGGCAACGCCCGGGATGTGCGCAATATTTTTGAAAACGTCATCGGCGTCCACGCCGACCGCGTCGCGTCGGACAGCGACATCGACGAGCTGGATCTGACCCTTGTCATCCGCGAGGACATCGAAAAGGCGGAGAAGCTGTAAGGCGGGCCCGTCCCTGCCCGGCGCGTTTACCAACGAAGGCGGTGAGATATAGTGATAGTCCTTGACCTTGAATTCAACAGCGGCATGTACGGCGTCCGGCTTGAGGAGATCCTGCAGATCGGCGCTGTCCGGTGCGACAGGCTTGGCGGGCCTGTCACGGATACCTTCAACGTCTACATAAGGCCCAAGGTCCATAAGCGTCTTTCTCCGGGGGCGCGGGTGCTTCCGGAGCTGGACGAGAGCATGAACAGCGACGTGAGCTTCCCCGAGGCTTTGGAGATGTTCCTGGACTGGAGCGCCGGAGAGACGCGCTTTGCCGAGTGGGGGAGAGATGATTTCAAGATCCTGGGCCGCAACGCGGTCTACTGGGGCATTGACATCAAGCTCCCGGATACATACCTGGACGTTCAGGCCGCCTTTGCCAGGACCCTGGGCCAGACGAATGGACTTCCGCTCTACAACGCGGCGGAATACTGCCGTGTGCCGGACTCCTTTGTCTTCCACAACGCCCTCAACGACGCGTTTTACACCTGCCTTGTGGCCGGATTCGTCACCGAGAGCGCGGCCCGGGAATCCATGTGCGAGATCACCTACAAGGACCTTCACCCGGACATAAAGCCCCGGCCCGCGAAAAGATCCCAGACCCGCATGGGCCCCTTTGAGACAAGGGAACAGGCCCTCAACAACCTGGGCTCCCGCCGGGCCGTGTGCCCGGTGTGCAGGAATGTGGCGCGGGTGAGCGAGTGGTACAGCGCCGGCGGTGACATCTATTTTGGCGCCGCCCGGTGCGACGCCCACGGTCAGGTCCTCCGCAAGCTCCGGCTCGTGCGGCAGCCGGACGGCGCCTTCTGGACGTATAACGATTCCATCCCGCCCACACCGTCCAACCTCGGACGCCTCAAAAATGCCCAGAACGGCGAGATCTTCCGGTGCCGCAGAAAGAGAAGGAAGCGCAAATAAGATCCCGATTCGAAAGCAGGGGAGGAATGATGCCGTGAAGCTGCGCTTGGGCTCCGTCTGCGCCTTTACGGGGCACAGGCCGGAGAAGCTGCCCTGGCGATATGACGAGCGGGATGATCGGTGCGTCGCCCTCAAGGGGCGCATCGAGGACGCGGTGCGCACGGTTTATGAGGCCGGCGCGCGGCACTTCATCTGCGGCATGGCCAAGGGGTGCGATCTCTACTTTGCCGAGACGGTCCTGTCTCTCCGGGACGATTTCCCCGACATCACCCTGGAGGCCGCGATCCCCTGTCAGACCCAGGCCGACGGCTGGCCGGAGGAGCTGAGACGGCGCTATCTCTACATCCTCCACCAGTGCGACCGCCAGACTGTCGTCTCCCGGGAGTATACCCCCGAATGTATGTTCCGCCGCAACCGATATATGGTGGATTCCGCCCAGGTCCTCATTGCCGTTTATGACGGAAGGCCCGGCGGCACCATGCAGACCGTCCGTTACGCCCGGGCCTTGGGCAGGGAGATCGTCAGTATCGTCCTTGAGGAGGAGTCCTGCGGCGAGGATGCCGTCATATGAAACGCCGTCTGCCCGCGAAAACGCGGGCAGACGGCGTTTTTTATGCGTTCAGGAGCGTCGCCATGGCGCCGTACATACCGGCGTCGTTGCCAAGAGAGGCCAGGACGATGGGGGTGCCCCGGCAGGCGGGGAAGGCGACGCGGGCGTACTGCTCACGGACGCGGGTGAGAAGAGGCTCGCCGGCGCGGGAGACGCCTCCGCCGAGGACGATGATATCGGGATCCACCGTACAGGCCACGACGGCAAGCCCGCGGGCCAGATAGCCGCAAAATCTGTCGGCGATCCTCATCGCCGTCGCGTCCCCGGCCTTGACGGCGTCCCATACGGCCCTGGCGTCCACCTTTCGGACGGAGCGGAGGGTGGAGGGCTCGCTGTCGGCGGAGAGCATGTCCATGGCGATGCGCGCGCAGCCGGTGGCGGAGGCGTACTGCTCCAGGCACCCGTGCCCTCCGCAGCCGCAGACCAGCGTTTCACCGGGCTCTACGGGGATATGGCCGATCTCGCCGCCGGCCCGATGGGCACCCTGAAGGCACCGGCCGTTCAGGATGATGCCGCCCCCCACGCCGGTGCCCAGCGTCACGAGCACGAGGCTGGCAAACCCCTTGCCGACACCCTGCCAGTATTCGCCCATGGCCGCCATGTTCGCGTCGTTATCGCCCACCGTTTTAAGTCCGGTAGCGCTCTCCAGACTGGAGATGAGCGGGAGGTGGTCCCATCCCAGATTTATGGCGTTGGCCGTGCCGTCGGGCCAGAGCTGACCGGGGATGCCGATGCCGATCCCCAGATAGTCCTCCTTCAAAAAGCTGTGCTTTTTCATGTCGGCCAAAACCGAGTGCCCGATGTCCGCGGGGATATTCACCCCGCCGGCGGAGATATCCGTATCGATCTCCCACTTGTCAAGAAGCCGGCCGTCCTCCTGAAAGAGCCCCATTTTGACGGTCGTACCCCCGAGATCCACGCCGTAGCCGTATTTCATACGCTGTCCCTCCTGATTTCAATGATCGAGCCTATATCCGTAAGCTCATAGTCCGGAAAAAATTGAACCCTCAGACCGCGGGAGACGATGAAATCACATATGCTCCCGAAGTCAGGATGAGACGTGAGGTCCCCGTTGAAGACCACCTCGTCCCCGACCCGCCCCGAAGCGCCGCCGATAAAACCGGTGTCGAAGCCGGGTAGACGCACAGCCCTCTCCCGGATCTTCAGGACCCGCAGCTCCGGCACCTTTGAAAGGACGGCGTAGATGCCCGGATCGGAGGTGATCAGGCTCCTTCCGTCCACCAGGACGCAGGAGCATTTTGTATACCCCTGCCGGACATGGAGCTCCCGAAGCCCCAGCTCCCGGCACCTTTCGCGAAGACCCGGCGCCGTGATGTCCAGCCGGTGGATGAGGAAGCCGTCCAGTACGACGGCGCAGAACGCGGCGTTTTCCGGGTAACGGGGCAGGGGTTCCCCCTCAAAAAAGACCGCCTTGCCGTCCACGGCGCAAAGGCGCAGATCGGCATGGGACTCCAGGCCCTTGCCGAAGCGCCCGTCGTCCTCCACGAGACGCGGCGTGTGCCCGCGGGCGATCAGATGCTCCAGCAGAGGCGCCCCGGCTCTGCGCGAGAGGAAGACCTCACTCATCTGGCGACCTCGTCCTTAAAATAGGCCACCAGAAGATCCACGCAGGCCCCGTAGGAACGGATCCCCAGCTCCTGCCCCTGCGCCTTGAGATACCCGTCATAGACCTTGGAGCTGACCTCCTCCACCTTGCCCTTGAACTGATCCCAGTATTCGCTGTTGTCCAGCCAATCGGTGAGCATGGGGCCGGTAATGAGGGCCGACAGCTCCCTCCAGGCGGCGGGATCGGCGGAATAGAGGGCGTTGGAGAGGTTCATGGCCCCGGAAAGATACCCCGAGTACTCGTAAACCGGGTCGCCGGAGGAGAGGCAGGCGGCGATCCCCAGGAAGTTGGCCTCCTGCTCGGAGGTGATGCCCCGCTGGTGCGCCAGCTCATGGGCGATGGTCTCCGGGATGAGACAGCCCGGGGCGTCGATGTTGATATTGGATTCCCCGGAAAAGGGGAAATAGACGCCGGTAAACCCCATCCAGGAGGACAGACGGGAAAAAAGATACATCTTTTTCGGCGCTCTTGTGCGCATGGCAAGAAAGGGGAATTCCTTTGCCAGGGAGTCATATATATGCGTGGATCCCTCTATGTAGCCGTCCATGTCCGCCGCCCAGTGGCCGCCGCTGTCCCGGGGGACGCCGCCTGCCCTTTGGCTGGCGTTCGTGAGGAAGTATGCCGTCACGGCGTAAAGCTCATCCCGGCTGACGCTGCCAACGGCAAGGCCGCTCCTCTCCGTGAAGGACGCGGAGCGGTAATCGATGGCGAAGATCCACAGAAAAACAGTGAACAGGTACAGGATGATGAGAATAAAGATGAGCGTCCGCCGCAGGAGAACGCTCCAGCCGCGCTCCGCCCTGAATGAGAGTACGGCTGTCCTGATCCAGTACCAGACGGCCAGGACCGCCGCGGCCGCATATTCCAGCTCCATCACCGAGAAGGGGAAAACGGAAAAGACCGTCCCCAACGCGTCCTTTACGGGACGGGAAAAATACAGCGTTATGGCATCCGCCGCCGCGCGGATGGGGGAGACGATAAAGAAAACCGCCGTCAAGAGGACCGGGACGCCCACGAGCAGGGCGGGCTTTATGTATTTCCTTCTTTCTGTCGTGGCGTTCATGGGCTCCCACCTTTTTCGCGAGATGATAAGAACATTATATCATATCTCCCAAAAAAAGAAACGAAAATTTTTACCAACGGACAGGAACCAAAATTTTTGAAAATTTTATCTTTTTGGGGGCTTTATTATTTCCGGCGCCTATGATATAATCCCCTTATACGATTTTTCGACAAGCTTCCCGCTTTATCATATATAGCGGAAACGCCCGAGTTTCCGCGGAATGGCGTTGACATGCAATTTAATTCTGTTGAATTTATCTTTTACTTTCTCCCCGCCTTTCTGGCGGTTTACCATCTGTGCAGGGGAACGGCCCAATCGGTCGTCCTGGCTGTCGGGAGCTTTCTATTTTACGGCTTCGCCGTGGAGTGGAACGCCCTGGCCATTGGCCTCCTTGCGGGCTGTATGCTCCTGGGCTATCTGGGGGGCCTGACCGTTGGCAGATGGAGAAAGCTCCTAATTCTGCTCCCAATGTGCCTGCTCTATGGGGGCGCGCTTGTGTTTTTCAAGCTCTACGTGGGCGGCGGGCTCCTGCCTGTGGGCATGAGCTTCTATGTTTTTCAGCTCATCGCGTACCTTGCCGACATTTACCGCGGGAAGATTTCGGCGGAGAAAAACCCCGTCCGTTTCCTGGCCCAGATGACCATGTTCCCGCGGCTCCTCTCCGGACCGATCGCGGACACCAGGGAGCTTGCGAGGGACAACCGGCGCCCTCACAAAAAGCTCTTCACCTTCCACCTGGGCCTTCAGGAGTTCATCCTTGGCCTGGGGCTGAAGGTCATCCTGGCCAATCGCCTTGGCGGCCTCTGGGCGCAGGGGACCATCGTGGGCTTTGAAACGGTCTCCACGCCTTACATGTGGCTGGCGCTTGTGACCTTCTGTATGCGGCTTTACTTTGATTTTTACGGATATTCCCTTATGGCCGTGGGCCTGGGGCACATGCTGGGCTACAATCTTCCCATGAATTTTCTGGAGCCTTACAGCTCCAAAAGCGTCTCGGAATTTTACCGCCGCTGGCACGCCACGCTGGGCCGCTGGTTCCGGGATTATATCTACATCCCCATGGGCGGCAGCCGTGCGGGGACGGCCCGCACGCTCCTCAATCTGGCCGTGGTCTGGGCCGTTACCGGCTTCTGGCACGGCGTAGGCGGGGGATATATGCTCTGGGCCGGGTTCCTGCTGTTCTTTATTATCCTTGAACGGCTCTGGCTGAAAAAATATCTGGACAAGTCAAGATTCGCCAGCCATTTATATCTCATATCTGTTATCATTCTGAGTTGGGTCCCCTTTGCGGCCAGCGGGATAGGGGAGAGCCTGGTCGTCTACCGCCGGCTCTTCGGCATCGGCGGCATCGGCCCGACGGAGGATTTCGCCTATTGGGCGCCGATCTACGCGCGTCTTGTGGGACTTGGCCTCTTTTTCGCCACGCCCATTCCGGCCAAGATCTGGCGGCAGATCCAGAAAAAGCCTCTGGCGGACGTGGCGCTCTTTATCCTCTTCTGGGTGTGCCTCTATTTCATTGCCACCTCGGCGCAGGATCCCTTCATCTATTTTGATTTCTGATTTCAGGCGGTGCTTCCATGAAACTCCATTATACGGCGCTGGGCGCCTCCATAGTTTTGAGCCTGGCGGCCATTGCGGCCGTGGGAATATATCAGAAGGACAGTGTCCTCCGTCCCCTTGAGCTTGACGAGGGGATCGACGCCGTCAAGGTGCCCTTCCTGCTGGCCGCGGACGACGAGCTGAAGCTTCAGGTGAAGATCGCCCGCGAGATCCGTGCGGAGGAGCTTCTGGAAAAGGACGAGACGGACAGCATGGTGACCGTCAAACCGCCGCTTTCATCGGGCCATGAGCACACGGAGTTCATTCCGAATACGACGCCCCCGGACAGCGCCACCCCCCCGGACACGACGCCCCCCGAAACGACACCCCCGGACGACGCTACCCCCCCGGATACGACGCCGCCGGAGACCATAGAGCCGCCCGAGACGACGGACCCGCCGGAGGATCTTCCCGCCCAGCCTCCCGTTTCCCCGCCGGTGGTCAACAGCAGCGGGAAGACCGTCACCGCCGGCGCCGGCGGCAATTTTGAGCCGGGAGAGATGGTGGATGAGAGCTGGTTCGATGACGCCTTGTTTATCGGCGATTCCCGGACCGACGGCCTCCGTCTCTACTCCCGCATCGGCAAGGCGGACTATTTTTGCTCCACCGGCCTTTCGGTCTTCACCGTCCTTACAAAGGAGCTTTCCGACAAAAACTTCTCCGAGCAGAAGCTGGAGACGCTCCTTGAGAGCCGGACCTACGGAAAGATCCTCATCGGTCTGGGCATCAACGAGTGCGGCTCCAGCCTGAAGGCTTTCACAAAGTCCTATTCGACCCTCATCGAAACGGTCAGGGCCAAACAGCCGGACGCCTTGATCATCCTTCAGTCCATTATGACCTGCAGCCCCAAGAAGGAGGCCCAGGGCTCCAATTTCGGCCCGGCGAATCTCTATACCCGCAACGAGGCCATTCGCGGCCTTGCTGACGGCGTCCATGTGTTTTACATAGACGTGAACACGGTCTTCGCCGACGAGAACGGCTACCTGCCCTCCGGCTTTTCCAGCGACGGCTGTCATCTTTACGCCAAATACTATCCCCTCTGGGTCGAGTGGATCCGTTCGGCCGTTTATGACATCCTGAACCCCCGATCCGTTTCGGACACGCCGGAGCCGCTTCCGCCGGAGGAGGGGACGGAGACATCCGATGATCAAACGCAGACCGAGGACGGGACCCCGCCCTCTGAGGAAACGTCGCAGCCCCCTCAGCCGGATGACGGCGCCGCCTCCGGCGGGGGCGGCACTGAGCCCGTCCAGCCGGAGATCGGCGACTCAGGGCTCAATCAGCCCGGCGCCGACCGGGAGCAGAACGGCACGTAAAAAAATCGATCCCTCGACAACAGTCGGGGGATTTTTTATGCCCGATGTGGGACAATCCGTAGGGAGAAGCATCATACTAATATCTAATTAAAACAAGCCATTTGCGACGGCCTTTTTTCGTCCTCGCGCGAGCCGCTTAACCTCACCTCCGCGCAAGCGCGAAGGTTCAGGCGCGGGCTCGGCTCGTCCTCTCCCCGGCGGGCTTGCCCGCCGGGGACCCCGGATGCTGCGTCAGCCGCCTTGGGAATACAATACAGTATTCCCTGCGGCGTCTTCCTTGCCTGACACGAAAAATCCTCGCCGCTCGGTGTCTTCTTTTAAATAGATATTAGTATCACTGCGGAGGGATGGGCATGAAAAAAAGCAGATATCTTTCGCTGATCGTCGCCATTGCGCTGACCATGGCCCTTGTGCTGGCGTTGGGCCTTTATTTGCGCGAGGCCGTCCTGCGCCCGGCGGGGCTCCAGGAGGGGACCGACCCGGTCAGCCTGCCGCTGAGACTCCTGTGCGACAGCAAGCTTCGGGAGACGGTCCGCCTTGCCGCCGAGTCTCTGTGGGAGGGGGAGTGAGACCCTGCCTGACCGTCCGTCAAAACGCGAAATTTGGCCCCCTTACGGACAAAAAATTCCCCGGCCCATTGGAGATCCAATGTGCCGGGGAATCGGATTTTACGGGGAGATCACTTGTTGAGAGCCTGGTCAACGGCCACGGCCACGGCCACGGTGGCGCCCACCATGGGGTTGTTGCCCATGCCCAGGAAGCCCATCATCTCAACGTGGGCGGGGACGGAGGAGGAGCCGGCGAACTGGGCGTCAGAGTGCATACGGCCCATGGTGTCGGTCATGCCGTAGCTGGCCGGGCCGGCGGCCATGTTGTCCGGATGCAGGGTGCGGCCGGTGCCGCCGCCGGAGGCCACGGAGAAGTACTTCTTGCCCTGCTCGATGCACTCCTTCTTGTAGGTGCCGGCCACAGGGTGCTGGAA
>CANQPU010000018.1 GCA_947625815.1 uncultured Oscillospiraceae bacterium
TTATCTTTTGCAACGCCGATGACCCGGCAATCGGAGAAGATGGGTGCGACCACTATGGAGACGGCCTTGGCGGCTACACCAGCAATTTCTTTCGCTATTTTCAACTCAATTTTACCCAACTGGGAATCAAGAAACTGATTACAACTCACTATGAGGCTGATAAGCCCAGCTACAAATTTGAGATCGTCAGCAGTGACCGAGATGACCAAATTGGGTTGCCGGACTACGTAAAGACTCCTTTGGAGGGCAATGGTGATTTCCGCTCTCCAGAGTGTTTGGATTTGCTGAAAGAATGCGATATTGTAGTAACAAATCCCCCGTTCTCTTTGATGACGGAATATTTGCCCCTGCTCATAAACAGCGGTAAGCAGTTTTTGGTTTTGGGGAACATGAATCATGCCATGTATGCGGAAATATTTCCATATCTTTTTAGGCAACAGGTGTGGTTAGGGCATAATAGTGGGCATTTTTGGTTTCGTGTCCCTGACTACTATGTTGAAAAAGGGACAGACTTCAAAATAGATGAGCATGGGCAAAAGTGGCGGCGAATGGGAAATATTTGCTGGTTTACAAACATGGACATTGAAAAACGTCACCAGTCACTAATTGAAACGCTATACAAGAAGTATTCAGTTGAAGAATATCCCCAATACGACAATTTTGAAGCAATACACGTTAAAAAGGTTCAAGACATACCGGTCGATTATAATGGGATCATAAGTGTACCTATCACTTTTTTGGACAAGCATAATCCTGATGAATTTGAAATTGTTGGAGAACTAAATCACGGATGCGACAGTGAATTTGATTTAGCTAAACCGATTCTGAATGGTGTCGCACAATATAAACGTATCGCTGTGCGAAGAAAAGCTGTTAAGAGAGTTGGTGAAGAATAAATGAACATCGAACGAATCCAAGTGACGATTCAAGAATTGATTGACGGGTATGAGGAAAAGGGACCTGACGGCATCGAGGGCGTAGTCGCCTATGGCGGCAGATTGGATGTTCGTCCGGCTTATCAACGCGAGTATATTTATCCCGTTAAAGACCGGGATGAAGTTATCCGTTCCGTCAAGAAAAAGTTTCCTATTAACGTGATGTATTGGGCCAAAACTGTCAATGGTCGCTTTGAACTTATGGACGGCCAGCAACGCACTATTTCTATTTGCCGTTATGCGGCGGCCAAAGATGAGACTGACCGGCAGAGCTATGAGCAGTGCTTTTCTGTGGACAACCTATTTTTCTTCAATCTGCCTGAAGATAAGAAACAAGATTTCAGGAATTACGTACTGGATATTTATGTCTGCGATGGCACTCCCTCTGAGGTGTTGGACTGGTTCAAAATCATCAATATAGCCGGCAAAGTTCTCTCACCGCAGGAATTGAGAAATACATCTTACACCGGCCCCTGGTTGTCTGACGCGAAAATCCATTTTTCCAAGCCGAATTGTATTGCTTATCGGATTGCTAAGGACTATATGAACGGCTCTCCCATCAGGCAAGAGTATCTGGAAACGGCTATTGAATGGATAGCCGCCAGAGATGGCCTTGGCTCAATTGAAAATTATATGGGACTCCATCAACAGGACGAGAACGCCAATCAGATTTGGCTATATTTCCGGCGGGTTATTGAGTGGGTGGAAGCGATTTTCCCGGTCAAGCGAAAAGAGATGAAAGGGATTGAGTGGGGGCTGCTCTATAACCGGTTTAAAGATACCGAGCTTGATCCTGACACGTTAGAGGCGAGAATCAGAACGCTGATGATGGACGATGAGGTAACAAACAAGAAGGGAATATATACATACGTTCTAACGGGCGAGGAGAAATATCTGAGTTTGCGTTCCTTTACCGAAGCGCAGAAGCGGGCAGCGTATGAGCGCCAAGGTGGTATCTGTCCTGACTGTCAGGCGGCAGGTAGGGCAAAGACACATTATGAGTTCAACGAGATGGAAGCCGATCACATCACGCCATGGAGCCAGGGCGGAAAAACAGTACCGGAGAATTGCAAGATGCGGTGTGTAGAGTGCAATCGGAGGAAAAGCGATATTTGACTGTTGAGGGGTTAAAATATGCTGAGTGGAGTAGAAAAAGGAGCTTTTCTAAAATTATTCAATCGAGGCGGCTATGTACTGGATTTTAGTACAAATGAGTTTGATATTTTTACTGCTGAAAGCATTGGGGTTCCACTCTGTCAAAGGTTTATGATGTCAAAGGGAAAATCATTGATAGCATATTGTAACTCCGCCACAGATGAGGATATATTAAAACTGTTCTCAGATTTGTTGCAGTACTATGAATTGAACTACATGAGTAGATTTGACGACTCAGAAAATGAAGTTCTTTATGAAAAGTGCAAGTCATTTTTGGACCGTGAGAGAGGAAAGATTAATGTCAAAACTCCAGCCATTATCTGCGTAAACAGAGAATATATCATTGATATTTCTTCCAGAGCAATTCGAGATGTGGAAAACGGAGAATACGATAGTGCCATAACAAAATCAAGGACTCTTTTAGAAGAAGTGTTTTGCCACGCAATTGAGGCAGAGGGAAATATACCTTCAGATAGCGGTGATATAGGTAAGCTATATGGACAAGTGAAAGCTTTGTATCATATGCATCAGGACAAGAATTTAGATAAACGTATCAACAGCTTATTATCTGGTCTTGAGAAAATACTATCAGCAATTTCAGAAATGAGAAATAAGGGAAGTGACTCACATGGCGTAGGTGCAAAGCGGATTAATGTTGAAGATTACCATGCTCGATTATTTGTTAATTCAGCTATGACAATGGCAGATTTTATTTTGTCAGTAGAAGCAAACGCCCACAAGCAAAGACATTAGGAGGATAATATGCCTAAATCAGAATTAGAAAAGCAACTAGAAAAGCAAGGTAGACAAGCTAAACAACTAGCAGATCGACAGAGGCGTGATAATCAAAAGCAAGCGCGAGAAGCGGAACGGACTGCACATAAAGAGGCTATTCGTGTGCAAGCGGCATCAATTGTTAATGGGCAACCCCTTGTTGATAATTTCCGCGTGATGGATCCTACATCCGAGGAAGTCCTTCGCTGTTTACTTCAGTGTGAACTGCACCAAGGGAACCATATTAGATTTAATGATGAGGATTTTCCTGATTATGTGCAAATGTCAATCCCATTAGAGATTGAGAAACTAATACAGTATGGTATGGTCGCTGGGCCGAATAGATGGATGGGAGGCGGAACTTTGTATATCCAACCACCTGCATTTACATATTTCCAAGACAAGCAGGAAGCCATGGAACGGCAAAAAAATGTTCAAGCAACTAATCAAATTAGCAATGTTGTTAACTATGGGCATTTTGTTGTTGGCAATGTATCTGATTCCACGATGGCCATAGATAACTCAATCCAACATATTGAGAAGGCCATAGATGATCAGGGCGGCGAGGATAAAGAAGAACTTCATGCACTTTTGGAAGAAGTCAAGGAGCTAATTGACAACATGAAAACAAGTAGGTCTATTCCAAGGCAAAAAAGGCTATATGAAAGATTACAAGAGCATTTATGTAAGCATGGATGGTTTTATGGTGCGGTTATTCAACTTTTAGGAACCGCAGCTATGGGAATACTTGGCGCATAGAAACAAATGAAAGATAGCACGAAGTCTACCTTCCATTTTAATGTCGATTTTCTCTTATATTCAATCAATAAAGGTTTTCTCGGAGCCGTAGTTATGACGGGCGTCTATGCGGCCATCCACCGGCTTGATAAGGAGGAAACGCTGGGTGCAGGAGTTTGAGCAGTAGCGGTGTCCTTGCCGGGATCATTTACCACTTCCATATTGCAGGAGCTGTCGTAAATGACCTCCAAGCCACAAGTCTCAGCCAAAGTCCGGAGAGGTACGTAGGTGGTGCCGTTGTAGACGAACACCAGCGCATCGTTCCCGTTTACATCCTTCTTTATCTTGAACACTTCACCGTTGACCCAAACGTCGATAGGGCTGCCAGTTATGGTGAATGAGCCGCTGTGTGCAGGGCG
Organism: uncultured Oscillospiraceae bacterium; assembly: GCA_947625815.1. Taxonomy (GTDB): domain Bacteria; phylum Bacillota; class Clostridia; order Oscillospirales; family Oscillospiraceae; genus RUG626. The sequence goes on from CANQPU010000018.1 coordinate 4,022, forward strand.
GGCAGGGACATGGAACAGGGTGACAGCATCCATGAAGAAGGAAACGAGCCGGGTCTTGTTTTTCATGCTATTTTCTCCATGCATTGTAATATTGTGGGATTTGCTCAGAAATAAATCAGTTCGTTCAGTATCACCTCTTCCGCCGCATTGCGGATATTGTTCATCGCCTCTACCCACGCCATCTGATTCTCTGCTTTGAGTTGCTCCGTGATGCCCTGCTCTGCCGCCATCTGGCGGGTCAGGCACTCGAACATTTCCTCTGCCTGCCGGTCGATCTCCGCAAGATGTGCGTTGAGCTTGCCTGAGAGAAGCATCCCTGTATATACCCCGTTACGATGTTTCTCCAGATACTCCCTTCGCCTCCTGCCCCAAATGCCGATGGATTCTGCCTCCGGTGCAATCAGATTTGGGATCATGTAGTCACCCTCGCGGTGGTAAGTTAATTGTGTGCTCATTTTCATACCTCCTATTTTTGATACCTACATTGTACCAGCCGTCACGTCAAAAGACGAATGTGCAAAAAGAAAACACTAAGAAGACCATTTCTGCCCTTCTGAGCGTCCTCCCGGATATGTGCCGGTGCCGGATTTTTGTTATTTTACAAAGTCCCTTATGAATAACCGTACCAGGAAAGGCAGCCCTTTTGGGCTGCCTTTCCTGGTGCCAACGGCCTTTGCCAAAGGCAAAGGCCGCCCCGCCGCGCTGCGGCGGGGTTCATTTGACGTGAAGGAAACCCCTGATGGGTTTCCTCCACAGCTCTTTCCTTTCCGATGGTTTTAGGCGGGCAGAATAGGAGTTTTAACCACTTACTCCACGAAAAAGGAACCGCTTGGGCGGTTCCTTTTTCGTGGTGCCAGTGGCTCGATTGAATCGGAAGGGGAACCCTGACGGTTCCCCTTCCAATCCCCTCCCTCCGATAACTTTCGGCGGGTACAATGCAACTAAAAATAGTTGCATTTTGTTGTTGGGCGTGATATACTGCTATTGGAGGGATGCCGGATGGGTCAAAAGGAAAAACTGATAGAGCGGCTCAGATCAAAGCCGAAGGATTTTACCTTTGATGAGGCGGAAACGCTGTTAGGGTATCTCTCTTACCGGCGTTCGGACAAAGGGAGGACCAGCGGCTCCCGTGTGGCGTTTGTCAGTGATGACCACGCGCCTATTTTGCTCCACAAGCCGCATCCCCGAAAAGAACTGCTGGAGTATCAAATCAAACAACTGCTGGACACCTTGGAACAGGAGGGGCTTATATGAACAATACGATGGAGTATAAGGGTTACTTGGGAAGCGTGGAGTTTTCCGAGGCCGACGGGGTGTTTTTCGGCAAGGTGATGGGGATCCGCGGGCTGCTCTCCTACGAGGGCACCAACGCGAAAGAGCTGGTGGAGGACTTCCACGGCGTCGTGGACGACTACCTTGCCCTTTGCGCGGCGGATGGGAAGGAGCCGGAGCGGGCATACAAGGGGAGCTTCAACGTCCGTGTATCCCCGGAGCTTCACAAACAGGCCGTCATCTGCGCGGAGGCCCAGCGAATCTCGCTGAACAGCTTTGTGGAACAGGCCCTCGCCAAATCCGTGGCCGGCCAGCGGCCCTGACAGCAGCTTTGATACAACGAAATCATCAAAGCATAAGATAAGCTTTCTTGTCGCAAGCTTTTTGAAAAACAGGATTTTTAATCACTTACTTGAATAAATAAAGACCGGCCCACATTGTGGCCGGTCTTTATTTGAATCTGACTACATCATTTGGAGTACATCCGATAATGGCGCACAGTTTTTCCAACGTCAGCAGGGTAATGTTTTTGCCCTTCTTCAGCGAGTCCAGCGTCTTGTTATCTATGCCGCCCTTCAAAAGTTGGTATTGGGTCACATGACGCTCTTTCAAAGTCCCCCACAGAGGACTGTAATCGATCACGCAACCACCCCCAAATCATCATCACAGGTCAATTATAGAGATCGATCGAATCAGGGCTCCAAATTATTTTCGTCAAACAACGGTGACTCAAAAAACGTTGTCAAGGAAATTCCCAGCCCCTGACATAATTCATGGAGTATTCGTAGTTTTACGGAATCATATGAGAGATTAACGATATTTCCGATGGTGGATTTAGGTACGCCGCTGCGCATATAAAGCTGATACTGGGTCATTTCGCGCTCCCTTAACAGCTCGGTCAGCCGTGCGCTTACCGCCTCATTCAGCTTCATTTTTCCACCACCTTATAGGATGATGGAAATATTATATGTTTATTGGTCAGAAAATTAGTCCCTGTGACTGTACTAATCGGCGTGTTTGTGATATGATAGCCAGGCGTTTAGCTTGATAACGGAGGACATGCCGCCCAAAAAATAAAGAACCGCTGAGCGGTTCTTTATTTTTTGGTGGAGACGCGATCCCGCTCGGCGGGCCGGGGCCGTCAGGCCCAGGGGTTCTCGGTGGGATACGGCAGGGCCTTGGGCTGATTCCAGGCGATGTCCTGGACGCCCAGGTACTTCAGGACCTCGAAGAGGGCCTTGCCGCAGTGGGCGAAGGCCACGGCGCCGTGGTGGGGATAGCGCTTCTGGATGAGGACGTGGCGATAGAAGCGGCCCATCTCGGGGATGGCGAAGATGCCGATGCCGCCAAAGGAGCGGGTGGCCACGGGCAGGACCTGGCCCTCGGCCACGTAGGAGCGGAGGTTCCCCTCGCTGTCGCACTGGAGGCGGTAGAAGGTGATGTCGCCGGGGGCGATGTCGCCCTCCAGCGTGCCGCGGGTGAAGTCGGGGTCGGATCCCTCCGGCTCCAGGAGGCGGTGCTGGATGAGCTGATACTTGATGGCCCGGGACTCACACATCTTGCACTCCGGGGTGTTGCCGCAGTGGAAGCCCATGAAGGTGTCGGTGAGCTTGTAGTCGAACTTGCCCTTGATGTCCTCGTCGTAGATGTAGCCGGGGACGGAGTTGTTGATGTCCAGGAGCGTCACGGCGTCGCCCGTGACGCAGGCGCCTATGTACTCGGAGAGGGCGCCGTAGATGTCCACCTCGCAGGCCACGGGGATGCCGCGGGAGGCCAGGCGGGAGTTTACGTAGCAGGGCTCGAAGCCGAAGGCCTCGGGGAAGGCGGGCCAGCACTTATTGGCGAAGGCCACATATTTCCGGGCGCCCTTGTGCGCCTCGGCCCAGTCAAGGAGCGTCAGCTCAAACTGGGCAAGCCGCTCGTTCATCTCCGGGAAGTACCGGCCCTCGCCCATCTCGGCGGCCATCTCCTTGCAGACGGCGGGGATGCGGGGATCTCCCGCGTGGGCCTTATAGCTGACGAGAAGGTCCAGCTCGGAATTTTCCTCGATCTCCACGCCCAGCTCGTAGAGACCCTTTATCGGGGCGTTGCAGGCGAAGAAGTCCTGGGGCCGGGGGCCGAAGGTGATGATCTTCAGGTTCTTGACGCCGATGATGGCCCGGGCGATGGGGACAAAGTCCGCGATCATCTTGCAGATGTCGTCCTTGGTGCCCACGGGGTACTCGGGGATGTAGCCCTTCAGGTGCCGGAGGCCCAGGTTGTAGGAGCAGTTGAGCATGCCGCAGTAGGCGTCGCCGCGGCCGTTGATCATGTCGCCGTCGCCCTCGGCGGCGGAGACGAACATGCAGGGGCCGTCAAACTTCTGGGCGATGAGGGTCTCGGGGGTCTCGGGGCCGAAGTTGCCGAGGAAGACCACCAGGGCGTTGCACCCGGCGGCGGTGACGTCGGCCACGGCCTTCAGGGCGTCGTGCTCGTTCTCGACGGTGACGGGGCACTCGTAGAGATCGCCGGGATAGGCCGCGACGATGTTCTTTCTCCTCTGGGTGGACAGGGCGATGGGGAAGCAGTCACGGGAGACGGCGACGATGCCGAGCTTGACTTCGGGGATGTTGTTGGACATGGGGATTACCTCCTTATATATGTGATTCAAATATTTTTTCCGGGAGCGCGGCCCGGGCCGCGCGTTTCTGGTGCCGGGCCGTCAGGCGTTCTCGATGGCGGTGAGGATCTCGTCCAGCATGTTGGTCTCCACGGCCTCGATGTCTCCGGCGTCGCTGGCCCTGGCGATGGAGGCGTCGATGGGCAGGCGGGCGGTGACGGAAATATGGTGGCTCCCGGCCAGCTCCTCCAGGCGGCTCCGGCCGTAAATGAAGTGCTTTTTGCCGCAGTCGGGGCACTCAAAATAGGACATGTTCTCCACGATGCCGAGGACCGGGATCTCCATGAGCTCCGCCATTTTCAGGGCCTTCTCCACCACCAGGGACACCAGCTCCTGAGGGGAGGTGACGATGACGATCCCGTTCACCGGGAGGGACTGGAAAACCGTCAGGGGCACGTCGCCCGTTCCGGGGGGCATGTCAACGAACATGTAGTCCACGTCGCCCCAGTAGACCTCCTTCCAAAACTGCTGGACCACGCCCCCGATGATGGGGCCGCGCCAGACCACGGGATCCGTGGGGTCGTCCAGGAGGAGATTCATGCTCATGACGGAGATCCCCGTGCGCGTCGAGGCGGGGATAATGCCCTCCTCGATACCGGCGGCCCGCTCGGAAACGCCGAAGGCCTTGGGGATGGACGGGCCGGTGATGTCCGCGTCCATGATGGCCACGGCCTTGCCCCGGCGGCGCATGGCGGCGGCCAGCAGGCTTGTCACCATGGATTTTCCGACGCCGCCCTTTCCGGAGACGACGGCGATGACCTTTTTTACGTTGGAGGAGGGGTTGCACTCCTGCCGGAAGCTCTCCTTCGACTGTTTCCCCTCCTCGCGGCTGGCGCAGTTGGCCGCGCAGGTGGAGCAGTCATGGGTACATTCTTCGCTCAATTTAAAAACCTCCTTGAGGCATGATTTTGATGCTATAATAATATCCCCTTTTTGTCCTTCCGTCAATCCCTCTTTCGCCGCGCTCCCGAATTATGTTGACCATTTTCCGCCAAATCTTCCGAAAAGCAGTTGCAATATCCTGGCCCGGATGTTATAATTAACAAAACATGTCCCTTATTTTTTCCCACCGGGTTTTATCGGCCCGCGCCGGGGCATAATGATTATACGCTACAAAAGAATCAGGAAGGTGAGCCTTTGACAAAATATATCATCAAAGGTGGTCGGCCGCTTCACGGCGAGGTCGAGATCAGCGGCGCCAAAAATGCCGCCGTGGCTATCATCCCCGCCGCCATGCTGGTGGACGGGGTCTGCCGCATTGAAAACATCCCCCAGATATCCGACGTGACCATGCTCCTCAACATCCTGCGCCGCATGGGCGCCCAGGTCCGCACCGTGGACCGGCACACCATGGATATCGACTGTTCGGCGGTGCGCCACGCCAAGGCGGATTTTGACATCATGACCAGGATCCGCGCCAGCTACTACCTGATCGGCGCGCTTCTGGGCCGGTTCGGGGAAGCCGTGGTGGCCATGCCCGGCGGCTGCAACTTCGGCTCCGTCCGCCCCATCGACCAGCACGTCAAGGGCTTTAGCGCCATGGGCGCGCAGGTGGAGGTCAAAAACGGCCTGGTGGTCGCCTCCACGCCCGACGGGCCTCTCCACGGCGCGGACATCTATCTGGACGTGGCCTCCGTCGGCGCCACCATCAACATCATGCTGGCCGCAGTCTTCGCCCGGGGCGTCACCCGCATCGAGAACGTGGCCCGGGAGCCCCATGTGGTGGACGTGGCCAACTTCCTCAACGCCATGGGCGCGGACATCCGCGGCGCGGGCACCAACGTCATCAAGATCCGGGGCGGCCGGCGCCTCACCGGCGGGAGCTACGCGCTGATCCCCGATCAGATCGAGGCCGGCACCTACATGGCCGCCGTGGCCGGCGCGGGCGGGAGCCTGCTCATCAAAAACGTCATCCCCAAGCACATGGACTGCATCACCGGCAAGCTGGAGGAGATGGGCGTGACCGTGGAGGAGGGCGAGGACGAGATCCTGGTCAGCCGCACCGGTCCCCTGCGCCACATCAACGTGAAGACCTACTACTACCCCGGCTTCCCCACGGACATGCAGCCCCAGATCGCCACCGTGCTGTGTCTGGCCCAGGGCACATCCATCATCACCGAGGGGGTCTGGGACACCCGGTACAAATATGTAGGCGAGCTTTTGAAGATGGGGGCCAACGTCACCGTGGACGGCCGGAAGGCCATCATCCAGGGGGTGGAGTGCCTCACCGGGGCCTCGGTCAAGGCCTGGGACCTGCGGGCCGGCGCGGCCATGGTCATCGCGGGCCTGTGCGCCCAGGGCACCACGGAGATCGAGGGCGTGGACTATATCGAGCGCGGCTACGTGGATCTGGTGGGCAAGCTCAAAAAGGTGGGCGCGGATATCCGCAGCGTGGACATCCCCGACGAGGACGAGCAGGAGATCAAGATCGGATAACGAGGACCTGGGGGCAGCACATGCCCCCGGAGTTTTATGGATATGCTGGATGTTACGTTGATCTGCGTGGGCAAGCTCCGGGAGAGATTCTACCGGGAGGCCTGCGACGAATACATAAAACGGCTCGGGGCGTTCTGCCGGATATCCGTTCTGGAGCTCCCCGAGGAGCGCAAGGGCGAAAGCCCCTCAAAGGCGGAGCTGGACGCTTGCCTTTTCAAGGAGGCGGAGGCCATTCGGAGGGCCGTTCCCCGCGGCGCGGCCATGATCGCCCTGTGTGTGGAGGGGCGGGAGATGTCCTCGGAAAAATTATCGGAGACCCTGGCGGGACTTTCCATGAACGTCTCAAAGCTGGCGTTTGTCATCGGCGGCTCCGACGGGCTCCACGGCTCCGTCAAGGACGCGGCCGCCCTGCGGCTCTCCATGTCCCCCATGACCTTTCCCCACCATCTGGCGCGGGTGATGGTCCTGGAGCAGCTTTACCGGGCCTTTTCCATTATGAACGGAGGTAAATATCACAAATGAGCGGTGAATGGAGCTTCAAATACACCTCCGGCGTTACGGGCGACTGGCCGAAGGGCCCCTCCGGCGAGCCGGAGGCTCCGGCGTTCCTGGAGCGTCTCTTCGGCAACGAGACGGAGCTCACCCTGACGCGCAACATGCTCTGGGCTTACGGGGTGCCCAGCGTGGGCCGCTACCCCATGGACGGGACCCTGGGCAAGGTGATCCTGGGCCAGTCCGGCTTCGGTATGGATATTTTCGTCCCCGAGAGTATGCTCGAGGACGCGAAAAATATTATCAGCACCAACGAAAATGATATCATTAACGAGGAGGAGTAAAACATGAGTTACCGTGAATCCTATGAAAAATGGCTCAATTCCCCGGCTCTGAGCGACGCCGAAAGGGCCGAGCTCCAGTCCATCGCCAAGGATGAGAAGGAGATCGAGTCCCGGTTCGTCGCCCAGCTGGAGTTCGGCACCGCCGGCCTTCGCGGGACCATGGCCGTGGGCCTCAACCGCATGAACGTCCATGTCATCCGCCACACCACCCAGGCCTTCGCCGAAGTCATCCTGGCCGAGGGCCCCGAGGCCGCCAAGCGCGGCGTGGCCGTCTGCTACGACTGCCGCAACAACTCCGAGATCTTCGCCCACGAGGCCGCCAGGGTGATGGCCGCCAACGGCATCTTCGTGCGGCTCTTTGACGACATGCGCCCCACCCCGGAGCTCTCCTTCGCCATCCGGGAGTACAAGTGCATCGCCGGGATCAACATCACCGCCTCCCACAACCCCAAGGAGTACAACGGCTACAAGGTCTACTGGGAGGACGGCGCCCAGCTGCCCCCCAGGCACGCTGACGAGGTCTCCGCCAAAATGGCAAAGCTGGACGTCTTTGACTGCGTGAAGACCATGGACTTTGACAAGGCCCTCAAAGAGGGGAAGATCGTCCTCATGGGCCACGAGACCGACGAGAAGTTCCTCGCCAACGTGATGGCGCAGCAGAACGACCCCGCCCTCATCGCCCGGGTCGCCGACAGCTTTAAGATGGTCTATACCCCCTTCCACGGCACCGGCATGAAGCTCATCCCCGAGGCCCTGCGCCGCATGGGCCTTAAAAAGGTCTACTGCGAGCCCCAGCAGATGATCAAGGACGGGGACTTCCCCACGGTCAAGTCCCCCAACCCCGAGAACCCCGAGGGGTTCTATCTGTGCATCGAGCTGGCCGACAAGGTGGGCGCGGACTTCATCCTGGGCTCCGACCCGGACGCCGACCGGGTGGGCATCATGGTCCGGGACCACGACGGCAAGTTCATCCCCTTCACGGGCAACCAGACCGGCGTTCTGCTGCTGGACTACATAATCGGCGCCAAGCAGCGTGCCGGCACCATGCCGAAAAACCCCGCCGCCCTCAAGTCCATCGTCTCCTCCGAGATGGCCCGCGCCGTGGCGGAAAAGAACGGCCTTCAGTTCTATGACACCTTCACCGGCTTTAAATTCCTGGCCGAGAAGAAGAACGCTCTGGAGGAGTCCGGACAGGGCAAGGTCATCTTCTCCTTCGAGGAGTCCTACGGCTATATGTTCGGCGACTACGTCCGCGACAAGGACGCCGTCACCGCCTCTCTCATGATCTGCGAGATGGCGGCCTGGTACGCCAGCCAGGGGATCGCCCTGGTGGACGCCCTGGACGCCCTCTATGAGAAATACGGCGCCTATCTGGAAAAGACGCTGAACCTGGTGATGCCCGGCCTCGACGGCCAGAAGAAGATGAAGGCCCTGATGGACGGCCTGCGCAATGATCCCCCCGCCGACATCGCCGGCCAGAAGGTCAGGCTCCTCCGCGACTACAAGGACGGCACCGAGAAGGACACGGCCACCGGCGCCGTCACGAAGATGGAGCTCTCCGGCTCCAACGTCCTGGCCTTTGTCCTGGCCGACGGCACCGTCCTCATCGTCCGGCCCTCCGGCACCGAGCCGAAGGTCAAGGTCTACGTCCTCTGCCGCGGCGAGAATATGCCTGAGGCGCGGGAGAAGACCGCCCGCTACTCCGAGTGGGCCCTGGGCCTCGGGAAATAAGCCGCGGTCACCTTTTGACAACACAACAGGGCGGCGGAGCTTTGGCTCCGCCGCCCTGTTTTTATGTACTTTTTCCTTCCGGGACGCCGGACGGCTCAAAGCTCCTCCACGCTCTGGCGGAGCTTGTTCTTCATCCTGTCCTCCACGGCATTGATGAACAGCGACATGAGGACGGCCCGGGTCTCCTCGTCCTCCACGGACAGCAGGCGGTCCGCCAGGAGGGAGGCGGCCTGGGTTTTCTGGTCATAGGAGAGCTTCAGGATATACTCGACCTCATCCAGGACGCCGCCGCGCAGGCCGCGCGCTATCTCCCTGTACTTCTCGTTATCCAGCGTCAGTCCCGTACCCACCGCCTTATAGGGGATCATGGAGCTGTCCGCCAGCGTAAACAGGGCGCTGGCGCACTCCCGGTCCGACTTGCCGTATTTCCCCTTTATGTACCCCCAGATGGAGGTATAAAACTTCAGGGGATCCGCGCCGGCTTTCGATGCCTCGCCGGCCGCGCGGTCGATGAACTCCTGCAGCTTGCCGCGCTGGAGCTTCCGGGAGACGGTCTCGATCTGCTTCTGGGTGTAATGCTCCCCGGCAAGGACCGTCTCGTCGCTTTCGGTGCGGGTGACGTGCTCCATCAGATATTGGACGGCCCCGCCCTGCTGTTCGTCATCGACGCCCTTTATGATCTGATAAAGCTCATAAAACACGTCGATCACCCTGCCGGAGCAGGTGGACAGATATTGATTGATCTCGGCCACATAGTCCATATTCTTCACTCCTCAGTCTTTGTTGATATAAAGGCCCGCCAGATACACATAAAACCTGGTGGGAAGGGAAACGAGCAGGGTGATCAGGAGGATCAGGTCGTTTGCCCGGGCGTCAAGGGTGATGCTGCCCGTGAAGATCAGGGCGGCCACGACGATCAGCGGTATGGCCGAAAGGATAAAAAATCCCCTGACCGTGGCGACCTTTTCATGCCCCCGGTACTCCGAGACGACGGTGTCCGCCAGGGTGTACACGGCAAAGGCCAGCCCCGCGTAGTTGATCAGGCCGATCCACGGGGCGTCCTCCGCGGCAAAGAGCCGCACGACGATGAGCGCCACCACCGCGACGGCGACAAACAAAGAGGCTGCGCATTTGTCTTTCATGATCTCTGCATCCGTTTCAAATCAGAATACACCCGGCCGAGCGGAGGGCGGGCAGTTGGGCGCGGACATCCGCGTTTTCCGCGTGGATGCCGACGCGGGTATTATTGAATACGTCGATGACGAACCCCCTGACGGCCGCGAAGGTCTCCGCGTCCATCCCGGAAGCGACGATATCCACCACGTCGCGTCTGACCGCGTAGGTGACAGACGAATCGGGGTAGGTATAGACGCCGTTTCTGCATATGTATTCCGTCCCGGAAAAATACCGTTTTGATCTCCGCTTTACCCGGTAATACGGGATGCCGCGATAAACGATCCTGATTACCATGGCGTCACCCGTTCCCCTTGTCCGAATCGGTCTTCCCGATCCGGTAGAGGAGCCCCTTTTTCCAGTGCGGGGTGTGCTCCCCCACAAACTGCTCCATGGTCTGGAAGGCGGCGATGGTGTCATAGTCTATGCTGTCGGTATTCCATTTCTCGTCGTCAATGGCCCGGAGCGCCTCAAGGGCCTTTTTGGAGTAGCAGAGCTCCTTGGCCTCCTCCAGCAGGGGCTCCCGCCGGTCCTTGTAGTACTGAAGGCCCGTGCTGACCACGTTGTCCCTCTCCTTCTGGACGAGCTTCTCCTTCCGGGCGTATTCCGTCTGCATCTTCTCAAGCTTGTCCCGGGCGGCCTCCAGGTCCTTCTCTCTGGAAGCGAGGCGCTTCCTCGCGACGGAAAAGCTTTTGCCGTTTGTAGGGATCGTCCTCGCCTCCTCCCGTTTTTCTCCCGGTCACAGACCGCGGCGGTCCGCGGCCGCCATGTCCCCCGGCTCCCGGTAATGCCGGGAAGCCTCAAAAAAACACGCGCTTACACGGATATTTTACCACGGGAAAAAAAGTTGTCAATATTTGTTGAGGAAAGTTTTTCCCCGGCCCCGTGGGGCCGTCTTTTTCGGGCCTGCGCGCCCCGGAGGGGCCGCCTCCGGTAGACAAAAGACCGCGGCGGAGGGCGTCCGTCGCGGTCCTGCGGTCAAGGGGCTTATACTAATATCTAATTAAAATAAGACATTCGCGCCGGTCTTTTTCGCGCCATGCTTCGTCAGCCGCCTTGGGAATACATACAGTATTCCCTGCGGCGTCTTCCTTGCCTGACACGAAAAATCCTCGCCGCTCGGTGTCTCCTTTTAAATAGATATTAGTATTATTTCGCCAGCTTCTCGACCATCGCGGCAAAGTCGCTGACGGTCTGGATGCTTTCCAGCGCGTCCTGGGGGATCATGATACCGAAGTGGTCCTCCACCTCGGAGACGAATTCCACCAGATCCAGCGAGTCGATGTCCAGGTCCGTGCGAAGGTTGGTCTCGGGAGTGACCTTGTCCTCGTCGAGATCGAGTGTGCTCACCATGATGTCACGAATTTCTTCAAACATGCGGGTAACCTCCATTCAAATCAGTTCCACTCTCTAACGGTCTTATCGACCGGAGGCTTTTCGGGGGCGGGGGCAGGCGTTCCGAAGTTGGAGCGGCTGGAATAGCCGCCGTTGGGGGCGCGGCGGGGACGGCTGTCCCGGCGCTCTCCGCGGCCGCCGCGGTCCTCCCGCTCCTCCCGGCGGTCATTGTAGCCGTCCCTGGGGGCGGTGGACGCCTCATAGGCGATGACCACGCGCCGGTTGGGCTCGGTGCCGGTGGAGTAGGTGGTGACGCCGGGGTAATCCTGAAGCGCGGTGTGGATCACGTGGCGCTCGTAGGCGTTCATGGGCTCCAGCGTCTGGTTGCGGCGGTAGCGGACCACCTTGGCGGCGGTCTTTTTGGCCAGGGCCGTCAGGGTGTCGGCCCGCTTGGCCCGGTAATTCTCCGCGTCCACGTTGACTCTCGTGCGCTCGTCGGAGCCGTTGTTGAGCATATAGTTGGTCAGGTGCTGGATGGCGTCAAGGGTCTCGCCGCGGCGCCCGATCAGCGCGCCGACCCTCTCGCCGGAGAGCTCCACGCTTATGGTGTTGTCCTCGTCGCTGTATTTGGCCTCCACCTTCGCCTCCACGCCCATACGCTCAAACAGGCCGTAGAGGAAGGTGCTGACCCGCTCAAGGTCGTCGTCCCGGACGGAGGGTGCGGGCTCGTCGGCCACCTCGCAGCTCACGAGCACCCGGGCGGGACTGCCGCCGATGCCGAAAAAGCCGGACTTGGCCCTCTCCAGCACGGTGACGGACACGTCGTCCCGTGTAAGTCCCAGCTCGCGGAGGGCGGCGGCAACGGCCTCGTCCTCGGTGCGGCCGGTCATCTCGATAGATCTTGTCATATGCTGTCCTTTCCTTATTCATTGCCGCCGTTCTCGGCGGTCTCGTCGGATGTCTCAGGGGGCAGGGAGGCGCGCTCCAGCTTCTCCTCCATCTCCTCGGTCAGGTCCTCGTCGATCCGGGAGACGGCGTCGGTGGCGCCCTCTATGCCGTTATAGGAAAACCGGTCCGGATCGTAGGTGCGGCCGCGGGCAAAGCGGCGGGTGCCGACCCGGCTGGGCTCGTACTCCGGCTCCTCCGGGTGCAGGTTTCGCTGATACTCCAGGGCCTTCTGGGCCGACTCCTGCTTCTTTTTCTGCTGCTGCTTGCGCTTGGAGGTGTTCCCGGACTCCACGCCCGCGTTCTCCACGCGGCGGCGTTCGGCCTCCTGGCGCTTGGCCTCGATCTCGGCTTCCCTCGCCTTCCGGCGTTCCTCCGCCGCGGCAAAGTCCACCAGCATGGTCCTGGCATAGAACTTGGTGAGGAAGATGTCCACAAGGATACTGACCACGGAGTTGACGATCCAGTAAACGCCCATGGCCGCGGGGAGCGCGAAGGCGAAAAGCAGGGACATGACCGGCCCCATGATGATCATCATCAGGGAGTTGTTGGCCTTCTCCTGCTCGGGGCTCACGCCGCCGGGAAGGCTCCTCTGGAGCCAGACGGAGATCTTGGTGGACAGCCACATGAACAGGGCCGCCAGGATCGGGATGAGGAAGAGCCCCACGGCGGGCCACCACTTGGAGGCGGAGGACCAGTCGAACTCCCAGATGTGCCAGCTGGGAGTGGCCGACAGGTCCAGTCCCAAGACCGTGAAGTCCATCTGCCGGAGTCCCTCGGAGGCGAACTCCCGGAACTCCTCAAAGTGGTCGTTGATGAATTTTGTGGCGCCGATCTGGGTGGAGGCCAGGTTCCGAACGTCAAAGCCCAGCTCGGCCAGCTTCTTCGCGATGGCGCCCACGGCCTCGCCCTTGCTGCTGACCTCCACAAGGGACTTGGCCACGCCCATGGTGACTGTGATGGGCTTGCGGATGGCCTGGTAGAGGGCAATGAGGATGGGGAAGGGGAGCAGGGACCAGAGACAGCCGGACATGGGGCTCACGCCCGCCTCCCGGTAGACTCTCTGCATCTCCTGATTGAGCTTCTGCTGGTTGCCCGCGTGCTTTTTCTGAAGCTCCCGTATCTCCGGCTGAAGCACCTGCTGGCGCATCATGCCCTTTTTGCTCTTCATCTGAAAGGGCATCAGGATGAGCTTCACCACCACGGTGAACAGGACGATGGAAATCAGGTAGTTGTGTGTGATGTTGTAGAGGAACATCAATAGCAGGCCAAACGGCCTGGCAATAGCATCTAACATGTGTTCACTCCGATCTTTAGTGGGTCTCAGGGGACAGGGTCGTAGGGGTCGTAATTGCGGTTGAAGGGGTTGCACCGGAGGATGCGCTTCACGGCCAGCCATCCGCCCTTGACGACGCCGTATTTTGAGACGGCCTCAATGGCGTAGTTGGAGCAGGTGGGATAGAAGCGGCAGCAGGGCCTGTGCCAGGGGGAGATGCCCTTCTGGTAGACGCGGATGAGCCAGATGACGGCCTTTTTCATTGGAGCGCCTCCAGCCTCTTGGCGAGGGAGAGCGTCTCCTTCTCCAGCACCCTGTAAGGCGCTTCCACGCCCCGGCCCCGCACGACGATGACCAGGTCCAGGCCGCGGACAAAGCTCTGCTCGTTGAGCCGGTAGATCTCCCGGAGCCTGCGCCGCACGCGGTTGCGCTTCACGGCGTTGGCCAGCTTGGCGCTGACGGTGATGCCCACCCGGTTGACGGGGCGCTGACGGCGGCGGACATAGAGCACAAGATACGGTCCCGCCGCGCTCTTTCCCTTGGAGTAAAGCCGGCGGAACTCAAAATTCTCCTTCAGAGATGTGGAAAATTCCATTCGGTGACCTCTGTCCTGCCAAAATGTCCATAAACTCCTGTGAGGGCGAGTTTCCCCGCCCTTTCAAACCGCAATATTCAGGAAAAGCCGACTTCTCCCATCAGTGGGTGAGTCTGGCGCGGCCCTTGGCGCGGCGGCGGGCCAAAACCTTGCGGCCGTTGGCGGTGGCCATTCTCTTGCGGAAGCCGTGCTCCTTGGAGCGGTGGAGCTTCTTGGGCTGATAGGTCCTCTTCATGCGTTTACACCTCCAAAAAAATATGGTTTATACTCGACATCGGGCAAAAGCCCGAAGCAGTAGCGGAAAGCGCGTCCGCGGTCCACCGGGATCCCGCGGGCATTTTATTTTACCCTATTATCCCCTGACTTGTCAACAAAAACTTTCCGTTTACAACCTCCGGCGGTTCTGCTATAATTTTCTCACTGAAAAGTGGAGGCGCGCCATGGGAAAAGAGAGAGAAAAACTCCCCTTTTATAACGATTACCTGGAGATCCTCCGTTCCGAGCTGATCCCCGCCATGGGCTGCACCGAGCCCATTGCCGTGGCCTACGCCGGGGCCCTTTGCCGGCGGGAGCTGGGCGCGGAGCCGGACCGGGTGGAGCTCACCGTCTCCGGGAACATCATCAAGAACGTCAAAAGCGTGATCGTCCCCCACACCGGCGGCCGCCGCGGCCTGCGCACCGCCGTGGCCGCGGGGATCGTCTGCGGCCGGGCCGACCGGGAGCTGGAGGTCCTCTCCCAGGTCACCGGGGAGGAGCTGGCGGCGCTGGACGCCTTTTTGAGCAGGGCGCGGATCGACGTGGCCCGCAGCGACGCCGCCACCCCCTTTGATATCCGGGTCCGCGCCTTCGCCGGGGAGGACTCCGCCTTCGTGCGGATCGCCGGCGGGCACACCAATGTGGTCCGGGTGGAGAAAAACGGCGCCGTCTCCCTGGACAGGCCCTTCGCCGACGCGCCGGTACAGACCTCGGCCCTCAAGGAGAGGCTGAACATCCGGGATATCGTGGACTTTGCGGACGCCGTGGACCCCGAGGACGTCCGCGCCGTCCTGGAGCGTCAGATCGACTTCAACATGGCCATCGCCGGGCAGGGCCTGGAGGACGGCTGGGGCGCGGGCATCGGCAGGATCCTGCTCCGGTCCTACGGCGACAGCGTCTGGAACCGGGCCAAGGCCTGGGCGGCCGCCGGGTCGGACGCCAGGATGAACGGCTGCGAGCGGCCGGTCATCATCAACTCCGGCTCCGGGAACCAGGGGATCACCGCCAGCGTGCCGGTGATCGTCTACGCCCGACACAAGGGCGCGTCCCATGAGGAGCTCCTGCGGGCCCTCACCGTTTCCAACCTCGTCACCATCCATCTCAAGGCGGGCATCGGCTCCCTCTCGGCCTACTGCGGCGCGACCAGCGCCGGCGCCGGCGCGGGGGCGGGCATCTCCTGGCTCTACGGCGGACGGTACGAGGAGATCGCCCACACGGTGGTCAACGCCCTGGCCATCAACTCCGGGATGCTCTGCGACGGGGCGAAGTCCAGCTGCGCCGCGAAGATCGCCTCCGCCGTGGAGGCGGGGCTCCTGGGGTGGCAGATGAACGTGAACGACAGCGAGTTCACAGGCGGCGACGGAATCGTCTTCAAGGGCGTGGAGAACACCATCGCCGCCGTCAACCGCCTGGCCACCCACGGCATGAGGGCGACGGACGACGACATCATCCGGCTCATGATCGGCGGAGCAGACTGCTGATCCCGCCCGGCAAAAAGGAGCCGCGGCCCGCACAATGTCATTTTGATAAGCTCGAAGCGGGCGGGTTTGGAACCCGCCCCTACACGAGATTTAAAAGATTTCCTTTGATTAAAAAAACACCGTAGAGGCCGCCGGCTGCCCGGGCCAATACGGTGTTTTTTTGAACGTGTATACAAATTAGGTTTCAAGTGACGCTTATGGTGTCGAATAAACATCACGCTTCCGTATATGTTCGTAGGGGCGGGTCCCAGACCCGCCCTTTTCCTGCGTATCGTCACGCTTTTCTTAATTAAATGATATTGGGGCCGCGGCTCTTTTTTCATGCCACATGCTCGGGCATCCGGTATTTGACCTTGAAATAATCGTAGTAGTCGTTGAACTCCTTCTCCTCGCCGCTGCGGACATTGTGCAGGAACTCGTGGACGCCGATGTTCTGGTTGTCCTCGCTCATCTCCAGCATATAGCCGGCGATGTTGGAGCAGTGGTCGGAGATGCGCTCCAGATTCGTGAGCAGATCGGTGAGGATGAAGCCCAGCTCGATGGTGCACTCCCCCATCTGCATACGCTTTACGTGGTTCAGGCGGATGCGGTCCTTGAGGCTGTCCACCACCTGCTCCAGGGGCTCCACCATCACGGCGGAGTTGAGGTCGTCATCCCGGAAGGAGGCCAGCGCCAGGCCGAGTATCTCGCCCACCGCGTCGATCATGGTGTTCAGCTCCTGCATGGCGTCGGAGGAGAAGACCAGCTTCTTCTCGTTCATCTCCTCGGCGGATTTGAGGATGTTCACCGAATGGTCGGAGATGCGCTCGAAGTCGGAGATCATGTGCAGCAGCTTAGTGGCCTGGGCGTTGTCCGCGGAGGACAGGTTCTGGGCGGAGAGCTTCACCAGGTAGGTGCCCAGCCGGTCCTCGTAATAGTCCACTTTGGCCTCGGACCGGATGATCTCCTCCGACAGCTCCTCGTCAAAGCTGATAAGCTCCCTGAAGGAGTCCAGGACCGATTTGACGGACATCTCGGCCATCGACACCGTGACGGAGCTGCATCGGGCCACGGCCACCGCAGGGGATTTCAGGAGGCGCTCGTCCAGGAGCGTCTCCTCCTCGCTCTGGGCCGAATCCCGGATGATCAGGTGGGACAGGGGCTCCAGGAATTTCAGCACCGGCGCCAGGACCAGGATGGACACCACCTTATAGGCGGTGTTGATCAGGGCGATCTGCCAGGAGGTCACGGCCATATCCGCAAAGCTCATGTCAAAGAGGTAATAGATTAGATAGTAGACGGGCAGGACCACGACCGTGGAGAGGACGTTGAACGTCAGATGGATCATGGCCGCGCGCTTGGCGTTCTTGGAGGCGCCGATGCAGGAGAGGATGGCAGAGATGCAGGTGCCGATGTTCTGGCCCATGATGACGGGGATGGCCGTCCCGCAGCTGATCTGTCCCGTGGTGGCCAGCGCCTGCAGGATACCGATGGAGGCGGAGGAGGACTGGATGACGGCGGTGATGACGGTGCCGGCCAGCACGCCCACAAGGGGGTTGGACAGCACCGAGATGATCTCCCCGAACCGGGGCATGTCCCGCAGGCCCACCACCGCCCCGCTCATGGCGTCCATGCCGTACATGAGGACGGCAAAGCCCAGGAGGATCATGCCGGTGTCCCTCTTGGCGGGCTTTTTCTGGAAGATATAGAGGATCGCCCCGGCAAAGGCCATGATGGGGGTGATGGTACTCATCTTGAAGATCTCAAGGAGCACGCTCCCGCCCTGCACGCCGGCCAGGGACAGGAGCCACGGGGTGATGGAGGCGCCCAGATTGGCCCCCACGATGATGCTCACGGACTGGCCCAGGGTCATAAGGCCGGAGTTTACGAAGCCCACCACCATGACGGTGGTGGCGGAGCTCGACTGCAAAAGCGCCGTCACGCCCACCCCCAGCAGGAAGCCCTTCATGGGGTTGGAGGTGATGTTCGACAGAAGCGCCTTCAGCCGTCCGCCGGCCCGTTTTTCCAGGGACGTGCTCATGAGGTTCATGCCGAAGAGGAACAGCGCCAGCCCCCCGAAGAGGGAGATCACGTCAAAAACGTCAAATTCCACGGCTTACTCCCCCCTGTCTGTCTGTTCCGCCTCCGCCCGCGGATCCGGGAAGGTGATCGTCACCACCGTGCCGCGGCCGGGGTTGCTCTTCATGTTCACCTCGGCCCCGTGGACCGCCGCGCCGTGCTTGACGATGGAGAGGCCCAGCCCCGTGCCGCCGATGGCCTTGGAGTGGCTCTTGTCCACCCGGTAGAACCGTTCGAATACCCGGTCGATATGCTCCCGGGGGATGCCGATGCCGGTATCGGATACGGAGATCGCCGGCCGGCCGCCGATGGTGGCGGCGCTAATGAGCACGCGCCCGTTCTCCACATTGTATTTGACCGCGTTGTCGCAGAGGTTGTAGACCATCTCGTCAATGACCGACGGGATGCCGTAGACCAGGGTGGGGCCGCCGGTGACGGCGAACTCCACGCCCCTGGCCGCCGCCACGGGGCGGAGCCTCTCCGCCACGCTCCCGGCGACGGCATAGAGGTCCACATCGGACCGCTCCAGCTCCAGAACGCCCTCGTCCAGCTCCGAGAGCTTGATGATGTCGTTGATCAGGGCGATGAGCCGCCCGGACTCGTCATGGATGTTCTTGGCGAAGCCCTTGACGTCCCCGGGCTTGACCATGTCGTTCATCATGAGCTCCGATATGCCGTAAATGCTGGTGAGCGGTGTCCTCAGCTCGTGGGAGACGTTGGAGGAGAAGTCGTGGCGCATGGCCTCGCGCCTGGCCTTTTCGGTGATGTCCAGACTGACGATAACGGCGCCGGTGATGCGTCCGCCCGTCTCCACAGGGCTGGCCAGGATCTGGTAAACATGGCCCTCCAGCTCCATGTTCA
Organism: uncultured Oscillospiraceae bacterium; assembly: GCA_947625815.1. GTDB lineage: Bacteria > Bacillota > Clostridia > Oscillospirales > Oscillospiraceae > RUG626. The sequence goes on from CANQPU010000018.1 coordinate 22,935, forward strand.
GCTCGTTGTGCTGTCCGGCCAGGGCCTTCTGCGCGGCCTTGCGGAAGGTCTCCGAGGACATCGGATCCTCCTCGCCCATGAGCCGCCGGGCGGCCGGATTGTAGCTCAGGAGCTTCATGTCCGTATCCAGGAGCACAAAGCCCTCGGCCATGGAGTCGGTGATGACCTTGAATTCCTCCTGGGACCGCTTCAGGTCCGCCATTTGCAGGTCAATGAGCTGATTCTGGCGGGTAAGGCGCCCCATCAGGGGGGTGATCTCCCGATACTGGGGGCTTGTCCCCGATTTTTCCGGGTCAAAGTCCCTCAGGGGCTTTACGATGCCGCGGGCCGCCGCGTTGGCGAACAGCACGGACAGCGCGGCAAAGGCGCAGGCCAGCGCGATAAAGGCCGCGGTGTTCAGTCCGAACCAGGCCCCCAGCGCCAGGGCCAGCCCCAGTACAGCCACCGTAAGGATGCTCCAGAAAATTTTTGTCCTCATTGTGTCTCCTCCACCTTATATCCGATGCCCCGGACCGTGCGGATCATGTCGCCGCACCGGCCCAGCTTGGCCCTCAGGGTCCGGATGTGGACGTCCACCGTCCGGCTCTCCCCGTCGAATTCCACGCCCCAGACGGAGCTCAGGATCCTGTCCCGCGTGAAGACGGCGCCCGGCTTGGACAGGAGCAGGCTCAGAAGCTCAAACTCCTTGTTGGTCAGGGCCACCTCCTCGCCGTAGACCGTGACGGTATGGGAGGCCGCCGAGAGGCAAAGCCCTCCCAGCTCCCGGGGGGCGCCCTCCTCCGGCCCGGCGCGCCGCAGGAGCGCCCGGACCCGGCTCAAAAGCTCCATGATGCCGAAGGGCTTGGCGATGTAGTCGTCCGCCCCGGAGTCCAGGCCCAGCACCTTGTCGTATTCCGTGCCCCGGGCCGTGAGCATGATGACCGGAAGCTTTTTGGTGTCCTGACGGGCCCGGAGCTTGCGGAGGATCTCCAGCCCGTCCTCCTCCGGGAGCATGATGTCCAGCAGGAGAAGCTGCGGCACGCCCCGGGCAAGCTCCCGCCAGAAATCCGACGGTCTTTCAAATCCCCTGGTCTCCAGGCCCGAGCCGTTGAGCGCGTATTCCACAAAGTTCCGGATACTCCCGTCGTCCTCAAGGAGAAAAATCAAGCGCCTCACCGCCCTCCGTCCAAATTCTGACTCAATTATACTATACACCTCCGAAGGTTAAAAGGAAAATCATAAAAATGTTAAATTTGCGTAAAGCCCAGAATCAGGAAAAGCCTCCCCTTCCGGGGAGGCTTCGCTTTCATGTATCACATTTACATATTGACGGTGCTGAGGAGGTACGCCCCCACGGCGGCCAGGGCGGCCAGGACCAGGCTGACGAGCAGCTCCACGCCCGGCACCAGCTCCGGGACGATCAGCGCCGCGGAGACCAGGAGGAAGCCGAGGACGGCATAGTAGGCGTACCCGTGGAACCGGTCGAAGAGCCAGCGGGCGGCCTTTACCGTGAGGATAAAGCACCCTCCGGCCCCCAGCGCCAGGAAGAGGACGGTCGTCACGTCCACGTTGGCCAGAGCGTCCATCATCGCCCGATACCAGCCCAGGTACATGAGAATAAAGGAGGTGGAGATGCCGGGGATCACGGTGCCCACGGCCACGACGGCGCCGGAGATCATCGCCTGCAGGGGCATGAGGCGGGCCACATCCGCCGCGCCGGACGGATCCTGTTCAAAAAAGAGCAGCAGGGAGGCGACGGCCGCGCCCGCCGCGGTGGCCAGGAGATAGCGCTTTTTGAAGCCCCGCTCGTTGGCCTCCCGCAGAAAGCCGGGGATGCCCCCGATCACAAGCCCCAGAAAGATCCATATCACCTCATTATACCAGCGCCTCATAAGGCCGGCCAGCGCCACGGCCCCCAGAAAAAAGCCCAGCGCCGCGCCGAGCCCGATGGGCAGGAGAAAGAAGAAATTCTTCCTGGGCGCCTTGAAAAAGCCGGCGATGGCGTCGATCATGGGCCTGTACAGGCCCAGACTCACCGCCATGACGCCCCCGGATACGCCGGGGAGCACCCCGCCGATCCCGATGACGGCGCCCACGGCCAAATGGAGAAAAAAGCTTCCCCGGGCCGTCAGCTCTCTGGATTTTTTTCCTTTCCTGTCCATCATAGCACGTTCCTGTATCCGCGTTTTGTCGGTCGGCGCGCGTGTGGCCGACCTTATACCGGGGGCCGCTTCGCCGCCCCGGGACAGCCGCGAAAACGGCCGCTCCCGCCCCGGTCCTCTGCCCGCCGGGGCCGTATTTCCGTCACAGTATAGCACATTTCCCGTCTCTTGCCAACAGCAAGTTTATTAAGATTATTCTAACTCTCTTTTGGCGGACATATACTCCCTTGTAACATGAACCGGGGGAGATAAGCTATGGACAGACCGAACAACACAGTGAAGCTATGCGGCGAGGCGGCGGGGAAGCCTGTTTTTTCCCACACGGGCCGCGACGGGGCGTATTACAGATTCCCCCTCTCGGTGCGCCGCCTCTCCGGGACGGACGACGTCCTCAATATCCTGATCCATGAGGACCGTCTCAACGCTCTGGAGGTGGAGGAGGCCCCGCGGCTGCTGGTCACCGGGGAGGTCCGCTCCTACAATAACCGCTCCGGCGTGGGTCCAAGGCTCGTCATCACCGTCCTGGCCCGGGAGATCGCCTTTACCGCCGGGGACTTTGAAAATTCCGTCACCGTCACGGGCACCCTTTGCCGGGAGCCCAGCTTCCGGCGCACGCCCATGGGACGGGAGATCAGCGACATGATGCTGGCCGTGAGCCGGGGCTATGCCCGGAGCGATTATATTCCCTGCATCGCCTGGGGCGCCGTGGCCCGCCGCGCCGCAGGCTGGGCCGTGGGCGCGAAGATCCGGGTCGCCGGCAGGCTCCAGTCCCGCGCCTACATCAAGATGGAGGGCGACGTGCCGGTGGAAAAGACCGCCTACGAGATCTCCGCCGTCACAGCGGAGGAAATTTTGTGATTTTGCCCGTCCGGAGTCATTTTTTCCCTTGACGGTTGGACATTTTGCTACTAAAATAGAACTATCTATCGCGCCGCGCATCCCGCGCGTGACGACTACATATGAGGGGAGATACAAGCCCATGAGAAAAACAAAGATCGTCTGCACCATCGGCCCCGCCTGCGCCAATGAGGAAACTCTCACCAAAATGTGCCTCGCCGGCATGAACGTGGCGCGTCTCAACTTCTCCCACGGCACCCACGAGAGCCACCAGGTCACCATCGACCTCATCAAAAAGGTCCGTGAAAAGCTGAATCTGCCCATCGCCATCATGCTGGACACCAAGGGCCCCGAGTACCGCATCCGCACCTTTGAGGGCGGCAAGATCACCCTGAACGAGGGCGACCCCTTTACCTTCACCACCGAGGAGATCGTGGGCAATCAGGAGCGGGTCTCCGTCAGCTACGAGGGGCTCCCCAAGGAGCTCAACCCCGGCGACATCATCCTCCTCAACAACGGCCTCATGACCTTCAAGGTCACGGGCACCACCAAGACGGAGGTCCAGACGGTGGTGGTGGAGGGCGGCGTCCTCTCCGACCGGAAGAGCATGGCCTTCCCCGGGAAGGTCCTGAAGCAGGTCTATCTTTCCGAGCAGGACAAGGCCGACATCCTCTTCGGCGTGGCCAACGACGTGGACTTCATCGCCTGCTCCTTCGTCTCCAAGGCGGAGAACATCCGGGACATCAAGGCCCTCCTGGCCGAGCATAACGTGACGGGCATTGACCTCATCGCCAAGATCGAGAACCGCGCCGGCGTGGACAACATCGAGGAGATCTGCGCCGAGTGCGACGGCATCATGGTGGCCCGGGGCGACCTGGGCGTGGAGATCCCCTTTGAGGAGCTCCCCGGCATCCAGAAGCACCTCATCACCAAGTGCCGGCTCCTGGGCAAGATGGCCATCACCGCCACGGAGATGCTGGAGTCCATGATCGAGAAGCCCCGGCCCACCCGTGCCGAGATCTCCGACGTGGCCAACGCCGTCTACGACGGCACCTCCGCCATCATGCTCTCCGGCGAGACGGCCTCCGGCAAGCACCCGGTGCTGGTGGTGGAGACCATGAGCCGCATCGCCCAGGAGGCCGAGCGGGGCATCGACTTCGACGAGCAGTTCCGCACCTTCAACTTCAACATCCACAACACCGTGGACGCCATCTCCCACGCCACCTGCGGCATGGCCATCGACGTAGACGCCAAGGTCATCGCCGTCTGCTCCCTCTCCGGCAAGACCGTCCGCATGGTCTCGCGCTTCCGCTGCCCGGTGGACATCCTGGGCGTCACCACGGACGTGAAGAGCTGGCGCAAGTTGGGCCTCTCCTGGGGCGTCTGCCCGGCGCTCTCGGAGGAGTATAACTCCACCGACGTCCTCTTCTACATGGCCACCCGCCTGGCCAAGGAGAATTTTGACCTCAAGTCCGGCGACCGCATCGTCATCACCGGCGGCGCCTCCACCGGCAAGAGCGGCAACACCAACCTCATCAAGATCGAGAATATCTGAGCGCCCACAACAGGACGGCGGCAAGGCAGAAAGCCTTGCCGCCGTCCTTTGTCAGAGACCCGGTCGGTCGTTCACGCTTTGATCTCGTTTCCCTCGCCGTCAAAGAGCGGGAGGCGCTCCAGGAAGATGATATCGCCCCGTTGGGCGGCGTCCCCCTCGGCCAGGACTGCCATCCTGCCCACGACGATGCCCCCGGCCTCGCGCACCAGCTCCTCCACCGCCGCGATGGAGCCGCCGGTGGAGATGACGTCGTCGATGATGATGACCCTCTTGCCCTTCATTTTCGCGGCGTCGTCGCCGTCCATGTAGAGGTACTGGGTGCCCTCGGTGGTGATGGAGTGGTCCTCCACCTTGAAGACGTTGTGCATGTAGGCCTTGGCCTTCTTGCGCACCAGGAAATAGTCGTTGCGTCCGGCCTGCTTGGCCATCTCGTGGATGAGAGGGATGGCCTTAGCCTCGGGGGCCACCATGTAATCATACTCCGGGGCCTTTTCAAGGAGGGCCCGGGCGCACTGGCAGGTGAGCTCCACGTCGCCGAAGATGACGAAGCCCGCGATGGACAGGGTGTCGCTCACTTTGCAGATGGGAAGCTGGCGGGTGAGGCCCGCCACGTTCAGGGTATAGGTCACTTGTATCACTCCGTTTTATTTTTTTGCTGTCCCTATCATATCACTTTCCTCTTCAACAGTCAAAAGAATTCTTGTCTTGACATGAAAAAATTATGTTGCCCATAATATGCTCAACCTCCCCTCCGATTCGCGCCCGGAATTGTACAATTCGCCAAAAATTCACAAAATATTTATAATTCCAAAATATTTGTAGAAATTTCGTCTCTGTTGTGGTATATTTTTCTTATCTTCTTAAATATCTTTGGTGGGATCAAAAGGCGCGGATCAACGGACAGTTTTCACGTCCATTTTCTTTTCCGCCGGGGGTAAATTTAATAGGAGGGTAAAAAATGGAGAAACTGTTCAAGCTCAAGCAAAACGGTACTACCGTCCGCACTGAGATCGTGGCCGGTCTTACCACCTTCATGACGATGGCCTACATCATCGCCCTGAACCCCAACCTGATCGTCGGCTTCGGCCAGGGCGCTTTCGGTGGATTCGGCGAGGACGGCACCGCGGCATGGAACGGCGTCTTTATGGCGACCTGCCTTGCCTCCGCCATTGCCATGTTCTGCATGGCCTTCCTGGCCAACAAGCCCTTCGCGCTGGCTCCCGGCATGGGCCTCAACTCCTACTTCGCCGTCGTTATCGCCCAGATCGCCGGCGCCGCCGGATGCACCATGCTGGCCGGACTTCAGGCGGGCCTGTGCATCATCCTCATTGAGGGCATCGTGTTTGTCCTGCTTTCCGTCTTCAATATCCGTCAGAAGATCGTTGAGGCCATTCCTCTCGGCGTGCGTCTGGGCATCGGCCCCGGCATCGGCCTGATGCTGATGAACATCGGCTTCGGCTCCAACGCCGGCGAGGGCGCTTCCAAGGAAAATTACGTCATGCGTGACTTCTTCGGCGCGCTGTCCGCCAGCTCCGCCAAGGACAAGCTGGGCGAGTATTGGCCCAGCATGGTCCTCACCGTGGTCACCATGTTCATCGGCCTCTTCCTCATCATCATCCTGGCCCACTACAAGATGAAGGGCGCGGTGCTGGTGGGTATGCTGGGCGCCTCCGTCCTCAACTGGGCGGGCCGGGCCCTCTTCCTGAAGCAGAACCCCTTCGCCAGCCTCAAGACCGCCAACTGGCTGCCTCCCTTCAGCGATATGGCTCAGACCACGCTCTTCAAGTTTGACTTCAAGACCCTCTTCTCCATCGGCTGGGGCACCGTCATTCTGCTGGTCATTACCTTCTGCATCATCGATATGTTCGACACCATCGGCACCGTTCTCGCCACCGCCAACCGCGCCGGCATGACCGACAAGGAGGGCAATATGCCCAAGATGCGCGAGACCCTGCTCTCCGACGCCGTCGGTACTGTGGTGGGCGCCTGCACCGGCACCTCCACCGTCACCACCTTCGTGGAGTCCGCCTCCGGCGTGGAGGCCGGCGGCCGCACCGGCCTCACGGCCCTGACCACCGGTATCCTCTTCCTGGCCTGCATCTTTATCAGCCCCATCGCTGCCATCATCCCCGCTGCCGCTACCTCCGCCGCCCTCATCTACGTCGGTATCCTGATGCTCAGCGGCATTAAGAACATCGACTTTGGTGATATGGCCATCGCCGCCCCCGTGTTCATCATGCTCCTGGCCATGCCCATCTCCGGCTCCATCGGCCACGGCATCGGCTTAGGGCTTATCACCTACACCGTCATCAAGGTCTTCACCGGCAAGGCCAAGGATGTTTCCATCCTGACCTACATCATCTCCCTGCTCTTCCTGGTGAAGTTCTTCCTGGCCATCTGATCCCCCGCATGTTCCCCTTGTCGGAAAAAGGCCGGACGGCCTTTTTCGACAACCTCAAAAGGAGACGCCTCGCGGCGTCTCCTTTTTTTGTTCCGTTCATTTCGTGCCGGAGCTGAATTCCACCGCGTCCCGCGGGACCTTTACGGCCTGGGCCGCGGGCAGGTTATAGCCGGCTATGACGATCTCCCCGTCCCGTATCTCAAGGACCGTCACCCCGGCGTTGATGAGCCGGGTCCTGCCGCTGCCGATGGCGCCGCCCGAGAGGGCCCTCAGCACGGCGTTGATGGTGCCTCCGTGGCTCACCGCCGCGAAATCGCCGTCCAGCTCCGCCGCCCGCCGGCCGATCACCGCCAGGGCCCTTTGGGCCACCCTGTCCAGCGGCTCCAGGTCGTCGGCGTATCTCTCGGGGTCAAAGATGTCCACCACCTTCCCCGAGACGCTGCCGAAATCCCGCTCCGTCAGGTCCGGCTCGGCATAGACCCGCGCTCCCACGGTCCGGGCGATCTCCTCCGCCGTCCTCACGGCCCTTTGCAGGGGACTTGTCAGCACCGCGGAGAGTCGGACACCCCGGAAGGCCGCGGCCACGGCCCGGGCCTGCTCCAGCCCCTCCCCGTCCAGCGGCACGTCCTCGCGCCCCTGGATCCGGCTCTCCCGGTTCCACTCCGTCTCTCCGTGGCGGATGAGGTACACCCTCAAGACCGTCCCTCCTCATACTTCCTAAAGCGCCTCTCCACCGGCGGCTGGATCCGGGTGAGCTCCACAAATCCGCTGACGCCGTAATTGCACAGGTCCGTGAGCATGGCGGCCATCTTTTCCGGCGGCTCGGCCGAGCCCCCGGCCAGCCACTCCTGGAGCACCTTCACCACCCCGTAGGAGATAAAGGCGTAGAGCTTCTCCAGCACATCCCTGGGGGTCTCGGGGCTGACGCCGCTCCACTGGACGATGCACATGTCATGGGCGACCCGGATGACCCGGGCCAGGAATTCCCGGTCCCCGTTGGGGCCGAAGAGGGCGCTTGCCAGCTCCCGCCGATCCCGGAGCGCGCAGAGGGCCTGGGTGAAGATCCGCTCCACATCCTCCGCCTGCTGGAAGGACGTCACCTCGGCCAGCAGATCCAGATAAAACTCGTTCTCCACCTGGGTCAGAAGCTGTTCGGGGCTGGCGTAGTGGGCGTAAAAGGTCCCCCGGTTGATATCCGCCGCGGCGCAGAGCTCCTTCACCGTGATCCGGTTCACCGGTTTCTCCAGCAGCAGCCCAAGAAGCGCCCGCCTCAGTGCCTCCCGGGTGAATTGGGACCGTCTGTTGTCCTTGATATTGGCCATGCTTCTCCTCCTATGCTCGCATTATGCGGACATTATAGCACATTTCTGTCACAAACGCAACACCGTGTCACTTTAGTGGAAAAACAGTTGCATCTTTTCAGGATCTGTATTATACTTTGTATATCTATGGGAAGAAGTGAGGAATCCCGATGTCGAAAAAAGACAAAACACCTGTTTTTCCGAAAAACAAGCCAGGCCGCCGCATCCGCGGCATGTCTCCGTATATGCGCATCACGGCCTTTGTCATGCGCGACCGGGGCGACGCCTCCAACTATTTCAGGGACAGCGTGGAGGTCACGGAGCTGGAGCGGTTCATGCGGGAAAAGCGCCGCGAGGGCTATCCCGGTCTTGGGATGCTCCACATGTTTATCGCCTCCTACGTGCGCACCATCAGCCAGAAGCCCCAGCTCAACCGGTACATAAACGGCCAGCGGGCCTACGCGCGCAAGAACATCGAGGTGGTCATGACCGTCAAGAAGACCATGGAGGAAAACGGCGGCGAGACCTCCATCAAGGTTATCTTTGAGCCCACCGACACGGTCTACGACGTCTACAACAAGCTCAACGCCGCCATCGATCACGTGAAAAACGGCTCCGAGACGGCCACCGGGGACCTGGCGGGCATTCTGGTGAAGATCCCCCGGCTGCTCCTGAAGTTCCTCGTCTGGATCCTGTGCATCCTGGACTACTTCCACATCCTGCCCAAGCTCGTCCTGGAGGCCAGCCCCTTCCACGGCTCCATGATCATCACCGACATCGGCTCTCTGGGCATCCCGCCCATCTACCATCACCTCTACAACTTCGGAAATCTCCCCATCTTCATCGCCTTCGGCGCCAAGCACAGAGTCTATGAGATGAACAAGGACGGCGCGGTGGAGGAGCGGCGCTATGTGGACTACACCATCGTCACCGACGAGCGCATCTGCGACGGCTACAACTACGCCCAGGGCCTCAAAATGCTCAAGCACAACCTGATGCACCCCGAGCGCCTGGAGGTCCCGCCCGAGAAGGTCGTTCAGGACATCTACTGATATGGCGCAGAAGACGGAAAAGACCAACGTCATGCGTCTGCTTGAGCAGCACGACGTGGACTACATCGCCCGGGATTACTCCGGGACAGGCGCCGTCAGCGGCGCGGACGTGGCCCGCGTTCTGGGGCTCGACCCGGACAGCGTGTTCAAAACGCTGGTGACGGCGGCCTCCTCCGGCGCCCACTATGTCTTCATGGTCCCGGTGGAGCGGGAGCTGAACCTCAAAAAGGCCGCCCGCGCCGTGGGCGAGAAGAGCGTCTCCATGATCAGGCAGAGGGACCTGCTGCCCCTCACCGGCTACATCCACGGCGGCTGCTCCCCCATCGGCATGAAAAAGCCCTTCCCCACCGTCATAGACGAGACGGCGGAGCTTTTTGATACCATTGCCTTCAGCGCCGGAAAGATCGGGTTTCAGGTGGAGCTGGGGCTTGCCGGCCTCCGGCGGGTCATCCCGGTAACGAGCGCGGATATCTGCGAGGACTGATCAGGTCCCCGACCGGTCGAAAAGCCGTCGGGGGCCTTTTTTTGCGTCGCCGGCACGGTCTGAAAATGTCGTGATCTGTTGAATTTTACCGTTCCGGATGGTATAATCTTCTTATACGCGGATATTTTACCAATCCGTATTCCAAAAAAGGAGGGCTCCCCATGACTGTCCTGTCCGGCGCCGCGCTGAACGTCCTGAGCAGCGCCATCTATGATATCATCAAGCTCTTTGCGCTGAAATATTATCGCAGCCGTTCGGGGGCCCTGCCGAAGGACCTCCGCGCCTCTATCGAGCAGGAGCTCCGGGATAACCTGCCGGAGGATCTGGCCTTCCTCTTCGATTCCGGCACCTTCACCTCCTACTTCCGCTCCCCGCAGTTCCTCGATCTGATCAACTCCTACCTGGAGTACAAGCTTGTGTACAACCGGTACGCCTTCGGCCCGACGGCGCATCCCGCCCTGAAAAAGGCGGAGGTCGTCACCGACGAGGAGATCATCGACTTCATCAGCGCCGGGATCCTGGGCCTTTACGGGGAAAATTCCGTGGTGCCCGCCCCGTCTTACGATGAGATCGCCCGCGGGTGCCGGTTCATCTTCGACACCGCCGAGAGGGCGCTGGCCAGGAGTCTGTCCGCTGAGAGCGCCCAGATGCTGCGCCTGATCAACCTCAGAAACGACGAATATTTCAGGCAGCTCTCAGGAAGGCTGAAGGAGCTTCTTGACGTGGTCAAAAAGCTCATGGACAGGCCCGTGTGCCCTGTCGATGAGGATTTCGAGAGCCGGCGCGCGGAATATCACCGCATCCTCAAGGAGAAAAACTCCCAGGCGCGCATCTATCTGCTGGACAAGTTCCCCTTTGACGAATTCTATGTCCCGCCCGAGCTTCAGGTCGTCGGCGACGACCGGGACGAGAACCGCGGCTTATCCGCCGTATCGCTGTCCCGGAGGTTCATGCCCCAGGTGTCCGGCTGGCAGGATATTTTCCTCCGCAGCCGCATAGTCTATCTCGTCGGCGGCGCCGGGTACGGCAAGACCCTGTTCACCAAGAAGCTCATCAACGATTACGATAAACTCCACAGCTTCCGCAGCGATGACTACCTGGTGATCTACGGGGAGCTGAAATCCTTCTTCCCCAACAACTCCGACACCCCCATCTCCCTGGTGGATTTCCTGCGCAACAGCATCAAGGCCAGCACCCTGATCGACGTGAGCGCCGATTTCGTCCGGCACTACCTGGATTCCGGCCGCTGTCTCATCCTCCTGGACGCCCTGGACGAGGTGGAAAAATCCAAGCGCGTCGGTCTTCACGAGACCGTCATATCCAATCTCAAGGCCCAGAATCCCGGGAACATGGTCTGCATCACCTCCCGCGACCGCGGCTTTATCCCGGAGGAAAACGTGGAGGTGATCCGGATCCTCCCCCTGACCCCCAGACAGATCGGGCAGTACGTGGACAACATCATCAAGCTGGGCAAGTTCGAGGCGGAGGACAAGAAGTCCTTTATGCGTCAGTCCGAGGTCCTGGTCAACAAGGGCTTCCTCAACAGCTTCCTGGTGCTGTCCCTGCTCATCAATATCTACAAAGGCGAGCGGGAGCTTCCCGAAAACAAGCTGGATCTCTACCGCAAGTGCTTCGAGTACATCGCCAACCGGCGGGAGCGCGAAAAAACGGACAGGGGCTTCAACTGGCAGCTGATCTCCCCGATCATGAAGGACAACACCTTCATAGAGCTGGCCAGAATGTGCGTCCCCAACAACTCGGATATCGACAAGCGCGATATCAAGGCCCGGCTCGTGGAGATCTACACGGCCAAATACGGCTCCGAGGCCCTGGCGGACAACGCGGTCGAGGAATTTCTGCGTTTCTGCTCGGACAGGACGGAGCTCTTTGTCCCCACCGCCGAGGAGAAATACAAATTCTTTCACCGCTCGTTCTTCGAGTTCTTCTATTCCTCCTACATCGCCCTGCGGTGCAGCGACGCCGGGACCATGCTGGAGGAGATGCGGAAATTCGACGTGGATTCGGAGGTCTTCGAGCTGACGGTCGCCATTCTCAAGCAGAACGACGAGCAGAAGTACCAGTCCCTTGTGGAGCTGATGCTGGATCAGGCCCGGGAGGAGCTTACCGGCAGTCCGGACAGCTTCCCGGTCTTCAACATCCTGCTCCTGGCCATGCAGGTGGTGGATGACGCCCTGTACAGGCAGAGATTCGTGGAGCTCCTCGTCGAGTTCAAGGACCTGCTGCTCAGCAGCAACGAGAACCTCCACAACCTTGCGCTCATTGCCGCCCTTTTTGAAAACGATCAGGCCTCCGCGGAAAAAATCTGCTCTGCCTACCGGGAGGAGGGGCTGGTCGTCCTGGCGAGGGACATCGATTACATCTTTGACCAGTGCGACGCCTTTGAGGGCCAGGATGGCCAGGCGCTTTCCGATATGATCCTGGAGCGCGCCCCCCTGCCAAACGGGATGCGATTCATGTCTCTCCCCGACGAAGATGCCCCGTTCTACATCCCACTCATCAACCGGTATGTGGATCCACTCACCTCCGTCGCCGGCCTGACGCCGGAGACAGTCCGGGGCATCTGCAAGTCCTTCTCCCCCGGCAACTACAAAAAACGCGCCGCCAGGATCACCTCTTATATCGACAAGCTCAAAACGCTTCCCGCCGACGACCTGAGAAAGGTCATCGAAAAAATAGCCCGCCCCGATCTGACGCTGATCTGCGACCCGATCCCGGACCTGCCTGAGTTGGGCCTCCCCGAGCTGGACCTCTCGGAGTTTCCGGATGTGCCCGATATAGAGGAGTATGCCGACATAACGGATCTGGATATCCCGGAGGATCTGGATATCCCGGATCCTGACGACCTGTGAGGCGTATTCCTTTACAATACGGAGTGACCGCGCAAAGCAAAAAGGACCTGCAAAAGCAGGTCCTTTTTGGCAGGGGTTGAAGGGATCGAACCCTCGGCCTACGGTTTTGGAGACCGCCGCTCTACCAGCTGAGCTAAACCCCTATAAAAATTTAAATTTTCTTCCTTTTTAAACCCAAAATCGAGTCCAGCGAAGCGAGTCGCGTTTGGAGAGGACTGCGCCCGCAGGCGCGTTTCGAAGGCCAACCGCCCGGAACGGGCGGCTCTTAGGCCGGAGATGGAGCGAACCGTGCGACTGAGGGGTGAGGCAGGCGCCCATGGCGTCAGCCGAGCCCCGAGGCAGAGCCGGTTCCGCGACGACGCCGTGGTGGGCCTTCAGGGACTCGAACCCCGGACCGACCGGTTATGAGCCGGTTGCTCTAACCAACTGAGCTAAAGGCCCATGGTAAGAAGCAAAGCCGCCGCCTTTTGGCAGCGGCTTTGCCGTTGGCGCCTCCTGTAGGACTCGAACCTACGACACCGCGGTTAACAGCCGCGTGCTCTACCGACTGAGCTAAGGAGGCAAATGGCGAAACCCGCCGATTAAGCGGGTCTCACTATTTGTGTTGGCGTCTACCTATTTTCCCGGGCCGTTGCCAGCCAAGTATTTTCGGCGCCAGTGAGCTTAACTTCTGTGTTCGGAATGGGAACAGGTGGACCCTCACCGCAATCAACACCAACTGATTCAAGGCTTGCGCCCTGAGAACTGAACAAATGGAGGAGAGGGAACGAAGCATAGAGCCTGCCATTCTTCAGGTCAAGCC
>CANQPU010000019.1 GCA_947625815.1 uncultured Oscillospiraceae bacterium
GCCCAGGCCATGATCCACGAGGGCATCAAGAACGTGGCCGCCGGCGCCAACCCCATGATCATGAAGCGGGGCATCCAGAAGGCCGTGGACGCGGCCGTGGCCGAGATCCGGGCGAATTCCCAGCATGTCAGCGGCTCCGAGGACATCGCCCGCGTGGGCACCGTCTCCTCCGGCGAGGAGACCATCGGCCGCCTGATCGCCGAGGCCATGGAGAAGGTGGGCCAGAACGGCGTCATCACCGTGGAGGAGTCCAAGACCGCCGAGACTTACAGCGAGGTGGTGGAGGGCATGCAGTTCGACCGCGGCTATATCACCCCCTACATGGTCACAGACACCGACAAGATGGAGGCCGTTTATGACGAGCCCCTGATCCTGATCACCGACAAGAAGATCTCCAACATCCAGGAGGTCCTGCCCCTTCTTGAGCAGGTCATCCAGGCCGGCAAGAAGCTGGTCATCATCGCCGAGGACGTGGAGGGCGAGGCCCTTGCCACCCTGATCCTCAACAAGATCCGCGGCACCTTCAACTGCCTGTGCGTCAAGGCCCCCGGCTTCGGCGACCGCCGCAAGGAGATGCTCCGCGACATCGCGGCCCTCACCGGCGGCGAGGTCGTCAGCAGCGACTTGGGCATGGAGCTGAAGGACGCCACCCTCAATATGCTTGGCTCTGCCCGCCAGGTCAAGGCCACCAAGGAGAACACCATCATCGTTGACGGCGCCGGCGACAAGGCCGAGATCGCCGCCCGGGTCGCCCAGATCAAGAACGAGTATGAGGTCTCCACCTCCGACTATGACCGGGAGAAGCTTCAGGAGCGCCTGGCCAAGCTGGCCGGCGGCGTGGCCGTCATCAAGGTCGGCGCGGCTACCGAGACCGAGATGAAGGAAAAGAAGCTCCGCATCGAGGACGCCCTGAACGCCACCCGCGCCGCGGTGGAGGAGGGGATCGTGGCCGGCGGCGGCACCGCCTATGTGGTGGCCTCCAAGGCCGTCCAGAAGCTCCTCAGGGATGTCCACGGCGACGAAAAGACCGGCGTGGCCCTGATCGCCCGGGCTCTTGAGGCCCCCATCAAGCAGATCGCCGCCAACGCGGGGCTTGAGGGCGCCGTCATCCTCAACAATGTCAGGTCCAGCAAGAACCCGGCTTACGGCTTCAACGCCGCCACCGAGGAATACTGCAACATGATCGAGGCCGGCGTGGTGGATCCCACCAAGGTCTGCCGCAGCGCTCTTGAGAACGCCGCCAGCATCGCCGGCATCGTGCTGACCACCGAGTCGCTGGTGGCCGACAAGCCCGAGCCTCCCGCGCCCGCTGCTCCCGCTCCCGACATGGGCGGCATGTATTGATAACTCCACATGCGCTTTCAGCCGGCGTCCGACCCTTCGGACGCCGGCTTTCATGACTTGACAACGAATCCGGCGGGTGTATAATGAAGAGAGATTTTGGGGAAGCCGCCGCCCCGACGGGGCGGGGAGGGGCGGCGCGCCGCACGCTCCCGCGCCCCTATATGAAAGCCGGTCGGCGCCGGCCGGCTACTTAAATTTTATGCCGGGGGCATTTGGGGTGCCACCGGGGAGGGACAAGCTATGGTCAAGGTCGCGCCCAGCATTTTATCCGCCGATTTTGTACGTCTCGGCGAGGATATCCGGAGCATCGAGTCCGCGGATCTTTTGCACTTCGACGTGATGGACGGGGTCTTTGTGCCCAATTTATCCTTTGGACTTCCGGTTATAAAATGCGTGCGCGCCTTTACCGATTTGCCGCTGGATGTGCATCTGATGATCACCCGCCCCCTTGGGCTGGTGGAAAAATTTATTGACAAGGGCGCGGACATCGTGACCTTCCATCTGGAGGCGGACGACCCGGACAGGATCCTGGAGGCCCTTCGGCGCGTGAAGGCCCGGGGGAAAAAGGCCGGCCTGTCCGTCAAACCGGCCACGCCCGTTGCCGCGGTCGAGCCCTACGCCGAGCTTCTTGACAACCTGCTCATCATGTCGGTGGAGCCGGGCTTCGGCGGCCAGAGCTTCATGCCGGAAGCCCTGGGGAAGATCGAGGAGGCCCGCAGGCTCGTTGACCGGCTCGGAACGGGATGCGAGGTGGAGGTGGACGGCGGCATCAACCGCCGGACCGCCCGCCTGTGCGAGGACGCGGGCGCAACGGTCCTGGTCGCCGGAAGCGACGTATTCAAGGCCCCTGACCGGGCGGAGGAGATCAGAAACCTGAGAGGTAATTGACATGAGCTTTTTCCCGTCGGCTCTTGATGAGCTTGTTGAAAGATTCGCGTCCCTGCCGGGCATCGGACTCAAGTCCGCCCAGCGTCTCGCTTTTCATATCCTTTCCCTGCCCGAGGAGGAGGCCCGCGCCTTTGCCGGCGCCATCGTCTCCGCCCGGGAGAATGTCCACACCTGCCCCGTGTGCCAGAACCTGACGGACCGGGACGTGTGCGACATCTGCCGGTCCGACCTGCGTGACGGGGAGGTCATCTGCGTGGTGGCCAGCCCCAAGGACGTTGCCGCCATTGAGAGATCCAATGAGTACAAGGGCCGTTATCACGTGCTCCACGGCGTTATCTCGCCCCTCAACCGCATCGGTCCCGATGATATCCGCGTCAAGGAGCTGGTGGACCGGGTGGCGGACGGGAACGTCCGGGAGGTCATCATGGCCATGAACCCGGATACGGAGGGGGAGACGACGGCCAAGTATATCGCCCGCCTTTTGAAGCCCTTCGGCGTCAGGGTCACACGCCTTGCCTACGGGATCCCCGTGGGGGCGAGCCTTGAGTTTGCCGATGACGCAACGCTGATGCGCGCCCTTGAGGGCCGTCAGGAGATATGACAGCCGCGCCCGGGAGCCCTCCCGGGCGTTTTCTGCGCTGAAGCTTGTAAAATCGGTCTGCCCGTTGTATAATAATCCAATCATCCGGAAAGTTGAGGTCAGGGGAAGATGGCGTTCAGAAATGTGGTGTTCGACTTCGGGGGTGTCGTGGTGAATTATGATCCGGCCGGATATCTCCGGGGGCTTTTCGGGGACGGGGAGGCCGTATCCTATATCATGAAGCACCTCTTTGAAAGCGAGTACTGGCGGCTTTTCGACCAGGACAGGGCGGATCGGGCCGAGTGCAACGCCATCGTGCTGGAAAAGGCCCGGGAGGACGGCTTCGGGCCCCAGATGGAGCGCGTCCAGCGCCATTGGCTGGAGCTTATGTGGACGAAGACCGATACCGTGGAGCTGGTGCGAAAGCTCCGGGACCGGGGCGTAAACGTCTACTACCTCACCAACATGCCTCGGGACGTGTGGCCGGAGTTTCTTGGCCGGGGGCTGGGGGACCTCTTCCTCGGCGGGGTCGCCTCCTTTGAGGTGGGGATCACGAAGCCCGACAGACGTATCTATGAGGAGCTCTTTTCCCGGTTTGGCTTAAAGTCCCAGGAGAGCCTCTTTTTTGACGATATGCCCGCCAATGTGGAGGGCGCGAAAAAGGCCGGCATGGAGGGCGTCGTTTTCAAAAGCGCCGAAGAGGCCCGGAAGGAGCTGGAAATAAGGGGGATCATCGCGTAGTGGAGATAACGAGCAGGAAAAATCCGCGGGTAGCGCATTTCAAAAAGCTCGCCGTCTCCGGGGACTACCGGCGGGAGTGCGGGGAATATGTCTGCGACGGCGCCAAGCTCCTGCGGGAGGCCCTGAAATGGGGCGCGGAGATCCACGAGGTCATGGTCTGCGGAGAAGCGGAGGGAGAGCTGCCCGGGGATCTTACGGTCCATCGCGTGACCCGGGAGGTCCTGGAGGCCGCCTCCGCCGTGAAGACCCCCCGGAAGGTGGTCTTCACCGTCGGCATCCCCCGGGAAACGGAGGAGCCGGACCTTGCGGGCGCGGTGATCCTTGAGAACATCCAGGATCCCGGGAACGTGGGCACGGTCCTGCGCACGGCGGGCGCCTTTGAGGTCCCGCTGGTGGTGCTGTGCGGCGACTGCGCCGATGTATATAGCCCCAAGGTGGTGCGCGCCTCCATGGGGGCCGTTTTCCGTCAGAGGACCGCGGTGATGACGCTGGACCGGCTCGAAGCGGCCTCCCGGGACATAAAGATCTACGGCGCGGCGCTCCGGGAGGACGCCGGGGATATACGGCGCCTGGACCTGACGAACGCCGCCGTGGCCGTGGGGAACGAGGGCTCGGGGCTTTCGGAGCGGATGCTTTCGCTTTGCGCCGGCACGGCGATCATCCCCATGAGCCCCAAATGTGAATCTCTGAACGCCGCCGTTGCGGCGTCCGTCATCATGTGGGAGATGTTCCGAAGAAAATAGAAAGAGGGCAGGTGTGCGGCGTTGGCGGAGCTGAAATACTGGCTTTGGCTTGCCGGCAGGCGCGGGATCGCCAAGGCAAAGCTGGTTGAACTGCTGGATTATTTCGGTTCCCCGGATGAGGTCTATTTTTCCGGGGAGCCCTTCTATCGCCATGTGCTGGAGGGGGATATCAGCTCCCTTCTGGACAAGAGCATGGACGGGGCTCGCTCCATTCTGCGCCGATGCGACGATCTGGGCCTCTCCATAGTGACGATGGGCGACTCCGGATATCCGGCCAGGCTTGCCAACATCTATGACCCGCCGCTGGTGCTCTATGTGCGCGGGAAGCTCCCGAACCTTGACGAGGAGCCCGCCGTCGCCATGGTCGGCACGAGGGAGTGTACCCCCTACGGCCTTGTGACGGCGGAGAAGATCGCCTTTGAGACGGCAAAATGCGGCGGCATCATCGTCACGGGACTGGCCCGGGGGATCGATTCCGCCGCGGCGCGCGGGGCGCTTCGGGCGGGAGGCCGCGTCATCGGCGTTCTCGGCTGCGGCCTCGATATCGTGTACCCCCGCTCCAACAGAGCCCTGTTTGACGACGTGGCCGCCGTCGGCGCTCTCATCTCCGAATTCCCGCCGGGGACGCCGCCGGAGGGAAAGAACTTCCCCGTCCGCAACCGGATCCTGTCAGGCATCTCCCTGGGCGTGACGCTCATTGAGGCGCCGGAGCGCTCCGGCGCGCTCATCACCGCCTCCCTGGCCCTTGAGCAGGGAAGGGACGTCTTCGTGGTCCCGGGGAACATCGACGCGGACTCCTGCCGGGGGTCTAACGCGCTCCTGCGCGAGGGGGCCAGCCCCGTGATGAGCGGCTGGGACATCATGGGACAGTATGAGACGCTCTTTCCCCACAGGATCAGCCGGCCGGACAGCCGCAGGCTCCTCCCCCTGGATGAGGGCGGCGCCCGTGAGCTGGTGGAAAGAGAGCTGAAGGAGGTCCGGGGGACCGGACCGAAAAGGCCCGCGGAGGGGCCGGCGCCGGATCGGAAGACGACAAAAAAAGTATTTGACAACGACAGCGCCCCGGGTTATATTGACATATTGGTGGACCCGGACACCCTGACGCTGGATGAGCGCGCCGTATTGAAGGCGCTGACCTCCCGCCGGCACGTGGATGAGATCATCGTCTCCTCCGGCCTGCCAGCCAGGGCCGTCATGTCTGCGCTGACCACCCTGGAGATCCAGGGATGCGTCACGCAGGAGCCGGGAAAGTATTTTGTACCGCATTTCAGGTTTTCGGAATAGTTTTTAAGGACTGGTAAGGAGTATGGCTAAAGGAAAGAATCTTGTCATTGTCGAGTCGCCGGCCAAGGCCAAGACCATCGGAAAATACCTGGGGCCCGACTATAAGGTCACGGCCTCCATGGGGCATCTCAGGGACCTTCCGAAGAGCACCCTCGGCGTGGATATCGACGCCGGCTTTATCCCGGACTATCAGCCTGTAAAGGGCCGGGAGGACACCATCAGGGAGCTGGAGAAGGCCGCCGGCGCCTCCTCCCGGGTGTATCTCGCCACCGACCCGGACCGGGAGGGCGAGGCCATAAGCTGGCACCTCAAGGAGCTTCTTCATATCCCGGACGATCAGGTCTACCGCGTGACCTTCAACGAGATCACAAAGCGTGTGGTCAATGAGGAGATCCAAAAGCCCCGGGCCATCGATCAGGATCTGGTGGACGCCCAGCAGGCCCGCCGTATCCTGGACCGCATCGTGGGCTATAAGCTCTCGCCGCTGCTCTGGACCAAGCTGAAATACGGCCTGTCCGCCGGACGCGTCCAGTCCGTGGCCACGCGCCTTGTGGTGGACCGGGAGGAGGAGATCCGCGCGTTCGTGCCGGAGGAGTATTGGATCCTGGAGGCGCGGCTGTGCCATTCGTCCGGCCAGAGCTTTACCGCCAAATATTTCGGCCGTGACGGCCGGAAGGCCGAGCTCTCCGGGGAGGATGAGGTCCTGAAGGTCCAGAGCGACGTGGAGAACGCCCCCTTCACCGTGGACAGCGTCAGGAGAAAGGACTCCAAACGCACCCCCGCGCCCCCGTTCATCACCTCCACGCTCCAGCAGGAGGCCAGCCGGAAGCTGGGCATGACGCCCAGACGCACCATGGCCCTTGCCCAGCAGCTCTATGAGGGCGTGGATATCGAGGGCGAGGGGACCGTGGGCCTGATCACCTACATGCGTACCGATTCCCTGCGCCTCTCCGACGAGGCTCTCGCCGCCGCGGGAGACCTGATCAGGTCCCGCTACGGCGCGGAATATTACGCCGGCGCCCCCAGGCGCTTTAAAAACAGGAACTCCGCGCAGGACGCCCATGAGGCCATCCGCCCCTCCGTGCCGGAGCTGACGCCCGAGCGGGTCCGCGGCAGCCTGCAGAACGACCTTTACAGGCTCTACAAGCTCATCTGGAACCGCTTCATCGCCAGCCAGATGGCCCCCGCCGTCTATGACAGCGTCACCGTGGACTTCCTCTGCGCGGGACACATCTTCCGCTCCTCCTGCAACGCCCTGAAATTCGCCGGCTTCACCGCCGTCTACGAGGAGGGGCGGGACGAGGACTCCGATACGCGGGAGATCCCCCTCCCGGCTATGACCGCGGGGGAGACGGTGGAGCTACTTGAGCTCATCAAGGAGCAGAAATTCACCCAGCCCCCGGCCCGCTACACCGAGGCCACGTTGATCCGCGAGATGGAGGAGACGGGGATAGGCCGCCCCTCCACCTATGCACCCACGGTCTCCACCATCCTGGACAGGGAATATGTGGTGAAGGACGGGAAAAACCTGCGTCCCACGCCCCTGGGCGAGGTGGTGACGAACCTGATGAAGGAGCGCTTTGCCGATATCGTCTCTCCCGGCTTTACCGCCGGCATGGAGGAGACTCTCGACAGCGTCGAGAAGGGGAAAAAGCAGTGGCAGCAGGTGCTGGCCGACTTTTACGGCGGCTTCAGCAGATCCCTGGCGGAGGCTGAGAAGGCCCTGGAGGGGGAGCATCTGAAGATCCCCGACGAGGAGTCCGACGAGATCTGCCCCGAGTGCGGCCGAAGGCTCGTGGTCAAGTCCGGGCGGTTCGGGCGGTTCCTGGCCTGCCCCGGATATCCCGACTGCAAATTCACCAAGCCCATCGTCATAGAAATGCCCGGAAAGTGCCCCCGGTGCGGCTCGCGTATCCTGAAGCGCACCAGCAAGAACGGCTACGCCTACTACGCCTGCGAGCGCGGAAAGGACTGCGGCTTTATGACCTGGGACGTCCCCACCGGGGAAAACTGCCCCGAGTGCGGCCATACGCTTTTCAAAAAGTCCGGCCGCGGCTTCAATAAGCCCTTCTGCGTCAATGAGAAATGCTCCCGCTTTGTCCCCGAGGACAAGCGCGGCTATCCGAAAAAGACCGCCGGGGACGGGTCGGCGGAGAAAAAGACCAGCGAAAAGAAACCGGCGGCCAAAAAGACCGCGGGGAACACGGCATCCAAGAAAACGGCCGCGAAAAGGCCCGCCTCCGGGAAAACCGCCGGAGGAAAAGAATGAAGCGCGCCTGCGTCGTCGGCGCCGGCCTTGCCGGCTCCGAGGCCGCCTGGCAGATGGCGCGGCGCGGGATCCAGGTCACGCTCTATGAGATGAAGCCCCTGTCGCGCTCGCCCGCCCATGTGGCCGACACCTTCGCCGAGCTCGTCTGCTCAAACTCCCTGCGCAGCGACGAGCTGACCAACGCCGTGGGCCTCCTCAAGGAGGAGATGCGCCGGCTCGGCTCCGTCATCATGGAGTGCGCCGACGCCCACCGCGTCCCCGCCGGGGGAGCGCTGGCCGTGGACCGGGAGGGCTTTTCCCGGGCCGTTACCGAAAAGCTGGAGAACCACCCCAATATCACCGTCGTCCGTGAGCGGGTCGCCAGGATCCCGGAGGGGCGCGTGATCATTGCCACCGGGCCCCTGACCGAGGGGGCCATGGCCGCTGAGATCGAAAAGCTCTGCCCGGAGACGGAGCTCCACTTTTTTGACGCGGTGGCGCCCATCGTCACCCTGGAGAGCGTGGACATGGACTCCGCCTGGTTCGCCTCCCGTTACGACAAGGGGACGGCGGATTATGTAAACTGTCCCTTGGAAAAGGACGAGTATATCGCCTTCGTCACGGAGCTTCGCGGCGCGGAGGAGGCCCCTCTTCACGGCTTTGAGGATTCCGGCGTGTTCGAGGGCTGTATGCCGGTGGAGGTCATGGCCAGGAGGGGCCTGGATACCCTCCGCTATGGGCCGCTGAAGCCCGTGGGCCTCCGGGACCCCAGGACCGGCCGGGAGCCCTACGCGGTCGTGCAGCTGCGGATGGACAACGCGGACGGGACCTTGTATAACATGGTCGGCTTTCAGACGCACCTTAAATTCCCCGAGCAGCGGCGGGTCTTTTCCATGATCCCGGCGCTCAGGAACGCGGAATTTGTCCGCTATGGGGTCATGCACCGAAACACCTATCTGGATTCTCCGAAGCTGCTGGACCGCTATTACAGGCTCAGATCCCAGCCCCGCATCACCTTCGCGGGGCAGATGACCGGGGTGGAGGGCTACATCGAGTCCGCCGCGTCGGGGATGCTGGCCGGCATCGAGACGGCCCGGGAGCTTCTGGGCCTCCCCCCGGTGGATTTCCCGCGGGAGACGGCCATCGGCGCGCTGGCGGCCTATGTCTCCGGCGGGAGCGTAGGGCCATTTCAGCCCATGAATATCAATTTCGGGATCATCTCGCCGCTCGGCTTCCGCGTCCGGGGCAAGCGCAACAAAAACGCTGCCATCTCGGAGCGGAGCCTGAAGATAGTGGATCTGTTGTCGGCGGAATGAAGAATTGAGCTACGATTATGGATCAAACCGAGCAAATGCGCCTTCCCCCCGGAATCGAGCGGAGAACGCGGGGGCTTACTTACACGGAAAACGTCATCGGACAGTCCGGCGCCGCCGTGCGGATGTATGAGGACATGGTCCTGAAGATCCAGCCCTCCGCCCCGTGGACAGAGCGGGAGGCCGCGGTTCTGAGATGGCTTCAGGGGAAGGTCCCTGCGCCCTGTGTGATCGACTGGGAGGAGCGGGAGGGGAGGACCTTTCTGCTGATGACCAGGGTGAAGGGGAGAATGGCGTGTGACCCGTTCTTTCTGGACCGGCCCGAGATGTTGACCCAGCGTCTGGCGGAGGCCATGGGGATGCTTTGGGACACGGACATCTCGGACTGTCCTGTGACGCGGGACCAGGAGACGGAGCTTTCGGAGGCGCGCCTTCGCGTAGAGCGGGGCCTGGTGGACATGGACAATACGGACCCCGCCACCTTCGGCCCGGGGGGCTTTAAGGACCCGGAGTCCCTGCTGCGCTGGCTGGAGCGAAACCGGCCGGACTACGAGCCGGTGCTGTCCCACGGCGATCTCTGCCTTCCCAATATCCTCCTGGACGAGACGGGCGTCTCCGGCTTCATCGACCTGGGCGACGCCGGCGTCGGCGACCGCTGGCGTGATATTGCCCTGTGCCGCCGCAGCCTGCGGGACAATCTGGTCGGAGTACACGCCTCCGGGATGAGACCCGATTTCTCGGACCGTCTCTTTGACGTCCTGGGCATCCGGCCTGACCCGGATAAGCTCCGATGGTATCTCCTCCTGGACGAGCTGTTTTGATTGGATGCCCCAGCGGATCGAGCCGCGTTCCCATAAAGAGCAGGGAGCAAGAAATAGAGCAGGAAAGAGGTTTTCTTATGAAGATCGTTGTGGATGCCATGGGCGGGGACAACGCGCCCTTTGAGATCGTCAAGGGGGCGCTCATGGCGGCCAGGGAATTCGATGTGGACATGATCCTTGCCGGCCGCGGGGAGGAGATCCTTCGCGCCCTGCAGGAGCTGGGCGAGAGCGACCTTCCCGCCAATGTGGAGATCACCAACGCCACCCAGGTGGTGGAGATGGAGGACGATCCGGCCACCGTCACAAAGATGAAGGCGGATTCCTCCATGACCGTCGGGCTCAAGCTCCTCCACGACGGCAAGGCCGACGCCATGGTCTCCGCCGGATCCACCGGCGCGCTCCTCTCCGGCGCCACGCTGGTGGTCAAGCGGATCAAGGGCATCCGCCGGGCGTGTCTGGCGCCGGTCATCCCCACGCCCGCCAACGGCGGGACGCTCATGGTGGATGTGGGCGCCAACGCCGAGTGCACCCCGGAGTATCTTCTTCAGTTTGCGTATATGGGCAGCTTTTTTGTCAGATCCTTCAAGGACCTGGACAGCCCCAGGGTTGGCCTTCTCAACATCGGCGTCGAGGAGACGAAGGGCAGTGAGCTCTACAAGGAGGCCCACAGGCTCCTCCGTCAGGCCGGCGAACAGGGGAGGATCAACTTCATCGGCAATGTGGAGGCCCGGGACGTTATGAGCGGCGTCTGCGACGTGCTGGTGTGTGACGGCTTTGCCGGGAACGTGCTTTTGAAGTCCATCGAGGGCATGGGCATCTTCTTCATGGACACCCTCAAGGGCATGTTCACCCGCGGCGCCATGACAAAAATGGCCTACCTGATCCTGAAAAAAGATCTGAAGGGCCTCAAAAAGCTGGTCTCCTCCGAGGAGGTGGGCGGAACGGCGCTGCTGGGCATCCAGAAGCCCGTCATCAAGGCCCACGGCTCCTCCAACGCCTACGCCATCCGTTCGGCTGTCCGTCAGGCGATTCGGGCCGCCCAGAGCGGCACGGCCGACATGATCCTGCAAAATATCGAGTATATGAAGGTCCTGTCAGCGGAGTGAGGAGGGACACGCGTGAATGGGCTTGAAAAAAAGATCGGATACGTATTCAAAAACACCGGACTGCTGAATACGGCGCTGACCCACAGCTCCTACGCCAACGAGAACAAGGCCGACGCCTCCGAATGCAACGAGCGGCTGGAGTTTTTGGGCGACGCGGTGCTCGGCTTCATCGTGGCGGAGTACCTTTACGCCCGCTTCCCGGACCTCCCGGAGGGGCGCATGACCCGGCTGCGGGCGGAGCTCGTCTGCGAGCGGAGCCTCAGCGGAGTGGCCGCGCGCCTTGGCCTGGGGGGGAGCCTTCGGCTGGGCCGCGGGGAGGAGCACAGCGGCGGCCGTGAACGCCCCTCCATCAACGCCGACGCCGTGGAGGCGGTCATTGCCGCCATCTTCTTAGACAGCGGCATTGAGGAGGCCAGGGCCTTCGTGCGCCGCTTCCTCCTTGAGGATTTTGAGGCCGGCGAGACTCACCCGGACCGGGACTGCAAGTCCGAGCTCCAGGAGCTGATCCAGCGCAAGAGCGGACAGGTCCTGGAGTACCGCCCCGCGGGGGAGTCCGGGCCTGACCATATGAAGGTCTTCACCGTGGAGGTCTGGCTGAACGGGAAGCTCCTGGCCGCCGGGGAGGGGCACAGCAAGAAGGACGCCGAGCAGCACGCCGCCGCCGCGGCGCTGGAGCTGCTGAAATGACCGTCAGACGCAGGCTGATCCCCGTTTTCGTCCCACACCTGGGCTGTCCGCACCAATGCGTCTTCTGCGACCAGCGGCGCATCTCCGGCGCTCAGAGGCCCGCCTCGGCGGAGGACGTGAGAAGGGCCGTCCTTGAGGGACTTGCCCGGACAAAGGACGCCGGGCCGCCTGTCCTCGCCTTTTACGGCGGGAGCTTTACGGCCATACCGCGGCAGGCCCAGGAGGAGCTTTTGTCGGCCGCCCGGCCCTTTCTGCGTGAGGGCCGCATCGCCGGCATCCGCCTGTCCACCCGCCCCGACGCCATTGACCCGGAGACCCTGGACCGCCTCAGGGCCTGCGGCGTGAACACCATTGAGCTGGGCGTCCAGTCCATGGACCCGGATGTCCTGCGCCTGTCCGGCCGCGGCCACACCCCGGAGGACGCGGAGAGGGCCGCGGGGATGGTGAGGAGCGCGGGCTTTGAGCTCATCCTTCAGATGATGACCGGCCTCCCCGGGGATACCCGGGAGAAGAGCGTCCGCACCGCCGAAAGGTTCGTGGATCTGGCGCCTGACGGCGTGCGGATCTACCCCACCGTCATCATCCGCGGGACGCCCCTTTATGAGATGTGGCGCGCCGGCCTTTACCGGGAACACACGGTGGAGGAGGCCGTAGACTGGTGCGCGGAGATCGCGGAGATCTTCGATAAGGCCGGGATCCCCGTCATCCGCCTTGGCCTCAACCCCACGGACGACCTGTCCCGGGGCGGGGCCGCTGCCGGGGCCTACCACCCGGCCCTGGGGGAGCTGGTCCTCGCCCGCCGCTACCTTGCCCGGGAGCGCGCCCTTTTGTCGGAGGCCGACAGGGGGGCGGACGTCCTCTTCGCCGTGGCCCCCGGCCGCGTCTCCGCCGCCACCGGCCAAAAACGAGCCAATGTGGTGGCCCTGACGGAGACATTTGGCCTCAGGAGCGTCAGATTTACCGAAAAGGCTCTCCCGCCCATGACCGTGGAGCGCGTCAGGGAGCTTTAGATCCTTTCAAAAAGAGCCGTTTTCGGCTCTTTTTTTGCGGCCTGAAAAATACTTTAACAAATAATTCATTGCAAAATCCCGCGGTTGTGTTATACTGTTTATTCAGACTGGATCACTGTTGCTCAACGCAAGATATGGGAGTGTAGGCTTTGTATTTTAAGGCATTGGAAATGAGGGGCTTCAAGTCTTTCCCGGAAAAAACGGTCCTCACCTTCGACAAGCCCTTGACGGCCATCGTCGGGCCCAACGGGAGTGGGAAATCGAATATCGCCGACGCTATCCAGTGGGTCATGGGGGAGCAGTCCACCAAGGCGCTGCGCGGCGGGAAGATGGAGGATGTCATCTTCGGCGGCACGGAAAAACGCGGCCAGGTGGGCTTTGCCGAGGTGTCGCTAACGCTGGACAACACGGACAGAAGACTTTCGGAGGACCTGGATGAGATCCGGGTCACCCGGCGCTATTATCGCTCCGGCGAGAGTGAATACTACATAAACAACAAGCCCGTGCGCCTGAAGGACATCAACGAGCTCTTCATGGACACGGGCCTGGGGCGCGACGGCTATTCCATCATCGGCCAGGGCAAGATCGACTCCATCCTCTCCGCCAAAAGCACGGACCGGCGGGAGATCTTTGAGGAGGCGGCGGGCATCTCCCGCTTTCGCCACAGGAAAGAGGAATCGGAGAGGAAGCTGGAGCGGGCCGACGAGGATCTGACGCGCGTCAACGACAAGATCGGTGAGCTTGAGCTCCAGGTCGAGCCCCTCCGGAAGCAGTCCGAGACGGCCAAAAAATATCTTCTCCTCCGCGACGAGCTGC
Source organism: uncultured Oscillospiraceae bacterium (assembly GCA_947625815.1). Classification (GTDB taxonomy): domain Bacteria; phylum Bacillota; class Clostridia; order Oscillospirales; family Oscillospiraceae; genus RUG626. The sequence goes on from CANQPU010000019.1 coordinate 13,582, forward strand.
GCGGGCTGGAGATATCCCTTTGGCTCAACGACCTGGAGGGCCTGGCCGAGAGGACCAAGGCCCTGCGGGAGGATGCGCTCAAGTCCGCCGGGGACCTTGAGCGGGCCAGAGGCGAGCTGGAGCGCCTGTATGCCGCGGGGGAGCAGTATTCCCAGCGGATGCGGGATAAGGATATGGAGGCCGAGGCTGTCCGGGAGGAGATCGCCGGCCTTGAGAGCGCGATGGCGGATGAGGAGTCCGGCATCGCTGTCCTGCGCGCAAATCTTACGCATACCAACGAGAATATCGACAGAGTCCTTGAGGAGATGGACCGACGCGACGGCCAGAGCTCCGGCCTTTTGGAACAGATCAGGGAGCGCCGGAGCAGACTTGCGCGGATCGAGACGGAGAAGGCCGGCATCGCCGCCAGGCTCCAGGAACTCCGGCGCGCGGCGGAGGAGCTTTTTGCCGGCGAGGGGGCGTCTGCCCAGAGGCTCGCCGGACTCAACGGGTCCCTGAGCGACACCTCGGACAGACTGTCCGCCGCCAAAGTCGAGCTGGGCTCTCTCAGCGCCTCCGTGGAGGAGCTGGACAAACGCCTTAAAGCTGTCCGCGAGGAGCTGACTGCCCAGACCGAGCGGGTGGAGAGCGCCGAGAGGGAGAGCGCGGACAACCAAAAGGCGCTGGAGGAGGCTTCCGAGAAGGCCGGCTCCCTGCAAAACGTATGCCGCGGGTATGAGCTCCGCGCCGAGGGCCTTCGCAAAAGGGCCGAGGCCGCCGCGGAGAAGCGGGAAAAGACCGAACTGGACTATAACGCCGTCCGCTCCCGGCGTCAGCTCCTGGCGGACATGGAGCGGGAATACGAGGGATACTCCAAGGCGGTCAAAACCGTTATGCGGGAGGCCGACAGGGGGATCCTGAGGGGCATCCACGGCCCCGCCGGCGAACTTGTCAAGACGGATGAGCGCTACGCTGTGGCCGTTGAGACGGCCCTGGGCGCGGCGGTGCAGAATATCATCGTGGGCACCGACACGGACGGAAAGAATGTGATCAACCACCTGAAAAGGCTGGACGCAGGCCGCGTGACGCTCCTGCCCATGAACGTCATCCGGGGCTCCCGCCTTTTGGAGAAGGGCCTTGACCAGGAGGACGGGTTCGAGGGCCTGGCCTTTGACCTTGTCCGCTTCGAGCAGCAATATAACGACATCTTCCTCAATCTTCTGGGCCGCACGGCCGTTGCGGACGATATGGACAGCGCGGTGCGGATCGCCCGCAAGTACGGGCACCGGTTCCGCGTCGTTACCCTGGACGGCCAGGTCATCAACGCCGGCGGCAGTATGACCGGAGGAAGCGCGTCCAGGAATACCGGCATCCTCTCCCGGGCCAATGAGCTGAAGTCCCTGACGGAGAAGGAGGCCGGACTGGCCAAGGAGCTGGAGAGCGTCAGGAGGGACGCCGAGGAGCAAAAACGGGCCCTCACGGCGCTGGAATATGAGATCGGCGTGGCAAACGACGAATACCGGGACGCGGAAAACCGCGTTCTGAAGCTCACCGCCACCGGGGAGCATTTTCAGCTGCTCCTTGCCACCCTCCGCGAGCGCCTTGAGGAGCTTGGGAGCGAATCCGAAAGCATCACGCGCCGCCGCGGGGAGGCCGGGGAGCGCTCCGAGGCCCTGTCGGAGACCATCGCCGCCCTGGAAGCCCAGGCGCAGGAGCTGAGGGAACAGATCGACGCCGAGACCGGCGGACATGAGAAGCTGGCCGCGAAGCGGGAGGAGATCGGGCTTGCCGAGAGCGAGCTGCGCGAGAGCCGCGCGTCCCTTGAGGCGGAGGCCGCCGCCGGCGAACAGGCCATCGGAGAGCTGGAGAGGCTCCGTCAGGAGCTCACCGGCGACCGGGCGACCCAGGAGGAGACGGTGCGTCTCCTGCGCGAAAAGGTCACGGAAACGGAAAACGCCATCGCCCTGCGTCAGGAGAAGGCCGACGGCCTCAGGGCGCAGGCCGCCGCCCGCCGGGAGAAGATCACGCAGATCACAGCCGACAAGCTGGCCATCGAGGCCGAGCGGTCCAGGTCTGATAAGCTCCTTCAGGAGAAAAACAACGCCCTCCTCGAGCTGGAGCGCGGCGCCGCGCGGATCGAGAACCGCGTGGAGGCCGCCGCCATGGAGGAGAAGCAGATTATCGATAAGCTCTGGGACGGCTACGGGCTCACCCGCAGCGCGGCCATGGAGCAGCGGCTGGAGCTTTCCAGCATCCCGCAGGCCAGACGCCGCACGGGAGAGCTCAAACGGGAAATGGGCACCCTCGGCACGCCGAACCTGGGCGCCATTGAGGAATATGAGCGGGTCAATACCCGTTATACCTATCTCACCGACCAGCGGGACGACATCGAGAAGGCCCGCAAGGAGCTTTTGGGCATAATAGGGGAGATCACCGGCTCCATGGAGACCATCTTCCGCGAGGAGCTTGAAAGGATCAATCAGGGCTTCCAGCAGACCTTTTTGGAGCTCTTCGGCGGGGGCCGTGCCAGCGTCAGCCTGGAGGATCCGGAGGATGTCCTTGGCTCCGGGATCGAGATCAGGGTCCAGCCGCCGGGAAAGAGCCTCAAGACCATCACCCTCCTCTCCGGCGGAGAGAAGGCGTTCGTGGCCATCGCCCTCTATTTCGCCATCCTCCGGGTCCGCCCCACGCCCTTTGTGGTCATGGACGAGATCGAAGCCGCGCTGGACGACGCCAACGTCATCCGGGTCGCCAACTACATGCGGGGACTTACGGAAAAAACACAGTTTCTGACGATCACACACCGGCGCGGGACCATGGAGGAGGCGGACGTGCTTTACGGCGTCACCATGCAGGAGCGCGGCGTCTCCAAGGTGCTCGTCATCGACCTTGACGAGGCGGAGAAGACGATCGGGAAGTAAATTGTTTTCATTCTTTTGAAAAAAGGAGAAAAAATGGGCTTTTTTGATAAAATTAAGGCGGGTCTTGCCAGAACGAAGCAGAACATGCAGACGCGCCTCAACGCCACCATCGCCTCGTTTACCGGGGAGAATGAGGACTTTTTTGACGACCTTGAGGACACCCTGATCCTCTCCGACGTGGGGGTCGAGGCCTCCATGGACGCTGTGGACCGCCTCAGAGACGAGGTGGAGGCAGGGGGGATACGGGGGGCAGACGAGGTGAAGGAGACCCTGAGAGGCATACTGGCCGATATGCTGGGGGACGCCGGGGAGCTGACGATCAACACCCGTCCTTCCGTGATCCTGGTGGTCGGCGTCAACGGGGTGGGCAAGACGACGACCATCGGAAAGCTGGCCCTTGCCCTCCGCAATCAGGGGAAAAAGGTCCTGCTGGCCGCCGGGGACACCTTCCGTGCCGCCGCCGCCGAGCAGCTCAAGATATGGGCCGACAGATCCGGCGCGGACTTCGTCCGCCACGAGGAGGGGTCGGACCCCGCCGCTGTGGTGTTCGACGCCATCTCCGCCGCCAGGGCCCGGGGAACGGACGTCATCATCGTGGACACCGCCGGAAGGTTGCATAACAAATCCAACCTCATGAACGAGCTCAACAAGATAAGCCGGGTCATAGACCGGGAGCTTCCGGGCACGGACCGGGAGACGCTGCTGGTCATCGACGCCACCACGGGGCAGAACGGGCTCAGCCAGGCCGAGGAATTCAAGAAATACGCGGGACTTACCGGGATCGTCCTTACAAAGCTTGACGGCACCGCCAAGGGCGGGATCGTCTTCGCCATCACCCAGAAGCTGGGCGTGCCGGTGCGCTTTATCGGCGTGGGAGAGCAGGCGGACGACCTGATCCCCTTTGACCCGGAGGATTTCGCCAGAGCCCTTCTGGAGGAAGGCTGAGGAGAGACGATATGGAGATCATTTTGGCATCCAACAACAGGGACAAGCTCCGGGAGATCCGGGAGATTTTGGAGCCCGCCGGGATACAGGTCCTTTCCCAGAGCGAGGCAGGCTGTCATTTCGAGGCCGAGGAGAACGGCGCGACCTTTGTTGAGAACGCGCGCATCAAGGCGCTTGCGGCCATGAGGGCCACGGGCCGGCCCTGCGTGGCCGACGACTCCGGACTTGAGCTGGACGCTCTGGACGGCGGGCCGGGGATCTACTCCTCCCGATACTGCGGGGACGCGGGATATCCCGAGACCTGCAAAAAGCTGATCGGTATCGCGGACCGGGACGGAAGAAGGGGAGCGCGCTTCAGGTGCGCCGTGGTCTGCTGCTTCCCAAACGGGGACGAGATCGTCTGCGAGGGCGTCATCGAGGGCACGGTCGGAAGGGCCTGCGAGGGCGAACACGGCTTCGGATACGATCCCATCTTTATCCCCGAGGGGTTCACCCGCTCCATGGCCTGCCTCACGGATGAGGAGAAGAACGCCGTCTCCCACCGGGGCCGGGCGTTCAGAAGCTTCGCCCGGAAGCTTGCGGACTATCTAACTGAAAACGGCACAAAGGAGCGGGATCTATGCTGACAAGTAAACAACGCGCCCGCCTTCGCGGGCTGGCCAATCCCCTGGAGCCGGTCATCATGGTGGGCAAGGGGGGCGTTACGGACGCCGTGGCGGCGGAGACGGAGAACGCCTTTCACACCCGGGAGCTCATCAAGGGGCGGGTGCTGGAGTCGGCGCTCATGACCTCCAGAGAGGTCTGTGACGAGCTGGCGGCGAGGACCCGCGCCGAGGGCGTCCAGGCTGTCGGAGGCACCTTCGTGCTGTACAGAGAGAACAGGGATCTCCCGGAGGAAAAAAGGATCATACTGAAATAGGGCAGGTGGACTATGAAGATCGGCATTTTCGGAGGCACCTTCAACCCTCCCCACGCGGGACATGTGGAAGCGGCGGGTCAGGCGGTGAAGGCCCTGGGGCTCGACCGTCTCCTTATCATACCGGACGCCGCGCCGCCTCACAAGGAGATAGCGGACGGATCCCCCGATGCCGCGGCCCGGCTCTCCATGGCGAAGCTGGCCTTCGCGGACATAAAGCACTGCCGCGTATCGGAGATGGAGATCGCCCGCGGAGGCAGGAGCTATACGGTGGATACGCTCCGCCGGGTGCGGGAAAAGTATCCACGGGACAAGCTCTTTCTCCTCATGGGAACGGACATGCTCCTGTGCTTTGAGGAGTGGAGAGAGTTCAGGGAGATCCTGGACATGGCGACGCTGGCCGTCTTCACAAGGCGTGAGGGGGAGTCGGAGGTCATCGAGAGGGCGGCGGCCCGGCTCCGCCAACGATATGACGCGTCGGTGAAGACCGTGGGGATTCACGCCATCGACGTATCCTCCACCTTCATCCGCGCGGAGCTGACCCAGCGCAGGGGGGAGGACCTCCTGCCAGACGGGGTCTACGGGGAGATCATCCGGCACCGCTGGTACGGGGCAAAGCCCTCGTTCCCCTGGCTTCGGAAAAAAGCCTACGCCATGCTGGACCCCAAGAGGATCGCCCACGTGCAGGGCTGCGAGGAGGAGGCCGCCCGGCTGGCCAGACGCTGGGGAGCCGACGAGGAAAAGGCGCGGGAGGCCGGGATCCTTCACGACATAACAAAAAAAGAGAAATTGGATGAACAGTTGCGTCTGTGCGAAAAATATGGTATCATCCTCGATGAGATGGAGAGGACAGAGGGCAAACTCCTCCACTCCAAGACCGGGGCCGGCATCGCCAAATATGAGTTTGGCTGTGACGACGAGATCTACGGGGCCATATTCTGGCACACCACCGGCAAGGAAAATATGGGTCTCCTTGAAAAGGTGATCTATATGGCCGATTACATCGAGCCCAACCGGGACTTTGATGGGGTGGAGCAGCTTCGGCATCTGGCATACACAGATCTGGACAAGGCGCTTGAGATGGGATTTCGTATGAGCATCGAGGATATGCGCTCAAGGGGGATCGTTCCCCACGCCAGGACCCTGGGGGCCCTTGAGTGGATAAGGAAAGGACAAGTTGGATGAAGCTATTTGGCAGCAGCAAGGGATCAAGACATACGGGGGCCCACGGCGCCTCACACGGCGGCGCGGGCCGCGAGGAGGAGCACAGGAGCCGTAAGGGCAGGCATGTCTCAAAAAAGAAGAGCGCCCGGAGAAAGGCCCTGACCGTCACGGTCGTCCTGACCGCCGTGATCATGGTCGTAGGGGCCGGCGCCGTGGTCTGGTATAAGACCAGCGTCAAACCGCCCGATGTGACGGGAGATCTCAACCTCCCCACGGACCCGGTCCAGGACCCGGTCACCCCCGGCAATACCGACGAACAGGGGACCGCCGCGCCGGGGAAGCACGAGCCGGGTGATTTCGTCCTTTCGGATGACATCAACGGCCAGGAGGGAAAGGACGAGACGCCGACTACCGGCAGGAAGGACAAGGTCTATACCTTCGTCATTGCCGCCAGGGACAAGGTGGCGGCCAATACGGACGCCATCATCGTGGCCAGATTTGACGCGGTGAACTACACGCTGGATGTCACCAGCATCCCCAGGGACACCCTGGTGAACGTGACCTACAAGAGCAAGCTGGTCAGCGGCATTTACGCCTACGGCAAAGAGGAGGGGTTCATGGAGGGGATCCGGGACCTCATCGGCTTCGAGCCGGATTTTTACGCTATCATCAAGCTCAGCGCCATTGAAAAGCTCATTGACGCCATCGGCGGTGTGAAATACAATGTCCCCAGGGACATGGACTACGACGACGACGCGCAGGATCTCCATATCCACTTCAAAAAGGGCGTCCAGACGTTGAACGGGAAAAAGGCCGTGGAGTATATGCGCTTCCGTAAGGGCTACTCCGACGCGGATATAGGCCGGATCCACGCCCAGCAGGATTTCCTGATGACCATGGCCAAGCAGCTCCTTGCCAACGCCGATAAGGTGCCGGTGGACAAGCTGGTGGATATCTTCATCAACGATGTGAACACCAGCCTTACCGCCGGGAACTGCCTGTGGTTCGCCAAGGAATTCCTGAAAATGGACAGCGAGAACGTGAGCTTTTACACCATGCCCGGAAATTATAACGACTATGTGAAGGGGAGAAGCTGCGTCACCGTCACGCTGGACGAGTGGCTGACGCTGATCAACGAACACATCAGCCCCTTCTATCAGGCTGTCACGGAAGAAAATCTGGATGTCCTTACAAGAAACGAATCTGGAAAGCTGATCTCGACCACCGGGGAATTTGCCGACAAGAAATGGGCCGCCTGATCGCCGGCGCGACCCGGCCGGCGCTCCGGCGGAACATGAGATCTCACCCCAAATGATCAGGAGGTACAATATGCTTACACCCAAAGAAATGGCCGACATTGCCGTCAAGATCCTGGACAACAAGAAGGCGGAGAACATCAAGGTCCTGGAGACGCGGGACGTGACCACGCTGGCCGACTACTTCGTCATCTGCACCGCCGGCTCCACCACCCACATCAGGACCCTTTCCGACGAGGTGGAAAAGGCCCTGGAGGAGCAGGGCGAGAAGGCCCTGCGCACGGAGGGGTATCACGGAGGCGGCTGGGTGCTGGTCGATTTCGGATGCCTGGTCATCCATATCTTCACGGACGAGACACGAAAATTTTATAACCTTGAGCATCTTTGGGGCGACGCGCCCGAGGTGGATGTCAGCGGGCTGATCACTCAGGGCTAAGGAGAAATTGAAGATGAAATACGATTTTGCACAGATCGAAAAGAAGTGGCAGGATGTTTGGGAGCGCGAGAAGCCCTTCAGGGCCGAGACGGGCTCGGATAAGCCCAAGTTTTACGGGCTCATCGAATTCCCTTATCCCTCTGCCGCCGGCCTCCATGTGGGACATCCCCGCCCCTTTACCGCCATGGACGTGGTCACGCGCAAGAAGAGGATGGAGGGGTACAACGTCCTGTTCCCCATCGGCTTTGACGCCTTTGGCCTTCCGACCGAGAACTTCGCCATAAAAAATCACGTCCATCCGGCCAAGGTCACCCGGGACAACATCGCCAACTTTACCCGGCAGCTGAAGATGCTGGGCTTTGGCTTCGACTGGGACCGGGTGGTGGACACCACGGATCCGGATTATTATAAATGGACCCAGTGGATCTTCCTCCAGCTCTGGAAAAAGGGCCTTGCCTACAAGGCCACCATCCCCGTCAACTGGTGCACCTCCTGCAAGTGCGTCCTTGCCAACGAAGAGGTGGTGGAGGGGGTCTGCGAGCGGTGCGGGAGCCCCGTCATCAGGAAAGAAAAGAGCCAGTGGATGCTGAAGATCACCGAGTACGCCCAGCGGCTCATTGACGATCTGGACGACCTGGACTTTATTGACCGGGTCAAGACCCAGCAGAAAAACTGGATCGGGCGCTCCACCGGCGCCGAGGTGACCTTCAAGGCCACGACCGGCGACGAGATCGTGGTCTTCACCACTCGCCCGGACACCCTTTTCGGCGCCACCTATATGGTGCTGTCCCCGGAGCATCCGCTGATCAAAAAATGGGCGCCGCTCCTCAAAAATAACGACGACGTCGCCGCCTATCAGCGCCTGGCCGCCTCCAAGTCCGACATGGAGCGCACGGAGCTGAACAAGGAGAAGACCGGCGTGAAGCTGGAGGGCGTGGCCGCCGTCAACCCGATCAACGGAATGGTGATTCCCATCTTCATTTCCGACTATGTTCTGGCCACTTACGGCACCGGCGCGATCATGGCCGTCCCGGCCCACGACGACCGGGACTGGGAGTTCGCCAAGAAGTTCGGCTGTGACATCATCGAGGTGGTCGCCGGCGGCGAGGATGTGCAGAAGGCCGCCTTCACGGCCAAGGATGAGACAGGCATCCTGGTCAATTCCGATTTCCTGAACGGCCTTACCGTCAAGGACGCCATCCCCGCCATGATCAAGCGGCTGGAGGAGAAGGGCCTGGGCAAGGCAAAGGTGAATTATAAGCTGCGCGACTGGGTCTTCTCCCGCCAGCGTTACTGGGGAGAGCCCATCCCCATGGTGTGGTGCGAGAAGTGCGGCTGGGTGCCTCTGCCTGAGTCCGAGCTGCCCCTGAAGCTCCCGGAGGTTGACAGCTACGAGCCCACGGACGACGGGGAGAGCCCCCTTTCCAAGATGACGGACTGGGTGAATACCACCTGCCCCCACTGCGGGGGACCGGCCAGACGCGAGACGGACACCATGCCCCAGTGGGCCGGGTCGAGCTGGTATTTCCTCCGATATATGGATCCCCATAATCCGGACGCCCTTGCCTCCAAAGAGGCGCTGGACTACTGGTCCCCGGTGGACTGGTACAACGGCGGCATGGAGCACACCACGCTCCACCTGCTCTACTCCCGTTTCTGGCACAAATTCCTTTATGACATCGGCGTGGTGCCCACGCCCGAGCCCTACGCCAAGCGCACCAGCCACGGCATGATCCTGGGACAGAACCCCAGGTGCTTTGACTGCATGTCCGCAGCCCGGCAGAAGGAGCTGATCGCCGAATTCGGCTCTGAGGAGGCCGCCAGGGCCCATCTTGTGGAGCAGTACGGCGAGATGGCGGAGCACCCCATCGTGAAGATGTCCAAGTCCCTGGGCAATGTGGTGAACCCGGACGACATCGTCCGCGACTACGGCGCGGATACCCTGAGGCTGTACATCATGTTCATCGGCGATTTTGAAAAGGCGGCCGCCTGGTCCGACAACGCCGTGAAGGGCTGCAAGAGGTTCCTGGACCGCATCTGGAACCTGGCCGAGACGAGGATCGACGGGCCGGAGACCTGCTCCCACGCCAACGAGGCCATCGTCCACCGGACCATCAAGAAGGTGGGCGAGGACATCGAGAGCATGAAGTTCAATACGGCCATCGCCGCCATGATGGGACTTGTGAACGCGTTCTCCGAAAATCCCCCGTCCCGGGGGGACATCCGGGCGCTCCTGTTGCTGCTTTCGCCCTTCGCGCCGCATATTTCCGAGGAGCTGTGGGAAAAACAGGGCTTTGAGGGGTACGCCAGCACCTCCGCCTGGCCGAAGTATGACGAATCCAAAATGACCGAGAGCGAGAAGGAGATCGCCATCCAGATCAACGGCAAGCTGAAGGGCACCGCCGTCGTACCCATGGACGCCGACGACGACACGGTCCTTGAGATCGTGAAGTCCCAGGAAAAGATCTCCAAGGCCCTGGAGGGCATGGAGATCATCCGGACGATCGTCAAGAGCAAAATGGTCAGCCTGGTCGTGAAGCCGGTCAAATAAAAAGTGCAAATTCTTATTGACAATCGACGAGGAACTTATTATAATAATCAATGCTGAATTTGACGTTCGGCAGAAGAAAGCAAAGCGCACTCGCGTATGTCGGAGGGAGGGGAAATAGATGTCAGAAGTCCATGTCAAGGAAAACGAGTCTCTGGACAGCGCGCTGAAGAGATTCAAACGCAACTGTGCAAAGGCGGGCGTCCTTGCCGACCTCCGGAAGAAGGAGTACTACCAGAGTCCTTCCGTTAAGCGCCGCAAGAAGTCTGAGGCTGCCAGGAAGAACAAGAACAAGCGTTATTATTAAGGACCATTCAATCCGGCCTCCGGGCCGGATTGAGTTTTAATGACTTTCTTTGACTTTTTAGTGAGGTGAATCTTATGCCGGAAAAGTATGAAATTGTCAGGAAAAAGGTGCTGACGCCGGACATTTCCAGCATATCCGTCTATGAGCCGCTGATCGCGAAAAAGGCCCGGGCGGGGCAGTTCGTCATCCTGAGGGCCTCCCCGGACGGGGAGCGTATCCCGCTGACCGTATCCTCCGTTTCGGAGGAGCTGGTGACGGTGGTATATCAGAAGGTCGGCGACTCCACCATGACGCTGGACGAGCTCAACGAGGGGGAGTGCCTTACGGATCTTGTGGGGCCGCTGGGCGTGCCGACCCCAGTGGAGGGCGTGAAGCGCGCCGCCGTTGTGGGCGGGGGGCTTGGGTGCGCCATCGCGCTTCCCGTGGCGAAGGCCCTTCACGACGCCGGGGCGAAGGTGGATCTCATCGGGGGCTTTCGGACGAAGGACCTCGTGATCCTGGAGGACGAGATGCGCGCCGCCTGCGACACGCTATATATCTGCACGGACGACGGCTCTTACGGCTATAACGGCTTCACCACCGGGAAGCTGGAGGAGCTTCTGAAGGCTGGGGAGACGTATGACCGGGTCTACGCCATCGGGCCGCTGGTGATGATGAAATTTGTCTGCCGCCTCACAAAGCCGTATGATCTGCCCACTATCGTCAGCATGAACCCCATCATGATCGACGGGACGGGCATGTGCGGCTGCTGCCGCGTCACCGTGGACGGCAAGGTAAAATTCGCCTGTGTGGACGGGCCGGATTTTGACGGGCACAGGATCGATTTTGACGAGACGATCGCCCGGGCCTCCACGTATAAGGAATTCGAGCAGAGGAGACGCGCGGAGCACAAGTGCAGATTGGAGGGGATGACAAATGGCTGACATGACCCCAAATAAGACGAAGATGCCGGAGCAGGCTCCGGAGGTCAGGAACAAAAACTTTTTTGAAGTGGCGAAGGGCTATACCCCGGAGCTCGCCGTAAAGGAGTCTAACCGCTGCCTGGGGTGCAGGAATCCCCACTGTGTAGAGGGCTGCCCGGTGAACGTGCCCATCCCGGACTTCATCGGTCACATCCAGAAGGGCGATTTTGAAGGGGCGTACCGGGTCCTTTCCCGCGCCAACGCTCTGCCGGCGGTCTGCGGCCGGGTGTGCCCCCAGGAGAACCAGTGCGAGGGCAAGTGCGTCCGCGGGATCAAGGGCGAAAGCGTGGGCATCGGGAACCTGGAACGGTTCGTCGCGGACTGGGCGCTGGAGCATAACGTGGCCAACGGGGAAAAGGCCCCGGCCAACGGGCACAGGGTAGCCGTCGTCGGCTCCGGCCCCGCGGGACTTACCTGCGCCGGGGAGCTTGCCAGAATGGGGTATTCCGTCACAGTCTTTGAGGCCTTTCATGTGGCCGGCGGCGTTCTCAGCTACGGGATCCCGGAGTTCCGGCTCCCCAAGTCCATCGTGCAGAAGGAAGCCGCCAATCTTGAGAGGATGGGCGTGGATATCCGGCTCAATATGGTCATCGGAAAGGTCCTCTCCGTCGATGAGCTCTTTGAGATGGGCTATGAGGCCGTGTTCATCGGCTCCGGCGCGGGGCTCCCGCAATTCATGGGGATCCCCGGCGAGAGCCTGGTCGGCGTATTCTCCGCCAATGAGTATCTCACCCGGATCAATCTCATGAAGGCGTATAAGCCGGACAGCCCCACGCCCGTCTTTGTAAGCCAGAAGGCGGCCGTTCTGGGCGGAGGGAACGTGGCCATGGATGCCGCCCGGTGCGCCAGACGCATGGGGGCGGATGTCCACATCGTTTACCGCCGCGGTGAGGCGGAGCTGCCCGCGAGAGCGGAGGAGGTCCACCACGCCAGGGAGGAGGGCATCCAGTTTGACCTTCTCTGCAATCCCACCGAGATCCTGGGGGACGAGAAGGGGCGCGTCAGGGCCATGAGATGCGTCCGCATGGAGCTGGGGGAGCCGGACGCCTCCGGACGCCGCCGCCCCGTGCCCATAGAGGGAAGCGAATTCGAGATGGAGGTGGATACGGTCATCGTGGCCATCGGCACATCGCCCAACCCGCTGATCCGTTCCTCCACACCCGGCCTTGAGACCAACAAGCGCGGCTGTATCGTCACCTCGGAAACCGGGGCCACCTCCCGCGAGGGCGTCTTCTGCGGAGGCGACGCGGCCACCGGCGCCGCCACCGTCATCCTTGCCATGGGCGCCGGCAAAACGGCCGCCAAGAGCATCGACGAGTATATCAGGAATAAGTGACCCGCAAAAGGAATACCGGGCGGTTTTCTCCACGTTCGAGCCGGAGGAGGGAACGGACGGGACCCCGCGGACCAGAGAGCACAGGCGCTTGCGCGATCTCAATGTAAGGAGGCACAGCATGAAGATCCTGGTCACTGCCTTTGACCCCTTCGGCGGGGAGAGCGTCAACGCGGCGCAGGAGGCGCTGGCGCGGCTGCCGGAGCGGGTCGCCGGGGCGGAGATCGTGAAGCTCACGGTGCCCACGGTGTTCGGCGCCTGCGTAGAGCCGGTCATCCGGGCCGTCGAGGCGCACGCCCCGGACGCGGTGCTGTGCCTGGGACAGGCCGCCGGGCGTCGGGCACTGACGCCGGAGCGGGCCGCCCTCAACGTGGACGACGCCCGGATCCCGGATAACGCCGGGGATCAGCCCACGGACCAACCCATCGTCCCCGGCGGTCCGGCGGCGTACTTCGCCACCCTGCCTGTGAAGGCCATGGTCCGGGCCATCCGGGCCGCCGGCCTGCCCGCCGACGTCTCCAACTCCGCCGGGACCTTCGTCTGCAACCACCTGATGTACGGCCTCCTCCACTACCTGGCGGAGACCCGCCCCGGCACCCCCGGGGGCTTCCTCCATGTCCCCGCCGCGGCGGGGCAGGGGGACCTCTTCCTCCTCCCGCCGGAGGACGCCTCCCGCGGCGTGGCCGCCGCGATCACAGCCATAGTGGACTTTCTCCGGGGCAACTGAAAATTTAAAGATTTTTTCCTTGACAAACTCGAATATCGAGATTATACTGTGTTCAACAGCTCGATATTCGAGTTTACTTTTTGACCGTTATTCTCGAATATCGAGAAACCATCGGAAAGGAGTGATCGGATGCCGCGGGTGAAGTTTCAGACGCTGACGGAGCAGATGTTCTACGCGCTGCTGTGCCTCCGGACGGAGCGGTGCGGGATGGACATCCTGGACCTGGTCCCGGCCATGACGGGGGACCAGGTGAGCATCGGTTCCGGGACGCTCTACACGCTCTTAGAGCAGTTTTTAGACGCCGGGATGATTCGGAAGACGAAGGTGGAGGGCCGCCGGCGCAGCTACATCCTGACGGACGCCGGACGGGAGACGCTGAAACGGGAGTACGACCGGATCCGCCGCCAGGCGGAGGATTACAGAAGGATTTTCGGAGAGGAGGAGTCCAAATGAGAGACACAATACGCAGGCTGGAGTTATATTCCTTCTACGACCACACCGGCCTGGAGCGGCACCTGGAGAGCATGGCCGCCAAAGGCTGGATGGTGGAGAAGACGGAGCCCCTCTGGCGCTACCGCCGGTGCGAGCCCCGGCAGGTCCAGTTCACCGTCACCTTTTACCCCCGGGCCTCCATGTTCGATCCGGAGCCCACGGAGGGGGAGCTGGACTTTCAGGCCTTCTGCCGGGAGACGGGCTGGAAGCTGGCCTGCTCCAGCGCCCAGCTCCAGGTCTTCTACAACGAGGATCTGAACGCCGTGCCCATCGACACGGACCCCATGACCGAGGTGGAGACCCTCCACCGCACGGCCAAGCGGGCCTATTTCCCCAGCCTCTTCGTGCTGCTGGCGGTGTGCCTGCTGCAGTTTTATATGCTGATCTCCGACCTCATCACAAGGCCCCTCTACCGGCTGTCCAGCAGCCTGTGGACCTGCTCCACGGCGCTCTATATCCTCGTGACGGTGCTGGTGATGGCGGAGCTGGTGGGCTACTTCTCCTGGCGGAGACGCGCCCTGAAGGCGGCCCGGCGTGGGGAGTTCCTGGCCACGAAGGGCCACCGGAGGCTTCAGATCGTCGTCCTCGTTTTGGCCTGCGCGGCGGTCCTCTTCCTCCTGGTGAGCCTGGCGCTGGAGGCGAACAGCGTTATTCTCGCGTCCTTTGTCCTGATGGCCCTGTGCATGGCGGGCGTGGCGGCGCTGACCTGGGGGATCCGGGCGCTTTTCCGGCGTCTGAAGGCCCCCAGGAATTTAAACCGCGTCCTGACCTTCGGCATCCCCTTCCTCGTGGGCACCTTCGGCACATGCTTCCTGATTTTCCTCTTTGTCAGCGGCGTCTCCAACGGGCAGATCCCCCTTGGGAAGGACGCCGGCACCGAGACCTACCAGTTCGGCGGGATCTCCTGGAAGCTCTACCACGACGAGCTGCCCCTGGTCCTCAAGGATCTGACGGACGCGGACACGGAGGACTACATCCGCGAGCGTGACGGGGACGAGTCCGTTTTCCTCGGGGACTTTGAATACGAGCAGTACCCCCGCTGGGACGCGCCGGACCGGTCGGAGCTCCCGCGGCTGGAGTATGAGATCGTCAGCGTGAAGCTGCCGTTTTTCTATGACTTCTGCGTGAACGCAAAGCTCCGGGAATACAAGGCCGGGGACTGGGAGTGGGTCCCCGCGGACCCCGCCCCCTGGGGGGCTGACAGGGCCTGGGTCCTGACGGACGCCCAGACGGGGGAGAGATGGGACCAATATCTCCTGTGCGGCGAGGACCGAATCGTGGACATCGCCCTCACCTGGACCCCGGACGAGGGGCAGAGAAGGACGGTGGGGGAGAAGCTTCTGTGAGGCTCTCCCAAAATCGCCGAATTTAGTTGGGCAAATACTTGAATTCACCGAAAGATATGGTATAATATCCATATGTGGACCCAATTACTCAACACAGGAGCTGATCAATATGCCTTTAGTCACCACCACCGAGATGTTTAAGAAGGCCTACGACGGCGGCTACGCCGTGGGCGCGTTCAACGTCAACAACATGGAGATCGTCCAGGGCATCACCGAAGCCGCCCGGGAACAGCACGCGCCGCTGATCCTCCAGGTCTCCAAGGGAGCCCGTGCCTACGCAAACCATACTTATCTTGTGAAGCTCGTCGAGGCCGCCGTGATCGAGTGCCCCGATATCCCCATCGCGCTCCATCTGGACCACGGCCCGGATTTTGAGACCTGCAAATCCTGCATCGACGGCGGCTTTACCTCCGTGATGATCGACGCCAGCTCCAAGCCCTTCAAGGAGAATATCGAGATCACCCGCAAGGTGGTGGAGTACGCCCACGACCACGGCGTGGTGGTGGAGGCCGAGCTCGGCTCTCTGGCCGGCGTGGAGGACGAGGTCAACGTCTCCGCCGAGGACTCCAGCTACACCCGGCCCGAGGAGGTGGAGGAGTTCGTCTCCAAGACCGGCTGCGACTCCCTGGCTATCGCCATCGGCACCAGCCACGGCGCTTACAAGTTCACCGCCGCCCAGTGCACCCGCAACGAGCAGGGCGTCCTTGTGCCGCCCCCGCTGCGGTTCGACATCCTGGAGGAGGTCTCCCACCGCCTGCCCGGGTTCCCCATCGTGCTCCACGGCTCCTCCAGTGTGCCCCAGGAGTTTGTGAAGATGATCAATGAAAACGGCGGCAAGATGCCCGACGCGGTGGGCATCCCCGAGGAGCAGCTCCGCAAGGCCGCGACTCTGTCCGTCTGCAAGATCAACATCGACTCCGACCTGCGGCTGGCCATGACCGGCTCCATTCGCAAATATTTCGCGGAGCACCCGGATCACTTTGATCCGAGGCAGTATCTGACCCCGGCGCGCGCCAACATCAAGGCCATCGTGACGCATAAGCTCATCGATGTCCTCGGCTGTGCCGGCAAGGCTTAATTCAACATCGACCGTTGGGGAGCGGTTTGGCCTGCCTGCGCCAATGCCGCTCCCAAACCGTTTTACAGGGCGGGGTGAAGCTATGGAAGAGAAAGAGACCGGGAAGCTCGAAACGGAGCTTCAGGATACGGAGGCCCCCGAAAAGACGGAGCCGGAGGATACCGAGAAGGAAGAGACGGAAGGAGCGGGACCCGAGACGCCGGAGGAACCCACCGGGGAAGCGGGGGAGCCGGAGAGCTCGGACGAGCCTGCAAGTACAGGCGCGGCGGAGTTTGAGGACTTCCTCCCCGGGGAGGACGAACCGGAAGAGAGAGAGGCGCGGGCCGACCGCGGCAGAAGAAGCTCGCCGGTGATCTCAGACGCGGCCCTTCTGCTTCTGACCGCCACGGCGCTGGCCGCCGTGACAGCCAGCATCGCCGTGGCCATGAGGCTTCAGGATACCCTCTGGCGGGTGGTCATGACGCTGTCGCTGGCGGTGGCCTGCGTGCCCATGATTCCGGGGATCCTGGGCTTTATCAGGGACCGGGGAAGGGTGCCGGCGGAGCTTGTGATGCTCCTGTCCTCCGTTTTACTCTCGCTGTGCGGCGGCGTGGTGGAGGCGGTGATCGCCGTCATCATTTTTGACCTGCTGCGCGCCATCATCGATGCCTTTACCGGCCACGAGCTGGGGCTTGTGACCCGGCGGCTTGAGGAGGAGCATGACAGGATCGAGGACGAGGCGCGGAGGGCCCGGATCGCCAATCAGCTGCGGGAAATCAGGTCTGTCAGACTGCGGCCCATCGTGCTGGAGCGGAAGTTTGACTTTCTGGCCCTTCTGGTCATGCTGGGACTGGGCGCTTTTCTTTCGCTCATCCCGCCGCTGTTTGATGAGATGAACTTCCTCAAATGGCTGGGGAGGGCCGCCGCGGCTCTGGCGGTGTGCGCCTATTCCGGAGACGCCGGGGTACTGATGACCTACCTGAACGCCATGGATTCCTGCACGTCGGCGGGTATCTTTTTCGCGGAGACGGGGACCATGACGGCCGCGTCCGAGATCACCAGCGTGCTCTTCAGCAAGACCGGCACGCTGACGGAGGGCAGATTTCACGTGATCGGCACGGATCCGGTCAGGATCTCCGAGAAACAGCTCATGTTCCTGGCCGCCTACGCCGGCGCCTGGTCCGAACACCCCATCGACCGGGCCATACGGCAGTATGCCGGGTTCCTTCCCGACAGATCCCGGGTCCAGCGCCATCAGGAGCGCGAGGGGTACGGCGCCATGGCTCAGCTGGACGGACAGCAGATCATTGCAGTGGGCAACATCGATCTGATGGAGGAGCTGGGCGTCCGGGGGGACATGTATATCCCCGGCGAGACCTGCGTTTTTGTGGCGGTGGGGAGGACCTGCGTCGGGCGGATTGATTTTGCCGACGACCTTCGGAGCGACGCGGTCAGCACCGTCAACGAGCTGAGGCGGCAGAGGGTCGCCAATGTGGCGCTGATGACCGGCGATAACGCGCTGAACTCCACAAACATCGGAAGATCCCTGGGCATTTCGGAGGTCTACTCCGACTGCCGGCCAAAGGACAAGCTCTCCAGGCTCCAGTATATTCTTGATACGCAGGAGCGCGACGACAGGCTGGCCTTTGTCAGCTCCCAGAGGGAGGATACGGAGCTTTTGGAAATGGCCAACATCAGCGTGGTGCTGGGCAGTAACCCGGACGTCACCGGGACGTTCCCCGACGTGCTGCTCCCCTCTGAAAAGCTCATTAAGCTCCCGCTGGCGATCAGCATTTCCAGGGCGGTGCGGCGCGTGGTCCTTCTGAACTTCCTCATCTCCACGGCCGTCAGAGTCCTTGCGGTCATCTTGGCCGCCACGGGCGTGCTGTCGCTCTGGAGCGCGGCGACTATTATGCTCCTGCTGGAGGCGGGGCTGTTCTTCAATACGAGAGTGCCGGACGAGAGGTAAGGAGATCCCTGACAAAATGAGGCCCCCGCCGCAGTGGATGCGGCGGGGGCCTTCTGCGCTTTATTCAGCCCTCATAGGCGCGGACGCGGAGCTTTGCGCCAAGGCTCTCAGCAATCCGGCGGCTCTTTTCCTGCTCCTCGGGGCTTGTGACCACGTCCACCACGGTCATGACCACGTGGGGGACATAGGGCACGCAGGACCTGGCAAAGGAGAGCATGGCATCGTAAGAGCCTATGCCGAATCTGGGGCGGCAGAGCTTATAATAATCCTGGGCGTTCGTCGCGTTGAGGCTGATGGATACGGTGTCGATGAGTCCGGCAAGCTCCGGCGCGGTGGAGCGGCCGTTGATGAGGTCGGAAAGGCCGTTCGTGTTGATGCGGATGGGGATATCATACCGACTCTTTACATATCCGGCCACCTGGAGGAGATCGTCCAGCCGTTCCGTGGGCTCGCCGTAACCGCAGAAGACCAGCTCGTCGAATTTGGGAAGATCCCATCGGTCCAGGCTCATACAGACCTCCCGGACCTCAGGCTCCCGCTCGAGCCATAACGAATCCGAACCGTAGACGCCGTCGCCGTTTTTCCTGAGGCAGAACGTGCAGGCGCAGGGACAGCGGTTGGTCATGTTCACATAGATCCCGTTTTTGACTTTATACGTGATGGTCATTTCAAAGCTCCTTTGAGGTTTTTCTACTCCGGTATGAATTCCCCGGTCTCGCCGAAATTCCAGAATCCCCGGACGCCGAGGGCCTCAGCGGCCACCTGGAACTGGTATTTGGCGATGCCAAGGTCGTTGTACATCATTTCATTCTTCTTCTCTTTCCACAGTCTGGCTGTCACGAGACCGTCCCGGAAGACGATATTCACCGGCTGCTGGTTCACCGCCGAGGGTCCGAGCCTCACGGCCTCCACGCCCGCACGTACCCAGGCGGGCAGGGAGGCAAAGGGGTAGTCGGACTCCACGAAATCCTGGAGCTTGCGGTCCCTGGCGCGGATGCGGGAGCGTATAGCGCGCTGAAGGACGGGAGTTTTCTCCGTGGCGTATCCGACAGGGACAACGCCCCAGAGCTTCTCGTCCACGCCAAGATCGGGGCTGACGGACTTTTTGTCAAAGGTGCCGGCGACCCAGCAGGTGCCAAGGCCGAGGGAAACGGCGCGCAGGATCAGCTTTTCACTGAAATATCCCACCATTTCGCCGCCTGTCCGGTCGGATGGGCCTACCAGCAAAACACAGGTATAGACCTCCCCGGAGAACATCCCGGGGGAGAGCTTCACGGCGGGCGTCCCGGCGCCGGATCCGTCAACGAGCTGGAAATGAAGGCCGAAGGCGTTACATTCATCGACGCAGCTTTGAAGCTCCGCCACGATCTCGGGCGGGATGGGGAGCTTCCGGAACGAGCGGACCGATATGCGCTTTTGAAGCGCTTCATACTCTGTCATTTTTATGACCATTCCTTTCCGCTGCGCGTCAAGGCACCAAAGGGGATGAAACACAGGTGTCTCTAACGCAGCAAGTCGTAATTTGTTAGAATGTACTTGAGGAAGCAGGCACACTACAGAGCACGTGGAGGTGAGTAGGCTCAGCCTGGCGCTGGACTGAATTTTTATGTGTGCCGGACGTTCTTTCAAGCACCAATGAGTAGGGCTTTGCGCCCTGTAACCTTATCTTTGGAGAGACGGACTACTTCAATCTTTCAGTGAACGTCCAGTCAATGCCTGTTTTCCTCAA
>CANQPU010000020.1 GCA_947625815.1 uncultured Oscillospiraceae bacterium
ATCTAATGTCGGTTTTTCGCCCCCTTGCTAATCGCCAGCTAATTGGAACCACGAAAAATATCCGAAAATGACAGGAAAATACGGTAAATAACTGATAACGTGACAAGCAAAAAATCCAGTAATATCAACGGTTTTCAGTGATTTACGGTGAATAACAAACATCGTTTTTGGTCTACTCCTAAGCGAAAGGCCACGCGTTCGAATCGCGTCAAGGGTGCCACGCCGCCGCGTTTTGATGCGGCGATTTGAGAAAAGGCAGCCGCCGAAAGGCGGCTGCCTTTTCAGCTTGTCAAAAAGCGATTTTATATTTTTTGCAAGGACATGCGCCTTGCAAAAAATCCCTTTTTCAAACAATATACAAAATTATACACGATGCCTCGATTTTTTTAGAGTGAAGGTATATAATATCAAGAAACTGTATTTTCCCGGAGAAAAAAGCGGCTTTTAATTGACTTTTGACCAACCAGTTGACATTTTAACCATTTTTCTCCGCGACTGTCCGCGCCGCGCTGCGGGCATTTTTATTCTGCCCGCGTACACGCGCGCGTCCATGATGCCGTTTTTGACAAAAACGCGATCCGCTGGGCGCGAAAGTGGCATAGTTGATCCATAAGATGGATATTAAGTATGAGGAACACAGGAAGGAGGGCGGCTGATGGCATATCTGCGGCTGGGCGACCTGCTGATGTCTGTCGGGCTCATCACCGAGGAGCAGCTTCAGCGCGCCCTGGAAATTCAAAAGACCAATCATAAGCGCCTGGGCGTCGTGCTGGTGGAGGAGGGCATCATCACCGAAAGCCAGCTCATCGAGACGCTGGAGCTCCAGCTGGGCGTGGACTTCATCGACTTATCCAAGGTCCGCATCCCCGTGGAGCTGGCGCAGCTGGTGCCGAAGGCCATTGCCCGCCGCCACAACGTGGTGCCCGTGAAGCTGGAGCGCGACGAGCTGACGCTGGCCATGGCCGATCCTTTGAACTTCATGGCCATCGAGGACGTGCGCTCGGCCACCCGCAAGCGCGTCGTCCCCAAGATCGCCACCGCCGCCGCCGTGGACCGGGCCATCGCCACCCTCTACGGCAACGAGGGCGCGGCCCGCGCCATGGAGGAGATGAAGGGCGAGACCGGCCGCCGCCGTCCCACCCAGAGCGCCGCGGCGGACACGGTGGAGGAGGAGGTCCAATCCGCCCCCACGGTGAGGCTGGTCAACTCCATCATCGAGCGGGCCGTCACCGAGCGGGCCAGCGACATCCACCTGGAGCCCCGCAGCGGCGAGATGGTGGTCCGTATGCGTATCGACGGCCTTCTGCGCCGCGTCCTCTCCGTGCCCTCGGAGCTTCAGGACTCCGTCATCTCGCGCCTGAAGATCATGGGCGGGATGGACATCGCCGAGCGCCGGGTCCCCCAGGACGGGCGGGCCAACATGCACGTCAAGGGCAGCGAGATCGACCTTCGGCTCTCCACGCTCCCCACCCTCTACGGCGAGAAGATCGCCATCCGTATCCTGGACAAATCCGCCCAGCTCCTGGACGCCGCGGCCATCGGCCTGGAGGGGGAGGACCTCCGGCGCTATAAGGAGCTCATCAAAAACTTCAACGGCATGGTGCTGATCGTGGGCCCCACGGGATCCGGCAAATCCTCCACCATGTACACTATGATCCGCTCCCTCAACACCGAGGAGGTCAACCTTGTGACCCTGGAGGACCCCGTTGAGTACGACATCGACGGCGTGAACCAGGTGCAGATCAACGAGAAGGCCGGCATGACCTTCGCCGGGGGCCTCCGCTCCATCCTCCGCCAGGACCCGGACATCATCGCCGTGGGCGAGATCCGCGACGGCGAGACGGCGGAGATCGCCATGCGCAGCGCCATCACGGGGCATCTCGTTTTGAGCACGCTCCACACGAATAACGCCCTGTCCGCGCTGGACCGGCTTCTGGACATCGGCGTGGAGCCCTACGTCATCGCCGAGGCTCTGAACGGCATCATCTCCCAGCGCCTGGTCCGGCGTATCTGCCCGGAGTGCCGGGAGAGCTATACCCCCACCGAGGAGGAGCTGGAGAAGCTGGGCCTTGCCGGACGGAAGGACGTCACCTTCTACCGGGGCCGCGGCTGTGCCCACTGCTACCACACCGGCTACCGGGGCCGCACCGGCGTCTTTGAGATCCTGATGCTGGACCGCAGGCTCAAGCGCGCCATCACCGAGAACCGCCACAGCGCCCAGCTGGAGGAGAGCCTGAGCGAGGCCCGGTTCACCTCCCTTTTGGACAACGCCCGGGACCTGGTCCTCCGGGGCGTCACCAGCGCCGAGGAGGCCATACGCGTTCTCAACACAACAGTTGACTGACGGAGGGTAAACATGCTGCCTCTCACTGAGCTCATCGAATGGGCCCGGCAAAACCGGGGCTCCGACATACACCTGGTCCGCGGCCTTCCGCCCAGAGTCCGTGTGGACGGGTCGCTGAAGAGCGTCCCGGACACGACGCCCCTGACGGAGCAGGACTGCGAGACCTACGCGCGGCTCATCGCCGGCCAGGACTATGAGAAGATCAGCCGCATCGGGGAGTTGGACCTGGCCGTCACCTTCCAGGGGGACGTGCGGTGTCGCGTGAACCTGTTCCGTCAGCAGGGGGCCGTCTCGGCGGCCATCCGCCTCCTGGCGGAGAAGATCCCGGAGCTGGACGCCCTGGGCCTTCCCCCGGCGGTGCAGGGGCTTCCCGACCTCAACCGCGGGATCGTCCTGGTCACCGGCGAGACGGGATCCGGCAAATCCACCACCCTGGCGGCGCTGCTGGACAAGATCAATCACACCTCCGACCAGCATATCATCACCCTGGAGGACCCCATCGAGTACATCTACACCCCGGACCGCTGTACCATCAACCAGCGGGAGATCGGCACCGACACGGAAAGCTACGCCGACGGCCTCCGGGCCATTTTGCGGGAGGACCCCGACGTCATCCTGATCGGCGAGATGCGGGACCTGGATACCATCGAGACGGCCCTGACCGCCGCGGAGACAGGCCATCTTGTGTTCGCCACCCTCCACACCAACTCCGCCCCGGAGGCGGTGGATCGCATGGTGGACGTTTTCCCCGAGGGGCGGCAGAAGCAGATCCGCCTCCAGCTCTCCACCACCCTGATGGCCGTTTTGAGCCAGCAGCTGCTGCCCAGAAAGGACTCGGGGCGCGTGGCGGCCTGCGAGCTCATGATCGTCACTCCGGCCATCCGCAACCTCATCCGGGAGGGCAAGACCCCCCAGATCGCCTCCTCCATGGCCACCTCGGCGGCGGAGGGGTCGCTGACCATGGATAACTGTCTCATCTCCCTGTGCCGCAGCCGGGTCATCACTGCGGAGACGGCGCGAAGGGCCGCCCGGGACCCGGAGTACGTCCGCAAAAACACGTTTTGAGCCATTTTTCGCCGGATAGGAGGGAAGCCCCTTGACTACCTATAAGTACAAGGCCCGGGACGCCGGGGGTTCCTCCGTCAGCGGCGTCGTGGAGGCGTATGACGAGTACGAGGCCATGGAGCTGGTGCGCCGCTCCTGCCCGGTCGTGGAGGACCTGACGCCCGTCAAGCAAAAGCGCAGGATCAACATCGACCTGAACGAGCCCCTGTGGGTGGAGGACAAGAGCCTGGCGCTGGTGGCCAGCCAGTTCTCCATCATGCTCCGGGCGGGACTGCCCATGAGCCGGGTGGTGGAGCTCATCGCCAACCAGACCACGGATAAGCTGATGAAAAAGATCCTCACCGCCTGCGCCGCCGACGTGGCCTCCGGCCACTCCCTCTCCAGGAGCCTGGAGAAGAGCGGCAAGAAGATCCCCGCTGTATTTATCGAGTCCGTCCGCTCCGGCGAGGAGTCCGGCACGCTGGAGGAGTCCTTCGATTCCCTGAAAACCTACTACGAGCGGGCCCACAAGGTAAAAGCCAAGGTCCGCGGGGCCCTTACATATCCCATCGTCCTCCTTCTGCTGGCCGCCGTGGTCATCGGCATCGTCATGGTGATGCTGGTGCCGCGCCTCACCAATATGCTGGTCTCCACCGGGGGCGAGATGCCCGGGACCACCAGGGCCCTTATCGCCATCAGCTCCTTTTTCCAGCATTACTGGGCGCTGATGCTCATCGTCCTGGCCGCCGCGGGCCTGGGCATCGTGGCCTGGAACCGCACGGAGGAGGGCAAGATCAAGATCTCCTCCGTCCGTATGCGCCTGCCCGTTCTGGGCCGCGTGGCGAGGATGAACACCGCCGCCCAGATCGCCAACACCATGTCCACGCTCCTGGGCTCCGGGCTTCCCGTGACGAAGGTCACCGGCATCGTCAGCCGCGTCCTGGATATGCGCTGTGTGGGCGTGGAGCTGGCAAAGGGCGTGGCGAAGCTGGAGACAGGCCGGACCCTGGCGGAGGTCCTGTCCGACGTGAAAAATCTGCCGGAAATGCTGAAAGAAGCTCACCAAAAAGGGCTTCACCCTGGCTGAGCTGCTCATCGTCGTGGCTATCATCGCCGTCCTGGTCGCCATCGCCGCCCCGCTGTTCCTGGGGGCGCTGGATGACGCTAAAGATGCTGTACAACAAGCCAACATCCGCTCGATCAAGGGGCTTGCAACAGCGGAGATACTCAGTAACTGGAGTAAATACGGAAAATTGTCGAGTGGTGACGGTATTCCCACATCTTGGTCTGTAACTGCGTCATGGGATGAAGCCGGCAACATTACAATAACATCCATTACACCGGGTGAGGAGACCGCAGCGAAAGATGGGGATGTGAGCACTACGGGTGGTACGACAACCGTGACCGGTATGGTTCTGGTGGGTATTAAGTCACCGACGACCTGACGCTATAAGGGATTCCCTGTAAAATGCTGTTCAGATAGGGGGATGGCGAATGAGACCTAAAACAAATCGCAAAGGCTTCACACTTGCAGAGCTTTTGATTGTTGTGGCCATCATCGCAATTCTTGTAGCTATTGCGTTTCCAATCTACACAGCAGCAATGGACAATGTAAAGGAAACTGTCAAACAGGCCAACATTCGCGCTACCAAATCCGCGGGGATAGCATATATTGCCAATCACAGCGAATTACTTTGGGATGTGCTGAATGAAAAAGAGGGTCATGACTGTTGGCTCGTTGAAGCCGATGTTTATGAGGATGGATCCGTCAATAATTTATTGGCTTTTGGATTAGATTCAGAAAACCCCGGTGAGTTTGGCATGTTATTTTCTGAAGGCATCAGTGAGCCATATTGTGAATGGCTTGATATGTCCAGTGAGGGAAAAGAGTCATTTTACCTTGTGGCTTTAATCCTGTTTCCTACCGATTTACCTGCATAACCCCCCGTTTGGGTTGCTCCGGGGGGCCCCCGGGGGCGGGGGCGAGGCGCCTGACAGGCGGGCGTTTCGCCCCTGTCCCCGAAAACTGTATCTACGGGAGGCGCGTGACGTGTCCTTTTCCGATTTGCCCGTCTCCCTTCGGGCATATTTTCTGTGTCTGTCCCTGCTCATCGGCGCCTGCGCGGGCAGCTTTTTAAACTGCGCGGCCCTGCGCCGGCCCCGCGGCGAAAAGCTCCCCCGGGGCCGCTCCCACTGCCCGGAGTGCGGCCACGTTCTGGGGCTTTTGGACCTGGTCCCCGTTTTCAGCTGGCTCTTCCTTGGGGGGAAGTGCCGGTACTGCAAGGCGAAGATCTCCCCCCGCTACCCCGTGACGGAGCTCGTCTCGGCCGGCGCTTTCGCCCTGACCTTTTGGCGCTTCGGGCTCACGGTCCTGACGGCGGAGCACTGGGTACTTTTCGGGCTTTTGCTGTATTTGAGCCTTGTGGACCTGGACTCCATGGAGCTCCCCGACGGGCCGGTGCTGGCCGCGGCGGTGCTGTTTTTGACCACGCTGCCCTTTGCCGAAAGGCCCCTGTCCAGGCTTCTGTGGGGTCTGGCGGCGGCGGTCCTCTACGGCGGCGGGCTTCTCCTCTTATCGCTCATCATGGACAAGGTCCTGGGGCGCGAGAGCCTGGGTGGGGGAGACGTGAAGCTCCTGGCGGCCCTGGCCCTGTGGTGCGGCCCCGGGCCCGGCATCTTTCTCATCCTGCTGGCGGCGCTTTTGGGCCTTCTCTTCGCCGCCGTCTTAAAAAAGCGGGGCCCCTTCCCCTTCGGCCCGGCCCTCTCCCTGGCGGCCCTCCCCGTGATCCTGGCGGGGGAGCGGCTCTGGGGGCTCTATCTTGGCCTTTTTTCGTGAGGAGGTAAGAAAATGGCAAAACGCCTTGGTATCGACATTGGCGAGCGCAGACTGCATATCGCCGAGTATGGCCGCAAGGGCCTTACCCGGGCCCTGTCCCTGGAGCTTCCCGAGGACCTGGTGCGCAATAAGCGGGTGCTGTCCTACGAGGCCATGGCCGATTTCCTCAAGGAGGAGCGGAAGAAGAACAAGCTGAAGACCCGCTCCGTGGCCCTGGTCCTGCCCACACAGCTTTGCTGGTGCCGCCGGGTGACCATGCCCTACATGAGCGAGGATAAGCTCCGTTTCAACCTGCCCTACGAGTTCCGGGACTACATATCCTCCGGCAAGGACGACTATTACTACGACCACGCCCTTTTGCGGACGCTGAACGACGAGGACGGGAGGCCCTACGAGCTGGACCTGATGGCCGCCGCCGTCAGCCGCTCCCTTATCCGGGAGTACGAGGAGATGTTCCGCCGCGCCGGCTTCAAGCTGGAGGCCGCCGTCCCCGAGGAGATGGCGTACATCAACCTCCTGCGCGCCTCGGCCAGGGACGGCCACGGCCACTGTCTTCTGGACCTGGGCTACGCCGGGATAAGGCTCTACATCTTCAACGGCTACCTTTACGACAGCGTGCGGGCCCTGGACTTCGGCTGCGCCAATCTTTTGCGGGCCGTGGCCGACCACTTCGACATCGACATCCACATGGCCGACCTGTATCTGACGGAAAACCGGGACGGCGCCGCCGGGATCCCGGAGTGCGCCGCCATTTACAACGAGATCGCCGTTGAGGTCATGAAGGCCATCAACTATTACCGCTTCAACAACCGGGGCGAAGAGGAGCTGACGCACATCCACTGCTGCGGCGGCGGCTCCAACAACAAGGCGCTTTTGGAGGCCCTGGACGCCGCGCTGCCCCTGCCCGTCACGGATATGAGCGAGCTCTGGCCCGGCACCTCCGGGTTTTCCGGCGTCTCCGCCGCCGCGGCCGGCGCGTCCATGCAGTAAGGGGGGAGAGTATGGCTTTTACAGCGAAAAAGGAGGGCCGGGCGCCCTCCAAGACCACCATGAACCTCTATTTCAAGGAGAAAAAGCCCCTGCGCCCCCAGGTCCTCATACCCTGCGTCCTGGTGCTGGCGGCGCTGGCGGGGCTCTTCGCCAAGTTCGCCGTGGCGGACCGCTTCGCCGGCCTGGAGGAGGCCCGCTCCGTCCTGGAGAGCGAGCGCCGGCGGCTCCAGACCCTCCGGGACAGCTACGCCGACTACGGCGAGGTCCAGGACGAGTACATGAAGTACAACTACAACAATTTTGACCGCTCTATCGTCTCCCGGATGGACATTCTGGACCTTTTGGAGCGGGTGGTATTTCCCCCCGCCGGCGTCCGGACCCTCACCATAAGCGGCAACACCATGTCCATGACGCTGACGGGCCTTACACTGGACGAGGTATCCGATATGCTCCACGCCCTGGAGGCGGAGGAGCTGGTCCGGAAGGTCACCGTCTCCACCACCGGCTACGGCGGCAGGGGCGAGGAGAGCGGCACGCCCATGGCCAACATGACCGTGGAATTTAATCCGGCTGACGCGGAAGGGGGCGAGGCGTGATGCTCAACCGCAGATTTACCCGGCGGGAAAAGCTCCTTTTACTGCTTTTGGCCCTTATCGGGGTGATGGGGCTCTATTTCTACCTGGTCCACTATCCCGTCACCAGCGAGCTTGCCGAGATCGACGCCCAGCGCGCGGACGTGGCCGACCAGTACGCCATAGCCCAGGGCTGGAGCGCCAGCTACAAGTCCATGAGGGAGGAGCTTGATGAGATCGCCAAAATGCCCGAGGGGAGCGTCACGGTGATGCCGGATTACGACAACTCCCAGGCCCTCATCCGCTATTTCGACACCATTTTCGCCGGCGTCAGCCCGGAGCTTGACTACTCCGCCCGGGAGCTGGGCGGCGGGGTCTACGAGCGGACCGTGCGTTTTTCCTTCTACGCCTGGGATTACGGCGACGCCCGGGAGATCCTGTCCGATCTTCTTTCCACCGGCTGGCGGTGCCAGATGACCGAGGTCTCCCTGGTCCCCGAGGAGGGGGATCTGGAGACGGACCTGCTCCGGGTGACCGGGACGATTGTGTTTTACGAGCGCGGGTAAACGCCCGCTGTGAGGTGACGGTATGTTCATGGGTGAAAAAAAGCGCCGCGCCGGCTTTACGCTGGCGGAGGTCCTGATGGTGGTGGCCATTTTGGCCATCCTTGCCTCCCTGGCCGCCCCCAACGTGCTGGCGTACTATAAGGAGCTGCGGCTCCAGAGCCTGGACGACAGCGCCAGGAGTATTTTCATGGCCGCCCAGAGCCGCATGACCGCCATGACCGACTCCGGGGAGCTGAAGACCCTGACACCCAGCGGAACCGTCACCGCCTCCGGCGACCTCCCGGAGGGACTACAATATCTGGAAAACGACAAGCTGAAGCTTCTGCTGCCCGGGGGCTCCGTCGAGGACGGGCTTTGGGACGGCAAGATCGTGGTGGAGTACCTGAAAAGCGGCCAGATCTACGGCGTGTGGTACTCCGACGGGAGCTTTGACTATAACGACCTGGCCCACGGCGACAGGAGCCGGGAGGAGCGGCTTGGCAGGTCCGACCTTGTGGGCTACTGCGGGGGCGGCGACACCGGCACGCGCCTGGACGGCGCCGCCATGCCCGTGCCCATTGTCACCCTCACAAACGCCGAAGAGCTGGTCCTGACCGTCACCGTCCCGGCGGACGCCGCCGACGGCGCTGTGCTGACGGTGAGGATCGGAGAGCGGGAGATCAGCGGCCCGGTCCACGCCGGCGATACCGTCGCCCTGGTGCTGGACACCCTGACGCCGGGGCGCCTGTACGAAACCGGGGACCCGCTTTCCGGCAAATACAGCGCCAGGTTCAGGGATTGGGGGACCGGCGTCGCGCCGGGGGAGAACTTCTCCGTCACCGTGACCCTCTCCGGCGATAAGTCCGCGCCCTCCTCCGTCACCGTCAGCGACAACAGCCTCTTCGCGGGGCTTACCGGGGACGGCACGGCCCTGATCGCCTGTGAACGGCACCTTCAAAACCTGGACACGGCCACCTCCGGGGTCAACCGGAGCGTCACCGGCGCGGCGCAGATCAGGGAGATCGCCTGCGACCCGGACCGGGAGTTTATTGGCATACGTAACGGCGATCTTCAAAGCTACGACGGCGCGGGCCTTGCCATCAGGAACGGGAATTTCACGGGCGGCGGCCTGTTCGCGGAGATGAACGGCGGGTCCCTTTCCCATATCGTTCTGGTGGATTGCGGGGCCGGCGGCGATGATCATGTGGGCGCCCTGGCGGGAGAGGTGAAGGGCACCGATATTTCCGGGTGCAGGGTGTACCTGGAGGGCGAAAAGTCCACCAGGCTCACGGGCGGCACTTATGTCGGCGGGCTTGTGGGCGTCGCCGAGAGCTGTGAGATCACAAACTGCTTCGCCTCCACTGTGGAGAGCGGAGACACCGTGGGCGGCCTTGTCGGCCTTGCAAGGGACGACGTGAAGATCCGGACCTCCTACGCCGCCGGGTATCTCACGGGCAATAAAGTCGGCGGGCTTATCGGTGAGACGGACAAAACCCCCGCCGTCGCCGATTCCTACGCCGCCGGGGAGATCGAAGCCGCGGCCGTTGCCGCCGGGATCTGCCCCGATGAGATCGCCGTTTCCAGCAGCTACGCCGCCGTGGTGTACGTTGGGACCCCGGGCACGGTCTACGCCGTCGCGCCCGGCGCTGCGGATATCCCCTACATCCCACAGTCCGGCGTAACCCCCGCGAATAACAGCGGCAAGGCCCAAAATACCCTGACCGCCGCTGAAATGGGCGGCGCGTGGTACGGCGGCGCCAACCCCAGCTACGCCGTTTTCCCCTATGACCTGACAGGCTCCGCCCCCCTGACGCCCCCGTACCCCTACCCCCAGCTCAAAAGCGGAGACCTACCCCTCTTCCACTACGGCGACTGGCAGATCAGCCAAAAGACCGAAAACTTCCTGGGATACTTCTATTGGGAGATCGAGGACGGGAGGTATCACTTCTACGCGTTGTCCTGGGAGTTGGATGCCCAGGGGAAGGTCATCGGGGGTTACAAGGTCCTTGATAACCTCTGCAAAGAGTATGACATGAAGGAGATTACCGAGTACGGCTACGGCGTCGCCTACATGGGCAAAAATTCGCATTTGAATATTGACAGGCAGTTTGATCTATGCGGGGACGGAGATGCCCTTAAGAAAGAAGCAATGAATTTCTTCGGATGCTCCGACACGGCCAGGATCTATACCATCAAGAGCCTGACGCTTGAAGGTGAAAACAGCTATATAGAGGTAAAAACGACGATTTCGAAGGATGAACCGGTCTATATTAACCCCGAGTTTGCCGCCGCGATAAGCACGGAGAAGAATTTTTCTGAATATCAGATCCGCACGGTCCGGCAGCTGCAAAATATAGGCGGAGTGGAGAATGACACGACCCGCTATCAAAACAGTACTTTTAAAATGACCCATGATCTGAATGGAGAGGGACAGACGATCTATCCCCTTTACCCATATGCAAATGGGTATTGCGGCACATTTGACGGTCAGGGCCATCGGATCGTTGATTTAAGTATTCAGGCGCTGAATAACCGCGGCGCGCTGTTTTTGACTACCGGTGCCAACTGTGTACTTAAGAATATCATCATGTATTCTCCCAATGGGACCGCAACGATTACGGGGACCTTCTCGACTGCCTATGCTTCCAATACCAAATTCCTGAGAGATGAGGACTCTTTGAACCTTGCGGGATTTACCGCTGACTGTCACGGTTCTACTACGATCGAGAACTGCGTTATTGCCAATTATACGATCAGAGGCGACGGCACTCGCCCGACAAAAGGAAATTACTACGGCGGGATCAGCGCGTGGCACAAGGGCAAGATCACAAGCTGCGCCGCTGTGGTCAAGATCGTTGATGGGAGCAATGCCGGCAGGAACAGCGACAAGACATACGCCGGAGGGATCGTCGGGTCCACCAACGACGTTGTCATCAGGAACAGCTATTCAGGGGGCGTGATGATTTACTCCGGAGACGGCAATATTCAATGCGGAGGAATCGTGGGGAAAGTAGAACATTCCAATACGGATGCTGAAATAAGCTACTGCTACACCTATATGAATATGAAGAGTGCGAGTAAAAGCGCTTTAAATATCCACGCGGTCTGTCCAAAGGTCGATGGCAGCAACGGCAATTTCGATGACCATGTATGTTTTTGGGAGAACGTGTTCCCGTCAGGCGGGAGAGACAGCGGAGCAAGCGAGTACACTTTGGAACAATTTTGGGAAGACGATGATGATATTGGCGGGGTCACTCAGTATGTGGATGGCCATGAACAGCCGCTCAGTTACGGACTTCCCGCGTTGGTCCAAGTCCCGGTTGAATATAACGGGCCCTCGGTTTATGTCCATTACGGCTGGTGGCCAAAGAGCAACGGCGATACATACCCATACTGACCCTTGACAGGAGGACGCGCTTACGTTGAGATGGCGGGAAAAACTGAATGGACGCAGGGGAGCGACGATGCTTTTCGCGCTGCTGGTGCTGATCTTATGCGCCGTGGCGGGGCTGGCCGCGCTCACCGCCGCCGCCTCCAACGTGGGCCGGTACACCCACCTGGAGGCCGACCAGCAGGAGTATCTGTCCGTGTCCTCCGCCATCGGTTTTTTGCGCGGCAAGCTGACGGGCGGCGCGTTCGACGCCCGGCTCACCCTGACCGCCACGCACGCCTGGTGGTACGAGGAGGACCCCGACGACCCCACAAAGCAGGTACGCAAGGACGAGACAAGGCGCGAGCTCTCCTCCGGCCCATATGAGGGCTTCGGGACAGATAACGAGCTGCTGACAGGCCTCCTGTTCGATTACTGCGCGGCGCTTTTCGAAAACAGCTATGTCCCCGACGAGTTCTTTGAAGAGACGGGGCGAAGCCGTCTTTTGCCGCCCTCGTCCGTCAAAAAAGAGTTCACCGTCTCGGGCATCGACGGACTTTCCCAAGTGACCGTTGAGCTTACCCTGGACGGGGGGAGCTTCAACGTCCGGCTCCTTCTCAAAACCGAAGACGGCCTCTACACCGCAAGACTCATGGCCGTGGCGCAGATCGACGCTCCGCCGCCGGAGTCGGAGACCACATACAGCGAGGACGGCGACAATGGCGTGGAGACCACCGTCACCAACGTCTATATGACGGTCAGGTGGCCGGAGGACGGCATCACCGTCACCCGTACGGACAACGGATAAGGAGGGGGCAGAAGTTGAAAAAGCTGAAAAACCGCCGGGGGGAGACCCTGGCCGAGGCGCTGGTCTCCGTGCTGATCGTGGCCCTCTCCGCCCTCCTTTTGGCGGCGATGACCACCGCCGCCGGGAATATGGACGCCGCCGCCCGCCGGCGCGACGAGGAATTTTACGAGGCCCTGACGGCGGTGGAGACGAAGACCGGCGTGCCCTCCATGGGGCAGATCACCATAACGGGAGACGTCAACGTCACCGAGGACGTGGAGGTCTACTCCTCCGGCGGTCTTACCGTCTACGCCCCGTCGGGGAGCGCGGGGGGTTGACGCGATGAAAAAGAGGATCCATCAGAGAAAGGGCTTTACCCTGACGGAGACATTGGCGGCCGTGGCCATCGTGGCGATGGTGGCCTGCGCCGGGGCCGCCGTGACCACCTCCGTCTTCACCGTCCGCGTCCATATGACGGAGGCGGCGGACGCCTCCACGCTGGGCTCCACCCTCCTTCAGGAGCTGGCCAATGAGCTGCGCTTCGGGCAGAACATCGTGGTATCCGACCACAGCGTGACGCTGGACAGCGCCGCCTACGGCCATGCCGCCATTGCCGTCACCGACGGCAGGGTGACGGCGGGAGGCGGCCCCATCCTGGCCGACGCCGCCTACGGGGGGCTGTCCGTCACGACGCTTGACTTCATAGGCGGCGACGGCTCCATCGGGATACAGCTCGCGCTCTCCGGGTGCGACGGGGAGCTCTGGACCGGGGAGCTTTCCGTGACGCCCCTGAACGGGCATCAATAACGGCAAAAAGTGGCGGGGGACCTCGCCGGAGGGAACATGGAAAAGGAAAAAATACTGATCGTTGACGACTCCGAAATGAACCGCTCCATCCTGGCGGATATGCTGGCCGACTATGAGATCATCGAGGCCGAGGATGGCGTTGAGGCCGTGGAGATCCTGTCCCGGCGGCTCCCGGAGCTGTCGCTGATGCTTCTGGACATCGTGATGCCAAGGCTGGACGGCTTTGGCGTTTTGGAGAAGATGAAGGAGCGGGACTGGATCGAAAAGCTGCCCGTCATCATCATCTCCGCCGAGAACGGCTCCAATCATGTGGAGCGGGCCTATGAGCTGGGGGCCACGGACTTTATCGCCCGGCCCTTTGACAGCCTCATCGTCCAGCGCCGCGTGGTGAATACGCTCCTTCTGTACGCCAAGCAGAAGCGCCTTATCCGCATCGCCGAGGAGCAGGTCCGGGAGAAGGAGCGCTACAACGACCTGATGATCGACATTTTGAGTCAGCTCGTGGAATTTCGAAACGGCGAGAGCGGCCTGCACATCAAGCACGTCCGGCGCCTCACCCAGCTCTTCCTCACGCGCCTGGAGGCCAGGACGGACGCCTACCCCCTGACGGAGGGGGAGATCTCCCTCATATGCACGGCCTCGGCCCTCCACGACATCGGCAAGATCGCCATCGACGACAAGATCCTCAATAAGCCGGGACGCCTGACGCCGGAGGAGTACGAGATCATGAAGACCCACTCCGCGCTGGGGGCGGACATGCTCAGAAAGATCGTGGAGCACCAGAACGAGCCGCTCATTCAAAAGGCCGCCGAAATTTGCCGCTGGCACCACGAGCGCTGGGACGGCGGAGGCTACCCGGACGGGCTCCGGGGGGATGCTATCCCCATCTCCGCCCAGGTGGTGGCCCTGGCGGACGTCTACGACGCGCTGACCAGCAAGCGGGTGTATAAGCCGGCCTACTCCCATGAGCAGGCCGTTCGAATGATCCTGGGCGGCGAGTGCGGGGCCTTCAACCCGCTTTTGCTGGAGTGCATATCCGAAAACGACCCCCAGCTTCAAAACGCCCGCTGGGACGAGAGCATCGATCAACCGGGGAAGACCAGGTCCCGGGCAATTTTGGAGGAGCTCCACGACGAGAGCGGCGCCTCCCGCAGGACCCTGAGCCTCTTGGAGAAGGAGCGCATGAAAAACAGCGTCCTTGCCTCCATGGCCGAGACCGTCCAATTTGAGTACACACCCGATCCGCCCATGATTACCATGTCCCCCTGGGGCGCGCAAAAGCTGGGCCTTCCCGAGATCATCATGGATCCCAAAAACAGCGACGAGCTCTTTCGCGTCCTGGATCGGGAATACTGGGAGGAGATGTCCCGATTTATGCGCGCCTCCACGCCGGAGGACTCCGAAAAGCGCATAGACTGCCCGCTCCACTACGGCGGCGAGACCCGCTGGGCCCGCATTTTGCTGCGGACCATCTGGACGGACGACGAGGATCCCGTGCTGGAGAGCGTCATGGGGACGGTGCTGGACATCCACGACTCCCGGGTCCGGATAGAGGAGCTGGCGCGCCGATCCACCCAGGATTCCCTGACGGGGCTTCTGAACCGGGCCAGCGCCAGGGAGCGCATCGAGCGGCGCATGGCGGAAAAGCCCGAGGACCATTTCGCCCTGTGCGAGATCGACATCGACGACTTCAAAAAGCTGAACGACACCTTTGGCCATATGTTCGGCGACCAGGTGCTCCGGGAGCTCAGCCGGCGCATGAAGCACAGCGTCCGAAGCTCCGATATTTGCTGTCGCGCCGGCGGGGAGGAGTTCTTCCTCTTCCTGGACTACAACGACCAGATCGAGAGCACCGTTGACCGCATCTACAAGAGCCTGTGCTTTGAGATAGAGGGACTGAACATCACCGTTTCCATGGGCGTGGCGCTGTCCGTCACCGAGGGGCCGGATTACACCAGGCTCTATCGGGCGGCGGATCTGGCGCTCTATAAGGTCAAAAAATCGGGAAAAAAGCATTACCGCTTTTATGAACAGGCCATGTCCGACGCACTTGAGGACGTGGCCGGAGAAGAAGGGAGATAACGATATGACACTTCAGGAATGCTATGCCGCTATGGGCGGGGACTACGACGACGCCATGGGGCGCCTTCGCAGCGAGAGACTTTTGCAGAAATTCGTCCTGAAATTCCTGGACGACGGGAATTTCAAGCTCCTGTGCCAGTCCCTGGCGGACGGACGGCAGGAGGAGGCGTTCCGGGCTGCCCACACCATCAAGGGCATGTGCCAGAATTTGAGCTTCCGGGCCCTCGGAAAGTCCTCCAGCCGCCTGACGGAGGCTCTGCGCGCCGGCGAGAGCGACACCCGGGAGCTTTTGGAGTGCGTCATGGAGGATTACCGCGTCACGGAGGAGGCCATCAGGGCCTATCAGGCCGGCCTCAACTGATTTTTGAGAGAGGGAGTGTACCGGGATGAAAAAAAGGGGCGGTTGGAAATCGTGGAATATCTACGCGACCCTGCTGGTGACCGTGGTCATCGTCGCCCTCTTTGTGGCGGCGTTTCTGGAGATCAACGCGTCCATCAAGGAGCGGGCCATCGGGAGGATGGAGGAGGGCGTCAACACCGTCATTCAGGAGGTCACGTCCAAATTTGAGCGGGACAGCCGGGTGCTCAACGCCACGGCGGACATCATCTCCACGGTCAACAATTTTGACGTTGAGAACACCATCGAGATGATGAAGACGGTGTCGCCGCTTTTAGAGACCATGCTGATACGCCTTTTGCTGCCTGACGACCGTATCCTGGTGGTCAGCACCGAGAGCTCGGACACCGCGCGGCTGGACGCCCTCTCCTTTGAGAAGGAGGCCGCCCTGGGGGAGCACGTCTCGGACCGGGTGTACAGCTCCTCCAACAGTATGCCCGTCCTTCGCCACTTTGTCCCCGTCATGCAGGACGGGGAGATCGCGGCGCTCCTTTACGGGATCACCCTTTTGGAGGACCTGCCCAAGACCCTCAATATCGAGAACATCTATAATGCCAGCGCCAGCGTCTACATCGTGGACACCAAGACCGGCGACTTCCTCCTGGATACCTACCACAATGAGCTGGGGAACATCCGGGACTTCGAGGCCCGGGAGACCAACGGCGAGACCACCTGGGAGGAGTACACCGACAACCTCCTCTCCCTGAAGACCGGCTATGTGGTGTTCAAGACCCACAAGACGGGGGGCTGGGAGTATCTCTACTACGCTCCCGCCGGGATCAACGAGTGGGCCATCGCCGTCTCCGTGCCGGAGCGGGAGGCGTTTTCCAGCGTCTACGCGGTGCGGAAGATCTTCATGGTCATCGGCGTCATCATGATCGTGGCTCTGGCGGCGTACTATGTGTTCATCTATTACAGGGCCCGCCGCGCCATCGACGAGATCGTGGAGCGGGCGGTCTTGGAGGAGAAGCTCAAAAAGGCCGAGGCCGCCGAGCGGGCCAAGAGCACCTTCCTCTCCAACATGTCCCACGACATCCGAACGCCCATGAACGCCATCATCGGCTTTACCGTGCTGGCGGACGCCAATATCGACAACAAGCCCCGGGTGCAGGAGTATTTGTCGAAGATCCTGTCCTCCAGCAACCACCTGTTGAGCCTTATCAACGACGTGCTGGACATGAGCCGGATCGAGTCCGGGAAGCTCAACATCGACGAGAAGCCCTGCTCCATCTCCGACATCTTCCGGGATATGCGGAACATCATCCAGACCCAGATGCAGTCCAAGCAGCTCAACTTCTTCATGGACACCATGGATGTGGTGGACGAGAAGATCTACTGCGACAAGCTGCATATCAATCAGGTGCTTCTGAATCTCCTTTCCAACGCCATCAAGTTCACGCCTCCCGGGGGCTCCGTGTCCCTGACCGTCCAGCAAAAGCCGGGAGCGCCCAGGGGTTACGGCAGCTACGAGATCCGGGTCAAGGACACCGGCATCGGCATGGACGAGGAGTTCGTCCAGCACATCTTCGAGCCCTTTGAGCGGGAGCGCAACACCACCGTCAGCGGCATCCAGGGCACGGGCCTTGGAATGGCCATCACCAAGAACATCGTGGACACCATGGGCGGCAGTATCTCCGTCAACACCGAGCGGGGGAAGGGCACGGAGTTCATCATCAACTTCACCTTCCGGCTCCAGAACGACGTGGAGGAGAGCCTCCACATCAAGGAGCTCATGGGCGTCCGGGGCCTGGTGGTGGACGACAACTTCACCACCTGCGACAGCGTCACCAAGATGCTGACCCAGATCGGTATGCGGGCCGAGTGGTCCATGCACGGCCAGGAGGCGGTGCTCCGGGCCCGTCAGGCCGTGGAGATGGGCGACGCGTTTTACGCCTACATCATCGACTGGGCCCTCCCGGACTTGAGCGGCCTTGAGGTGGTGCGCCAGATCCGCTCCCTGGCCGGGGACACCGTGCCCATCATCATCCTCACCGCCTACGACTGGACGACCATTGAGGACGACGCCAGGATGGCGGGCGTCACCGCCTTTTGCAATAAGCCCCTGTTCCTCTCGGAGCTGAGGGACACGCTGATGACCGCCCTTGGAAAGACGGACCTCCCCGACATCAAGCGCCAGGTGGTCGATCCCCTGGAGGACATCCGGGGCTCCCGGCTCCTTTTGGTGGAGGACAACGAGCTCAACCGGGAGATCGCCCAGGAGCTTTTGGAGGAAAACGGCTTCAAGGTGGAGACCGCCTGCGACGGCAGCGTGGCGGTGGATATGGTCCGGGCCTCCGCCCCGGGGTACTACTCTCTGGTGCTGATGGACGTGCAGATGCCGGTGATGGACGGCTACGAGGCGTCTAGGGCCATAAGGGCCCTGGAAAACCCGGAGCTGGCCGCCGTGCCCATCATCGCCATGACCGCCAACGCCTTCAGCGAGGACCGGCAGAAGGCCCTGGACAGCGGCATGAACGCCCATGTGGCAAAGCCCATCAATTTGGACAACCTCATCCAGACCATGGTCAAATATCTGGAGAAGAAGAAAACAGATGACTGACAGCCGAAAGGAGAACGCGGACGTGAAGAAAAAAAGCAAATGGTTCCT
This sequence comes from uncultured Oscillospiraceae bacterium, assembly GCA_947625815.1. Taxonomy (GTDB): domain Bacteria; phylum Bacillota; class Clostridia; order Oscillospirales; family Oscillospiraceae; genus RUG626. The sequence goes on from CANQPU010000020.1 coordinate 18,383, forward strand.
GCCTTCACTGCTCATGGCCGCCGTCTGCGCCATGGCGCTCCTTATTGGCGTGTGGTACTTCCGGTACATATCCGATCAGATCTACGAGGACAGTACCGGCCACCTGCAGGAGATCTACGGCCAGGTCAACCGCACCTTCGGAAGCTTTATGGAGCGCAACTGGGGGCTTCTGGAGAGCTGGGGCGACGCCCTCCCCAACGGCACCGGCGGGGACGACAGCTATATCCCAAATCTCGTGGCCGAGGAGAAGGAGCGCTGGAATTTCAGTAAATTCCTGTTCCTCTCCGCGGACGAGCGGTATATGACCCCGGACGGGGAGGAGCGCAAGGTGGACCTGGGGGACGCCTGGGTCAGCCTCACCCGGGACGGGGAGCCCATTATGGCGGGGGAATTCACCTCTTCCGGCCAGGCGGTGACGGTTTTTGCCGTGCCCACCAAGCCCGGGGAGTACCGGGGCTTTCCCTATACGGCCATCGCCGTCAGCTACACCAACGAGGACATTCTGAAGTCCCTGAAGGTCAACGCCTACGAGGACACGGCCGAGAGCTTCGTGGTGTACGGCGACGGGAGCGTGCTTCTCTCCTCCAGAGCCGGAGGCACCGTATTCACCAACTATTTTACGTATCTGGACGCCGCCTCCGACCTGGACGACAGGGCCATGGAGGAGCTCCGGGAGGATTGGGCCGCCGGCACGGCGGGCCTTGCCCGGTGCGAGATCAACGGCGAGGACAACTGCATCCTCTACCAGCCGCTGACCTACCGCGGGTATATGCTTTTGAGCGTGGTGCCCCTGGACGCCGTGGGCAAGGGCTTCATGCAGGTGCAGAAGATCACCGTCCTCTTCCTGGGGGCCGTGTTCCTCCTGGTGAGCTGCGCCATGGGGATGCTCCTCCTCATCCGCGGGTACAAGCAGGCCAGCCGCAATAAGACGGAGCTTGCCTACCGGGAGCGGATGTTCGACGTCCTCTCCAACAGCGTGGAGGACATCTTCCTCATGCTGGACACGGTCACCTACCGGGTGAACTACGTCAGCCCCAATATTGAGCGGCTCCTGGGCATCCCGGTGGAGGAGGCCCGGTCCGATATCCGCGTCATGGCCAAGTGCATGGTGGACGACGACACCGTCATCCCCGCCGACAAGATCCAGGCGATCCCCTTGAACGGCAGCCTCCACCAGTGGTTCGAGTACCTCCACCAGATCACCGGCGAGCTCCGCTGGTATCGCACCACGGTGTACCGCATGGAGCTGGAGGGCATGGAGAAGTACATCGTCGTCCTCTCCGACCGCACCCAGGAGCGCCAGATGAACAGGACCCTCCAGGAGGCCCTGGACACCGCCAAGAGCGCCAACGAGGCCAAGAGCAACTTCTTATCCAACGTCTCCCACGACATTCGCACGCCCATGAACGCCATCATGGGCTTCTCGACCCTGCTGGAGCGGGACGCCGGCGACCCCGTCAAGGTCCGGGAGTACACCCACAAGATCACCGCCTCCGGCCAGCACCTTTTGAGCCTCATCAACGAGGTCCTGGACATGAGCAAGATCGAGAGCGGCAAGACCTCCCTGAACGCCGAGGTCTTCTCCCTCCCGGAGATGCTGGAGGAGCTGAGCATCATCATCCTCCCCCAGGCCCGGGCGAAAAAGCAGATCTTCAATATGCGCGTCCACGGCTCGCCGCCGGAGCGGATCATCGGCGACAAGCTGCGGCTCAGCCAGATCCTCATAAACCTTCTCTCCAACGCCGTGAAATATACGCCGGAGGAGGGGAAGGTGGACTTCTCCATCAGCGCCCTTTCCGGCTCCGCCCCCCAGTACGCCAAGCTGCGCTTCACCGTCAAGGACAACGGCATCGGCATGAGCGAGGAATTCCAGAAGCAGATCTTCACCCCCTTCAGCCGTGAGATCAGCTCCGTCACCAACAAGATCCAGGGCACGGGCCTGGGAATGGCCATCACCAAGAACCTCCTGGACCTCATGGGCGGCATCATTGAGCTGGAGAGCGCCCCCGGAAAGGGGAGCACCTTCACCGTGGAGCTGTCCTTCGCCCTCCCCGAGGAGGAGAGCGGCGACGACTGGTACAGGCAGAGGACGTGGCGGATCCTGGTGGCCGACGATGAGCCGGACGTCTCCGAGACCATCCGGGAGATGATGACCGGCACGGGCGTGTATGTGGAGACCGCCTGCGACGGCACCTCCGCCGTGAAGGCCGCCGCCCGGGCCCACGAGGAAGGCAGCGCCTTCGACATCGTGCTCCTTGACTGGAAGATGCCGGACATGGACGGCGTGGAGACAGCCAAACGGATCCGGGGGAGCGTGGGCCGCGACATCCCGATCCTGGTGCTGACCTCCTACGACTGGAACGAGATCGAGGACGACGCCAGGAGCATTGGGATCAGCGCCTTCATGCCTAAGCCCTTCTTCGTCTCCACCTTCTGGAACACCATCAAGCCCATGTTTGAGACGGACAGGACTCCGGAGGAGGACGGCGAGTCGCTGGGGACCATGGATGGCCTTCGGTTCCTGGCGGCGGAGGACAACGAGCTCAACGCCGAGCTCCTCACCGAGATGCTGGGCATAGAGGGGGCTCTTTGCGAGCTGGCCCTCAACGGGCAGGAGGCTGTGGAGAAGTTCAGCGCCTCGGAACCCGGCTATTTCGATATGATCCTGATGGACGTGCAGATGCCGGTGATGAACGGCTACGAGGCCACCCGGAAGATACGTTCCCTCCCGCGCCCCGACGCGGCGGCCATCCCCATCGTGGCCATGACCGCCAACACCTTTGCCGAGGACGTCCGGCGGGCGCTGGAGTCCGGCATGAACGGGCATCTGGGCAAGCCCATTGACATGAACGAGGTCCGCAAGACCGTGGCGCGGCTGACAGGCCGGCGCGAATAAAAGAAACATGGGAGCTGATTTCATGAAAAAGGCCATCACGGTCCTCCTGGCGGCGTGCCTTCTCCTGACGGCGCTGGCTTCCTGCCAAAAGGCGGAGGAGGAGAGCTATGACCTTACCATCGTGGGAAAGTCCGTGGATATGGACAACATATACATGACCCGGATATTTGACCTTTTTGAGGAGAAGACCGGGAAGAAGATCAAGCTCATCACCTTTGAGGACTCGGCTTTTGAGGACTCCTCGGCGAAGCTCTTTGAAAAAGGGGAGGTGCCGGACATCTTCGTCCACTTCCACAACGCGGACCTTGACCGCTTCAACGTGGAGGAGAACTTCCTCTACCTCAACGATCAGGAGTGGGTGGAGGACCTGACGGACGGGGCCCTGGCGTACAGCGTTGACCGGGACGGGAACCTGCTGGGCCTCCCCTTTTGGGAGAGCTCCGTCTCCGGCTGCTACTACAACAAGAAGATCCTGGACAAATACGGCCTCCGTCCGGCCTCCAATCAGTCGGAATTCAACCTCCTGTGCGAGATTTTGGAGGAGTCCGGCTGTACCCCCATCTGCTGGCCGGCCAACGGGTGCGCCTGGATGCTCCAGTTCGCCCTGGACCCGGTTTTCGCCGACGACCCGGACCTTCTGGAGAAGCTCAACGCCGGCCAGATCCGCTACGCCGACATCCCCGAGGTCACAGACGCGGTGCGGTGGATCTATGAAGCCGCCCAAAAGGGCTGGTTCGGCGACGCCTATCTGGAGACGGGCTGGGACGGGATAAGCCCCGCTTTAAGCTCCGGCGACGCGGTGATGACCTTCATCTGGGACACCTGGTTCGACACGGACTTCAAGGACGGCAAATACTCCGCCGGGGACTTCGCCCTGATGCCCGCCTTCCTCAACACCGCCAGGGACGGGACCTACGAGGGCGGGAACCTCAATCTGATGATGGTCAACAAGAACAGCCCCAACTGCCAGACGGCCCTGGAGTTCCTGAGCTTCTGCGCCGACCCGGAAAACTACAACATCGCCTTCGCGGGCATCTCCACGGTCAGCGTTTTCAAGGGGCAGACCACCAACATCCAGTCGAAGATGGTGACGGACGCCGCGGACTCCATCGCCCGGTACGGGCGCGTCTCCACCGCCTCCACCAGGATCGTGGGCTACAACGGCGACGCCGTGGCCAACGCCATCTACGCCCTTTTGAGCGGCCGGGTGGACGTGGCCGGCTGTGTTGAGCAGCTGGACCGGGACAGGCTGGCCAACGCCGGCTGACAGAATGACATAAAATCCCGCGGGAAAAAGGCGGCTGCCTTTTTTATGCGCGCAGATTCCCTGGCCAACAAAAAAGCGGTCGGCGCGGGGATTGTCGAGACGGCAAAAATGGTGTATAATATCCATGATTTTACGCGAACCCGTGGAATTTGACGGGGAAGGCGTCACAGTGGGAGGGCTCCGGTATGAAAAAGACCCGTGGAAGGATTTTGGGCGCGCTGGCGGCGCTCCTTTTGGCGGTGCAGATGACACTGCCGCAGGGGGCTCTCGGCGTCTCCTACGCCTCGGCCGCCGGGAATAACGGGATCATGCCCATCGCGGCCACGTCCACGGCGACAGCCGTGTCCTCCTCGGAGCTTAGCGAGTTCAACCAGTATTGGCAGCTGGGCGGGAGTGTGGTCATCCATGAGACAGTGGCGAGCAGCGGAGGGCTGGGCTCCGAGGTGTCGTCGCTGCCGCTGTATATCAACGACAGCAGGTCCTACCGTACGCCCCTGGAAAACCCCATTAAAGGCAATTACGGCATACAGAACAAGACGACTGGCCTGTACTGGCTGGCGTATCAGTACAGCCGGCAGGACAGCAATCCCCATGTGTGCTCCAGCAACGGCACGAACAACCACCTGTCCATGGACTATTATCAGGGCTTCAAAAACGGCGACCACGTCACCATGTCCTACGCCACGCTGGGCGGGAACCTCTACAAGGACGAGTATGGGCGTATCTTTTTCAAGGTCTACTGTTACATGGCCGCCGGCGGCTTCCCGATCGAGCTCTACCGGGCGTACTTCACGAAGACCGATCTGCAGCTTATTTACCTGGACAGCGTGGGTACTTATCCCGATAATACGAATTATATCCACGCCAAAAACCCCTCGGTGAATTCCTCTGCGGAGGCGCTGGTAAACTATTATTTGAATCAGGTGATTTCCCTGCCCTACAACGGCTCTACGCAGAACCACCCGATTTACACGACGTTGTTAACGGCGGGGAGCTCCCTCAAATTGTCGGGCAGCTGCAGCGGCAAAGACGTGGGACAATATCCGTTTTTTGTCAGCCCAAACACCGGGTACACCTGGAGCGACGGCACGACCACGCAAAAACTCATGATTCTGTCCATCACCAAGGCCGACCCCACGGGGTCGCTCCCGGAGCTGACCGTCAGCCCGCAAAGCCAGGCCCCCTACGGCCTCACCGGAGGCGGGGCGCTGACGCCCACGTCGGGCGTTACCTACACCTCCTCCGACACGGACGTAGGGACCTTTGAGGGCAGCGTCTTCCAGGCCGGGCGGAAGCTGGGGAAGACCACCGTCACCGCCACCTTCCCGGGGGACAAGAACCTGAACGCCGGGAGCTGGACAGGCACCGTCACCGTGGCGCTGACGGGCGGCATCTATCTGGAGGACGGGAGGGGCGGCATGACCGTCTACCCCACCCTTCAGGAGGCGTATGACGCCCTCCCGGGCGGCGGAGGGACGATACACGTCCTCGGCAACGCCACTGTCGATTCGGGACTTACCACCGTCTCCGGGAAGGACGTGACGGTCGTGGGAGAAGCCGGCGGAGACAAAGGCGACGTGGCGCCCACCCTGAACAGGACCGGGGACTTCTCCACCTTCACGGTGACGGACGGCGCCGGGCTGACACTGAGAAACATCACCGTCACCGCCGGCTCCGGCGCGGCCGATAACGGCGGCGCCATATACGTGCGGGGCGGCTCCCTGACCCTGGAAGACGGCGTTGTTCTGACGGGCAACAAGGCCGCCGGAAAGGGCGGCGCGGTGTACGTGGCGGCGGGCGCCGAGAGCGTCACGCTGGGCGATATCACGCTGAATAATAACTCCGCCGGCTTCGGCAACGGCATTTACATAGAGGACGGCGCGACGGTCACGGTCTCGGGCAAAGTCAGCGGCATGGGCGACGGCATCGCCATCGGGTATGACGCCGGCAATGCCGGAAACGACAACCGGGGCACCGTGGACGTGACGGGCGCGCTGGACGCCAAGCTGACGGTGGAGTTTGAAAACCCGGCTGAGCAGCTGAGCGGGACGGCCGGCACTCTTTACGTGGTGAGCAGCGGCGCGGTCGATTCAGCGGATCTAAAGGCAAATCTGCTGGTCCGCAATCCGGGCTTCACCTTTGGTCAGAAAACGGACGGTCTTTCCCTGACGGATGCGACTACGATCGTGGCGGCGCTTCAAGTGGACGGGGAATGGAAAGACTACACCGACCCGCAGAAGGCGATAGACGACATCGACATATCGGATGATGGCATTGTGTATTTTGCCGTCTACGAAAATGACGGGAATAAAGAGCTCAATACAACAGAGGTCCTGCTTTATGAGACGCTCAGGATCCCGGCGGGCAAGCATATAATTTTCTCCGGCGTAAGAAAGCACGTTCCAAACGACCCTGAGCCTACCCCTGATTATACCGCCGGCGTCACCGTCACCCTCAAGCGCGCCGACGGGAACACGGAGGCGCTGGTATATGTGCCCGCCGGGGCGGAGCTGACGCTGGGAAGCGTCACCCTGGACGGCGGCGCCGTGTGGGACGGCGGCATCAGCATATCCGACGACACCTTCGGCGGCGCGGGCACGGTCGTGACCAACAACTCCGGCATCACCGCCCATGCCCCGGTCATCGTCAATGCCGGGAAGCTGACCATCGGGGCCGGCGCGACCATACAGAATAACGACAACAACTACGCCGAGCCTGGGGTCGGCTTCGGCTCCCAGAATTACGGAGGCGGCGTGCGCAACGAGGGCGGCGGCGTCCTCACTATGACCGGCGGCATGATCCAAAACTGCTACGCCCGTGAGGGCGGCGCCATCATGAACGTGTGCAAGCCCGTAAACGGCTCCTACGCCGGGAAGAGCCCCTCCGTCACCGTCTCCGGCGGCGTTATCACCGGCTGTATGTCCCAGCAGAAGGGCGCGGCCATCCAGACCATCTACGGCGGCGCCGTCACCGTCGTCGAAGCCGGCGCTTCGATCACCGGCAACAGCTCTCTCAACGATTTGGGCGTGCTCTCCGTGGAGGAGGGCGGGACGCTCCGGATCGAGGGCGGCGAGGTCGCGGCGGACAGCGGAAAAAATGCGGTCTACTTATATAACCAATACAGCGCCGAGGATTATGCCAGCGCGGCGACCAGGCCCTTTATCGAGGGGACCGGCGCCGACAATGTGGGCAGGCTTACCGTCACCGCCGCCCCGGCCCTCACCGGCGGGGTGCACATTGACGACTCCTGCTATGTGGTGGACACCGGGAGCCTCACGCCGTCCGATATCTGGTACGAGGCGTACGCGGATCTGACGGGCTATACCGGCACGGGGCTGACGCTGGATTTCAACGGCGGCGGGACGTCCTTCGGCAAGGTGGCCCAGTGGGGCGCCGGCGAAACCCCCAAAGTCAGCTATGCCGCGTCCGCGGCCGACGGCGCGTCCAACGTTTTCTATCAGGAGACGGCGGAGGGCGGCCAGACCGTCCTTACCCGCAGCGGCTACGCGCTGGAGTTTACGCAGACCGAGGCCAACAGGCTCGCCGTCTCCGGCAGCTGTGACGAGAGCATAGAAAGCTTCACCGTGGAGGTGGACGGAAAGGCCTATTCCCTCACCGTGGAGAACGGAGTCCTCACCGGGGAGATCGTTTTCAACGGGGACGAGACGGAGACGGCCTTTGCCACTACGCTCAAGCCCGCCTACGTCGGCGGCGAGGCCAAGAGCTTTGACGGCCCCACGCTCGACGTCCTTTTATATAACAGCGCGGACAAGACCTTCCAGGTCCCGGCGGATACCGTATACAGGACCGAGACGGGCGAATACCGGGACTTCACCGGCGGCCCCCTCCCGGAGGACGCCGCCCTGGACGGCGGACAGGCCGTCTTTCAGGTGGGCGGTTCCACCGTCACCGTGTCGATGGGCACATGCGAGGCGGCCCCCGCCCTCAGCGGCGACGTCACCACCCTGGTGGACGTGACGGATCAGAGCCTTACGCTGGACGTGAGCGCGGAGTATCGGGACCTTCAGTTCCGCCTCTCCTCCACCGGCGCGGACGGCAGGACGGTCTACACCCCCTGGCAGACGCCCGCCGGAGGGAGGCTCACCTTCGGCTCCCTCTCCGCCGGCACCCAGTATACCGTCCTGGCCCGCACGCCGGGCGCGGCCGACACACTGCCCAGTGAGGCCGTCCCCTGCCCGGGGGGCGTCTATGTGACGCTCTCGGCGGAGCAGAAGACGGCGAAGGACGCGTTTAAGGAGGCCTACACCGCCTGGGAGGCCGATCCCTCCGCCAGTCCCGCCGAGGCCCTGGCAAAATACGACGCCCTGGCGGAAACGCTGAACGGCGCCGCGACGGCGGATCAGATGGCCCGGAGCCAGGTGGAGGCGCTGGTGAGCGAGAAGCTGGCGCGGCTCCAGGAGGCCAGCGACCGGCAGCAGGCCGACGCGTGGCTCAGCGAGCATCTTGATACCATGAAGGAGGCCGTGGCCGACCCGGTGCCCTCCGGCACAAAGGATAAGGTGGCCGGGGCGCTTGCGGATTACACAGCCCTGCCCGAGAGCGTAAAGGACCGGGTGGATCAGGCCCTGACGGAGAACGGGACGGACCCCCTGCCCGATCCCCTCACCGCCTACCGGAACCTGACGGCGAAGGAGATCCGGGACGCCGCGTCCACCGCGGGAGTGGAGGATTTCGGGGAGACCTACGCCAACGCCGTCCAGGGGGCGGCCTCCAGGGAGGACGCGGACAAGGCGCAGGAGAATTTTGACGCCGCCATCGCCGCGGCGCAGACGGCAAAACAGACATATGACGAGTTCGTGGCCGCGGGCGGCCTTACCGCCCGGGGCGCGGCCCTCTCACGGCAGGCGCTGGAGAGCGTTTACGGAGACATCGCCTCCGCCGCGTCTGCCGGGGATCCCGGCCGGATGCAGGCCGCCGTGGACGCGGCCGGCGCGGCGTTTGAGCACGCCCGCGACACGGGCGCGGCGCTGAAGGACTATCTGGACAGCCGCAGGGCCCTGACCGGGGAGAACATCCCCGTGAACGCCCAGACCGGCCTTCCCGACGGCTCCTCCGCCGGCGCGCTGGAGGCGCTGGACGTGGCGCTGGCGCTGGAGGAGCAGCCTGACGCGGCCGGGATGAACGAGTATTTGGGCGGCCGGATCAAGGAGCTTCTGGACCGGGTCGCCCAGGGCGGCTCGCCAGCGGTGGGCGCCCTGGTGGAGGAGGGCAAGAGCCGGATCGACCAGGCCGTCGCCAATGCCGGGGGAGAGCTTGCGGACTTCTCCGGGCTGGCCGGCGAGATCATGGCGCAGATCAACGCCCAGATGACCCAGGATCCGGGGCCGGGACCTTCCCAAGGAGAGGGCTTCACGGGCCCGGGCGACACGCTGGACGGATATAAGGCCTCCGCCGCGGGGCAGATCGGAGCCCTGGCGGCTCAGTATGACGGGACCGATATGTACAGCGGCGCCAGGGAGGAGCTCGATGCCCTCAAGGAGTCGCTTCTGGACAGAGTGGAGGAGGTCACCCCCTCCGGCGGCCTTGAAAACGCCCGGCAGGAGCTGGACGCCCTGGTGGAGCAGGCCGTGACCGGCTTTGCCCAAAAGGCCGCCCAGGGCCGGGCCCAGAAGGAATATCTGGACGCCGCGGCCAGCCTCACCGGCGCGGAGCCTGACCCCGCCGCCTCCCCCGCGAAGGAGGCGCTGGCGGCCATCGGCTCGGCGAAGGACACGGCCGGCATGAACGACGCCCTGGCAAAGGCGCTGGACGAGGCCCTCCAGGGCATGAAGCGGACGGACGACCCGCCCGAGGCCGCGGAGTACATAGACAGCGTGCGGGAGAGCGTGGAGGCCGCCGTCGCCGCGGCTGACGGCGACATCGCGGAGGTCTCCGAGCTTTTGCGGGACGTCCGCACCGCGGTGGAGGCCCTGCGGGAAGCCGCCCAGTCCCCCGACGAGCCCGGGGACAGCGGGGACAATGGAGACACCGGAGACGGGGGGAACACCGGGAGTGCGGGGGGCACGGGAGATGCGGGGGATACCGGGAACACGGGGGATACGGGGAGCACAGGCGACCCCGGTGAGCCGGATACCCCGGACGATCCCGACGCGCCCGACACCCCTGACGATCCCGATACCCCCGACGATCCCGATACCCCCGACGAGCCGGATACCCCGGACGACCCGGACAAACCCGAGGGCCCGGACGGACCCGGTCCCTCCGACGTCCCGCAGCCGCCTGTTGACAGCGCCAAGCGGGCTGAATTTGAGCAGGTGAAGGCGGAGCTTCTGCGGGAAGCGGAGAAGCTCGTCCGGGAGCACGACGGGGAACGGGTCATTGACCTGCACCGGCAGTACGCCGACATCCTGGGGGCCGTGGAATTTTCGGAGGACAACCCCGACGAGAGCGTCGGGGAGCTCCGGTCGGCCTTTGACGACGTAAAACGGGAGACGGAGCAGGCCCAGCGTCTCCAGCGGTTCGAAAACAGCGCCAGGGCGGAGATCGCGTCCGCCGTGGACAGCGGGAAGTACGACGCCGGAGAGCTGGAGGCGCTCCTGGCAGACTATATGGACCGGGCGGACGGGCTCCCCTCCCGGGGGAGGGACGGCGACCCGCAGAGCGACATGGAGGAGCTTTACGGGCAGTTCCTGTCCGACCTGGCCGGGCTCCGTAGAGGGCCCGCCGTGAGCCCCTGGCTGCTGGCGGGCGGCGCGGCGCTTTTGGCGATCCTCTTTATCGTGATCCTCTTCATCATCAGGAGAAAAAAGGACGGAGGTGAGCGGGATGATTGAATTTAACCGGGACACGGGCGAATTTCCCCGGACGCCGGAGGAATCCGCCTCCTGCCCGGAAAATCCCCAGCCCGCGTCGGAGCGGGAGGTCCCGGAATGGCGGGACCCGGAGGAATTTCCCGCGGGGAGGCCCCGGAAAAAGAAAAAGGCGGCCCGGACCCTGCCTCCCGCGGCGGGCGTGGTTGCCGTGGCGGCGGTGCTGGTCATGGCCGCGGCCGGTGGACTTCTTCCGCCCCGGGCGGAGGCGTCCATCGTCTCCGCCGAGAGCACGGACAGCGCCATCTCCTTTGACGTGGACGTGGAAAAAAGCGGCGGGGAGCTCAGCGCCGTGGTATACAACGACTTCACCCGCCGGACCTTTCCCCTGGCGGAGGGGCCGAATCAGCTCACCGCCGGGGAGCTGACGCCCGGTATGCGCTACACCGTGGCGGTGGTCATGCCCTCGGCGCTGGGGGACATCACCCTGGATGAACGGCCCGTGGCGACCAGCGCCTCCCCGCCGGTGACTCGCTGGCTGGGCATCCAACACGAGTGCACCTGCAACGTGGACGGGTACTTCCATTTCACCTTGTCGTTCCGGGACGATAACGGCTGGTGGAGCCATTTCCGAGCCACTCTGACGGACGCGGACGGGCGGATATCGGAATGCGCCTTCACCGACGATATTCAGGACGACCAGAGGATCGACGTGGCGATCCGGGCGGGACTTTTAGGCCGCACGGCCACCTTTACCGTGACCTGCGAGACCGCCGATCCCTCCGCGCCCCAAAAGGAACTGGTCCTCTACACGGCCGAGGTCAAAATATAACACCAAAGGAGAGCAAAGGCTATGAAAAAGAAAACATCCACCGGCAGGATCCTGCTGATCGCGGCGCTCGTGATCATCACCGCGGCGGCGTTCGCGCTGACGCCGTATATCTACGGGGAACGGTCGGTTTTCAACCGCTCCGTGAGCGATCATTATGTGATCCAGGACCTCTATCAGAAGATCCCCGCCCTCATCAAGAGCATCCAGATCATCACCGTGGCGCTGGTCCTTTCCGCCGCCATCCGCTGGCTCTTGAGCCGGATGTTCCGGAAAAGCAACCGGGGCATCACGGTGGTGAAGCTCCTCAACAGCTTCATCCGCTGGATCATCCTCATCGCCGGCGCGCTCATGGTCCTGGGGGCCTGGGGGGTCAACACCGCCACGCTCATCGCCAGCGCCGGGATCCTCTCTCTGGTCATCGGCCTCGGCGCCCAGAGCCTGGTCGCCGACATCATCGCCGGACTCTTTATCGTGCTGGAGGGTGAATATCAGGTGGGCGACATCGTCGTCATCGACGACTGGCGCGGCACCGTGCAGGAGATCGGCGTGCGTACCACAAAGATCGTGGACGCGGGCGGCAATGTGAAGATCATCAACAACAGCGCCATCAGCTCCATCATCAACCAGACCCAGGAGCTGTCTGTGGCGAAGGCGTACATCAGCATCGAGTACGGCGAGTCCATCCCCCATGTGGAGCGGATCATCAGCGAGAACCTGAAGGGCATCCGGGAGCGCATCCCCTCCATCGTGGACGGCCCCTTCTACAAGGGCGTCAACGCCCTGGCGGCCTCCAGCGTGGACCTGCTGTTCGTGGCCAAGTGCAAGGAGGAGGACGTCTACCAGGTCCAGCGGGACCTGAACCGGGAGCTCAAGCTCATGTTCGACCAGAACAACATCAACGTCCCGTTCCCGCAGATCGTCCTGAACCAGCCCACCGTCTTCGACGCGCAGCCCGAGACCGCCAGCGACACCCGCTCCTTCGTGGAGGACCAGCGCCTCCGCTCCAAGGGTATCGAGGAGAAGTCGAACTGAGCGGGAGCCTCAGCCCCTGCCCTGTACGCGGTTTGACCGTGCCGGACCTCGACCGGCTCATTTTGCCCGCGTTTGCGACAAGCCTCTTCAGCCGGCCGCGCAGGAGGGGAAAAGCTGCCCCGTCATAACGAAACAAAGCCGCGGGACTTTCCGTCCCGCGGCCTTGTGCTGTCCGGAGCTTTACGCTCCGAGATTACCCCGGCGCTGGCCCTGATAGAGCGCCGGAGATATGGAGATCGCCCTGACCGGGGGCGGCGAGCTCCTTTTCACCTGCATCGCCCCTGTTTTTGCAATGACGCGCCGTCAAGCGCGGCGGATGACGCCGCAGGCGATCTTCTCCCCCGCGTTCCCGGACGGTTGCGTCGTGAAATCGTCCGGGCCGCCGTGGATAACAACGGTTCTGCCTATGACCTCGCTCACCCGGAACCTGCCCGTCAGCACCTGACAGTACGCCCGCCCGTTGTCGCTGAGCAGCGGAGGGAGGTCGCCCGCATGACGCGGGTGCCCCGTGGCCGCCGGATCATAATGGGCGCCCGTGTTGGGGAATCCGTCGCCGCGGCAATCGCCGCCCTCGTGGATATGAAAGCCGAAAAAGCCGGTATCCGTGGTAGGCAGGCCCCTAATATCCGCGATGACCAGCGTCCCGGCGCATCGCGGAAGGAGCCGGACCGTCCCTGTAAGCCCCGAATACCTCTCCCCGCCTCTGATGTAGGCGACAGCCGAAGGCGTTCTATTTTCCAAATGACTCACCTCATCCCCATGCTACGCAGATCCGGGGTCGGAGGTGACGCGGATACTCACATGAATAGTCAAGACCTCCGGCTCAGCCGGAGGTCTTGATTTGTGGGCAAAAATTCGCCTGATTTCCGGCGGCGGAGAGTGACAGGAAGATAATCCTTTATTATC
>CANQPU010000021.1 GCA_947625815.1 uncultured Oscillospiraceae bacterium
CCCGCCGGGACGCCGCCGCGCTGGCCGCCCACCAGGCGGCGGAGAACGCCTGGGCGGAGGCCCAGAAAGCGGCCCAGGCCGCCCAGGATGAACACATCGCCGCCCGCGCCGCCTGGGAGGCCATCTCCGCCCAGGGGGAGCCTCCCGCGCCCCCGGCGGTGCACGATCTGCCCCGGTGGCCGCTGGCCCAGGACGAGGCGGATCGCGCCCGGATCGCCGGCGAGCTGGAGCGCTGCCGCGCCCGCCTCGCCCGCGCCCAGGGCGAGGAGGAGGCCCTGGGCGGGCTGGAGCCGCTGGAGGAGGCCCAAACCGCCCTGGAGCGGGAGATCGCCGCGGAGGAGGAGCGCCTGGCCGTCCTCAACCTGGCCATGGACGCCCTGACGGCGGCCAACGCCCAGCTCCAGACCCGCTTCTCCCCCGTCCTCAACGCCAAGGCCGGGGAATTGCTCTCCCGCCTCACCGGCGGGCGCTACACCGCCACCTCCTTCACCCGTGACTTCCAGGCCAGCGCCCAGGGCGACGACGGCCTCCGGGATACCCAGCTCCTGAGCCAGGGCGCCGCCGACCAGGTGTACCTGGCGCTGCGCCTGGCCATCTGCCTGCTGGCCCTGCCGGAGGAGGATCCCCCCTTCCTGCTGCTGGACGACGCCCTGTGCAACTTCGACGACACGCGCCTCCGCCTGGCCCTGGGCCTGCTGGACGAACTGGCGAAGACCCGCCAGATCCTCCTCTTCACCTGCCACGGCCGGGAGCGGCTGGCCCTGGGGCGCTGAGGCCCCGCGGCTTGCAATTTTTGGGGAGAACCCGTATAATGGAACTCGCATAATCTGGAGACAGGAGGAACCTCTATGGACCGCACCGCGCCCGACCGGGGCCAGGAGTTGGAACTGGACCCCATGTACACCCCGGACACCCCCGCCCAGTCCGTGGCCTACCAGCTCTTCAGCTGGCTCCAGCCCGTTTTGTTCGCCCTGGCGGTGCTGGTGGTGGTGTCCACCTTCCTGGGGCGGCTGATCGGGGTGGACGGCCTGTCCATGTACCCCACCCTCCACGACCGGGATATGCTCTTGCTCCAGAGCATCGGCTACACCCCGCGCAATGACGACGTGGTGGTCTTAGCCCCCTCCACCTTCCGCAACGGCACCCCCATCGTCAAGCGGGTCATCGCCACCGGCGGCCAGACCGTGGACGTGGACTACGACACCGGCACCGTCACCGTGGACGGCGAGGAGCTGGCCGAACCCTATCTGGGCGAACCTATGCGGGCTGTCTACGACCAGTTTATCGACCAGTACCCCGTCACCGTGCCGGAGGGCTGCGTCTTCGTCATGGGGGACAACCGCAACGCCTCCAGCGACTCCCGCGTGCCCGACATCGGCATGGTGGATCAGCGCTGCGTCCTGGGCCGGGCGATCTGGATCGTGCTGCCCTTCGGGCGCTTTGGAGGGATCGCGCGATGAGACTGGACAAATGGCTGAAGGTCTCCCGGCTCATCAAGCGCCGCACCGTGGCCAACGAGGCCTGCGACAGCGACCGGGTCTGGGTGGGCGGCCGTCCCCAGAGAGCCTCCTACGACGTGAAGATCGGAGACGTGATCGAACTCCGCTTCGGCCAGCGGGTCACCCGCGTGGAGGTGCTGGCGGTGGACGAACACGCCCAAAAGGGGGAGGCCGCCGCCCTCTACCGGGAGCTGGAGCGGTCCTGACCCCCATCCTGATTTAGGAGGGATACCTTGAGCGCGCGCAAGACCTTTTTCCACACCTACATCCTCATGGCCCTGGGGGCTTTTATCCTGGCCTTCGGCCTGTACAGCATCCACACCCAGGCGGGCATCACAGAAGGTGGCGTATTGGGCGCCACCCTTCTTTTGCGCCATTTTTTCGGCGTCTCGCCCAGCCTGTCTGAGCCGGTCCTGGACCTTCTGTGCTACCTCCTGGCCTTCCGGGTGCTGGGCCGGGGCTTTGCCAAGAACGCCGTCATCTCCACCCTGCTCTACTCCGGCTTTTACGCCGTGCTGGAGCGCTTTCCGCCCCTCATCCGGGACCTCTCCCCCTACCCCGCCCTGGCCGCGCCGCTGGGGGCGCTCTTCGTGGGCGTCGGCGTGGGGCTGGTGGTGAGCGCCGGGGGCGCCTGCTGCGGGGACGACGCCCTGGCCCTCACCATCTCCCGGCTCTCCGGCTGGGACGTGGGCCGGTGCTACCTCTTCACCGACCTTGTGATCCTGGCGCTCTCCCTGAGCTACCTGCCCCTTGTGAACCTCCTGTGGTCCCTGGTGTCGGTCACCCTGTCCTCGGCCATCATCTCCCTCATGCAGCGCCCCCGGGAGGTGGCGGCATGAGCGGCCTGCTGGACCTCCTCTTCCCGCCCCGGTGTCCCTTCTGCCGGGGCGGTGTAGAGCGCCACGGGATGCTCTGCCCCGACTGCCAGAGGTCTCTCCCCTGGCGGGAGGGCGGCAAGGCGGAGCGGAAGATCGACCTGCTGGAGGGCTGTGCCAGCGCCCTGAGCTACCGGGACGCGGTGCCGGGGTGCGTCCGCCGCTTCAAGTTCCAGCGCAAGCTGGGCTACGCCAAGGCCCTGGGGCCGCTGGTGGCCCAGTGCGCCCAGGACCACTTTCCCCAGGACTTCGACCTCATCTCCTGGCCGCCCCTCTCCCCCAAGGGCCTGCGCCGCCGGGGGTTCGACCAGGCGCGGCTCCTGGCCCACGCCGTAGCCCAGGCCAGGGGCGCCACGGAGACGCCCCTGCTGCGCAAGACCAACGCCGCCGGCCAGCAGTCCCTTCTCCACGACCCCGCCGCCCGTCGGGCCAACGCCCTGGGGGCGTATACCCTTCTGGACCCGGCGCAAGTGGCGGGCAAGCGCGTTTTGCTGGTGGACGACGTGGTCACCTCCGGGGCCACCCTCAGCGAGTGCGCCCGGGTGCTGCTCACCGCCGGGGCCGCGGGCGTCTGGGCCGTCACCCTGGCCTCCGCCGACCGCCGCTGACCCCCCGCCGTTTTTTCCGCCGGCGGCGGAAATTGGGTGTTGACAAGCGGCGATTTTTTTGTTAGAATAGCCTCTGCTGTTGGACAGAGCGCCACGTGCTGGTGTAGCTCAGTTGGTAGAGCAGCTGATTTGTAATCAGCAGGTCGGGGGTTCGAGTCCGTCCACCAGCTCCATCGTCAGAAGAAGCCTGCTGCGTTCCGTTTCCGCCTGGCGGCGAAAACTCCACATCCGCAGTCTCCTTCTTCCTCTCCAAATCGAACCCGCTTCGCTGGGCTTCGATTTGGGTAAGGGCAAGGGCGGGCATGACAGCCCCGTTTCCACTCCGCCATCGGCCACGGCGGGAGGGGCAGACAATCGAATATGGGAGCGTTCCCGAGCGGCCAAAGGGGGCAGACTGTAAATCTGTTGCGTAAGCTACGGTGGTTCGAATCCACCCGCTCCCACCACCCCAGGGCGGTCTTGTCACCAAGACCGCCCTGGTTTTTTGCCCTCTGACCCACACCGTGACCCACACGGGAAAAGGCCCGGAAAGGGACAAAAAGCGCCGGACAGGAGGTTATCCCTCCCGCCCGGCGCTTTTGCTGTTTCCTGCGCTACATGACCTGCTCCATGAACGCGCCCATGGTCTCCGCCGCCTGCTCCTGCATTTGTCTTGTGGCGTGGGTGTAGGTGCGGAGGGTGAACCCGGCGTCGTAGTGCCCCAGCATGGCGGAGACGGTCTTCACATCCACTCCGTTCTGGAGCGCCATGGTCGCGAAGGTGTGGCGCAAATCGTGAAAGCGAAGGTGGGGCAGTCCCGCGTCCCGCAGGATCTTTTTGTGTAGGTTCACCACCGAGTCCGGGTGGTACATCCCGCCGGTGAGGGGCGAGGGAAACAGGTAGGGGCTGTCGGGGTGTTTTTCATGCTCCCGCCGCAGAAGCTCCACCGCCTCCTGTGGGATGGATATTTTTCGCACGGAGGTCTCCGTTTTGGGGCGGCTGACAAGGATCTTGCCGCCTCTCGCCGCCGCCTGTTTGCTGATGGAGATCGTGCGCCTTTGCGGGTCCAGGTCGTCCCAGAGAAGGGCCACCAACTCGCCCTTGCGGATGCCGCTGACCAGCTCCAGGTAGAACATGGGCAAAACCCCGCGCCTGTCCGCCGCCTGGAGGTAGGCCCTCATATCCTCCGGCTGGAGGATCTTCATCTCCTGCCGCTCTATTTTGGGGATGATGCAGTCCTCCGTGGGGTTGCGGAGGATCAGCCGCTCCTTTACCGCCCGGTCCAGGGCGTTGTGGAGCATCATGTGGATGCCCCGGACGGTGGCCCCGCTCAACCCCGGCGTCTTCGCCCGCTGTGCCTTTCTGAGCCGCCCATTTTCCAGCAGGTCATGGTAGAGCTTTTGAAGGTCCCTGCCGGTCAGCTGGTTCAGCTTGATATCCCCGATCCGCGGCCCCACATGAAGTTCTATACTGCGGCGGTAGTATTCGGCGGTGGACGGGCGGACATTGGGCTTGGAGTACAGCTCGTACCAGGTCCGCAGCCAGGTCGCCACCGTGTAGTCCTCCGCGCGAATCACATCTACCTGCTGGGCCTGCTCCATCGCCGCTTTGAGCTTTTCCTTGACCTCGGCCTGGGTCTTCCCCAGCACGCTCTTGACCTTGCGCTTGCCTGTTTTGGGGTCGTATCCGGCGGTATACCGCCCCTCCCAGCGGCCGTCTTTGCGCTTGCGGATGCTGCCCTCGCCGTTGGCCCTGCGCTTTGCCATATGATCTCACTCCTTTGTTTTGGTAAGTAAAACACATACCACACCTCTGCCAAAATATCCACCGCCCCGGCCCAGAGTTATCAGACCAGACACATTTCCACCCCGCTTTTCTTTGATATATCCGTATCATTTGAGGTCGGAGCTCCCAATGTGTTTCGAGCCGCCATCACATAGACATCCCGCCCCAGCCCATTTGCTGTCGCTCCTCATGGTCGTCCGGCTTATGGCCCATGGCGATCTTCTTCTCTCTGACCCTGGCCCGCAGTTTTCGGTCTACCGGCGCCAGTCCCACCGGGGCCTTGGGCGGGACGGTGTCTTGGCGGAAGGTTTGGGCCAGGTGGTGGAGCAGGCGGGTGGCGGCGAGCATTACGTCGGGCTGGGCCAGGGTGTCCCAGCGGTCCAGGAAGAACTGGGCGTAGGCGTTGCCCTGGTCGGCGGCTTGAGTGAACCAGTAGAAGGCCGTTTCCCGGTCTTGCCCCACCTCCTGTCCCATGAGGTACAGCTTTCCCAGGGTGTACTGGGCATATTGGTTTCCGGCTTCGGCGGAGGCGGTCAGGTGTCTGACCGCCTTCTCTGCGTCTTTGGGGACTTCCTCGCCCGTAAGGTACAACTTCCCCAGCCGATAGGCGGCGTACTGATTGCCCTGGGCAGCGGCCCTCTCATACCACTCCACTGCTTCCTTGACGCGTCCCTCTTGTTGGAGCAGCTTCCCCAGCGCGTATTGGGAGAAGTCATTTCCCGCCTCGGCGGACTTGCGGAACCACGCCTCTGCCTTTTCATCGTCCGGCATCACCCCGAGCCCGTCCCGGTAACACTTGCCCAACTGGTGCGCCGCCACCGTCAGGCCCTCGTCCCAGAGAACTTCCAGCGTGCGGACCGCCTCCTCCTTCTCGGACCACCGGGCGTCGTCGTCGCCGAGGACAGCCTTGGCCTCCTGGTAGGCCGCGATCTGTCGCCAGAGGGTTTGAGGCGCGGAGGCCAGTCCCTCGTCCTCGCACTCGTCCTCTATCCCTCTGTCCTCAAAGGTGAACGCTCCCCAGCGCACACGTTCCGCCTCCTGGATGACGGCGTTCAGGATGGGCCGGAACTCCTTTCGTTCCGAGAGGGGAGGCCGCCGGCGCGCTCGCTCCGCATAGTAGTTCTCGATCTCACATTGGAGCGCCCACCAGGTTTGGTAGCAGCCGTGGACGGCGGGCAGGCGCTCCATCTCGTCCACGATCTTTCTGACCGTCTCCTTCACCCGCTTGGGAAGGTAGCCGTATTTCTTGTTGCCCCGCACCGTTTCCAACTGCGTGACCAGCGTCCGCATCAGCGGCTCGATGCCGGGGGCGTCACAGACGCCCTCCCGCATCTGCCGGGCCAGGTCCCATATCACTCGGCGGCTCTCCCGCACCAGTTCATCCCGGCTCACAGATTTTTGTTCGTAGGTGTGGAGCATCTCCTGCTGGAAGATGTCGTTGGTGAGGACGGACTTGATCTTCTGGATGCCCTCTGGGGAGAGATACGCCTGCCCCGGTTTCGCCGACCAGGCCATCATGTGGACGTGGGGGTGATCCCCTTCGTCGTGGAAAGCGGCGTACCAGCGAAAGTCCTGGGGCGGGATATGCATGGCTTGGGCGATCTCGCCGCGGTGAGCGCGGAGGAGGTTTCGCCACGGGGCGGCGTGATCGTAGCCCAGCCGCGCCGCGTCCTCCCGCTTTAGGGAGAGGATGTGGGTCCAGATGTTGCCGGGGTAGGCGTCGATCTCCTGGAGGGCCTTATCCAAGTCCACGCAGTCCTCGTCGCCGAACAGACCGTGGGAGCGAGGCCGCCGGGCCATGTACGCCGCATAGCCGGAGGGCTGTTGCTCCAATTTCTCCACGCCGTCCCGCGTGGCGATGTACTTGGCGTAGCCGCCCTTGCCGCTCCCCTTGAGGTAGGGGCTCTTGACGATCAGTCTTGCCATTCGTCCTCCTCCCGCTCCCGCGCCTTGCCCTCGAAGGTCAGCCGCCCGTTGGTGGCCCGCACATTCCTGACGCTCTCCGCCCGGAGTTTTTTCAAGTAGTCCGGGTCAACATTTCGCCCATCCAGCAGAGCGGACAGCCCCATGTCGTGTTCCACCGCCAGCTTGAACAGGAGCTTGGCGACGCGATCCTCGAAGAGACCCAGGCGGCCGTCGATGGCGGCCTGGAGCGTGACGGGGAGCGTCTGGCTCTGCTCGGCCTCCAGACCATCCAGAGCGCGGACGATGGCCTTTTCGATAAACTCGTTCTTGCTCCGGCTGCCGTCCAGTCGGTAGTCCCGCTCCAGGCGGAAGGCGGTCAGTTCAGACATACGGATGGTCATTTTTCTGTCAAGTTTTGTTTTGCTCATAAATACCTCCATTTTGTGTGCTTGGTGCCGGGGAACCGCCGGTGGCTCTAAGGAAGAGGCCCCAGATGAGGTCAACCGGCCTTTTTCCTCTCTGAAATGAGGTCATCCCCGTCCCCCGCAAACTGCCCGCACCGCGGGCAGAAGTGGCCGGGGGGCCGCCGTAAGCGGCGGCACCCCTTTATCCTGCTTTTTCTTCCGTGGCGGATTTCTGTGCCCTCCACCGCGCCGTGTCCGCCTCCACCTGTTGCAGTTGCCGCTGGTGGTAGAGCTCCGCCGCCTCTTGGATGGGACGGATGGTGTAGCGCAGGGTGCCGTTGCGCTTGACACCAGCTCTGGTGATGACGCTGGTGTTTTCCGTGGTGATGAGGCCCTTCTCCACCAGCTCCGCGATGTACTTCCGCACCGTCTTTTTGTCCATCCCCGTGTTGATCCCGATCTGCTGATAGCTGGGCCAGCACTGATGTGTCCGGCGGTCCTCACAGTAGAGCAGGTAGGCGTAGACCAGTTTCGCCCTGGGGGAGAGATCCAACTGGAACACCTCGTTGGGCAGCGTGAACCGCCGCTGGAGCCTCTCGCTCAGCATGAGCCGCCATCTCCCTTCGTGCGCTCCTCCACCCACTGGACGAACTTCTCCTTCGGCACCACCATCCTGCTACCCACCCGAAGCGTAGGAAACCCCGCCTTGTGCATCAGCTCATACGCACTGGACGGCGCCACCCCCAGCACCGCCGCCACCGTCTCCGCATTGAGAAACAGCGGCAGCTCGTCGTAGGACTTGAATTTGGACTCTCTCAATCGGATCACCTCCTGATTTTGCTTGTTGCTGGCCGCGCACCATACTTGCTCCTGTGTGAGGATCTCACTCACATGTTTTCTCGCCGTTGGTACGCTCTGGCCGTGACGCGCATGCCGTCCCGGCGTACTTCCCCCGGCGGGTATCGCCTCCGATGGCGGGTCTTTTGTTGTCAAGGTCCACTAGCCTTGTCCTCCGGCCATCTTTATGGTACAATTCTGCTGTCAGTTTCTACATGGTAAGGTGACTTTCGCGGTTTCTCAAAAGTTGATGTGGAGACGGGGTGTGACCGTGGCGGCCATTGAAAAAATCATTCACCTGTTCCTTGACGGAAAGAAGATAGAGATCGCCGTAGGGGAAGAGCGCGGCGAGGTCACCACGGCGCTGGAGGACCTGGAACGGTACATCGAGGCCGACTACGCGCCTTATCGAAAGGCGGTGGACGAGCTATGGATGACATACCCCTATCTCGACCTGGAGGAAGCGCGCCGCGCCGCGGAGCTGCTTGAGCCGATCGACAGGACCAGCTGGCAGTTTGTCACTCACTTTTTGGCGCAGGCCGCGAAAGAGGTACGGACTGAGGAAGACGCGGGCTTCATCATGTGGAGCCTGATGGAGCCGCTGGACGCCCGGACCCGGACGGAGAACATTTTTGAGATCGCCTTTGACGGGATGGAACGGGCCACACAGGCAGAGCGGTACGAAAAGGTCATCAGCACCTACCCGGTACTTGCCCAGCGGATCCCGCCGCCGTCCTTTGAACGCTCGGAGGGCGCGATCCCATTCAGCGGGCGGATGGAGTTTTGCCTCGCGTCGCTGAGGGATCTCCGCTGGCTTGAGCTGTTTCTGTACTTTCATCAAAAGAAACGATTCGCGCGGTGCGCGTGTTGCTGGAGTTATTTTGTGCCCAAAACCAAGGCGGAGACGAAATACTGCTACCGCTCGTTCTGCCAAGAGCACGGCGCCCAGCTTATGCGGAAGCGGAATGCCGACGCCGATCCCGCCCTGGCGGTCTGCGATGACATGAGGCATCTGCTTTCCGAGAGGGCGATCCGATACGAGGACGCCCCACCTGACAGGAGAGCGGAGCTTTTCCAGATCGACAGCGTGGCGTTCGGCGCCTGGAGCGAGTTGGCCTCCGGCAAGCGCAAGGAGTACCTCGCCGGGACGCTCACCGCCGAGGAATTTCTCCGCGCCATTGACACCTACCACGTTCTCGACTCGTATGACGTGACCGCGCCAAAAAAGAGCGGGAAGAGCGTGTGGCGGCAGATGGTTGAGCGTGACCCCGACTTTGACCCGCATGCGGAATTCCCCGCGTGTATGCGTCTTGACCTCGGCAGGCCAGACCCCCAGTGGCAGATCACCACGTCGGAGGAGCTACGGACGAAAGCCCAGAAGGGACACCAAAGCCTGAAGGACGAATACGGCAAAAAATAGCCAAGGCCCGCTCAGGATGATCCTGAGCGGGCCTTGGCTAGTTTATCGCAGGGTACCTCTTGCCTCTGACAACAGGGCCGCCTTTCATTGATTACAGCGGGGGAATTGCTCTGCCCTGTCAATACGCCATTCTATACCCAGCGTTTTAATCGCCGCAACTTCCGTACTGCTTTGGAAGATAAGATCGAAGCCACCAATCAGTTCCACCGAAACCGCCCCAAAGTCAGGCGCTGAAGGGTTTGATCTTCATATTCCGCTGCGGCTTAGGGCGGTACTGATCATGATAATTTTGCGAACGTCAGCTGAGTCCGGACAGGGACCGCATCACTAGATCCACATCCTGATTTTCCAGCTCCTGAATGATGTGCAAATAGGTCTTTTGCGTTGTTGTCATGCTGGAATGTCCCAGGCGGCGGGCGACGCTGGCGATGGATACCCCGGCAAAAAGCAGAAGCGACGCGTGGGTATGGCGAAGGCCGTGAACGGAGATAACGGGTATATTCGCCCTCTTGCAGTGCCGGGCCAGAACGGCGTTGACGGTTGAGTTGTAGACTGGCTCTCCCGTCACAAAAATGGGCTCATCCAGCGGCAGCCGTTTGACAAGCTCGGAAAACTGAATGACCGTCTGCCAGTCGATCTGCACCTTCCGAACCGATGATTTGTTCTTTGTCGGCATAAAACCGCCGCCATCTTTATAATTCCATGTCTTGCTGACAGAGAGAAGCTGATGGGAAAAATCAAAATCCCTCGGGGTCAAGGCCAACGCCTCTGAAAATCGCAGACCTGTTTTGGCCGTCAGCAGAATAAGCCAGTCCCAGTTGATCTCACTTCCCAGGTCCAAACTGCTGAGAAGCGTATGTAGTTCAAACTGGTTGAGATACTTCATTTTCTTTGCGGCGGGGGTTTTCCCCTTAATGATCGCCTTCCGGGTGGGATCACGGTCGATCAGGCCATCATCAACGGCATCCAACACCGCGCCTTTTAGCTGATGGTGGAAATCCATGGTGGTCTGGCGTTCATGAAAAAGCGCATAGTCATTGAGCATCTGCTGATACACGACACGGCTCATATCCCTCAACCGGATGTCCGGGATCAGCTTTTCCAGCCAAGCCTGGGCCATGTGGTACTTGCCGAGGGTAACTTTTCGGACAGCTCCCTCCTTGTAGACGCGGACCCATTGTGCATAGTACGTGCAGAAAAGGTCGTCTTTGGTGATGGATTCCAGCATGATCATCTCTCCTTATTTTTCAATTTAGGGCTTACACTGGTGAGGGGCGATCGGGTTGCCAAGGGAACAAGAAAACAGCCGATTTATTTCCACTCTCCGCACTTCGGAGCTATGATCCTTTTCGTGAAAAGCACATTGGTCCCAAGGGTGAACAAGAAGGCCAGGGAACCGTGCTGTTCCCTGGCCTCTTCTTATGTCTGATTGTTCCGCCGTCTAGGGTTCCTCCACATCAAACCCACCTCGCTGGATAAAGCTGCGTAGCAATTTATCTACCTTTGGATGCACCATGGGCGGGATGATCATATGCCCCTCGCGCGCTTCAAAATATGCCTTTGCTCTCGCAAGGTCCACCGTTCCCTTCAGCGCGTCAAAGCGGCCATATTCATTGATATTTTCCTCTGTAATATGCCGGGACATCATGCCACGAAGCATACCCTCGTCCAGCCCCAGCAGAGCGGCAAGGCGGTGAATCTGGTCGTTTTTCGCGCTTTCCATATATTCGGTAATGTAATCCCGGAACGTCTTTCCCGGCTGGGCCTGAACATTCCCCTGCTGAATGTCATGGAGGAAAAGCTCCGCGTACTTCTGCTCTTCCTGGGTCAGGGTGGCAAAGGTGCCGTGCAGCTCACTCTCTGCGGCCTGGAGGTCCTCCGCCCCCTCATTCAGCTTTTTCAGATATTTTTCAAACCGGGAATTCATGTAGTCGGAATCGATCTTGCCTGTGTCGATGGTGGTCAGATAAGGGTCCACCTCATAGGGGAGATCCTCCCCGCCGCTTCCATCCTCCCCCAAGCCTGACGTGAACATCTCCTTATACCGCTTGGCCAGGATCTGATACGTCCGCTCATCCAGATCCATGCGGATGGTTCCCGTCTTTTTTCCGTCCTCGTCCTTCACATCATACTCCCGCTGGGTCCACCGAAACCCCTGCACCTTCGCCGCCTCCATCACCTCGTTAAACTGCCTCCACAGCTTGGCAAAGCGCCCCCTGTCGGCGGTTTCCTTTGGTGGGGCCATGAAGTCCGGATCCCCACAGCTATGGAAAAGCGCCTTGATTTGGGCGAAGATGGCGTTCATGTCGGTCAAATTTTTGGGGAGCCGATCTACAAACAGTCCCAGTGGGCGATTTCCCGAATACAGGCGCACAGCATCTTCAATATTCCTGGCCATCGTGTGGGGCCGACGGTAATATTTAATGGTTCCAAAAGGCTTGTCCGCACCGAAAAGCCGGTTAGTCCGGGAAAACGCCTGAATAATATCCTGGTAGCGGATCTCTTTATCCAAGTAGAGCGTGTTGAGCCATTTGGAGTCAAAACCTGTCAGCATCTGGTTCACTACGATGAGCAGGTCGATTTGCTTCTCTGGCTCGGTTTCAATACGCTGGTAGGGCTCCTTGTGGGCCAGCCGGGCGGAGATATCCTTTTTCATCTTGTCGAAGGTGGGGATGGCAAAGTCCTGACCATAGCGAGCGTTATAGTCCTCGATGATTTCCTTGAGCCCTTCCTCCTTGATGAGCGCGCCCTCGGTATTGTCAATATTGGGGTCAAAAAGAACCGTGATTTTCAGCGCGGTCCCCCTCTTCTTAAAAATGCCATAATAATCAATGGCGTCCGGGATGCTGGAGGTGGCAAAGATCGCGTGGAATTTTCCGTCCCGGCTCAAATCGTCCCAATTTTCCAGGATATCATCCACCACTCTGTCCCGGAACTCTTCTGTGGCATACTGGCTCTGCGGAAGAAGGTCTTCGATCCCCTTGACGTAGCTCCCATTTTCGTCTTTGTGTCCGGCCATGGGCAGGGCCATGTACTGGTAATAAATCTTGGACTTCTCCGGGTCGGCTCGCGCTTCCCTCTCATCCTTCGCCTTGGCCTTCTCCAGCGCGATAGCTACCCGAAGGTCGCGGTCCTTATAGACCAGCACCTTGTAGGGATCAAATCCCAACACATTTTTGTCCCGGATCCCATCGGCGATGCTGTACCGATGCAGCTCGTTGCCAAACACCGTGGCCGTGGTGCTGTCCTTCTTCCCGTTCTCGTCCAGGATCGGCGTCCCGGTAAAGCCGAAAAACATCGCTTTAGGGAACGTCGCTTTAATGGTGGCCATCATGTCGCCAAAGGTATCTCTATGACATTCATCCACAATAAAGACGATCCGCTTGGATTTCATCAACTCCAGATCGGCGGCTTTTAAGCCGCCATCCGCCTCGTCCTTGATATGGCTCATTTTCTGAATGGAGGTGACGATCAGCGTATCTGAGGGGTTCGGGCTTTTGAGCTTGCTCACCAAGACGCCGGTATTCTCCGTCGCCTGCACCTCTTCGTTTTCGGTTTTGAACCCTTGGTATTCCCGCAGACTTTGGGTCCCCAGCTCGATTCGATCCACCAGGAAGATCACCTTGTCGGCATCTTTGCTGGAAGCGATCAACTGGGCCGACTTAAAGGAGGTCATAGTTTTTCCCGACCCGGTGGTGTGCCATATGTAGCCGCCAAGCTGTTCCTTTCCCTCCCACTTGGCCTTTGCCACCCGGTCAGAAATGGCACTGGCGGCGTAGTATTGATAGGAGCGCATGACCTTCAAAATGCCGTCGGACCGATCCGCGACGGTATAAAATCCGATCAGCATATGGGCCATGGGGATGGAGAGAAAAGCGCCGACGACCCGTTTCCAGTCGTTGATGGGCTCGTTGTTGAAATCCGCCCAGTGAAAGTAAAAATCCTGGTTGAACTTCCCGTCCGGGCCGGGGTTGGCAAAATAAACGCTCTCCTCCGGGTTCATGGCGACAAAAATTTGGATCAGGGAAAACAGGCCGGTAAAAACCCCTTCAGCGGCATATTTTTCGATCTGGTGGCAGGCCTGGCTGATCGGGATCCCGCTCTTTTTCAACTCAATATGGATCACTGGCATCCCATTGATCAAAAGCGTAAGGTCACCCCGGCGGTCATTGAGCATTCTGGACGCCGTAGGAAACTTGGGTTGCTGGGCGATCTGATACCGGCTCTGCCCCGCGGCGATCTCCCGGCGGTCATAGATCTTCAGTGAAACCTCTTTGCCCAAGTGGGCCTTGTCCTCTGGGTTGTCGCGGGTGATCGTGACCGTCTTGCCGTTGATAAAGCCGTTGAGCTTCAGCGGGGTGCGGAGGGCCTTGACCTGCTCCACCACCTGAGCCATCTCGCCATCAGTGAGCGGATAATCGTTGAGCCGGTCAATTCCTCGGTTATTTTCATAGAGGATCTTTGCCCAGTTTTGAATCAAATCAGCCTCAGAGGGATTTTTCAGCAGACCGTCTTTCCAGCCGCGTTCTTGGAGCGCCTGAATCACCGCCAATTCAAAGTCCGATTCTCTTGAAAATGCCATGGCAAATGCTCCTCTCTGTGTTTGAAGTGTAAAATCCCTTACGCTGATGAAGGGTGATAAGGTTGTCGAGGGTGTCTAAGAACTTCCCGATTTTACGTTGCTCCTCAACCGTAGGCACTGGAATTTCGATTTTAATGAAATCCGACTCATGTATTTTCCATTGACCGTAAATTACACCTTGACGCCATTTAACCATTGCATTGATAAAATCTTTCCTGACTAATCTCCGTCCCAAAAAATCAGAATCGGCAAGACTTGTTGGCTCAAAAATACTGTAAACAGGAGAAATACAGGCCTTCCCATACTTGTTAAGTCCTATTGAGCCCGTTTCTAGGTTGTTAGAACTATAAATAAAATCCCCAGATTCTGTCTTTTTATATAGCTTGCTCTCCGCGTCTGTGACCAAGGCACTTCTGTCATAGCGTTCCCCTTTTGGGGCCACTCCTTCATTTGCGATGAACGCCATCAAAGGATATTCATCACTCATAGGTGCCTGTTGATTGCGCTCATTGAGTAACTCTCCAACCTTACGCTGTTCCCAAGCGTAAATGAATTTGAGAAACACAGACAGCCGAGACGGATTTACTGACGCTTGGGAACAGCGTGAGTTTGGAACAGCTTTCGATTTTTCGGTTTCAAATAACACTCTTTCCCGCGCAGAGCTTAACTATGAAGACGGCGAAGTTAAATCTGTGCATTATGGTGATGTTCTTATAAAGTATGGCTCCGTACTTGATGCACAGGTAGATGAAATACCGTTTATAACAGGTAAAAAGGGAATGGACTTTTCGGGTCAACGGCTTCAGGAGGGAGATATAATCATCGCTGATACTGCTGAGGACGAAACGACGGGAAAAGCCACTGAAGTCAGGCATTTAGGAGCAATCCCTGTTGTCTCTGGGCTTCATACAATCGTTTGTCGTCCTATTGCAAAAATGGCCCCTTATTACTTGGGCTACTACCTTAACTCAGACTCCTATCATCGTCAGCTTTTGCCACTCATGCAAGGAATAAAAGTCCTTTCATTAAGTCGTTCAAATCTTGTAAAGACGGAAATAAAATACCCAAAGTCGCAGGACGAACAGAGGCAAATCGGTTGTTTCTTTCGTTCTCTCGACAACCTTATCACCCTTCATCAGCGTAAGTAAAAAAGCCGCAAAAAGGGAAATTTTTCAGCGCAGCTTATCTCTTGCCATCATCAGAGTGTAGCCCAGCAGGTTTTGTCCCTGCCATTTTTGCGGATCAAGCCTGTCCGGATGGGTCATGGAAAGCCCGATCCCCCAGATGCGGTCACGCACCGCGCATTCCGCTAAAAGCGAGGCCCCGGTATCTGTCAGCCTTTTCCTCAACTCCGCGTCCTGGGAAAACTTGGCTACAGCCCCTTCATACACGATCAGTTGCCGTATTCCGCTCCACAGGCTGTCATCATATCCGGACACGCCGCGGCCCAAGGCTTTGATCTGCCCCGGATCATCGGTTTCCAGGATCCGCGTGGCAGAATCCTGGTCGCCGAAGCGGACCGCCTTTTGGTACATCATATACTGCTCCAAGGAGGTAAAACGGACGCCGGCAAGCTCAAACACAGAGGGATACCAGTTGCTGAACCAGCCATTTTCCTCCTCCGGGCGGTGAAAACAAACGACTTTTTTCATAGGGCGCCCACCTTCTTTACAGCCAGCTCCAGCTCCAGGTCATGAAGTCCGCCGTAGGCATTTTCCAGGTACGCAAGGGGGACCTTTTGGATCACCTCGCTGCTGGGAATACCGTATTGCCACTGGTAATAGGCGTAAAACTCGCCGATCCAGCCGGGTAGAAAACCCTTGAGCGCCACGCCTTTTTTCAGCTTATAGCCGTCTGTTTTCAGGAAAAAGTCCCACAGCGCCGCCACATCCATCGTGCAGATAAACGCCTGCGCCTCGTCCACATATCTCCTAGTTTTGCTGTTCATATAGGCGCGGATGAAATCCTCTGTGTCCATGTCGGGATAGGCGCTTGCCACATGGTCAAAGAGCTTTCCCTGGGTCTCGGTAATCTCATCCAGATATGCCTTGGAATAGGCCGCCATATCCGTCGTCCTCCCCTCAGAGCAATGTGCTGAATACCTTGGTCACCGGGTTGCGGTCGGAGTCGATCAGCCGCCGCATATTCTCCCGGGCCTCAATGTCACGCCGGTTGTACTTCTCGTTAAACTGTGAAAAATCAACGGTTTGCAGCCCATCCGGGCATTCCTTCAACTGGTCGTAAGCCTTTTGCGTCTTCACGCAGTATTGGATCCCCAGCCCGCCAAGGGCAAGCAACTCCTCCAGGATATCAACATCCACTTCATCGCGGACAAAGGCCTTGGCAATGTAAAAATAGGAGGCGTTGGCGCGCCAACCCCGGATCACATCATATCCTTGGGAGGAAATGCCAAATTTTTCGATAAACTTTCCGGCCAGCATCCGATACCGCTTGGAGTCCGCCGCGTCACGGTGCCGCATCAGTTCTGCCAGCCAGACCAGGACGTCATACTGCTGAAAATCCAAAATTTTCAGGCCATCCGTGTCCAATTCAAACTTGTGGACCCAGCCGTTTGCGGCCCCGGGGCGGTAAACGGCCCATTCCATGGCCAGTTCCAGGCTTTCTGTCAGATAAAAGCCTTTTCCGTAGTCGTGTTTTTCCTCTCCAAGGCCAAATTTTGGCGTCACGATTCGCTCCGGGCTGCCGTGATATAGGGTTATTTTTCCCATGCCCCATCCCTCCTGTCAAACAAACATCTTTTCCAGCATGGATTTTTTGATATTTTGGAGCTTTTCTAGCTTACGCTGATGAAGGGTGATAAGGTTGTCGAGATTAAGAAAAAATTGACCAATCCGTTCCTGTTCTGTGCTGCCTGACGGAACTGCAAATTCTGCTTTAGAGACTAAGTTCCAATCTGCACGAGGCATTTTTGTCCCCGTTGATTGATTTGCTACTTCTTCAAATCGGTCACTTTGAATCAGAAAATAAAGGAAACGGCTATCAATACTTGTTGGCTGTAAAATCCAAAAATCTCCGACTGCAAGCCCGAAAAACGAGGAAAGAAGCCAGTTTTTTAGATAAGGGCGAAGTTTACCATAGAGGACATCTCCCGGGCAGAATTTTAACCCAACCTTGCTGTTAACCTTAGCATATATGTCCTTATTGAGCTTACCTGTGCCGGAAATAATGTCCTCATACTCTACCCGTGGAAGTTTTTTATCGGCACCAAACGTTGAACCTCGCTCAACCAGCTTAGAGAACTCACGCTGTTCCCAAGCGTCAGTAAATCCGGCAAAGCGAATTTCGGGGACAGCGGCCCCCTCCCGAGGGAACATTTTTTCCAGCATGGATTTTTTGATGTTTTTGAGTTTTTCACACTTACGCTGATGAAGGGCGATAAGGTTGCTAAGTTCGTCTAAATGCTGGGCAATTTCTGTTTGCTCTTTCTTGCAAGGGAATGTAAAATCCAAAGTTAGAAATTCATCATAGCTGATACTTCGCCCATCTCGAATACCATAAGTTACAGCCTCTAATCTTCTGATAAATTCTTTTGAGGTAAAGACATATTTCCAGTATTCAGAGTCGTGTTCATCGGGTTCAGAGAAGCCGAAAACCGTGTACGCAGGCGAGGTTATGCCCTCCATTGATGAGTGAGCAAACCCGCCTTGAAATGAGCGAAGGTGGATTACAAATTGTCCCGGCAACACTCTTTTGTATCCAATTTCGTTCTTCTTATCATGGAAAATATTTATGCTGTTTTCGTCTCTACGAACCATGCCTCGGTCTTGCGTGGCAGATAGTACTGGTAATTCAGGATACCCCTTATCTGCCGTTGAAATAAATAAGTCTCTTGCCTTACGCTGTTCCCAAGCGTCAGTAAATCCGGCAAAGCGAATGGCCGGGACCGTCCGTTTTTCCGCCATCACGCCTCACCTCCCAGCAGGGAGATCAACTCCCGGATCCCCTGGCAGTCGTATTCGTTTCCCTCCAGCTGCCGGGCCAGGCCGATCAGGCTCTGTTCCGTCTCCCGCAGCTCCGCTTCAATGTCCTCAAAGGTGCTCTCATACTTCTTGTCCAAGTCGTTCAGCTTTTTGATGAGGGCGTCCACCACCCGCATGGGAAGCCGCGCCAGCCCAGATACCACGGGTGCGATCCACTTTTCCTCCAGAAGCGCCGTCACCTGGTCGTCTGACAGGGTTTCGATGGTCTCCTTGGTCTTCATATGGAGGGCGGCGGACTCCTCTTTGAGTTCTCTCTTGAGTCTCTTTTCCTCGTTGGAGAGAGCGTCCGCCGTCTTAAGGGCTTCCAGCGTCTCCGGCTCACAGTCCCCGGCCTTGATCGCCTTTTTGACCTCCGCCCAAACAAAGGCATCCCCGGCCTCGCTGGTAAAGTCTTTGCCCTTATCCTCCTCGCCGATGGCGTCCAACAGTTCTTCATACTGGGAGGCGATCTCGGAAAGCCGCGCCTCTTTCCCCTGAATGGCGGTCAGGTCCGCCTTCAGATACCGCTCCTGCACCAGGGAGAAGGGCAGCACATGACCCACCCAGCCCTCCTGGACCTCCTGGTCGCGGCCGTCCTTTTTCTTCAGCACCATATTGGGGTCTACCTGCCTGGCGGCGGAAGATCCCTCGGTCTGAAGGATCTCCAAATCAACGGAGATGCGCCCCCACGCGTCGTCCAGCAGTTGGTAGGCCTCGTAGGGGTCGACCAGCGGGACGCCGGAAAGGCGGCTGAACACATTCTCGCTCAAAACGGACTCTTCCTGGTTGCGATTCAAGGTCTCCATCTGGTCCAGAAGCCGCTCCCGCAGGAACTGTGGGAGCGTGTCCATCGCGGCGCGGTAGTTTTCCAGGAAGGCCTGTACCGACGGATACGCTAAGATGGTCTCCTTCACTTTGTCAGTCGCGAAGGCGTAGTAAGCGCCGTTTTCCGAGTGGAAAAGCGCCTCCTTCAAGCCGGGGAACGCGGTCCAATGGGCGTCCAATTCGGCCAATTCGCTTTCCGGGATGCCGCCGAACATGGAGGCATACAAGTCCCAACTCTCCGCCGTTTCGGAGGAGTCCACATAGCGGGGGATGTTGAGGTTGTAGTCGTTCTGACGGATCTCCTCCCGGCTGACGACCCTGGCGAACTTCTCCACATCCCGCCGGGCGATCACCACATCCACGATTTTTTTGATGTCTCTGGCCCGGAGCTTGTTGTTCTTCCCCTCCTTGGCAAAGCCCTTGGAGGCGTCGATGATCAACACATCCGTATGGGGCCTGCGCTGCCGAAGCACCATGATGATCGTGGGAATGCCGGTGCCAAAGAAAATGTTGGCGGGAAGACCGATGATGGCGTCGATATGGTTTTGCTCGATCAGGTTTTTGCGGATGGTCCCCTCCTCCCCGCCGCGGAACAACACGCCGTGGGGGAGGACGATGGTCATGATCCCGTCCGGGGTCAAGTGGTAGAGGTCGTGGAGCAAGAAGGCATAGTCCGCCTTCCCCTTGGGCGCCAGCCCAAATCGGGCGTATCGAGGGTCGGGATCCTTGCCCGCGGGGTTCCACGCCTGGCTGTAAGGCGGATTGGAGACCACGGCGTCCACATAGAGGGGGTCATAGGTCCCCACCGGGTCGGCGTCGTCAAAGAAAGGCCAATCCTCCTCCAGCGTATCGCCGTTCCGGGTGACAATGTTGTCAGGCAAAATGCCCCGCATGACCAGATTCATCCGGGTCAGGTTGTAGGTATTCTCCTTCAGCTCCTGGGCGTAGTATTTGATCCTGTCCTCGCTGCCCATGTAACGGGCCGCGCATTTGCCGATGTTGATGAGCAGAGAGCCGGAGCCGCTGGTGGGGTCGTAAATTTTGATCTCCGCGCGGCCTTTCAGATGGTGGGCCACGATCTCGGACATCAGAAGCGAGACCTCGTGCGGGGTATAGAACTCCCCGGCCTTCTTCCCGGCGTTGGCGGCAAAATTGCTGATCAGGTATTCATAAATAAAGCCCAGCACATCATAGTCCTGCTTGCCGTCCATGGGGATATCCTTGATGAGATAAAGAAGATCGCGGATCGCCTTGGTCCTGGCCCCAGAGGTCTCTCCCAGCTTGGACAGCCCCGTCTCCAGCGTCTTGAATATCCCCTCGAACACGCGGCGGTGGGTGGGATTGATCAGCCGGGCAAAGGAGGACAGGGCGTCTGTGACCTGTCCGGCCTCAAAATCCTGCCCCTGCTCAAGCCAGGTGGAGAACAGGTACTGGTAGGGGATAAAGTAGCCGATGTTCCTGCGAACGCTCTCCGCCATCTCCGCGTTTTCCTCTGTCAGAGCGGGGAGGTATTCGTCTGTCCAGTCGTGGTCTTTCAGGTATTTGACCTCTTTGTCCGAAAGAAACTTATAGAAAATGAAGCCCAGGATATAGTCCTTATATTCGTTGGCCTCGATTTTAGAGCGCATCTTATTGGCGGATTCCCAGATCTTTGACGCGAGCTGCTGTTTGTTCATCTTTCTATCTCCCCCTGAAACGGTTTTCTTCTTCCCACTCCCAATTCATCTTCTCGTCTTACGGGTAAATACCCTGATTTTAGTCGCCGGCAATTCTCCAAAATAACCACCTTGCGCCTTTGCCGCCCTCTCACTGGGAAAGCTTATCAAAGGCCCGGCGGACGATTTCCGCCATCAGGACCCGGCGCTTCTCCAAGAACTCAAAATAGTCCATAGACTCAAAGTTTTCAGGGAGCGCGTTCTGCCTGCAGGCGAGCGCGTAGCCCTCTTCTCCGAGCTTTTTCCGATATCTCGCCACATACTCCGCGGGCGGGGCGTCCGAGATGTCGATGTTCGTAGCATAGTCCAAATAGGTGAAGTTGGCGATCTGATTGCGGTCGCGCTCCGCTGTGATCCCCAGCGTTTCCAGGTAGTGCTTGGGGAAGATATGGTGCTTGTCGATCGCGTTCTTTGTCCCGCTGGCGCCGGGCCCGAAATAATGGATCAGCGGAGTCGTGCTGAACAGCATAGGGTAGCCCAAAACATGAAAGGCCGCGATATAGCCGTACCACGCGGGAGACTGGGGGGAAGAGCTGTTGAGCTCATCCGGCAGAGTGTGCGTAAAGTAGTCCTCTGTGAACCGGGTCTCAATGGCGCGGTCCAGGTACTGGACAAACTCCTCAGCGGAGTGGATATCGCGAAGGTCCGCGTACTGGGCCGCCGCGTCAGACTCGACAGACCCGGTGTAAAACCCCGTGATCGTGGATACAAATATCCATCGCTTGATGATCCTGTTCAGTTCAAGAGCGGGAACCTTATACCGATACTTCCCCATGAGGTACAGCACATAAATAAAGGCCACCGCGTTCTTGGAGGAGATCAGACTGCTGTTGCGATACCCGGCATCCACAAAAAGGTTCATCGCGGCGTGCCAGTTGTTCAGATCCAGGACCTTATCCAGAGCATCCCTGAAAATGCCCAGGTTTTCCGCCTGGATCTCCTTTGAAAACTCGCCTGTTTTCAGGTCCTTGCCGCGCAGGAGCTTGTACGCGAAGCTCAGCCTGGCCCGCTGGAAGCCGAGGCCCACAGCGGCCCGAATCACGTGCACCGGATCGACCTTCAGGATGGGATTGTAGGCGGTCCCTTCCCGGGGGATACGGGACGCGGCGCAAAAGGCGTTGACCTTGTCGTGGATCTCGTTGTCATAGACCGCCAGAAGGGTCTCAATGAAATTTTTCTCGGTCAGGTTTTGCCCGCCGGAATTGACGCGGACAAAGATGTCCGCCACATCCTCTTCTGACGCCCTCGCGCTTATTTTGAGGGTCGGAAGCGCGTAAATGGAGAGGTCGAGAAGCTCCTTGATGCTCTCCTCGATCCTGTTCTCCTCGTCATCTGACAAAAGCTTCAGGCCCTTCTTCGCCCTTCCCTCGTTGCATGCATGGATAAAGCTTTTCCTGAACTTAGACACCGCGTGATCGCGATCCGCCTCAAAGACGTCGCTGATCTGGGTGATCCACTCAGGATTGTTCTCATATGTCACAGACCACACGGCGAACTCCTTGGTCAGCGGATTAAAGGATATCCTGATCCGGCGCTCCTTGTAGTTCTTGTCCTTCACCGTCGTGCCATAAAGGGCGGCCAGGAGCGCCGTCAACCGCTGCTGCCCGTCAATGACCAGCTCCTCCGGCTGAGCGTAGATCTTCCCGTTCGTGCCAATGTGGGAGGCGTTCCCATAGTCCTCAGGGGACGACCAGAGCATGATGTAGCCGATTGGATACCCCTTCATCATGGAGTCAAGGAGTTCCCTGACCTTGCTGTCCGGCCAGACAAAGGGGCGCTGCAGATCGGGGAGGCCGATCTTGCCGTTCCTTACGTCGATCAGGATCTCTCCCACCTTGCTTGGGATGTTTGTAAAAATCTCTTGTCCCATATGTTCACTCCTCGCAGATCATCCTGCTGGCATAAGTTGATACTTGATTTTACACCGAATTGACATCTTTTGCAACGTCCATTCCGCAAATGCAACCGAGTCAGCCGTTTTGCCAAACAGTCTGGGCCACAAACTGGACGGGAGAGGACCGACGGAGAGGACGTATCGGCAAGCCGATGCCGTATTTTCCGCGTATTTGATCAGGAAGTGCCGGTACGCCATGTCCCGTGTTATGCTTTTTCTTTGAAGAACGCGGCCTCCTGTCGGAAAAGTTGTGTGTGGTAACACTTTACCCGGTGTGGCGCCATCCTTCTGCCTGTTGGGGGCCGCGCTGTCCAATATGTATTGCAGTCCTACAAGCTATTTTTCAAGATATAATTTTAGGACTTGTTACTCCTACCTGCCTTTGATATAATCATTAAGTATTACTCAGTTTTCTCATTACAAGTAAAGGAGATACCTATGTATTGGAATATGCAAAGCCAGAATGCTTGCTATGATCCTGAAACTTTCAAACGGATGAATTTACTTCGGGAAACAGTTAACGCTTATGAGAAAGCCCATGCTGAGGTCGCCAGCGCCGCAAAAGCTCTCGCGTCAGATGATAAAGACACGGTATGGGATGTTTATCAAAACTATCTCCGCCAATATGGGGAAAAAATAAACAGTGTCTCTACACTGACAGGAATTCATGTATATCGGGACAAAAGAGCTACTAAGGACAGCCTTTCTCTATCAGAGATCAAGCAACGTCTTAACTG
The DNA here is from genome assembly GCA_947625815.1 of uncultured Oscillospiraceae bacterium. Taxonomy (GTDB): domain Bacteria; phylum Bacillota; class Clostridia; order Oscillospirales; family Oscillospiraceae; genus RUG626. The sequence continues at coordinate 23,046 of CANQPU010000021.1, forward strand.
GATCGCTCAATTTATTTGGCAGTACGACGCCTTGGAATTTGCTGCCAACGAGGAAATCAAGCACATTGTTGAGAAGCAGCTACAGATATAAAAGAGAGTACGCACTTTTTAAATTCGAATTTCAAAATCGATTTTTATCTTTGTCCCCATTCAGGATTTCTCCAAGTCTTGGACGGATGCGGAGCTCTACGCAAAGTACGGGCTGACGGACGAGGAGATTGCGTTCGTAGAGACGACGATTAAGCCGATGGAGTGAAAACTGATGCCGAAAACTAATTGAGATTGGAGTGTTCTGATGGATAACCCTAAAAACGACAATAGCCCCGCTAAAATCGACTCACATATTCTAATTCCAAAACTGCATTTGAAAAGATTTCATAAAAATGGAACTTACGCTATATATGATGTGAAGGATAAGACTATTTCAAAGCATGGTTCTGCTACAAATACAAATATTCAATTCGGGTATTACTCGAAAAAGTTTGAAGGCAGATTAAATGAGGAGATAGAAAACCCATTTAGTAAGGTCCTTGCGATTTTGGAAGCATGGAATTATGAAGAGGACAGTCTCACCATTGACACTGCGCCCATATGGAACTATGTTTGTTCACTGTTGTACAGAAATCCAGTGGTACATAATCAGGTAAGGGAGAATTCTCTGTGCGTATTGCTCCCAGTGATTATCCCAAATGATCTTATCGTAGGTATTGGGTCAGAAGTCATAAGCGAGATAGACTTGTTTCACAAATACAATACGATCTCAGTGTTTATTAACAAGACAGACATTCCTTTCGCTTTGCCCATGATGGGTATATATCATTATCAGATCAATGGTGAGGACCGAATAAACTTACCTATTAACCCTAAAATGGCTATATGCCTGACATATGAAAAAGATGCAGCGACAGCTGATGGTATCCGTCCCATAACAACAGATAACCCCAAAGTAATAATGCGGCTGAACGAGTTTGCGTTCGAAACCCAAGTAAAAGCAGGCCAAGGTTTTGTACTTTGCTCAGAGCTAAGCGAGTTAAGACGCTTGGTAAGTGCTATTTAGCTTCCATGGTATAGAATCAAGATTATAATGGAGGTTTCATATGTTCTCCAAAAAGAAACCCGCCATTGATATCACGCGCAAGACCGTTCCTCCCTGGTGGGGCGGGAAGAAGGTGGTGCCTACCTCTAGGGCGGAACAGAGGCGGCTGAAGGCGGAGATCCGCAAGCGCGACCCCAAGGCGGTCATTCTCGACAGCGAGGCGAAGAGGGACGCCCTGGACTGGATTGACCGTCTGGAGGAGTTCGAGGCGTTTATGGAATAGGGCACCTGGAGCGAGCCGCTCCCGCTGCTTTCATTGTTTACAGCGGGGGAAATCTGTGTCGTAAAGTGCGTCTGGCCGCCGCTCTCGCTACTCGTATCGGCATCCTATTTGGCTTACCGATTTTCAATATTCTATCCGACTCCCTATTCCCCGGCAAGTGGCCTTTTATCCTTGTTAAAGGCTTATCAAATATGGAATCAAAAGGCCCTGGGGCTTTTCCACCAAAGTGCCCCCGCCAATCCTTCAACTCGCGTTTTTTGGGGTGTTCTGTTTTGCGTTTTTTGAGGTTTGCGGATACAGCAAAGATCCCCCCGCTTTCGCGGGGGGATCTCATTCTGCTTCGTCTCCTCAATGCGCTCCCGGCCCACGGCGGCCAGCCACATCTTGAACGGCTCCGCCTTGGGCGAGGGGATGGACTGGATGATGCGGAGGAGCTGCTCGGTGTCGGCCATGTCGGTGGCATAGCGTTTGCCGTCTTTGGGCGACTTCATTTTCAGTTGGTGACAATCTGTCACCAACTGATTAGCGCCTTCCTCGCTCAACCGCTGTTTGAGCTTGTTCCAATACTTCCGCCCGGTATTATAGTCCGGCGCATCCGTCAGCACGGCCACCACATCGACGACGGAAAAGTACCACGCCTCCTTCTCCTCGTCCCACGCGGTGCGGATACGCTTGTTTTCAAAAAGCTGGATCTTATCCTTCTCGCCCATGGTCCCACACCCCCACTTTGGTTTGATTATACCAGAAAAGCCCTTATCGGTCAACTTTTCCCACAAGGGCCAGGGCCGAACCGCTTGCGCTTGATCGCCTGTTCCGCTCCGATCCGCCGCACCTTGACCCACGCCGTGACCCACGATGGGAAAGGGCGGGGCGGAGGCGGCGGGGCGGAGAGGGTTGGACGGGGGTTTTCACCCAGCGGAAAGCGCTCAAGAGGGGCAAAATCGGCCCTTTGGGCGCTCGGACTACACTTTGTAATCAGCAGGTCGGGGGTTCGAGTCCGTCCACCAGCTCCATCGTCAGAAGAAGCCTGCTGCGTTCCGTTTCCGCCTGGCGGCGAAAACTCCACATCCGCAGTCTCCTTCTTCCTCTCCAAATCGAACCCGCTTCGCTGGGCTTCGATTTGGGTAAGGGCAAGGGCGGGCATGACAGCCCCGTTTCCACTCCGCCATCGGCCACGGCGGGAGGGGCAGACAATCGAATATGGGAGCGTTCCCGAGCGGCCAAAGGGGGCAGACTGTAAATCTGTTGCGTAAGCTACGGTGGTTCGAATCCACCCGCTCCCACCACCCCAGGGCGGTCTTGTCACCAAGACCGCCCTGGTTTTTTGCCCCCTGACGCAATACGAAAAGCCGCTTGACTGATGGGCGCATGGGGTGGCGTTGACTTTTCTTTGCGGTCAAGGTATCATAGAGCCATCCGCGGCGGGGGGTGATGGGGTGAGCCGTATCCTGGTCATTGACGATGATGTGCATATTGGGGATATTTTAGAGGAACTGCTGACGCGGGAGGGGCACACCGTCTCACGGGCTTATTCGGGCACCGAGGCGCTGTTGGCGCTGGACGCGGCACGGCCGGATCTGGCGCTGCTGGATCTGATGCTGCCGGGGCTGTCCGGGGAACAGGTGCTGCCCAAGCTCCGGGGGATCCCCGTCATCGTCCTGTCCGCCAAGGCGGACGTGGACAGCAAGGTGTCCCTCCTGCTCTCCGGCGCGGCGGACTACGTCACCAAGCCCTTCGACAGCCGGGAGCTGCTGGCCCGGGTGGCCGCCGCCCTGCGGAGGTCCGCCCCGGCGGAGGACGCCCCCCTGACCTGGGGTCCCATCCGCCTGGACCCCGCCGCCCGACAGGCGTCTGTGGAGGGGACGCATTTGCGCCTCACCCGCACGGAGTACGCCATCCTCCGCCTGCTCATGGTCAATCCCGCCCAGGTGGTCACCAAGTCCCTCCTGCTGGAGCGGGTGGCCGACGACACCCCCGACTGCACCGAGAACTCCCTCAAGACCCACGTGAGCAATCTGCGGAAAAAGCTCCGGGACGCCGGGGCGGGGGACCCCATCCAGGCGGTGTGGGGCATCGGGTTCAAACTGCGGGAAAACCTTGACGAAATCTGAACGATTTTCTTGACCGTTTTCTTGACCGTTTCCTGTTACCATAGGGCCATCCGAGCAAAGGAGGTCCAAATCATGACGCCTGTATTGACCACCAGCGGCCTGACCAAGCGGTACGGGAAGTTCACCGCCCTAGACGGCCTCACCATGACGGTGCCCCGAGGGGCCATCTACGGCTTCGTGGGGCGCAACGGCGCTGGCAAGACCACCCTCATCCGGGTCATCTGCGGCCTGCAAGCCCCCACCGCCGGCGAATACGCCCTCTACGGCGTGGACAGCCGGGACCGAAAGATCGCCAGGTCCCGCCGGCGGATGGGCGCGGTGGTGGAGACCCCGTCCATCTACCTGGATATGTCCGCCGCGGACAACCTGAAGCAGCAGTACCGCATCCTGGGCCTGCCAGACTTCACCGGCGTGCCGGAGCTGTTGGAGCTGGTGGGCCTGGAGGACACAGGGCGAAAGAAGGCCCGCAACTTCTCCCTGGGGATGAAACAGCGGCTGGGCATCGCCGTGGCCCTGGCCGGGGACCCGGACTTTCTGGTGCTGGACGAGCCCATCAACGGCCTGGACCCCCAGGGCATCATTGAAATTCGAGAGCTGATTTTGAAGCTGAACCGGGAGCGGCAGATCACCGTGCTCATCTCCAGCCACATCCTGGACGAGCTTTCCCGGCTCGCCACCCACTACGGCTTTATCGACCACGGCCGCATGGTGCGGGAGATGAGCGCGGCGGAGCTGGAGACCGCCGCCCGGAAGTGTATGCGCGTCACGGTATCTGACACGGCGGCCCTGGCCCTGGTGCTGGACGGCATGGGGGCGGCGTACAAGATTTTGTCCGACCACCAGGCCGACGTGTACGCCAAGCTGAACGTGACCCAGCTGACCCTGGCCCTGGCGGAGCGTGGCTGTGAGGTGCGCTCCATCGAGGAGCGGGACGAGAGCCTGGAGAGCTTCTTCATCAACCTGGTGGGGGGTGGCCGGGATGCGTAACCTCCTGTCCGCCGGGCTTATGCGCCTGAGAAAGGCACCGGTGTTCTGGCTGTGCGCCCTGGGGACTTTTTTGGCCGCCCTGGCCCACATCTACCAGGGGAGCCAGTCGGTGGCTTCCATGCAAGCGTCCGGGTACGCCGTGGGTCTGGAGCGCGTCTACTTTGAGCTTGCCCCTTACCTGGGCGCGGTCATCGCCGTCTTCGTCAGCCTGTTTTTGGGCACGGAGTACTCAGACGGCGCCGTCCGCAACAAGCTGGCGGTGGGCTTTTCCCGCCGGACGGTGTACCTGTCCCACTTTCTCACCTGCGCCCTGGCCGGGCTGTGCTTCGCCGGGCTGTGGCTGTTGGGCGGCCTGCCGGGCCTGCTGTGGGGCGGCGGCTTCCGCCTGGCACCGGCAGAGCTGGTGGGCTATCTCCTGGCGGCCCTGGCGCTCAGCGTCGCCTTCACCGCTATTTTCACCCTGGTGGGCACGCTTTGCCGGAACAGGGCCGTGACGGTGGTGCTGGCTCTGCTCCTGTGGACAGCGCTCATCCTGGCGGGCAGCGGCCTCAACGACCGGCTGAACGAGCCGGAGTTCAACGGCGGCATGGCTATGATCGACGGCGCGTTCGTCCTGACGCCTGACACGCCCAACCCCCTGTATCTCTCCGGCCCGGCCCGGACCGCCGCCCGGTGGCTGTTCCGCTTGCTTCCCACCGGGCAGGCCATCGCCATGACCGACGCCCACCTGGAGACCCCCGGCCTGTGCGCGGCCCTGTCCCTCCTTCTGACCTGGGCCGTGACCGCGGTGGGCCTGGCGCTGTTCCGACGGAAGGACTTGAAGTAAAACGCAAAAGCCGCCCCACCCGGGGCGGCCATGCGCTTTATTTGGACAGCTTATAGAGCATATACTGGTTCAGGCTCACGCCCTCCAGCTTTGCGGCCTCCTTCAGCGATTTGTGGAGACTGCGGGGGATACGCAGAACCATGCGCCCGCTGTACTCCTCCAACTGCTGTTTGTACTCCTCCAGCGTGACGGTAGACCCGTCGTCCATCGCCTCCGCCTCGGCCAGAGAAGCCTCCTCCTCCGGCGTAAGCGCCTCCGGCTCCTGGGCGCTGATCTCCGCGAATTTGTGCTCGATCTCCCCGGGCGTCAACTCCCGTTCCATGGCGTACCTCCTCAATACTTGATGTTTGTCCGTGTGTTGATCTCAATGACCGTGATGACGATCTCGCCTTTGATCCACTCAAAGATGATGCGATAGTGGGGGATCTTGTAGCGGAACAGGTTTTTCTTCCCCGCGAGCGGCTTGATATCGCCCTCCAGCCGGGACAGATGGTCCAGCGCCCTGAGTAGTTTGCGCCTTGTGTTTTCGTCTATCCCGGCCAGATACTTCTGCGGCTGTTTTTTCAGGCGAAGCTCCATGGTCTTCCCCCTTTCCTTTTCTGATAGTATCATATCTAGTACTATATGTCAACTGCTTTTGAGGTGATCCTATGCTCCCCTGGCTGCTCTGTCTGGCGCTGTTGGTTGCGGCGGTCGCCCTCTGGGTGAAGACGCGGCTGCTCCGGCGCGCCTTTGACGAGCTGGCGGAGGGCCTCTCAGAGCGACTGGATGAGGACACCAACACCCTGCTGACCCTCTCCACCCGGGACCCCCACGCCCGGGCACTGGCCTCTGAACTGAACCGGCAGCTCCGGCAGCTCCGGACCCAGCGGCGGCGGTATCAGAGCGGGGACCGGGAGCTAAAGGAGGCGGTCACCAACATCTCTCACGATTTGCGCACACCCCTCACCGCCGTCCGGGGCTACCTGGACCTGCTGGGCCGGGAGGACCTGTCCCCGGCGGCCCGGCGGTATCTGGAGCTGATCGGCGACCGGGCGGAGGCTATGACCCGCCTCACGGAGGAGCTGTTTCGCTACTCGGTGATCCAGTCCCCGGAGGGGCTGACCCTGGAGCCGGTGGACCTCCGGGCCGCGGTGGAGGAGACCGCCGCCGGGTTCTACGCCGCCCTGACGGCCCGGGGCATCCAGCCGGTCATCACCCTGCCGGACGACCCGGTGGTGCGGCAGGCGGACCGGGCGGCCCTGGCCCGAGTGCTGGGGAACATCCTCAGCAACGCCCTGAAATACAGCGCCGGGGACCTGGAGATCGTCCTCACGCCGGACGGCGAGGCGCGCTTCACCAACACCGCCCCCGGCCTGGACGAGGTGACCGTGGGCCGCCTGTTCGACCGCTTCTTCACCGTAGAGGCCGCCCACCCCTCCACCGGCCT
>CANQPU010000022.1 GCA_947625815.1 uncultured Oscillospiraceae bacterium
ACGGGCGGAGGAGTCCGCGGTCAGCGTCGCCCAGGCCCAGGCCGACGAGGATTACCGGGCCTGGGAGGCCGCCTACCAGCAAGCCCAGAATGACCAGAGCCAGGCCAACTGGGAAAAGCAGTTTGCCTACGAACAGGAGCAGGATTCTCAGGCAAGAGAATTGGAGAATTATCAGAACCGCCTGAAGAAGGCGCAACTTCAGGCGGAATACGGGGACCTTTCGGGGCTTCAGGCGCTGGGGGTGGATACATCGGAGTACGAAAGGCGGCTGGCGGCAAACGGGACCGCCGTGCAGTCAGCCGTGCAGTCCGGCGAACCGACGCTCACCTGGCCCCAGACGCAGGCGCAGATCGAGGCGGGAAATCTGTCGCCCGGGGTGCTGAGTGCGTACAGGTACTATATGGGGGAGGATTATAGGCCGGCGGAAAATGAAGAGGCGGATAATAAGGGCACCGCGGGACTCCACGCGGATCAGCGCGGGCTTTTGGATCCGGGGCAGGATGCGTCGAACAGGGACAGGTTCCTCTATAGCTTTACGCAGAGCGCCAACGCCGGGACGGATCTTCAGACATTGTATGACATGCTGGACACGGCGGCAGATCTGCACTGGATCACCGAGGATGAGGCCAGGAGACTGAAGGTTCAGGCGGAGGCAAATTATGCCGTGTGGTTTGCCAATAAATAAGGAGCGGCAGATATGAGAGATAATAAGCTGAAATTTGTGACGATTGGCGGAGATACCGGCGGCGGAATCTCCGCCACGTCCGGCACCGAAAAAAGTATGGAAGAGCTTCTGGCCGAAGGCATGAGGGAACGGGGCTACAGCTATGAGAATGGGGCCTTCAAAAAAAGCATGGAGGCCCAGCTGGCCGAGGGCATGAGAAAGCGCGGCTACAGCGATGAGAACGGGACGTTCATCCGGCAAAGTGGGGATTTTTCCATAGCGGATAAGCCCGCAAGCGTTAAGGCGACGTGGGGAAGTCCGGCACTGAGGGCAGTGGAGAGGCTGAAAGTGGGGATGGAAAACCGGGAAAAGACCATGCAAAGCGGCGGGGCCATCGGGGCCCGCGACAACGGGATCCCGGAAAGCTCCCCGGAAGGTATCACCCAGCAGCTTCAGCAGATCTCGGAGAAGCGGAAGGAACTGGATAAAATCGACAAGGGCCTGAACGTGGACCGGGGTTATCTGGCCAATTTGGGAGAAGATTGGGAGACAGCATACGCCAACAGCCCCGAGGTTATGGAGACGGCCCGGGGTGCCCAGAGGAGGCTTGATGAGGTCCAGACCAACCGGGCACGGCTCGACGAGAAGGAAAAGGCGCTCTTAGAGGAATTCAAGAACCTGACGGGGATGGACTACGACGAATACCAGCAGAAGTACGGGGACAATCGGGGCCCGATCCAGACTTTCCTGGATAGGCTGTTGGACGTGGGCGACGCCGCCGTAGTAAAAGGCGCGTCTGAGGTGGCCACGGGGACGGCAAATACGCTGGATCTATTTGTGGGAAAGCCTTTGCAGGCTGCGGGATGGAAAAACAATCCCCTGAGCTGGGGCGCGGGAATCATGAATGATTTCAACGATCAGCGCCAACAGGACCTGATGGATGCCGCCGGGGACAGCAAGGCGTGGCAAGTGGCCGGACAGGTGCTTTCCTCCGCTGTCGCAGCGGCGCCGGCCGCCATAGCGGCCTATTTCACCGGCGGGGCGTCCCTGGCCTCCCCAGAAGGGCTGGCCAGAACGGCGGCTGCCCAGGGAATGAGCGGGTCGCAGCTTCTGGGACAATCCGTCGGACAGATGATGAAGAATCCCAACTACTGGACAAGCTTCCTTCAGGAGGTGGGGAACGATTTTCGGGAGGCCCAGAAGTGGGCGAAAAATGACGCCGTTGCCGGCGCGTATGCCATGACGGTGGGGCTCATCAACTCCGGAATCGAGATCGGTCTGGACGGGACCAGCGGCGTCCAGGGACTGGAACAGGCCGTCCGGGAGGGCCGGACCGGGGGTCTCATGGAGTGGCTCAACTCCCTTGGGGAGGAGGGCTTTGAGGAAGTCCGGCAGGGGCTTGTGTCCCGCGGGGTGGCGAAGGCCATGGGCTCCGGAGCGCCGCTTTTTTCCACTACGGACCCGGACGCGGTTTTCAACCCCCGTACTTCCTTGGAGGAGGGCGCCATGGGCGCCGCGGCGGCGGGACTTCTCACCGGAGGGCAGCTCATCGGGCAACGGGTACTTTCGGGCCCGCGGCAGGTCGCACTCCAGGATACGCAGACGCCGGCGGAGGAGCCGGTAATCGTGCGGGATGTGCTGGACAATGTGATGGGCCCTGTGAGGGCCCAGGAGACCGCTCAAGGGGCGCAGAACGCGGACGTGCGCACGGTCGCACCGCAGGGAGAAAACGCCGTGACGGGGCGCATGGAGGGGCAGACGGCGGGAAATGTCGAAAGGCAAACAAATAGCGCCCCGGAGGCGCTTCCCCGTTTGAGCATGGAAGACTTCGCGAATCGCGACAGCCCTGTATGGAACAACGTGGATTATAACGACATGGATGCCAGAAATGGTATCCAGCAGAACGTCCACAACGAAATGGTCATGGCCGGTCAGGTGGTGCAGATCCCGGAGAGTACCAGGCGGCAGGTTTCGGAGGCGTACCCGGATCTTCGCGGAATGAAGAAATCCGAGAGAACGCCGCTTCTCAAGCAGAAAATCAGCGAACTTAAGGCGAATCTGCGGCAGTTCCTCAATGGGCTGAAGGGTGGGAGCTATGAATTCGAGGTAAACGGGAATATCCTGGAGGCTAAGCTCTATGAAACCGGCGTGAGAGAGGTCATGGAGAAGATCAATCAGGACAAAGCGTCCATGCTTTATGAAACGGAGAATATTTTCCGCAATTCCAGGTATCTTTACAGCACGCCGGACTATGAGGACAACCCCAACATCTACCGCTGGAATTACTTCTACACCCCGGTGCAAATCGGGGATGAGATCGTGGGGGTAAGGATTGCGGTAAGGGATATAAACCAAGGAGAAAACCATACTCCAGAGAGCCAGATTTATAATTGGGGAATAAAAAGAGGCCCTACCTTGGACGGTGGGCAACCTGGCGTGACAAACGCCTCATCACTCGGTGTCTCATCGGTAGAGCCTTCTTCGGACACATCCTTGGACGGTGCCAGACGCGGAATTAGCCGTAGTTCCGGCGGTGTCTCATCAGATGGGTCCAATACCAATGTACCACAGTCTTCGCCGGTTGTCAATCCAGTGGAACCGGAGCAGACGAGTATTGATTTGGCACTGGACGACATTCTTGGGGTGCGTGAGCAAAAAGGGACCCCGGCGGCGGATCCGAGAAGCATTCCGGCTGCCCTTAATGGGAGCACAGGCTTAGACGGAGCCGTTGACCAAGGTCCCACGGATAGTTTAACACCCGGGGAGAGGTATGTCAACAGCATTGTTGAAGAGATGCTGGGGAAATCGTCCAATCGGCGGGTGGATCTTTCGGAGGTGGCGCAACACCTGGTCGCCAGGGGAGATACGAATCCCGAGGATGCCCAGGGGATAGCGGAGGGGTACAACGCTCTTTTTTCCAGTGGGAATTACGACGTTGATGCCGCTGGAAAGCTCTACAAGACAGGCGGAGAGACGGATCTGAGCCTGGATCAGCGGCGCGGGGATCTCTATGAGTTGGGGAAACGAAACATCAACGCCTTTCAGTTCGACCATCCCCAGGTGCACCAATATTACGCCGAGGCGGCAAATTGGCTCCTTCAGGACCTCAAGGGAACCACGAAGGGGCAGAGGATCTTCGACTTTGATCCGGAAACCGGCGGGGCCCCCAAGGTCAGGGGCATCAAGCGGAGCACCACCGCACCCATCGAGATCATGCTGGACGAATATCACATGACCTATGAACGGGTCGAGGACGTGCTGAACCGGATCATCAACGACCAGGGACAGGAGAACATAGCCGACGCCAAGAGGGTGGAGGTGATCCTGGACGATATGCTGAGAAACGGGTACACCGACATTGATGGTTATCATGTGGGGCCCAATGAGGCGTATCTGGAGGCCGTGGGAGAGATAAGCAAAGACACCAGAACACCGCCTTCCGATGAATCGGGGATCGACACTGAATCCCAGACGGACGGGCTGGGAGCGGCAAATCGGGGGTTTGCGGAGAGCGACTACAATCAGTGGGTGGAGAACGCGGAGAGCATCCACCCGGAGGGGGAGGACGCTGTCAGAAATCCGTCGTTGCCGACCCGGAACCTGGACGGGGCGAAGACCTCCAAGGTGGGGCAGACGGTAATGGAGGCCGCCAATACCCCGGAGGAGCGGGTCATCGACATCCAGAACGCCTATCTGAACGGCCGGCTCACCATTGACAGTCGGGTGGACAGCAGCCTTGTTCAGCAGGCGGTAACGCGGTTCAACGAGGACCCGGAGAAGGTCATTCTGGACTGGTCCAAGGACGTGAAGGACGGGAAGGTCAGCAACGAGCTGGTAGCCATGGGCGCGGTGCTGCTGGATTCCGAAAAGGTCCAGGCAAGCCCGGCGCTTTTCATGGACATTTTGACGGACTATGTGCAGCTGGGCTCCACGGCCGGGCAAGCTCTACAAGCTCAGAGAATCTATAAGGCACTCTCCCCGGAGGGGCGGCTTTACATGATCAAGAGGGCGGCCCAGGGTCTGAGCAATGATCTGGGGACACAAATCGAGATCCCCGAGGAGGACGCCGGCGCGATGCTGAGGGCCAAGACCGACGAGGATGTGGATGCGGCGATGGAGCGGATCTATCAGCATCTGGCGGACCAGATCCCGTCGAGGTTCTCGGACAAGTGGACGGCGCTGCGGTACATGAATATGCTGGGGAACTTCAAGACCCAGATACGGAACCTGGCGGGCAACTCGCTTATGACCGGCATGAGGGCCGTGAAAAATGAGGTGGCGGCCGGTATCGAGGCCCTGGCGGCGAAACTCAACCCCAACTTGGAGCGGACGCAGTCGGCTTTCGTGGGTAAAGCGTGGATGGACGCAACTAAGGCGGATTTTGAGAATGTCCGGGAGGCCGCCCAGGGAAACGGGCGGTATGACGACACATCCCGGACAGCCATTGAGCGGGAGATCCAGGCGAGGCGGCGGATATTCAAGACAAGGCCTTTGGAGGCCTACAGGAAGGTTACCAACTGGGCAACCAATGCGGGCGATGAGGTTTTCATCAAACACCACTACGCCCGGGCTCTGGCCGGGTATCTGAAGGCCAACGGGGTGCAGGTAGAGCAATTCCTGGAGGGCAACGTGGACCAGCAGCTTTTGGACCGGGCCACGGATTTTGCCATCAAGGAGGCCCAGGAGGCGACCTTCCACGACAACAACGCCTTTTCGGATTGGGTATCCAAGGTTGGGCGGAGACCGGACACGCTGCGGGCTATCAAGGTGATCGCCGAGGGCGTGGCACCCTTTAGGAAGACGCCGGCCAATATTCTGGCGAGGGCCTATGAGTATTCGCCGGCGGGGCTTATAGACACCGTTGTCCAGGCTGTGAAGGCCGGGAAAGGGACGGCCACGGCCTCCGACATCATCAACAGCGCAGCCCGAGTGCTCACCGGCACCGGCATTATGGCTCTTGGCTTTTTACTCCGTGGCGCCGGATGGCTCCGGGGTACTGGGGACCCGGACGATGAGGAAATCGATGCCCTGATGAACCGGCAGGACTATTCCCTCACGATCCCCGGTGTTGGCAGCTACACCATTGATTGGCTGACGCCGGCCACCCTGCCCCTCTTTATGGGGGCAAATGCGTGGGATATTTACGATGAACACGATTGGTCCCTGGAGAATTTGGACAGCCTTTTCACGCAATTCACGGAGCCCATTCTGGAAACCTCCATGTTGAGCGGAATCAATAATGCGATTTCCAGCGTGAAATACTCCAATTATCACTCTTTGCAGATGGCGGCAACTTTTGCTTTGAGCTACGTGACTCAGGGGCTTACCAATTCGCTTTTTGGGCAAATCGAGAGGGCGGCGGAGCCCAACCGGATGACCACCTACGTTGACCCGGATAATCCGATGATGGATTGGATGGAGCGCAGTCTTGGGCAGGCATCGGCAAAGATCCCGGGCCTTGACTTCCAGCAGACGGAATATCGAGATGAGTTCGGGAGAACGGAGTCAAACGGGAATCTGGTGGAGCGCATCGTGGAGAACATTCTGAGTCCTGGCTATTGGACCTCCAGTCATGAGGGAGAGAAGCTCTACGACGATCTCCAGTGGATCCATGACCAGACCGGGGCCAATCCCTGGCCGGACACCTCCGCGCCCAAGAGCGTCACCAGCAGCGGCGAGAAGTACGACCTCAGTCAGGAGGATAAGGAGCGGTATCAGCAGACCCAAGGGGACATTTTTACCGAGCTTGCAGGGGAGATCCTGGACGTGGGAAAGAAGAAATTCACCCCGGAGGAGATCGCGGATATACTGGGGGACATCAAGTCCTACGCCGGGAGCCAGGCAAAGCGGGAGTACTATGAGGAGAACGACATCGAGGCCGAGACCCCGGTCAACTACATCGCCAAGGCCCTGGCGGCGGTGGAGGAGGCAAAGATTCCGCTCCTGACGTACATGGAGTATTACGCCAAGTCCGGCAACCTGGAGTATGAAAAGGGCGTCAGCGGTGCCAAAAAGGCGGCCGTGGTGGCGCTTATCGACTCGCTTGATCTGACCGACGAGCAGAAGGACTGGATGTACATCAATGCGGGGTATGCGGAGAAAGCTTTGAGCGAGACCCCGTGGAACAACTGAGAGGAGATCTTACATGAAAACAGCTGAAGAGGTCTTCAAGGCCAGCATGGGGCTGATGGATGAGCTGTCGGTGGATGGGTCGGCGCGGACCTCCGACACGAGGGAGTATGAGCACAGGACCCCGGGGATCATCAACATGATGATCTCCGAGTACAGGATTCTCGCCGGCATGAGCGGAGGCTTTTTGCCGGTGGAGTCGCTGGAGGATCCGATCCTCAAAATCGACGACACCTATGCCATCGGCGTGATGCAGTACGGTCTGGCCGCCAATCTCCTGGTTGACGAGAACCCCACGGCGGCCAGCTTCTATGAGCAGCGCTACGAGGAACTGCGGACTCTCTATTTCGCCCGGCGGCCCGCCGAGGATGGGGAGAAGATTGTGGATCTGTATGGGGGGATCGAGTACGGGAAGTTTGGGGGGTGGTGAGCCTCCGGGAGAAAAGAAAGGGGCCGGGAGATGTGCGTTTCCCGGTCCCTTTTCGTGTGCAAATCCGTGCGCAAAAACGATGCTTTTGCGGTCGTGTGCAAGGTCGTGTGCAACAATATTCACCAGATCCCGCCAGTAACAGCCGGTATTGGGAAAGGGCAAAAAGCGCTGGGAGAGTAAGAAAAATCCCGAAACCGTTCTGGTTCCGGGATTCTCTTTTTGGTGGAGGCGAGGGGAGTTGAACCCCTGTCCGAAAACACATCCATCCGAACTTCTCCGGGCGCAGACGGTTATTCCGGGTCGCCCCGATTCCCTCGCTTACAGGCAAGCCGTCACGCCTGTAAGGTCGGTAGCTTCATGGTGCATGGCGCGCTCAAAGCTTTGCGCGCTCACGTTCTCAACTGATCGACGCCCCATCCCCGGCCGTTGACCTCCGGGGCGGAACGGTCACTGCTTAAGCAGCGACAGGAACAAACTCGTCGTTGTTCTTTAATTTATAATTGCCCGTTTTAAGGATGTCAGGCGCATCCGCCCGCTATTCAAATCTCCGCGTCCCCGTCGAAACCGGTACGCCCCCTCGTCGTCGCAAGAGCCGCTTTACTTCACCCCGAGGCAGACGCCAAGGGCGACTGCCTCAGGGTTCAGGCGCGGGCTCTGCTCCTCCTCTCCAAACGCGACCCGCGTTGCTGGGCTCGCGTTTGGGATTTTGAGAGGTAGAATTGATTAAATTTTTTTCGCTTCGCGAAATTTTGCGTCTGCTTCAGGGCTCAGGCGCGGGCTCTGCTCCTCCTCTCCAAACGCGACCCGCGTTGCTGGGCTCGCGTTTGGGATTCAAAGAGGTAGAATTGATTTAAATTTATTCGCGAAGCGAATTTTTGGGATCAGGTCTTTGCCAGCTTGACCACGAGGGTGCTGGGGAGGACCTTGGCGAGGAACCGGTACATCTTGAAGAACGCCCTCGGCGTGTAGAAGGCCCGGTCCCTTTTGGCGGCCCTGAAGCTGCCGGCGGCGACCTTTTTGGGGTCGCAGTAGGGGAGGGTCCGGAACATTTTGGAATTGCCCTTTATTCCGCCCACATCAAGGAATTCCGTGTCCATGGGGCCGGAGCAGACGGCCGTGACGGAGATCCCACGTTCGCGGAGCTCCTCCCGAAGGCCCAGGGAAAAGCTGGACACATAGGCTTTCGTGGAGCTGTATACCGTCATCCTGGCGTTGGGGCAGAAGCTGGCGATGGAGCTGACGTTCACGATATGGCTGCCTTTGCTCATGTAGGGGAGGACGGCGCGCGTCACCAGGGTCATGGCGCGCATATTGAGGTCGGTCATGCGGGAGAGCAGGCCGGGGTCGGTGTCCTCCACATTGGAAAGATACCCGCAGCCCGCGCAGTTTATCAGGACAGCCACGTCGGGCCGCTCCCCCTCCAGCTTTCGGGAGAGGATGCCCAGGTCCCCGTCGCTGGTCAGGTCCAGCGGCACACTGACGGCGGTCAGGTCAAGCTTTGCGCCAAGCTCGTCGAGAAGAGCCTTGCGCCGGGCGATGAGCCAGACGGCCTCCACCTCGGGGAATTCCTCCGACAGCCGGAG
Organism: uncultured Oscillospiraceae bacterium; assembly: GCA_947625815.1. Lineage (GTDB taxonomy): Bacteria > Bacillota > Clostridia > Oscillospirales > Oscillospiraceae > RUG626. Next base: position 8,807 of record CANQPU010000022.1, read on the forward strand.
GGCGTATTCCTTCCCCAGGCCCGAGGAGGCGCCGGTGATGATGGCGATCTTCATGGCCTTATACCTTGGCGGGCTCGCCGTAGTCTACGCCGAAAGTCTCAACGGAAACGGACTTCATCACCTGGGGCTTGCGGGGCTTGTCGTTGTAATCGACCCGGACGCCGGCAATCTCGTCCACCACATCCATGCCCTCCGTGACCTTGCCGAAGGCGGCATACTGGCCGTCCAGATGGGGAGAATCGGCGTGGACGATGAAGAACTGGCTCCCCGCGGAGTCGGGGACGGCGGTGCGGGCCATGGACAGGACGCCCCGCTCATGCTTGAGGGGGTTATTGACGCCGTTGGCGGCAAACTCGCCCTTGATGCAGTAGCCGGGCCCGCCGGTGCCGTTGCCCTTCGGGCAGCCGCCCTGGATCATGAAATCCTTGATGACCCGGTGAAAGATGAGGCCGTTATAAAAGCCCTTGTTTGCCAGTGAGATGAAATTCGCCACAGAGACAGGCGCGATGTCGGGGTAGAGCTCGGCCTTGATGACCTTGCCGTCCTCCATTTCGATGGTCGCGATGGGGTTGGACATAATCGTTTTCTCCTTTTATCTGAATTTTTCCTTCATTGTGCGGTCGATCTCACGGTCGGCGTCCCTTTGGGCCGCGGCGTCCCTCTTGTCGTAGAGCTTTTTGCCGCGGGCAAGGCCCAGCTCCACCTTCACCCGGGAATCCTTGAGGTAGAGAGACAGGGGGATCAGCGTCAGCCCGTCCTGCTGGGTGCGCGCGCGCAGCTTCGCGATCTCGCGCCGGTGCATCAGGAGCCGCTTGGGCCGCATGGGATCCCGGTTGAAGATATTGCCCTTTTCATAGGGGGAGATGTGCATCCCGTGGGCGAAAAGCTCCCCGTCCTTCACGGTGCAGAAGGAGTCCTTGAGGTTCACGTTGCCCGCCCGTATGGACTTGACCTCCGTGCCGAACAGCTCGATGCCGGCCTCATATTTCTCCTCAATGAAATAGTCGTGATAGGCCTTCCTGTTTTGCGCCACGGGCTTAATGCCCGTCTGCTTCGGCACGGTGCCACCCCCTTACGACCACATTTTCAGGTATTATACCACACGTGAAAGAAAAATAAAAGGGGAAATCGTCAAAAATTACGTCGCCGCTCTGGACCCCCGGCCCCCGAAGGCGGCGCGGAGCGCGTCCAGAGCGTCGCCGTCGCAGAGGAGCTTGGCGTGCTCGCGCAGATGCAGGAGGAAGGCCCCCGGGTTTGACATGGGCGCGGCAAATTCTCTGAGCGCCCCGGCCGGACGGCTGTCCGACGGCCAGACGGCCAGGATATAGGCGCCGTTATACCAGAACAGCGACGAGGCGATGCCGCCCAGGCCGCTGCCCGCGGCGGCGGCCAGCGTCTCCACGTCCGGGAAGCTGAAAAATTCCGGCTCCCCGTTGGAGCGGCTGACGAAGATGAGGACCTCGTGACGGCCCGGGTACAGCTCCAGATTCACCGCGCCCAGCGTGTCACATTCGATAAGGGAGCTGACGATGCTCCTGGCTTCTCTGGCGGTCATTTTCTGCGCCTCCAGATGGCGGCTCGCCAGCTCCGCCTCCGGTATGTAAACGGAAAAGGCCCGACTGCCGATGGCCTGAATATCCATATTGATCCCTCCTGAAGGATTCCCGGGTCCCGGGTAGAAACATTATACGTCAAAACGCCCGGGAATGAAATGCAAAATGTCTGGAAGGTCTGGGAGAGTTTAGAGCCGGCGGGTCTTCGTCAAAAACGAAAAATTTGTTAAATCTGAAATAACCTATTCCAATTTTGGCGAATATATATTATACTTACTGTATCTGTATCGCAAAATATTGTGGGGGAGGATTTCTGACATATGGATCAGGGGAAACCGAAGTACAAAAGAGTGCTCCTGAAGCTCTCCGGTGAGGCGCTGGCGGGCGAGAGGGGCTTTGGCCTTGATTTCAAGGTCATTGAGAGCGTCTGCCGGGTGATCAAGGAGTGCGCCGACATGGGTGTCCAGATCGGCATCGTGATCGGCGGCGGAAACTTCTGGCGCGGGGTGAAGGACGGCGGAGGGTACATGGAGCGTACCCGGGCCGACCACATGGGCATGATGGCCACGGTGATGAACTGCCTGGCCGTGGCGGATGTGCTGGAGCACATGGGCGCCCAGGTCCGCGTCCAGACGGCCGTACAGATGAGCTCCATCGCGGAGCCCTATATCCGGCTGAAGGCCGACAAGCACCTGCGCAACGGACGCATCGTCATCTTCGGCTGCGGCACCGGTAGCCCCTATTTTTCCACGGACACCGCCGCCGTCCTGCGCGCCGCCGAGATCAACGCGGATGTGATCCTCCTGGCCAAGAATGTGGACGGCGTCTATTCCGCCGACCCGAAGAAGGACCCGGACGCCGTGAAATTCGACCACATCTCCTATGACGACGTGCTGGCCAAGCACCTGGCCGTCATGGACTCCACCGCCACCAGCCTCTCCATGGACAACAACATCCCCGTGCTGCTCTTCGCCCTGAAGGACCCGGAGAACATCAAGCGGGCCATCATGGGGGAGAAAATCGGCACCGTGGTGAAGTAAAGCGCGCAAACAGATGAGGGACCTCTAAGCCCATATAATTCAACATTTTCGTTATGACCATCAACATTAAAGGAGGATAAAATCATGTACACCGACGACGCAGCCTTTAAAGAGTATCTTGACAAGATGAACAAGACCATCGAGGCGCTGGAGAGCCAGTTCGCCACCGTCCGGGCCGGCCGGGCCAATGCCGCCGTGCTCAACCACCTGCGGGTGGACTACTACGGCGTCCCCACCCCCATCAACCAGGTGGGGACCATCTCCTCCCCGGATCCCCGGACGCTGGTCATCCAGCCCTGGGACAAGAGCTTACTTAAACCCATCGAGAAGGCGATCCTCTCCTCCGATGTAGGCATCAACCCCCAGAACGACGGCTCTGTCATTCGTCTGGCCTTCCCGCAGCTCACCGAGGAGCGCCGCGCCGATCTCATCAAGCAGGTCCGCAAGTACGCCGAGACCGCCAAGACCGCGGTGCGCAACGTGCGCCGGGACGCCAACGAAAAATTCAAGAAGATGCAGAAATCCTCGGACGTCACCGAGGACGACCTGAAGATCATGGAGCGCGACCTCCAGACCATGACCGACGACTACATCAAGAAGGTCGATGACGCGACGGCCAAGAAGGAAAAGGAACTGACACAGATCTGATGGCACTTTTTGGGAGACAAGAAAAGACGGCGGGGCAGGGAACGGTCCTGCCCCGTCATATTGCGATCATCATGGACGGCAACGGGCGCTGGGCGCAAAAGCGGGGCCTTCCCCGCACGGCGGGCCACGCCGCGGGGGCGGAGACCTTCCGGCGCATCGCCTCCTACTGCCGGGATCTGGGCATCGAGTATCTGACGGTCTACGCCTTCTCCACGGAGAACTGGAAGCGCTCGGCGGAGGAGGTCTCCGCCATTATGGGCCTTCTCAAGAAGTACCTGGAGGAGGCCATTGAGAAGATGCGCCGGGAGAACGTGCGCATCCGCATTTTGGGCGATACCTCCGTCCTCTCCCCGGAGCTTCGGGAGCTCATCGCCCGGGTGGAGGCCATCGACGAGACGCTGGACACCCGCACCCAGGCCAACCTCTGCGTCAACTACGGCGGCCGGGACGAGATCGTCCGGGCCGTCAAAGCCTGGCAGGCCGACCCCGGTCACGGGGAGCTTACGGAAGGCGAGCTTTCAAAGTACCTCTACACCGCCGGGATGCCGGATCCTGATCTCGTCATCCGCCCCAGCGGGGAGGAGCGCGTCTCCAACTTCCTCCTGTGGCAGTCGGCCTACTCGGAGTTTTACTTTACCGACACTCTCTGGCCGGATTTCACGGAAAAGGACATGGACCGGGCCATCGAGGCCTTCCGGAAGCGCGACCGCCGCTACGGCGGCGTGAAGAAGTGAAAATGTGTGACAAATAAGCGAGAGAAGGGTTAGTTTATGCTTTTGACAAGAACGATCATGGCGGCTGTGCTGATCGCGCTGCTGCTGGTGCTCTCTTTGTGGCTCCCGCCGGTCTGGATGGCCGTTGTCATCGCCCTGCTCGCCGCTATCGCGGTGTGGGAGCTGATGCACACCGTGGGGGGCGTGACGCGGTGGCGGCTCATCGCCTATCCGGCGCTGACGGCCGCGGCCATCCCTCTGGGGTACTATTTCGGGCGCGGCGCGACGGCGGTAAGGGCCAGCCTTGTGTTCCTCATGGTGGTGCTCTTCGCCGAGGCCGTCTTTACATACGGCACGGAGAAGCCCGTGAGATTCGCCTCCGTCATGGCGGGGCTTTTCATCGGCATCCTGGTGCCGTTTTGTCTCTCCACCCTTTTGCAGCTCCGGATGAGGGAAAACGGCGGGGCGCTGGTCATCATGGCCTTCGTCATCACCGCCATGTCCGACACCGGCGGCTATTTCGGCGGCATGTTCTTCGGCAGGCATAAGGGCGTTTTGAAGTGCAGCCCCAACAAGTCCCTGGAGGGCTTCATCGGCAGCTTCCTCTTCGGCATCCTGGGCATCCTCATCTTCGGGGTCATAATGGACAAGGCCGCGGACATACCCGTAAATTACGGACTGCTGATCCTCTATGCAGCGCTGGGCAATGTGACCACCCAGATCGGGGATCTGGCCTTTTCCGTCATCAAACGGGAGCATCAGCTCAAGGACTACGGAAACCTGATCCCGGGCCACGGCGGCGTGCTGGACCGGTTTGACTCCATCATCTTCACCGCGCCCCTGGTCTACCTGCTTGTCAGCAACATTCCGGCACTGTGAAAGGCTGATCGTTTACCATGAACAGGACACTTACCGTTTTGGGATCCACCGGCTCCATCGGGACCCAGACGCTGGAGGCCGCCTCCGGGCTGGGCTTTACGTTTACCGCGCTGACGGCCAATAAAAACGCGGCGCTCATGGAGAGACAGGCCAGACAGGTCTCCCCGCTGGCGGTGGCTATGGCCGACGAGCCGGCGGCCCGGGATCTTCGGGTCCGGCTCGCCGATACGGGCATCCGCGTGCTTTCCGGGCAGGAGGGCGTCTGCGAGTGCGCGGCCATGGACGCGGCCGTCGTCGTGTCCTCCCTGGTGGGCATCGCCGGACTTGTGCCTACGCTCTCGGCCGTTCGGGCGGGGAAAAGGCGCATCGCCCTTGCCAACAAGGAGACGCTTGTCTGCGCCGGGAGAATAGTCAGGCGGGAAATAGAGGAAAATAGCTGTGAGCTCATCCCCGTGGATTCGGAGCACTCCGCCATCTTCCAGTGCCTTGCCGGCGGGAAGCCGGACGAGGTGAAACGGATCCTGCTCACCGCCTCGGGGGGGCCGTTCAGGACCCTGACCCGGGAGGAGCTGGAGACGGTGACCCGGGAACGGGCGCTGAGGCATCCCAACTGGGACATGGGCGCGAAGGTGACGATCGATTCCGCCTCCATGATGAACAAGGGCCTGGAGGTCATCGAGGCCATGCACCTGTTCGGAGTGGAGCCGGGGCGCATCCGGGTGGTGGTCCACCCCCAGAGCATCGTCCACTCGGCGGTGGAATTTACGGACAATTCCGTCATCGCCCAGATGGGCCTTCCCGACATGCGCCTGCCCATCCAGCTGGCGCTCACGTACCCCGCCCGGTGCCCCTCGCTGGCGGGGGAGCTGGATCTGGCGAAGATCGGGACGCTGACCTTTGAGGAGCCGGATCCCGACAGGTTCCGCTGCCTTGCCATAGCGCTTGAGACGGCCCCACGCACGGATGCCGCCCCGGCGGTGATGAACGCCGCCAACGAGGTGGCTGTCCGCGCCTTTCTGGAGGACAGGATCCGGTTCACCGAGATACCGGAGATCGTCGGGCGGGCCGTTTCCGATCTCGGGAAATCCCCTGCGGAGACAGTGGAGGACATCCTGGCCGCGGACCGTCTCACGCGGGAATCGATAAAGGTGAAATAAGCATGTATATCTTGATCGCGATCGTAGCCTTCGGCGTGCTCATCGCCATCCACGAATTCGGGCATTTCATTGTGGCGAAAGCCTGCGGCGTGAAGGTGAACGAGTTTTCCATCGGCATGGGTCCGGCCCTGCTGAAAAAGCAGGGGGAGGAGACGCTCTACTCCTGGCGGCTTTTGCCCATCGGGGGCTTTTGCGCCATGGAGGGCGAGGACGAGGACACCGGCGACGAGCGGGCCTTCACCCGCCAGAGCGCCTGGAAACGGATCCTCATCCTGGTTTCCGGCGCGGGGATGAATTTCCTCCTCGGCTTCCTCATCGTCGTGGCCCTGTACGCTGGGGTCGATTATCTGCCTACGAATCATGTGGTCGAGACCGCGGACGGGTTCCTCTACGCCGAAAACGGCATCCAGGCGGGGGACAGGATCGTCTCCATAGACGGCCACCGGATCGTCACCTCCCAGGATTTTTCCACCTATATGTCCAGGGCCGGAGCCACTGTGGACATGGTCGTGGAGCGGGACGGGGAGAAGGTCGCCCTGAGGGACTACGGCCTGAAGCCCGCGGAATATGACGGCGTCCTGCGGTACGGCCTGACCTTCGCCAACGAGGAGGCCACGGCCTGGGGGAGGCTCAAATACTCCGGCTACGTCTCCTGCAATTTTGTGCGCCTGGTGTGGATGGGCCTTTCGGACCTTGTGACCGGCGCCGTCGGGATCAGGGAGATGTCCGGGGTCGTTGGCATCGTGGACGTCATCAACGACGTGGGCCGGGAGGTGGAGGCCGAGACCCGTTCGGTCCGTGCCGCCGTGGAGGAGATCCTCTATCTCGTGGCCTTTATCGCCGTGAACCTGGCGGTCATGAACCTTTTGCCCATCCCGGCGCTGGACGGCGGCCGGATCTTCTTCATTTTCATCAATCTGATCGCGGAGAGAGTTTTTCATAAGAAGCTCGACCCCAAATATGAGGGCTATGTCCATGCCGCCGGCATGGTCGCCCTGCTGGGCCTTATGGCGGTCATCATGGTGAGCGACATCTTAAAGATCATCAGGTAGAGAGCTATGACGAGAGAAATAGAAGTCGGAACGGTCAAAATAGGGGGCGGCGCGCCTGTCCCCGTCCAGTCCATGTGCACGACGCCCACGGACGACGTGGAGGCCACGGTCAGGCAGATCCTGCGGCTCGAGGAGGCCGGATGCGATATCATCCGCGTCGCCGTGCCGGACATGGCCGCGGCCAGAGCCATCGCGGAGATCAAAAAGCGCATCCACATCCCCCTGGTGGCGGACATCCACTTTGATCACCGCCTCGCCCTTGTGAGTCTGGAGGGCGGGGTGGATAAGGTGCGGATCAATCCGGGCAATATCGGCTCCAAAGAGCGGGTCCATGAGGTCGCCCGCGCCTGCGAGGCCCGGCGCGTGCCCATTCGTGTGGGCGTCAACTCCGGCTCGGTGGAGCGGGAGCTGCTGGCCCGGTTCGGCGGCCCCACGGCGGAGGCCATGGTGGAGAGCGCCCTGGGCCATGTGAGGCTCCTGGAGGACACGGGCTTTTCGGATATCTGCATCTCCGTCAAATCCTCCACTGTGGCGAGAACTGTGGAGGCATACCGGCTTTTGAGCCAGAGGTGCGATTACCCCCTGCACCTGGGCGTCACCGAGGCGGGGACGGAGTATGTCGGAACGGTCAACTCCGCCGTGGGGATCGGGACGCTGCTCAATGAGGGCATCGGCGACACCATCCGCGTCTCCCTGACCGCCGACCCGGTGAAGGAGGTAGAGGCGGGGATCGCCATTTTGAAGGCCGCCGGCCGGAGATCCGGAGGCGTGAGGATCGTCTCCTGCCCCACCTGCGGGCGGACGAGGATCGACCTGGTGTCGCTGGCCGGCCAGGTGGAGAAAAAGCTGAAGGACTGCAAAAAAGACATCACCGTGGCCGTCATGGGCTGCGCCGTCAATGGCCCGGGGGAGGCCCGGGAGGCCGACTACGGCGTGGCGGGCGGCGACGGCGAGGGGCTCCTGTTCAAAAAGGGGCAGATCGTGAAAAAACTGCCGTTCGGGCAGCTTGCGGACGGCCTGGTGGCCCTGATCGAGGAGCGGGAAGATGGCTGATCGCGTACCGATCCTGAATATGTTTCCGTTCCTTGCCGACTGCGGCGCGCCGGAGGACGCTCTGTCCGGCGCGGACGTCACGCAGGCCAGCGTCGATCGGGAGAGCCGGGTCATCGAGCTGTTCGTCAGCTTCAAAAAGTCCGTCGCACCGGTTTACATAACAATGATCGAGGGGAAGATCGCCGCGGAATACGGCCTTTCCCGCGCGTCCGTCACCCCCAGCTTCCCGGAGGAGCGGGCGGCGGCCAAAGCGGCCAGGGCGGCCAGGGACTCCGGCTCCGGCGCGGGCACCGCGATCTTCGGCAAGGTCTTCAAGTCCGAGATCACCCCCATGAGGGATATCAGCCTTGAGTCCGGGAAGGTCACCGTCACGGGCCGGGTCTTCGCCATGGACTGCAAGGAGATCAAAAGCGGCGCCTATGTCCTCAACTTTGACATGACCGACGGCACGGGCTCCGTGAGCGTCAACAAGTTCATCCCCGATGAACAGACGAAAAAGGCCGTCATGGCCATAGAGACCGGCATGGATCTGACGGTCCAGGGCACCGTGACGCTCAACAGGTTTGACAACGACCTCATCCTGGAGCCGCGGGGGATCCGCACCGCGCCCGCCCGGGAGACACGGAAGGATACCGCCGCGGAGAAGCGGGTGGAGCTCCATCTGCACACGAAAATGAGCGCTATGGACGCGCTGACGGACACAAAGGAGGTCGTGGATCGGGCCGTCTCCTGGGGACACCCGGCCATTGCCATCACCGACCACGGCGTATGCCAGTCCTTCCCGGACGCCATGAAGGCCGCGGGGGACAGGATCAAGATCATATACGGCGTAGAGGGCTACTACGTCAACGACGTGGATGACCGGGTGGCCTTCATCGGCCCGGGCGACGCGCCCCTTGACGGGGATTTTGTGGCCTTTGACATTGAGACGACGGGCCTGGACAGCGCCCGGGACCGCATCACGGAGATCGGCGCCGTCCTCTTCCACGGGGGCAGGGAAGCCGACAGGTTCCAGACCTTTGTGGACCCTGAGAGGCCCATACCCCCGGAAAACACCCAGCTCACCGGGATCACGGACGAGATGGTCGCCGGCGCTCCCGCGGAGGGAGAGGCCGTCCGCGCCTTCCTCCGATTTGCCGGCGGTCTTCCGCTCGTCGCCCACAACGCCAACTTCGACGTGGGCTTCCTGGATGAGTCCTGCCGGCGCTCCGGCATCGAGGGATTTGAACCCTCGTTCATCGACACCGTAACCATGGCCCAGGGGATGCTCCCGGAGATGAAGAGCCATAAGCTGGACCTGGTGGCCGGACGGCTTGGGCTTCCAGAGTTTAACCATCACCGGGCCTCCGATGACGCCCTGACCTGCGGGCTCATCTTTCTGAGGCTCGCATCCGAGCTGGGGGAGAAGGGGGTCACGACCCTCTCCGGCATCGATCCCGCCATCGCTCCCGGCCGCCGGGAGGGCGCCGCCCACAGGAGACAGAGGCCCCAGCATATCATCGTACTGGCCAGGACCCAGACCGGGATCAAGAACCTTTACAAGATCGTGACCAAGAGCCACCTGGAGCATCTGAAACGCAACCCCATCATGCCGAAATCCGTCATCCTGGAGCACCGGGAGGGGCTGATCATCGGCTCCGCCTGCGAGGCGGGCGAGGTCTTCCAGACGGTCATCGACCACAAGAGCCGCTTTGAGGAGCGCCGGGTCGCCTCGTTTTATGATTACCTGGAGATCCAGCCTGTCTGCAACAATATGTTCATGCTCCGGGGGGACAAGCCCCGGTGCGGATCCGTGGAGGAGCTGCGGGACTTCAACCGCCGTATCCTTGAGCTGGGTGACGAGCTGGGCAAGATGACCGTGGCCACGGGAGACGTCCATTTCCTTGACCCGGAGGACGAGATCTTCCGCCATGTCTTGCTGGTCGCCAAGGATTATGAGGACGGGGACCAGGAGCTGCCCCTCTATTTCCGCACCACCGATGAGATGCTGGAGGAGTTTGCCTATCTGGGCCCGGAGAGGGCGAAGGAAGTGGTGATCGACAATCCCCGGAGGATCGCCGACATGTGCGACACGGTCCGGCCCCTTCCGCCGGCCGGGAAGCTCTATCCGCCGAAGATCGAAAACTCCGATCAGCAGCTGAAGGACCTGGTCTATAACAGGATGCACGAGCTCTACGGTGAGGACCCCCCGGAGATCGTCACCTCCCGCGTGGAGCAGGAGCTCCATGACATCCTCTCCCGCCATTATGACGTCATATACATGTCTGCCCAGAAGCTGGTCCAGGATTCCCTGGCCCACGGCTATCTGGTGGGCTCCCGGGGATCCGTTGGGTCCTCCATCGTGGCCTTCCTGTCCGGCATCACGGAGGTCAACTCCCTGCCGCCCCACTACCGGTGCCCCAACTGCAAGCACACGGAATTCGTCACCGGTCAGGGCTTTGGCTGCGGGGCGGACATGCCGAACAAGATGTGTCCCGTCTGCGGGACGGAGTACGCCAAGGACGGCTTTGACATCCCCTTTGAGACGTTCCTGGGGTTCGGAGGCGACAAGGTCCCGGATATCGATCTGAACTTCTCCGGCGAATATCAGGCCAATGCCCACAAATATACCAACGAGCTTTTCGGCCCCGAGCACGTCTTCCGCGCCGGGACCATCGGGACCGTGGCGGAAAAGACCGCCTACGGCTACGTGAAAAAATACCTGGAGAAGACCGGGAAGACCGCCAGCCGGGCCGAGGAGACCCGCCTGGCTCTGGGCTGTGTGGGAGTCAAGCGCACCACCGGCCAGCACCCCGGCGGGCTTGTCGTCATTCCGCAGGATATGGAGATCGCGGATTTCTGCCCGGCCCAGCATCCGGCGGACGATATGGACGCCGACATCATCACCACCCACTTCGAGTACCACTGCATGGAGGACAACCTCCTGAAGCTGGACGAGCTGGGCCACGATGACCCCACCATGATCCGTATGCTGGAGGACATGACGGGGCTGGATGCCAAAAAGATCCGCCTGGACGACCCGGAGACCATGGGCATCTTCAAATCCGCCGCGCCGCTGGGGCTTTCGGACGACGACCCCATCATCGGCAAGACCGGCTCCATCGGCATCCCGGAATTCGGGACCGGCTTTACCCGTCAGATGCTGGTGGACACCCAGCCGGACAATTTCGATACCCTTGTACGCCTTTCCGGCTTTTCCCACGGAACGGACGTCTGGCTCGGCAACGCTAAGGACCTGATCACCTCCGGCACAGCCTCCGTCCGCGAGACGGTGGGATGCCGGGACGACATCATGCTCTACCTCATCTCCCGCGGCATGGACCCGAAGCAGAGCTTCAAGATCATGGAGGCGGTCCGAAAGGGAAGGGTGAAAAAGGGCGGCTTCCAGGAGGGATGGGTGGAGACCATGAAGGAGCACGGCGTGCCCGACTGGTACATCGACTCCCTGGCCAAGATCGCCTACCTCTTCCCGAAGGCCCACGCGGTGGCCTATGTGATGATGGCCTTTCGCATCGCCTGGTTCAAGGTCCACCGCCCTCTGGAATTTTACGCGGCCTATTTTTACCGGCGGAGCCAGAAGGGCAACTTTGACGTGGAGCTCATGGGGAGCGAGGATAAATGTCTGGCCGCCATCAATTCCATCCGGAACAACCCCAACGCCAGCGAGAAGGACAAGGACCTCTACGTCACGCTGGAGGCCTGCTGGGAGTTCTACAAGCGCGGATTCCATTTTTTGCCCATTGACCTATATAAGTCCGATGCTGTAAAATTTATGGTGGAGGACGGCGCTCTGCGCCCGCCCTTTGTGGCCATATCGGGTCTCGGGGACGCCGCGGCGGTGGATCTGGCCGAGCATGGACGGAGCGGGCAGTTCGTCTCCGTGGAGGAGCTCTCCCTGAGCTGCCCCAAGGTCTCCCGGAGCCACATCGAGACTCTGAAGGCCCTCGGGGCGCTGGGCGCCATGCCGGAGACGAGCCAGATCTCTCTCTTCTGATCCACATAGCGAAGGAGGTTTACATAACTATGAGCGAATTTGATTTGAGCCAGGTCATGCCGGGGTGGGTGTCGGAAGGCATCCTGGGAACCGGCGCCTTCGGGACGGTCTATCTGGCCAGGAACACCGAGACAGGTGTTTTTTCCGCCGTAAAGGTCATCAAGACCCCTCCGGCCAGGGAATCCATTGAGAACGCGGTGAAGCTCGGCATCGGCCGGGATCTTCTGAGCACCTATTTCGGGAAGTTCAAGAATGACCTGAGCTGGGAGCTCACCATGTACAAAACGGTGAAGTCCCGTTATCTCCAGACCGTTGAGGACATCGTCACGGTGGACGCCCAGGGGCCGGGCTGGACCGGATATGTGCGCACGGCCATTTATACGCCCCTGTCTACCTATTTTGACAAAGCCCCTTCCACCCAGGAGGAGGCGGCGCGGATGGGCGTGGAGCTGGCCTCCGCCCTGGACGCGCTGGCGCAGTACAGCATGGTCCACGGGGAGCTGAAGCCCGAAAACGTCTTCGTCAACGACGCCGGCGAGTTCATCCTCGGAGATTTCGGGATCCGCCGGTGCCTGGAGAAGGCCGGAAGCGGCATCTTTGACCCGGAGGAGGACGTCTTTGAGGCCCCGGAGGTGGGGGAGGAGCGCAGGTATACCGCGCTGTCGGACATCTATTCCCTGGGCGCGCTGATGTGCTATGTGGTCAACGGATGCCGGATGCCCCCCAATCGGGACCCGGCAAACATCCGGGGGATCGATCCGGCCCTTGCCGCGGTCATCGGCAAGGCCATGGCCGCCGATCCGCAGGAGAGAACGCAGACCGCCGCGCAGGTGAAAACGGAGCTGGAACGGCTCGACTTGGGGAAAAAGCCGCCCCGCCGGGCCGTGGCAGCGGCCGCGGCTTTTGACGCGGTGAAGAAAAACGGGGGCGCGCCTGTCACCGCGGGGGCCGTGATCACCGGTCGCGGCGTCGCAAAGGAGACCCCCGGGGCCTCCGGGGAAAAGACCGCGCCGGGCAGTCCCGCCGGGGCCGCCGGGAAGAAGGGCGGGGGAAAGGAAAAGAGCTCCAAAGCCGGCCTCGTTGTATCGCTGGCGGCCCTGCTGGTCGTCGCCGCGGTGGTGACGGTCATCTGGTTCCCCCGCGGATCCGATCCCGACAGTGAAAAGAAAGATCCGCCACCGGGCAATGTGATCCTCCCCGGCGACGGACAGATCCTCGACGAAAACGGCAACCCGGTGGATACCCCTCCTTCCCAGAATGACAACGACGACAACACGGGGAACGACCCGAAGGACCCGGGCGGCAATACGGAGGACGACCCGAAGGACCCGGGCGGCGATACGGGGGACGACCCGAAGGACCCGGGCGGCAATACGGAGGACGACCCGGATGACCCGGACGGCAACACGGGAGACGACCCGGACGACCCGGATGACCCGGACGATCCCGGATCCGACAACGAAGGGTACATCTTTGCCTCGGACAGGGAGCTTCTCACCCGGGACGACCTGGTCGGGCTGTCCCAGGAGCAGGTGAAGCTGGCGCTCAACGAGCTCTACGCCCGCCACGGCTACATCTTCAGGAATGAGGAGCTGGCCGGATACTTTGAGGCCCAGCCCTGGTATACGCCGGTAACGGACGATCAAAGCCGGGTCACGGCGCAGTTCAACGCTACCGAGTGGGCCAATATGAAGGTCATCACCGACTATCAGCGCGAGATGGGCTGGCGCAAGGGCTCCTCTCCGGCCTCCGCTCAGACGCCGGAGACGGACACCCCACAGGAACAGGATGTCCCACAGGAGCAGGACACCCCTCGGGAGCAGGACACCCCGCAGAAGCAGGATACCGCGGCCTCCCCAGAACCGGAGGCCGAAGGACCGGGGGAGACGATCGCCCCGCCTGAGAGCGGATATCTCTTCCCGTCGGACAGGTCCCTCATCTCCCGCGCCGACCTGGAGGGGAAGAGCGCGGAGGAGGTCACGCTGCTGATCAACGAGATTTACGCCCGCCACGGCTATATATTCAGCACCGCGTATATCAGGGACTATTTTGAGTCCTGCGACTGGTATACCGCCGTGACCAACGACATAAGCATCGTCATCGGTATGCTCAACTCCACGGAGACGGCCAACGTCGATTTTATCAACGACTACATGAAGGAGCAGGGCTGGCGGTAAACGAAAAACAAGGGGCGGGATATCCCGCCCCTTGTAAAGGGAACCGGCCCTTTAAAGGCCCCGAAGCCCCCGTTTCACGGAGATGGCGTGTACGGGGCACATCTCCTGGCAGCAGAAGCAGGAGATGCAGTCCTTTCTTGGCATACCGGCTTTTTTGTTCTCGATTTTGATGATCTTCCTGGGGCAGCTTTCGGCGCATTTGCCGCAGCCCACGCATTTTGACCTGTCCACCCGCGGATAGGAGCGCAGAAGGGCGTCCATGATCTTCTCCACGGGCTTGCGGAGAAATCCGGGCACGGAATCGTCGAATCCCGCGCTTTTTATGGCGTCCGGGAGCTTGAAGGCGGGGGAGCAGGGGACGAGAGCGTCGCCCGTCAGCTCCACCTCCTCCGGGTAAAGGCCCATGGCCCTTGCCGCCCTGAGGTGGGGGATCTCCTCCGGGTCCAGCCCCATGAAACGCACGGCGGCCGCGTCCAGAGCATAGACGTTTTTGGAGCACAGGGTCACGCCCGTGTGCCGCACCGTGCCGCCGCCGGGGCCGTTGCCCTCCATGGAATCCACGGCGTCCAGAAGGGTGAGGCTGGGCCTCACCGTCTCGCACAGCTCGCAGAGCATACGGACAAAATCCCCGGTTTTCGGGTATCTGCGGTGCATGTCCGGCTTCTGGAGCCCGGGGATGGTGCCGAAGAGGTTTTTGACGCCGATGGAAACGGTGGTCATGGCGTGGGTCTTGAGCTTGGGAAGATTGATGATATAATCGGCCTCCGTGACGGGGGTTATGAGGTTGAAGCTCTTTACGGAAAAGCCCTCTTTTGTGGGGACGCTCCGGAAGGTGAAGTCACGGTTGAGATACTCCTCGATCCCCGGCGTTTTCAGCCCGGAGAGGGAGTAGACCCCCTTCATGTATTCGGCGGTGAAGAGCCCGCCCGAGCTTTCGGCCACCACGATATTGGTGATGTCGCGCTCCCGGAGCCACCGGATGACGGCCCGGAGGATCGAGGGGTGGGTGGTGATGCCGGCCTCCGGCTTCCTGCCGTAAAGCAGATTGGGCTTCAGAAGGACCATCATCATGGGATTCAGGTCCTTCTCCACCTCCAAGGCCTCAAATTGCCGGGAGACGGCGGAATAAATGTCCTCCTCGGAGTAGGACGGCGTATTCAGCAGGTTGACCCTGGGCATGATATCCCTCCAAACGTTTTTTTCTATCATATCAGACCCGGAGACGGATTGCAACAAATCTTTATATTGTTTGAGGACAGGATCATCATGGAATTGACTTATTGCGCCCCCTGCCTCTTCGGACTGGAGGGGCCGGTGGGAAATGAGCTGCGGCACATGGGGATGCGCGACGTGCGCGGGGAGAACGGACGCGTCTTTTTCCGCGGGAACGAGGATGACGCGGCCCGCGCCAACATCAAAAGCCGCTTTGCCGAGCGGATCCTCCTTGAGGTCGGCCGGTTTCACGCCGGCACCTTTGAGGAGCTTTTCGAGGGCACGCGAAAGCTCCCCTGGGAGGGGTTCATCCCCCGGGACGGGGCGTTCCCGGTGAAGGGCTGGAGCCTTGAGTCCGCGCTCCACTCGGTCCCTGACTGTCAGGCCATCGTGAAAAAGGCCGTCAGCGCCCGCCTCGGCGCCCAATACGGCCTTAACTGGATGCCGGAGACCGGGGAGACGTATCAGATCCGCTTCTCCATCCTGAAGGACGAGGCGGCGCTGTTCCTGGACACCTCCGGCGTGGGCCTCCACAAGCGGGGCTACCGTCCGGCCCAGGTCACGGCCCCCATCCGCGAGACCCTGGCCGCCGCGCTGGTGGACATCGCCGGGTATCGGGGCCGGGGAGACTTCTGCGATCCCTTCTGCGGAAGCGGCACCATCGCCATCGAGGCCGCCCTCGCCGCCCGGGGGAGGGCGCCGGGGGCCGGGCGGAGCTTTGCCGCCGAGAAGTGGCCCGGCTTCAAAGCGGGCTGGGACGCGGTCCGGCAGGAGGCAAAGCGGGGAGAATTCCACCGGGACTACCGCATTTTTGCCTCGGATATCGACGAAAAGGCCGTCAGCATCGCCCGACAGAACGCGAAAAGAGCCGGCGTGGACGATCTGATCACCTTCGGGACGGCCGACGCGGGGAGGTTTTCCCGTCAGACAGGGGGCGGCATCGTCGTCACCAACCCTCCCTACGGCGAGCGTCTGGGGGACCTGGCGGACGCCCGGCGCGTGGTCCGCGATTTCGGAAGGGCCATGAGGGACCTTCCCGGCTGGCAGGTGAACATCATCTCCTCCGACGAGGAGCTGGAGAAGTCCTACGGCCGCCGGGCCAAAAAGGTCCGCAGACTCTATAACGGCATGATCCGGTGCGGTTATTTCATGTTTTGATACTATGTATGAGGTGAGAGAGATGAGACACCTTTTTATCGTCAATCCCGTGGCGGGGGGCAAGCATACCGACAAGCAGGCCGTGCGGGAGAAGATCCGGGCCGTCATGGCCGAGCGAGGGGAGGACTTCGAGCTTTACGAGACGGTGGGCGTCATGGACGCCGCCGAAAAGGTGAAGCGGGAGGCCATCAAGGGCGACGAGCTCAGAGTCTACGCCTGCGGCGGGGACGGGACGCTCTCCGAGTGCGCCCACGGCGCGGCGGGCTTCCGCAACTGCGCCGTGACCCACTACCCCTGCGGCACCGGCAACGACTTCGTCCGCATGTTCGGCCCCGACGCTGCGCTTTTCAGCGACCTGGACGCCCTGGTGGAGGGGACCGCCTCTCCCATGGACATCATTGACGTCAACGGCCGCAAATGCTTCAACATCGCCTCGGTGGGCATTGACGCCAGGGTGGGCATTGACGTCCATAAATACTCAAGCCTCCCTCTGATCGGCGGCGCCGGGGGATATGTCCTGTCCCTGGTCATCAATGTGATCAAGGGGATCAACAGGCACTTCACCGTGACGACGGACCAGGGCAGCGCCGAGGGTAAATTCGCCCTGATCGCCGCCTGCAACGGGCAGTATTACGGCGGCGGCTTCAACCCCACCAGGACCGCCACCCCGGAGGACGGCGTCCTCGATATGCTCATCGTCAAAAAGGTCTCCCGGCTCACCCTGGCCAGACTCCTCAAATACTACGCCTCCGGCCGGTACGCGGAATACCCCGAGTACATACGCTATGAGGCGGGCCGGCACCTGAAGATCGAGGATGAGCGCGAGTTCTCCGTCAGCATCGACGGCGAGGCTATGTACACCCGCTGCGCCGTCATAAAGCTGATCCCCGGCGGCGTCAATTTCATCTACCCGAAGGGCTGCCGCAGGGTCTCGGAAATCGTCAATCTGAACACGGTTCGCGCATAAAACGCTTTTCGATATGTTCAAAATGACTATTGCGTAATCGTGCCATTTGCGTTAATATATAGGAAAGTTAGCACTCAGGCCAAAAGAGTGCTAAAGCTCAAAAAGGTTGAACATAAATTCATATAGGAGGCAGAACCAGCATGAAGCTCAAACCTTTGGCAGACAGAGTCATCATCAAGCGTGTCCCGGCTGAGGAGACCACCAAATCCGGCATCATCCTCACAAGCTCCGCTCAGGAGAAGCCCCAGGTCTACGAGGTCGTGGCCGTGGGCCCCGGCGGATTCATTGACGGCAACGAGATCGAGATGGAGGTCGAGGTCGGCGATAAGGTCATCACCGGCAAGTACACCGGCACCGAGGTCAAATTTGAGGGCGAGGAGTACACCATCGTCAAGCAGAGCGAGATCCTCGCGATCGTGGAATAAAATCAGGAGGTAATCGAACATGTCCAAACTGATCGTTTACGGCGAGGAAGCCCGCCGCAATCTTGAGGCCGGCGTCAACAAGCTGGCCGATACCGTTAAGCTCACCATCGGCCCCAAGGGCCGCAACGTGGTCCTCGACAAGAAGTTCGGCTCTCCGCTGATCACCAACGACGGCGTGACCATCGCCAAGGAGATCGAGCTGGAGGACCCCTTTGAGAATATGGGCGCCCAGCTCGTCAAGGAGGTGGCCAGCAAGACCAACGACGTGGCCGGCGACGGCACCACCACCGCCACCGTCCTGGCCCAGGCCATGATCCACGAGGGCATCAAGAACGTGGCCGCCGGCGCCAACCCCATGATCATGAAGCGGGGCATCCA
>CANQPU010000023.1 GCA_947625815.1 uncultured Oscillospiraceae bacterium
TGGACCGCCCGCACCGCGGGCGGTCGTGGTCGGCTGGGGGCGCCCGCGACCCCCAGCCTTTCTCCTGCCTTTCCTTCGACCGGCTCAAAAATCGGAGAACGGCGGCGGACATGAAATGGCCGGGGACGGGTCAAACCGCTCCCGGCCTTTCTTTGTCAATGGCGTATTAAAATGCGGGGGCCTTTGCTATGCCCCCACTCCGCGGCCATGGGCTGATTACTTGCCCAAAAAGCCCGCCTGAAAGGCGCCGGGGACCTGGAACCGCTTCTCCAACTCCTTCATGCTGCCAAAGGAGACAAAGAGGGAGCCGCCGTCTGTGGCGGTGACGATGCCCCGGCCAAAGGCCTCGTGGAAGACTGCGGCGCCGGCCTCAACTGTCATAAAATCATGACAGTTCGCGGTTGCTACATTTGTGGATATTTGCTATAATTGTTCACAGAACAGGAAAAAACAGCCTTTGTTTGGACGGGGGGCGGTACCGTGGTGAAATCGAACCTGCAAAAGATGAAGATGCTGTTTCTGCTGGAGGTGCTCCGGGCGGATTCCGACGAGGAGCACCCGCTGAAGACCGGGGACATCCTGGCCTACCTGCGGGGCAAGGGGATCTCCTGCGACCGCCGGACGCTGGCTAAGGACATCGCCCTGCTCAACGAACAGGGCTACGAGGTGATGTCCGTCACCTGCCAGCGGCAGAAGGGGTATTACATCGAGGACCGCTCCTTCAGCGTGCCGGAGCTGCGTATTCTCATGGACGCGGTCCAGGCTGCCCGGTTCATCACGGAGAAGAAGACGGAGGAGCTGGCGGAGAAGGTGGCCGCCCTCGGCGGCAGCAACCGGGCCCAGCTGCTCAAGCAGAGCGTGGTGCATTTCAACGCCCGCAAATACAGCAACGAGGCGGTGTACTATACGGTCAGCACCCTCAACGAGGCCCTTGCCCAGGGGCAGAAGGCCTCGTTCTTCTACTACGACCTGAACGAGAAGCGGGAGCGGATCTACCACCGGGACAAGCGCCGGTATGTGGTGGAGCCGGTGGCGCTGGTGTTTGTGGAGGATCGGTACTACCTCATGGCTATCTCTCCGGACCGGGAGGGACCCAGCGTGTACCGCATCGATCGGATGGAGCGGACCGAGATCGAGCCGGAGCAGGTATCGGTGGCCGCGATCCAGGCCCGGACAAAGGTCCCCGCCTATGCCGGCCGGGCCTTTAAGATGTACGCCGGCCCGGAGCGGAGGGTGACCTTGGCCTTTGACGACAGCCTGGTGGGCTCGGTGCTGGACCGCTTTGGGGAGGACACGCCCATCGCCCGGGTGGGCGACAAGACCTGCCGGTGCACCGTGCCGGTGCAGGTCAGCCCGCCCTTCTGGGGCTGGCTGTTCCAGTACGACTGCCGGATGCGCCTGACGGCGCCCAAGGACCTGAGGGAGGAATACGCCCGCCGCCTGGCCGCGGTGGCGAAGTTCAACGACGAGGAAGGGGACTAGACTGGCGGGCGGAGACCGCCCCCGGACAAAAAACAAAAGGGAGAGAGAAAAATGGCAAGACCGAATTTCTTTGTGGGGCTCGACGAGACGAATCATCTGCTGAAGGCCGGGGCTGGAGACAGGGAGCGCGGGGATGTGGAATTCACCGTGGATCTGACGTGGGCGCCCTACACGCTCCTCTTTACCGCCGACGACGCCAAGGCCGCCAGGAGCGTTATCCTCCACGAACGGGGGGAGATCCGTATGCTCGAACGGCTGGATGAGAGAACAGAGCGCGTCCGGTTGACCATTCAGAGAGGGTCGGAGGAGGAGAGGGCCATACTCGACCACCCGGACATGGAGGAGGACCCGGTGAAGGCGTTTTTCGCGATGTGCGTCCGGCTGAGCGCGTATATCCAGGACAACGACCTGGAGCGGCTGTACCGGGGGCTCGACCCGGATGAGGCGGGCATCCTCCTCACCGTGGAGGGGGACGAGCTGACGGCGAAGGCGGTGGCCGGGAAGGAGCGGCCGGACCTGCTGTGCACCACGCTGTTCGGTGAGCCGCAGATGACGCGGCCGTACATCGACGAGGTCGCCGATCAATTTTTCTCCGAGGGCCTGGAGCCGCTGGAGGATAAGATCGCGGCGGCGGAGGCCGGCGATGCGGAGAAGATGCGGGAGCTGGCCTTCGCCTACCTCAGCGGCGACGGCGTGGACCCCGACCCGGCGCAGGCGGCGCACTGGTTCCGGGAGCTGGCGGAGACGGGGGAGCCGAAGGCGATGTTCAACCTGGCGCTGTTCTACGCCAAGGGATACGGCGTGGAGCGGGACTTCGCCCAGGCGGCGTACTGGATGGAGCGGGCGGCCAACTGCGGCGACGAGGACGCGCCGGATGAGGCGAAGGCCTTCCGGAAAATGGCCGATGGGCAGTCCAGGGCGGAGGCCGGCGACGCCCAGGCCCAGGCGGACCTGGCGTCGGGGCTGATGAAGCTGGGTGGGCTTCTGCAGGACGACGAGGACGACGAGGAGAACGAGGACTACGTCCAGGCGGTATACTGGGCCAAAAAGGCCGCCCAGCAGGATAACGTGGACGCCCTCTGGGTCCTGGGGCTGGCCTACGAGCACGGGCGGGGCGTCAAGCAGAACGACGAAATGGCCAAGATGGTCTACAACCGTGGGTCGGAGCTAGACCACGCGCCGTGCCTGCAAAACCTGGCCTGCTACTACCTGCGGGACGACCAGACGCCGGGGAGCCACCAGGAGGGCTTCCGCCTGCTCCTCCGGGCGGCGGAGCTGGGCCACGGTCCATCTATGAAGCAAGTGGGGCACTGCTACCAGTTCGGCGATGGCGTGGAGGAGAACATGGACAAGGCCATGGAGTGGTACGAAAAGGCCCTGGAGGTCATGGGCGACGACGAGGAGCTGGCCGAGCGGGTCGCCATCTTCAAGGAGATCCAGGAGCAGGGCGGGTTCCTGGACTGAGCCCCCATCCGGAAGCGGAAGAGACATCCCGGAGAACGGCTGTGTGAACTGCGGGGCGATGCTGTTGGAGTACAAGAAGGAGCACTACCCCGATTTCGACCCTCTGGTGGAGTTCACGCTGGAGTAAGATAAAGCCCCTTGTGGCGCGGACCGAGGAGGACTGGGTGTTGCGATACATGATCAAGGATGAAAAGTACCATTTCAACTCAGCTTTTGACACCAGGACCGGGGCCTATGTGCGCACAGGGATTCTGGACGAAAACGGCCTGGACACGGGAGTGGATCCGTTTATGGCCTCCTTCCCCCACCTGATCGATGTGGGAGTCATGGGACACTGCGTCCACGGCAGGACCGGCCTGTGCGCCAAGGCGGGCATAGGTTGCTACCAGAGTGGCCTTACAGTATCCCAGCCCAACATGGCCGTGGAGGATTTTGCCTGGATCGCGGCCCAGTGCCGGGGCCGGTGCAACCAGCTGGCCCTGGGCGGCCGGGGCGACCCGGATCAGCACGAGCACTTTGAGCAATTGCTGAAACTATCCCGGGAAAACGACCTGGTCCCCAACTTTACCACCTCCGGCTATGGCATGACGCCGGAAATCGCGGCCCTGTGCAAGCAATACTGCGGCGCAGTGGCTGTCAGCTGGTACCGCGGTGAGTACACGCTGAGGGCCATCCAGACGCTTCTGAAGGCGGAGGTGAAGACCAATATCCACTATGTGCTGGGGCGCAACAGCGTCGACGAGGTGCTGGACCGGCTGGAAAGGGATGACTTCCCGGCGGGGATCAACGCCGTGATCTTCCTGCTGCACAAGCCCGCCGGGATGGGCACGGCGGAGAACGTGCTGGATCGCGACGATCCGCGGGTGGCGGCGTTTTTTGCCCAGCTGGAACGGCGGCACCCTTTCAAGGTGGGGATGGACAGCTGCAACGTGCCTGGGGCGATACGCTACTGCAAGCGCATTTTGCCCGAGTCGCTGGACACCTGCGAGGGCGGGCGTTACAGCTGCTATATAGGCCCGGATATGGTGATGGTGCCTTGCAGTTTTGACCAGCAGCGGCGCTATGCGATCTCTCTGCGGGGCACCACGATCGAGCGGGCCTGGAACAGCGAGCCCTTCGAGCGATTCCGGGAGCATATGCGTCGGGCCTGCCCTGATTGCGAAAAACGCTTGTTGTGCCTGGGCGGTTGTCCGCTGATGCCCCAGATCGTCTTCTGCGACAGTCCGGAGAGGAAAATCGGCTGAAAATCATTTTATATTAGGAGGGGAAGAACCATGAAGATCAGGACCGACTTTGTGACCAACTCATCCAGCAGCAGTTTTGTGGTGGAGCTCAGCATCTGCGACAAAACCGGGAACGTGTACTCCCTTAAAATCCCTGATGTGGAAGGCGGGGAGTTTTCCTGCTATCTGGGAGACGGAGCCTGCGAATCCGAATTCCGAGGGAGCATAAAAAGCATCGCAAAGCGCGCCAAGAGTGTTGCGGAGCTGTGCGAGCTCCTTACAAACGCGGTCTCTGACGGTTTGCTGAAGGACCTGGAGGATGACCTGGAGAATGTGCGGGATGGGGTGGATGCAGAGCCGGATGAGGAGAGACAGGCGGAATGCGAGGAAACCATCCGCAAATATGAAAAGCAAAGGGCATCCCAACAAAAGGCGTTCCAGGACGCGGTGACGGAAGGCATAAAAGAGCGCTCGGATATCGCACGCATTGAGGTGAAGCGGGTTTACAGCGCTTGGGGGGAGTATGCCGATTTGGTCGCGGACCACGATGATAAGTTGGGAGAGCTTGCCAAGGCGGTGATGGAGAGCGATGGCGTGGAGAAGCAGGCGGCCAGACAGGCCATGCTGGACTATATCAGAACTTCAAGCGCGGACCGCGGTGTAGGGGGTTTCGGCTTTGGCTATGAGGACATCCGCTACATATGGGAGGGGGACGACGCCGCGCTGGATCAGCTGGCCGAGCGGCTGTGCAGTGGCCGCGGGCCCGGTGACGTGGCGGGCAGGGAGTTTCAGTCCCTGGACATGAAGACGAAAAAGCTTGAAAAGTACGCGGAATTTGAACTGCGGTAACGCCCGAACTGTTTTCGGAACAGCATAGAACAAAGACCCAGTTGAAAATGAATGATTTAGGAGGAGCGAGTTACATGAAGATCCTACACACGTCCGACTGGCATTTTGGGATGCGGTGGCTGACGGGCAATTACCAGGACTGCCAGGAGCGTTTCCTCGAAGGGCTGTACGAGCTGATCCGCCGGGAGCAGGTGGGGGCGGTGCTCTGCGCCGGGGATGTGTACGACAGCGGGACGGTGGGCGCGGACGCCATCACCCTGTTCGACAGGGCGGCCCAGACCATCTGCGGCGAGTTGGGGGTGCCCTTCATCGTCATCGCCGGGAACCACGACCAGCCGGAGCGCCTGGCGGCCCACCGGGGACTGCTGTCCGGGGCGGGGCTGCACATCTCCGGCCGCCTGGAACGGGACATCCAGCCGGTATTGCTGGACGGCGGCGCCGTGGCGGTGTACCCGGTGCCCTTCTTCAACCGATACGAGGTGCAGGCCCTCTTCCCGGAGCGGCGGGACGACATCCACAACCTCCAGGACGCCCACATGGTCGTGTTCGACCACATCCGGCAGACCATGGACCGGACCCGGCGGAACATCGTGGTCAGCCATGCCTACATGGTGGGCGCGGCGCTGAGCGAGTCGGACCGGTCAACGATGAAGGGGAACGCCCCCGCCGTGAGCCGGGACGTGCTCCGGGACTTTGACTATGTGGCCCTGGGGCACATCCACAAGCCGCAGGAGGTGGGAGCCAACGCCTGTTACAGCGGCAGCCCGGTGCAGTACTCCTTCAGCGAGGAGGGCCAAGCGAAGGGCGTGGTGGAGATCGACACGGCGGATATGTCCCACGTCTTTGTGCCCCTGCCGATGCGCAGAGAGAAGAAGACGGCGGAGGGGACCTTTGCCGAGCTGTTGGCCCGAGGCGACCTGAAGGATCACTACCTGCGTCTGCGGGTCACAGATCGGTACGCGGGACTGGAGACCCAGGCGGAGCTGCGGGAGCAGTTCCCGTATCTGGAGGTGACGCAGGGCATGGGAACCAAGGAGAGCGACGGGCTGTCCACCCTGACCGTCGAGGAGCTGGAGACCCTGAGCGACGAGGATATTTTGCAAAAATTCATCGCCGAGCGATTTGCAAGCGCACCCACGGAGGAACAGCTGGCCCTGTTCCGGGAGGCCATGGCGCGGGAAGAGGAGGCGCAGTGAAATGAAACCGATCACCCTTGAATTTGTGTGCTTTGGCCCCTACATGGAGGGGCAGTTTGTGAACTTTGAGGAGCTGGAGCGGGATGGGCTGTTCCTGATCTGCGGCGAGACCGGCGCGGGCAAGACCACCATCCTGGACGCCATGTGCATGGCCCTGTATGGCCGCGCCAGCGGCGGGGCCCGCGGGGAGCTGCCCGATATGCGCTGTAAGCTGGCGGACAAGGACGACGTGACGCGGGTGGAGTTCGTCTTCGAAAACGGAGGCCGCCGGTATAAGTTCCTGCGCTCGCTGCGCATCGCCCGAACCAACATGACCGAAGAGCAGTCGTGCGAGGAGTTCCTGGGCGGGGAGTGGAAGCCCCTGCTGGCCAACGCTAAGAAGACCGCGGTCAACGAGATGGCGGAGCGGATCATCGGCCTGACCTACGACCAGTTCCGCCAGGTCATCCTCCTGCCCCAGGGCCAGTTTGAGCGCCTGCTGACCTCCAAGTCCGACGAAAAGGAGGAGATCCTCACCAAGCTGTTCCACGCCGAGCGTTGGGAGCGGGCGGTGCAGTGGATCTGTGACCAGGTGTCCGCCCAGGACGACGAGCTGAAGAGGGAGCTGGACAGCATCAAGCAGGAACTGCGTGGCGACGACTGCGACAGCCTGGACGAGCTCCAGCGGAAAAAGACGGACGCCGAGGCGGAGCTGGGCGAACTGACCGAGCGGGCGCGGGACGCCGCCAAGACGGTCGGGGTCCTGGGAGAGCGGC
This sequence comes from uncultured Oscillospiraceae bacterium, assembly GCA_947625815.1. Taxonomy (GTDB): domain Bacteria; phylum Bacillota; class Clostridia; order Oscillospirales; family Oscillospiraceae; genus RUG626. The sequence goes on from CANQPU010000023.1 coordinate 6,970, forward strand.
AGAAGCAGGCGTTGTTGGACGATAAAGCATTTAAAGATCTTGACATGGCGGAGGGGACTTTGGACAACTTGCAGAAACAGATCCCGTCCGTGGTAGAGGAAGAAAAGCTCCTGGGCATGGCGGCCGAGGCGGAAAAGCTGCGGCCTGTCCATGAGGCATATGTCCAGGCAAAAACTGCCCTGCAGACGGTGCGGACAGCTGCTGTCTCCGCCGGGAAGAAGCTGGAGGACGCGGCGGCGCAGGCGGATACCGCCCAAAAGGCCAGAGAGGCTCATGAGGCTGGCCGGGAGGGCTATGATGAGAGCAAGTCCCGCCTGGTGCTGCTTGAAAACGCCCGGAAGCCGTACGCCACGCTGGCGGAAAAGCGGCGGCAGCGGGATAAGGCGAAGGCGTTGCATCAGGAAAAGGTGAGCGCCAAGGATAAGGCCGAAAGGGCTTTTGAAAAGGCGGATAGGGCATGGCAGCAGGCGCTGGAACAGCAAAAAACAGCCAGGGATGCCTATCAGCGTGCCCAGGCCACCTATCTGCGGGGTATCGGCGGCATTCTGGCCCAGAAGCTGGTTCAGGGGGAGCCGTGTCCCGTGTGCGGCAGCCGGGAGCACCCAGCCCCGGCGGCGGTGCAGGAGGGCCACATCACCGACAGCGAGCTGGATGCCCTGGCCAAAGCGGAGAGCCAGGCCAATGAGGTGGAAGTGAATGCCCGGAAAGCCCGTGGTGAGGCGGAGCAGGCAAAGAACCTGGCGGCGAAGGCCCTGACAGAGGCGTTCTCTGAGCTGTCTGCGGCCAATGCCGCCTGCGAAAGCGCCGAGGCGGGGATGCTGGAGGGGATCGGCACCTCGGAGGAGCTGGAGCGTGCGATCCAAGCGACAGGCGCCGCCATCCAGAAATTTGAGCGGGAGGAGAAGTCTACCGCCGATGCGCTGCAAGAGGCGCATACGGCGGCAGAGGTGGCGAAAAGGGAGGCCGGTCGCCTGCAAGAGGAATTGGCAAAGGTCCAAGAGGAGGCGCGGGTCCGGACCGCGGCGTGGCTGGAGGCCCTGAAGGCGTCTCAACTGGAGGACGAGGCGCAGTTCACGGCGTCCCGCCTGGAGCCGGAGGAGCGCCAGCAGAGGCAGCAGGCCTGCGCCGACTTCCGGGGACAGCTGAAGGCCGCTGGGGAAAGCGTGGAGGAAAAGCGCGCCGCGGTGGAGGGCAAGGCCAAACCGATCCTGGAGGCGGTGGAGGCCGCCCTTGAGGAGGCGAAGGAAGATGCAGAACAGTGTCGGGACAAGGTGGTCCGAGCGGAAGCGGCCTTGGAGAGCATGGGCAAGACGCTGGAAGCCCTGACCGCCCGCAAGAGGGCCCACGACGAGAAGCGCGTCGACGTGGACCGGAACATGGAGTTTGCCAAGCGCCTGCGGGGCAGCGCGGGGGTGAGCCTCCAGCGGTATGTGCTGGGCGTGCGCTTCGCCGCCGTCACGGCGGAGGCCAACCGCCTGCTGGAGACCATCTACGGCGGGCGCTACCGCCTCTACCGCACGGACGAGGCCTCGGGCAGGACCCTCAAGAAGGGGCTGGAACTGGAGGTCTACGACACCACCCAGGGCCAGCGGCGGAGCGTCAACACCCTCTCCGGCGGGGAGAAGTTCCTGGTGGCCCTGAGCCTGGCTATCGGCCTGTCCTCCGTGGTGCGCTCCGGCGGCGGCGGGGTGCACATGGAGGCCATGTTTGTGGACGAGGGCTTCGGCTCCCTGGACGACAGCGCGGTGGACGACGCGGTGTCCATCCTCCAGGGCATCCGCCAGCAGTCCGGCGCGGTGGTGGGGGTCATCTCCCACGTGGGCCGTCTGGAGGAGACCATCCCCACCAAGCTGGAGGTCAAGAAGGAGAGAAAGGGCAGCCGCATCGTGCTGCAGAACTGAACAGGAGGTGAGCACAATGGCATTTGAACCCTGGATGTTGGGTGCCATCGACGAGGCCGGCTACAACGGCATCCGCGACGAGCACCTGGCCCGCGTGGCGGAGAAGCTGCTGGCCGACGACAAGGAGATCATCGACCAGGACGACTTTGAACGCGCCTGCCGCTTGGCGGGCGTAGACCCGGAGAACTTCACCCAGGACGACCTAGACCGCCTGGAGCAGGACTTTCTGAACTGAGCGAATGGACAACATGGACGAACAGCGGGAGCGAATGGACAAGCTGGCGCGGGATATCCTGACGCTGAGCCGGAACACGTTGTTGGTCAACCTTCGGTTTCTGGACGCGGCGCTCAGCCAGTTTACGTATGTCCGCTGTGAGCAGGGCACCCTGATGACCGACGGGCGGCATCTGTTCTACCACCCGCCCCATGTGCTGCAGTGCTACAAGAGCGAGAAGGAGATCCCCGTCCGGGACTATCTGCACATCGTGCTGCACGGCATCTACCGGCATATGTTTGTGAGCCCCAACATCCACCGGCCCCTGTGGGATCTGGCCTGTGACATAGCGGTGGAGCACACCATCGCGGGCCTTGGCCTGCCCGCCGCGGCGGCGGGGCGGGAGCGGCGGCAGAAGGACGAGCTGGACAAGCTGGAACGGGAGCTGAAGATCGTCACCGCGGAGCGGATATACCGCCACTGCCTGGACGGGGGGATCACCCCCCTCCAGGCGGCGGATCTGCGGGGCCTGTTCTACGCTGACGACCACGAGCCGTGGTACATGACCGCCATCGAGATCAAATCCGCGTATGGCGCGGGCGACCCCGACGACGGCCGGGAGCAGGGCGACCCCGACGGCGGCCGGCTGGAGCGGGGCGACCTGGCCCAGGAGTGGAAGGAGCTCTCCGAGCGCATCCAGCAGGACCTGGAGACCTTCTCCCGGAACCAGGGGGACCGGGCCGGGCGGCTGATGCAAAATCTGCGGGCGCTGAACCGGGAACGGTACGACTATGAGGCGTTCTTGCGGAAGTTCGCCGTGCGGGGCGAGGTGATGAAGATCGACCCGGACGAGTTTGACTACATCTTCTACACCTACGGCCTGCGGCTTTACGGAAAGATGCCGCTCATCGAGCCGCTGGAATACCGGGAGGTCAAGCGCATCCGGGAGTTCGTCATCGCCATCGACACCTCCGGCTCCGTGGCGGGGGAGCTGGTGCAGACCTTTATGCAGAAGACCTACAACGTGCTCAAGAGCACCGAGAGCTTTTTCTCCAAGATCAACCTGCACATCATCCAGTGCGACGCGGAGATCCAGGAGGACGTGAAGATCACCAGCCAGGAGGAGTTTGACCAGTACCTGCGGACCATGAAGCTGCGGGGCATGGGCGGCACAGACTTCCGGCCCGTGTTTCGGCGGGTGGATGAGCTGGTGAAAAACCGCGCGTTCACCAACCTGAAGGGGCTGATCTACTTCACCGACGGCTACGGGACCTTTCCCGCGCGTGCGCCGGACTACGATGCGGCCTTTGTGTTCATCGACGATGCGGACAACTCCTACGACGTGCCCCCCTGGGCCATCCGGCTGGTCCTGCGGCGGGAGGAGATCAAGGGAAGCGGGCGGTACGGCTGAACGGGGCGGGAGACGCGGCCCATGAAGACAAATCTCCGTTGGCCCCGCGGCGGCACGCGGGGCCGGCATGACACAAAACACAGGGGGGGAAGACCGTGAGCCAGGAGAAAGATTTTGTGATCATAAATGGCACTTTGGAAAAATACCAGGGCCTCGGCGGAGACGTGACCATCCCGGAGGGGGTGACAAGAATCGGCTGTGGAACTTTTGCCGGTTGCACCAGTCTGACCAGCGTGACCATCCCGGAGAGCGTGACAAAAATTGGCAGCAGCGCCTTTTCCGGCGGCACCAGTTTGACCAGCGTGACCATCCCGGAGAGCGTGACAGAAATCGGTGGCGGCGCCTTTTCCGGCTGCACCAGTCTGACTGGCGTGACCATCCCGGAGAGCGTGACAGAAATCGGCGGCGGCGCCTTTTCCGGTTGCACCGGTTTGACCAGCGTGACCATCCCGGAGAGTGTGGAGTGGATCGGTAAAACTGCCTTTTCTGGCTGTTCTAACCTCTGCGTGACGCTTCCATCCGAACCGTCGTTGATCATAAGGGACCGTGCGTTTGAAGGGTGCGCGGGGTTCAAAGGGGGGAGAGGCGACAGCGACAATACCTATTACAGAATGCTGGGCCATGAAAAGGGTGCTATGGCGTTTTTGAGTGGAAAGCTGATCCTGGAGGGGGAGATCCGCAATCAAATCATCGCCGAAATCAAACGGAGGAAAAACAAGATTGCTCCGTTGTGTGTCGATAGCGATCAGGCGGAAATCATGGCAAACTTTCTGGCGCTGTGGAAAAAGGTGCGGCTGGAGGATCTGGACCGCTATATCGAGTTGGCCGCGGCTGGAAAGAATGCGGAAGTCATGGTTGTACTCATGGAGTACAAGAACAGGATGTGGCCGCCGGAGGCGATGGCGCAGGTCAGACAGGACGAAGCGGACAAGGCCTTTGGACTCAAGGAGCGCACTCTGACGGATTGGCGGAAGCTGTACAAGATCGCGCTGAAAGGAGAGAAAGCGTTCATTACCGGGTACAAGGGGAAGGAAGCGGTCGTCGAAGTGCCGCAGAAGGTCGGGAGTCATGTTGTCACAACGATAGGGGTGTCCGCGTTTGAAAATTGCAAAAGCATCGTGGAAGTCATCATCCCGGAGGGTGTGACAGACGTTGAACGAGCGGCATTTCGCGGCTGTACCGGCCTGACCGGTGTGACCATCCCCGAGAGCGTGACAGAGATTAGCTGGAGAGCCTTTTCCGGCTGCGCCAGTCTGACCAGCGTGACCATCCCGGAGGGGGTGAAAATTATCGGCTGGGGAGCTTTTTTCGACTGCACCAGCCTGACCAGTGTGACCATCCCCGAGGGAGTGACAGAGATCGGTGAAGATGCCTTTCATGGCTGCACCAGTCTGACCAGCGTGACCATCCCCGAGAGCGTGAAAAGAATTGGGGAACAGGCCTTTTCCGGTTGCACCAGTCTGACCAGCGTGACCATCCCGAAAAGTGTGAAAGAAATCAACTGGCAAACCTTTTCTGGCTGCAAGAATTTGACCAGCGTGACCATTCCGAAGAGCGTGAAAAAAATCAGTGGAGGGGCTTTTTATGGATGTGCGGGCTTGCAGGATCCGGACGGCTTTGTGATCGTGAACGGCATCCTGTTTGATTTTATGAAAAAGGACGCTGAGAGCGTGACCATCCCGGAGGGTGTAACGAGAATTGGCTGGAAAGCCTTTCACAACTGCAAGAAGTTGACCGGCGTGACCATCTCAGAGGGAGTGACAGAGATCGGTGAAGATGCCTTTCATGGCTGCGCCAGCCTGACCAGCGTGACCATCCCGGAGAGCGTGACAGAGATTAGCTGGAGAGCCTTTTACAACTGCAAGAAGTTGACCAGCGTGACCATCCCGGAAAGTGTGACAAGAATCGGCCAGGAAGCCTTTTCTGGCTGCACCAGGCTGACCGGCGTGACCATCCCAAAGGGAGTGAAGCGGATCGCCGTAAGGGCCTTTTCCGGCTGCACCAATCTGACCAGCATAACCATTTCGGAAAGTGTGAAAGAAATTGGGGAATGGGCCTTTCATGACTGTACGAAGTTGACCAGTATCGCCATCCCGGAGGGCGTGAGAAAAATTAGTGAGGCTACCTTTTATGGTTGCACGAAGTTGACCAGCGTGACCATCCCGGAGGGGGTGAAAATTATCGACTGGGGAGCTTTTTTCGACTGCACCAGTCTGACCAGCGTGACCATCCCCGAGAGTGTGACAAAGATTAGAAACGAGGCCTTTTCCAACTGCAAACGCCTGACGATACACGCGCCCGCCGGCAGCGCGGCGGAGAAATACGCGAAGAGAAATCACATCCCCTTTCAGGCGATTTAAGGAGCGTGGGCGATGAACATCAAGGAAGCGAAAGAGCAGATCAAAAACGCCATGACGGCGTACTTCACCAAAGACCGCTTTGGCGGCTACGCCATTCCCGTTGAGAGACAGCGCCCCATCTTCCTCATGGGCCCTCCGGGCATCGGCAAGACCGCCATCATGGAGCAGGTGGCCGAGGAGCTGGGGGTCGGGCTGGTGAGCTATTCCATGACGCACCACACCCGGCAGTCCGCCCTTGGCCTGCCCTTCATCGAGCGCAAGGTGTACGGCGGGCAGGAGTACAGCGTGTCCGAATACACCATGAGCGAGATCATCGCCTCGGTGTACGACATGATGGAGCAGACGGGGCTCCGGGAGGGGATCCTCTTTCTGGACGAGATCAACTGCGTGTCCGAGACGCTGGCGCCTGTGATGCTCCAGTTTCTGCAGTACAAAATCTTTGGCCGCCACCGGGTCCCGGCGGGGTGGATCGTGGTGACGGCGGGCAACCCGCCGGAGTACAACAACTCCGTCCGGGAGTTCGACATCGTCACCTGGGACCGCCTGAAGCGCATCGACGTGGAGCCGGACTACGACGTGTGGAAGGAGTACGCCTACCAAGTGGGGACGCACCCGGCTATCCTCACCTACCTGGACATCAAGAAGGGCGACTTCTACAAGATCGAGACCACGGTGGACGGCAAGAGCTTCGTGACGGCCCGGGGTTGGTCGGATCTGTCGGACATGATCCGGCTCTACGAGCAGCACGGCCTGCCGGTGAATGAAAAGCTGACGGCGCAGTACCTGCAAAACCGCAAGATCGCCAAGGACTTCGCGGTATACTACGACCTGTTCAACAAGTACCGCTCGGACTACCAGGTGGACAAGATCCTGGAGGGCAAGGCCACGGCGGAGATCAAAAAGCGGGCCGGGGCGGCCAAGTTTGACGAGCGGATGAGCCTCCTGGGCCTGCTGCTGGACGGGGTGACGGAGCGCCTGCGGGCCGTGGCCGCGGAGGAGCAGACGCTCACCGAGCTGATGGGGATCCTGCGGAGCGCGCGGACCGCCCTGGCCCGGCCCGGCGCGGACGCCGCCGCCGTTCTGGAGGGGCAGGCGGAGGCCCTTCGGAAGCGGATCAAAACCGGCAAGGTGGCCTCCCGCCTCTCCGCCGACGGGGAGCTGGCCCTGCACGGGGCCATCGCCGCCCTGGAGGAACAGCAGGATATCCTCCGGGAGGAGGCCCCGGCAGACGGGAACGAGGCGTTCCAGCTTGTCAAAGGCGACTTTGACCGGCGCGCCAAGGCGCTGAAACAGCAGGCGGAAAAGGCGGGGAAGTGCCTGTCCAACGTGTTCGCCTTCTGCGAGGAGGTCTTCGCCGACGGGCAGGAGATCCTGATCCTGGTGACGGAGTTGACAATCAACGTATACAGCGCCCGCTTCATCGGCCGGTATGGGAGCAAGGAGTACTTCGCCCACAACCGGGAGTTGCTGTTCTACGAGCGCCAGAAGGAGATCATCCAGGAGCTGGAGCGTCTGGAACTCTCCTGACTCCCGTAAACCGCCCGGCAAGTGCCCCTGCTTTGCGCGATGGGTCAGGAAGGACCTGCGGGAGAAGGATCTGGGCGGTGCGGCGCACCGCCCGGGCTTTTTTGCCAGCGGTTCCAATGGTGTGTGCCGGCGCGAAATTCCAACCGGGAAACGGACGCGGCCGGGAAAATCACGGCAGAGAGGCCTTTGCGACAGATCAAAGACGCGGAAATAAAGGTGGAAACTTCACCAGATGTATGGTATAGTTTATTCCATAGAGCGGCAGAGGATCCGCCGGTGATTTGATACAGAGAATGGGATCCTTCGCGGCGGGAATTGGGGGACGAGTTGATGAGCATCGCAAAACTGGATCGTTGGGCTGAACTACTTTTGGATACAGGGAAGCGCAACTATCTGATCAACTTCAGGGATACGAAAACGGCTACGGTAGAAATCGTTGCTCCGTCTCCTGACGTTTTGTGGGAAAAGGTCAATGGCGCGAAAGATCTGGAGGTCTACGACCCCGGAATTGCGGACCTGGATAACGAGGTCGAGCAGCTTTCTCTTGAGGACAGCGAAAAAGAGGGTAAGACAAGCCGGGAAGACTACATTCAAACTTACAGCTCCAAACTAAAGAGAGCAAACCAGGTCTTGCTATACAGCCTAGGGCAAAACCCCATTCGCACGCTGAAAAACATTGACAAGAGGGCCCGGTTCGCAGTCGAGGAAACCGGCGTTAATATTGCGTATATCGCCTTTGGCTTTATTCACTGGAAGGAAAATCATTCTGAATACAGAGCGCCTGTTCTCTTGCTGCCGGTTCAATTCAGCAGGGAAACTGCTGTCGCGCCTTATCATATTGCCGCGTCTTCTGATGAGATCATTGTAAACCCCACCTTTTCATACAAGCTGAATGCCGAACATGGCATTCGGCTTCCGGAGCATGAGGACGAGGGACTTGATGACTACTTGGACAAGGTTGCCAAGCTGGTCAGGAAGCTGAACTGGAGCGTCACAAACGAGTGTAAGATCGGGCTGTTCTCCTTTCTGAAGATGAATATGTATCGGGATTTGAAGGATCATGCCGCCGTGATCCTGAAAAATCAAAATGTTCAGGCGCTGTTTGGCGAGCAGACACAAGCGGCTTATCGGTTTGATGGAAAATCGCTGGACTACGGAGACGCCCTGATCCAACTCCACAGTGTCATCGACGCGGACTCCAGCCAAATTGAGGCGATCGAAATGGCAAAGTCCGGCGTAAGTTTTGTCTTACAGGGGCCGCCCGGGACAGGGAAAAGCCAGACGATCACAAATATCATTGCCGAATGTTTGAACGATGGAAAGAAGGTCCTGTTCGTCTCTGAGAAGCTGGCGGCACTGAACGTTGTGTATGACAAGTTAAAGCAGGCCGGTTTGGCCGACTTTTGCTTGGAGCTTCACAGCTATAAGGCTAACAGGAAAAATGTGATCGCCGAACTGTGCCGCACCTTGCACCAGGGGAAAACAACGGTTTCCTCCGCGGCGGAACGGGAAGTCGCCGCCAAGGTGAAAGCCCAGGGGCAGCTTGACTGCTATGCGGAGGAACTGCACAGGCAAAGACCTGGGATCGAGAAAAGCCTTTATCAACTCTATGAGGCATACTCTGCCTACCGGAACATTCCTGAGCTTGATTTTCAAGTCGCGGACATTGAACACAAAGACGCGAGCTATTTGACCGCGGCCGTTGAATTGCTGGAACAGTATGTGGACCATCTTTCCTACGTGGGCTATGATTACCACAAAAATCCTTGGTATGGATATATCGATCAGGATAATTCCTATCAGGCCACAACACAGACTAAGAGCGACCTACAGGAAGCGGTAACCTTCTTCCGGACACTTATTGCGATTTCCGACAGCTTGAAGGACAAATATGGTATTGCTTTGGAGGGACTTGACAGCGCGAAATATTGGCGGGACTTTCTGTCGTTTTCGTCGATCTCGGATATCTTTACGCCCGCGTTTTTACAGAGCTTAGATTTGGCGGATGTTCTGCATAAAATGGCCGCCCTGAGCGCGGAGATCTTAGCGCTCCAAGCAGATTTTGACGCCGCATACAGCCAGGATCTCTATCAAATTGATGGCGCTGAGTATCACCAAAAACTGGCGACGCAATTTGGCGGCGTCTTTTCCCGTATATTCAATCGGGAATATCGGCAGATGATCGCCTGCCTCCGGGCCTGCAAGCGGAGCGAAGGAAAACTCTCCTATCAAGACGCGGTAATTCTTACGCAGCAACTTTCAGAGTATCAGGAGAAAATCAAGGCGTTTGAAGGGATGGAGGATCTGGTCAAGGGGAACGTGGGGGCCGGTTATACTGGCCTGCGGAGTGACTGGGCGCATATTGAGGAACAGCTGGAGCAAATGGAGTCCCTTGTAAACAGAGCGTACAACTACGGAAAATTGATGGAGCTTTCACCAGGGGAGTTCCAGGCGGAACAGCCGACCCTTGAGGAGCTTGCAAAGAAGCTGTCGGCCTGCGTGGATTTGTTTGGGGACTGGCATAGTCGGCTTGCGGATGCGTTTGATGACCATATTTTCAACTTGCGTACCGCGTCGGATCAGATTGCCTTGGCCAAACTTGCAGACTGCCACGAAAATGCCGGCCAAATCGACAACTGGCGCAGATTTTATACCCTGCTGTCCCAACTGCGGGAGAAGGGCCTGCTGGCCTTTGTCGACTATGTGATTGCTCAGAGTTATGAGGCAAAAGATATGGTTGCCGCTTACAAACGCGCTTTCTTTCGCCAGTGGATCGACTATATCATCGCCACTACGCCTGCCTTGGCTAATTTTAACCGCATGACGCAGGATAGGACTGTGGCTGCATTTTCGCAAAAAGATGTTTTGCAGTTTGAGATCAGCAAAGTGCAAATTCGCCAGAAGCTTTCAGCGCAAAGGCCATCTCTTGATATGATCTCGCCTGGCAGCGCGGTCGCCTCCCTGCTCCGCGAGGGAGAGAAAAAACGGCGGCAAAAGAATATCCGCACGCTGCTTACGGATATTGGAGAACTGATTCAGCTCCTGAAACCTTGCTTTATGATGTCGCCGCTTAGTGTCAGTACCTTTCTGGACTCAAATGCCATGCGCTTTGACACGGTGATTTTTGACGAGGCGTCTCAGATTTTTCCCCAGGATGCGGTTGGCGCTATCTACAGAGGGAAACAGCTTATTGTGGTGGGGGACTCAAAGCAAATGCCGCCCAGCAACTTTTTCTCCGCAACGGTGGAGGACGATTCGTCGGACGAGGAGACCGGCGATGTGACAGACTTTGAATCTATCCTGGATATGTGTTCAACAGCTATGCCGCAAATGCGCCTGCGCTGGCACTACCGCAGCCGATACGAGCAGTTGATTGCCTTTTCTAACCGTAATTTCTACGATGAGGATCTTGTTACATTTCCCTCCGCGGCTGCGGATGAGCACGGGGTGGGCGTGGACTATTACCATGTAGATGGGATATTTGACCGAAAAAGCCATACGAACCGACAGGAGGCGGAATTTGTCGTCGACCTCATTTTTAAGCACATCAAGGAACACCCGGACAGGAGCCTCGGCGTAGTGGCTTTCAGCGTGGCCCAGCAGGAGTTGATCGACGATCTGCTGTCAAAGCGCCGCCAAGAGGATCCCGGAATGGAAGATTTTTTCAAGGCCGAACAGGCAGAGCCATTTTTCATCAAAAATCTGGAAACCGTGCAGGGCGACGAGCGGGATACGATTATTTTTAGTGTCGCATATGGCATAGATGCCCAGGGACGACTGCTCCACAACTTTGGGCCGCTGAATCGGGTCGGCGGTGAACGCCGACTGAATGTCGCTGTTACGCGGGCAAAGTGTAATGTACAGTTGGTATCCTCTATGCACCATACCGACATTGACCTGAGCCGCACGTCATCGACCGGTGCCGCCTTGCTGCGGGAATATTTGGACTATGCGGAGAATGGTACGATTGCTTTGGAGCGAACGATCTCCGTCGATCCGTTTGAGCAGCCTGATTCTGAATTTGAGATGGAAGTCCGTGATTTTCTGCGAGACAATGGATTTGAAGTAGATATGCAGATCGGCTGTTCCAGTTTTCGAATTGACCTTGGCCTGCGTCGGCCTGGAGGGTCAGACTACGTCCTGGCCATTGAATGTGACGGCGATAACTATCGTTTGTCGAAAAATGCCCGTGACCGGGATCGCCTCCGCCAAGAGATCCTGGAGCGTATGGGTTGGAAGTTTTACCGCGTCTGGTCCACGGATTGGTATAAGAATAAAACGGTGGAAAAGGAGCGCTTGCTGGGACTTGCGACGCAGGCGGTGATGGCCGCTGGATCAGAGGCCCGACCCGCGCCGGACACGGAAGTGCAGCAGGCTGAAAAATTTGAGATCGCCGCCGTCAGCAACCTCAAGTTTCAGAAATACAAGACGGCTGATATCTGCGCTTTAGCCGGACGGTATCTTCCGGAAAATGTTGTGGGCATGGTCAAGGCCATCTTGGAGGTAGAGGCCCCGCTGTCAGAGGATCTGCTTCTCAAACGAATCGTCACATACTTCGGGCGGGAAAAAGTGACCAGTGTCGTTCAGCGGACCTATGAGCAAAAGATGTATGGATGCCGGCAGAAGGGGATCATCCGCCGGGATGGATTTCTGTATTTGACGGGTCAGAGCGAGTTTCCGTTCCGAGCGCCTTGCGCCCATTTCAAACGCGACGTCAAAGACATCTGCCGGGAAGAATTGGCGTCCGGGCTGCTTGAATTACTCCGGCAAAATGTGATGGTGGATCGGGTGCAGCTTTATCACACTTTTGCGGAGCAGTGCGGGTGCAGTCGGGTCGGCAAGGCCATTAATATGCGGTTTGACAGCGCGCTGAAGTGGTTGAGGTTAACAGGCAAAATCAAAGTAGATGGGGATATGATTTCCATTAAGTAGCCGCTTGAAGTGATCATGGCTTGATTGCGCTTGGCCTGGCCATGAGCTAAGCGCGGGCTGAAACTTCTACCGGACATCAACAGTTTTCGGCCCGTTACCACAAAGAAAGACAGGAGTGGATAGATATGGGAGACACAGCGCAAAGTCGACCCACCCGCGTGGTGCGGCTGCTGAGAAACACCAGCTATTCCACCTACCAGCTCTATGCCCAGATGGCCAGCAAAAAGACCGCTCCTCGGGACGGCCTTCGTCTGGCCGCACTCATCACCCTACACTGGCTGGCGCAACGGCTGGGAGCCGATGTGCCGGAGGAGCTGGCCCATCTGCCCTCCGATGAGGACTACCGCACCGCCGGCGATGAATGTCTCCGATCTTTCCACATCAGCAGCGGCTTCCTTATCGATGTGGTCTCTCTGCCGGGCCAGGGCATCTGGACCCTGCACATCAACGAGCCAGACCTGGGCTCCGACCCCGGCAACCCCGCCCAGGCCCGCGCGGCGGTGCCCGGGCGGGTCATTGAGACCAATGTGGCCTTCCGGATCAACGGTCAGAGCCTGGACTGCGGGTTCCAGACGATCGTCTCCGATCCGGCGGAGACGGCCCAGAAAGCGGAGGTGTACCGGCTGGCCATCGTGAAAAAGCTGGTCCACCACCCGGACTTCGGCCTCAAGCAGATCGTGGCCCTGACTCCCCAAGCCACGGAGATCACCAACCAGACCCAGCTTAAGAGTTTTGCTGAGCTGTGTCGGCACCCGGACAACCAACTGCCCAACGTGGTCTTTGTGGAGTGCGACCGGCCCCAGGCGGACATAGCCGCTCAACTGCCCAAGCCCAGTGACCTGACCGGGAGCGGCGTACCGCTCTACGCCCCGTTACTGGCGGCAAAACCTCCGGCGCCAAAGTCTGCCCCGGCGGAGCCTTTCTACGACATTGCCGCCTTCGCCCAGCACACGATGGGCTATGCCCGCACCTATGTTCTGGCCGCTAACCTGGCACAACAGGCGACCAAGCAGCTGCGCATTGCCTGTTCCCCCGGGGACATTGTGGTTATCGAGCCGCCGTTCCTGGGAGGTAAGCGCACCACCTACCCCCTCAAGGACTCCCGGCAGCGGCGAGAGGAATTCCAGACCCATCTCCAAAAGGAGATGATGGTCTATCCACGGGACAAGGCGATCACCTTCGGTAACATCTCGTTCCTCTCTGCCGCCCGGGAGGCACTGATGCGCAGCACCCAGGAGACGGTGCACCGGTCCCGACAGCTCTCGGCGGAGTGGCAACAGGAGATCGCCCGCCTGGAGAGGCAGTGGAAGGACGCTCTGGCGAAAAAGGACCAGGAGTATGAGGCCCTTCGGGGCAAGCTGGACCGACAGAAGGAGTACATCACCCAACTGGAGCGGGAGAAGGACGACCTGGTCCTGAAACACGAGGAGCAGGAGGGCCGCTGGCAGGCCGCGCTGGCCGAGGAACAGAAGGTGGTGGCCCACCTCAAACGCAAGCTAAGCCAACCCCGGGTTTTGAAGGACATCCCCTCCTGGGTCGAGAAAAATTTCGCGGATCGGCTGGTCCTGCTTTCCCCGGCTATGGAGATGCTGGCGGATAAGTCGCTCTACGCCGATGCGGGGCTCATCTGCGATGCCCTGGATTTTCTGGCTACCGACTATTGGGCCAACCGCTACGAGCGCATCACCATTGAGGAGATGAAGACCCTCTGCTCCCAAAAATACGGCCGGCCCTTCGAGATCAAACCCATCGGGGAGGCGACGATCGGTCGCTACCCCAAGGAATACAGGGTGAAGTACGTCTTCTCCGGAGATGCGCGCCGCCGGGAGGTGGATCTGGATACGCACCTGTGCGTGGGTAACGACGCCGAAGTTCTGATTCGGATCTATTTTTTCCACGACGATGCCCGGCGGCTGATCGTAGTGGGTTCTCTCCCCCGCCACCTGAGCACCATCAATTGTTGATTTGGGCAAGGCGGAGCATGGTAAAAGATGAGAGCAAAGAGGTGGGTACCTCATGCTCCTATCAAAGCGACCCGTCATCAACATTACACATAAGACTGTCTTCACCTGGTGGGAGGAGAAAGTGGTACCCACCTCAAGGGCGGAACAGAGGCAGTGAAAGGCCGAGATCCTCAGGCACGACCCCAAGGCGGCCATTCTCGACACGGTAGGAGCGATCCGCAGTATCGTCGCGCCTATCGCCAAGGCCCACGGCGTGGCGAGCGTGTCGCTGTTCGGCTCCTACTCCAAAGGCGCCGCCACGGCGGGCAGCGATGTGGACTTGAAAATCGAAAAGGGCAGGCTGTCCTCCCTCTTCCAGCTTTGCGGCTTTCGCCTGGCGGTGGAGGACGCCCTTTCCCTGCCGGTGGACCTGGTCACCGGCGAGGCGTCGGACGCCGAGTTCCTGGACGCCATCGCGAAAGAGGAGGTGCTGCTCTATCGAGACGCGGGATAAGCAAACCTGTCCACGCCTATGGCGCCATTGACGTCCCTTCGGTGTGGAAAACGCTGAACGAGGATATCCCGGCGCTGAAAACCGCCTGCGAGCGTATCTTGTAAGTCCTTTGACCCAAGCGCTGACCCAGACGCGGAGAGGGGCGGACGGAAGCAACGGAGGGGAGAGGGCGGAAGCGTATCCACGTTCGGAGCGAAGACCGCCAAAAGGGCACGAAACCGCCGGAGAAAAACGCTCAGATCAGCTGGGGGTCAAGAGGCCGTGGGTTCATAACCGGTCGACCGCAGCTTCAAGTCCTACCCCCGCAACCAAAAAAGCACCGTCTTTCGCAAGAAAGACGGTGCTTTTATAACCTTTTCGCCCCAATGATAGCGCGTCAAAAACTTTGACCCATTTTCTGACCTATACGAGGTAAGGTCTGGAGAGGATCAAGCAGTAGCGGAGAGGATAGTGGTTGTTGGATCTGTCCCTTGAGGTTGTTTGGCCATAGCGAAATGATGTGCTTTACATTTGTAACGCCAGTGCCAATTTTAAATAGAAAGCAAAGAAAGAATATAGTGGGCTATAAAAATGTGCAGAGTATGGGCGCTGTTTTCTTTGTTATGGCGTATCATTTTTCAGAGGAACAAGATGACCGCCCTTTGCCTGGGGGAATACGGCACAAGCAAAGAAAAGTCACTTTATTTTACATGCCAGATATGCTATAATAACCAAAACACAACCTGACGATATGATTTGAGGGGGTGACGAGGTGAATAGGCTGGTTTCCGTTGAGGAACTACTGGAGGCCAAAGAGGGCGAGAACATTCAGTTCAAAGAGGCGAAGAATCGGTTTGATATGGGCGAGGCCACCCGGTGTTGCTGCGCCCTGGCAAACTGCGGCGGAGGTAAGCTGGTTTTTGGAATCACAGATAAACGTCCTCGTCAAGTTGTAGGAAGTCAGGCGTTTGAGCAACCAGAGCGCACAAGAAGCGGGCTTATCGATAAGCTGAAAGTAATGGTGGATTTTCAGCTGCTCGACTATCAAGGCAAGCGCGTGTTGGTGTTTGATGTGGCAAGCCGCCCCTATGGCCTGCCAGTCCAGGCGGGCGGTATTGCATGGTGGTATGAGGGCGACAGCTTGATCCCCATGCCGGAAGAGGTGCGTCGCGGAATATATGCGGAGTCGGGGTTTGATTTTTCGAGTAGCATCTGCCAATCGGCTAAGCTTTCAGATCTGGACGAGGCGGCGGTTGAGGATTTTCGGGCAAGGTGGATAGAAAAGAGCGGAAACCAGCGACTTAACAGCCTGTCTGCAGAACAACTGCTCCGTGACTGCGAGGCGATCACGGAAGAGGGGATCACATACGCTGCTCTGATCCTGTTCGGGACGCGGGCTGCGTTGGGCAAGCACTTGCCCCAGGCGGAGATCATATTCGAATATCGCTCCACAGAGGTGTCAGGCCCTGCCAGTCAGCGGGAGGAGTTTCGCACCGGCTTCTTCTCTTGCTATAACCGGCTTTGGGAGTTGATCAACCTGCGCAATGACAGACAGCACTATCAAGAGGGACTGTTTGTCTACGATATCCCGACCTTTAACGAGCGGGTAGTGAGAGAAGCTGTCTTGAATGCGGCGAGCCACAGGAACTACCAACTGAGTGGGAGCGTATTTATCCGACAGTATCGGGATAAATTGGTCGTTGAAAGTCCGGGGGGATTTCCCAATGGCATCTCATTGGAGAACATTTTGGACCGTCAGACCCCCCGCAACCGCCGCATTGCGGAGATCCTCTCGCTGTGCGGTCTGGTGGAGCGCTCGGGCCAAGGGATGAATCTGATTTATGAACTGAGCATCAAGGAGGCAAAGCAACTCCCGGACTTTACCGGCACGGATCATGATTTAGTCCGTATCACGCTTAATGGCCTGGTCATAGACACAAAAATGCTCTCTGTGATCAACCGAATCGGCAATGATCGACTGGAGGTTCTCTCGACCAGTGACTTTTTGATCATCAATGCGCTCTATCACGAGGAGAGACTGCCGAAGGGGCTGCGAGCAAACCTGAAGCGGCTTGAGGACATGGGACTTGTAGAACATGTTGGCCGTAATAAATATGTTTTGGCCCGCGGTCTATACGCGGTGGCCGGGAAAGCCGGCGTTCACACCCGAATTGTGGGGCTGGACCGGGAAACGAATAAAAAACTACTCCTGAAACATATTCGGGAAAATGGAAAAAGAGGAACGCCGTTTAAGGAATTGCAGCAAGTTCTGCCTGGGCACAGCCGCAATCAAATTCAAGTGCTGATGCGGGAACTGCGTAAAGAGGGACACGTCTACTGCGAAGGGAAAACAAGTGCGGCTCGGTGGTATTTTAAGGATTAGGTTGTTGCAATGTTGCAACCAACTTGCGACTAACTTGCGACTAACTTAGTGCCAGCTGTAAAATGAGCGGCGGATGTGAAGTACATCATCTGTTTTTGCGAGACCTGCAAATGTTACAACAGTGACTTTGCCACCGCTGATCCCAACGAGAAAGAATTTGTCATGCGTATGGCGGAGAAGCTGGCCCTCCATCGCGCCTGACCCATATTTTGACCCAGAATGGGAAAAAGCACATGGAAGCAACGGAGTAAAAAGGGCTAAAGTGAAAATGATTTGGAGCGAAAACGAGCGGAAATGGGCACAAATGCCCGGACTTGAAGACCGGCTGCAGCTCATAACCCGGAGGTCGTAGGTTCAAGTCCTACCCCCGCAACCAGAAAAGCACCGTCTTTC
>CANQPU010000024.1 GCA_947625815.1 uncultured Oscillospiraceae bacterium
CTTGTCTACTTCTTTCACCGCTAAAGCTTTTTTCTTCCCCCGGCATAGCCGGGGGTTTACTTTGCTGCACGCAATAAAAAGTAATCGCCGCGCGTTTGTGAACGCGCGGCGATTACTTTTAACTATGCGTTTTTTCACGCGTTCTCCGGTTTCTCGAACATGTCGCGCTTGGTCTCCTCGGGGATGCGCGTCCTGTATTCGCCGGTGAAGCAGGCGGTGCAGTAGCCCGTCCTCCCGGCCCCGGGAAGCTCGCTGAGATGCTCGACCCGCAGATAGCCCAGGGAATCCGCCCCGATCAGCTCACAGATCTCCGGCACCGTATACTTGCAGGCGATCAGGTTCTCCCGGGAGTCGATGTCCACCCCGTAATAGCAGGGGTTTAAGAAGGGCGGCGCGGTGACGCGCACGTGGACCTGAGTGGCGCCGGCCTCCCGGAGGATGGCCACGGTCCGGGCGATGGTGGTGCTTCTCACGATGGAGTCGTCCACCAGCACCACCCGCTTGCCCTCCACCGTCTCCCGGACGGCGTTGAGCTTTATCCGCACCCCCGTCTCCCGGGACTTCTGGCCGGGGCTTATGAACGTGCGGCCGATGTACTTATTTTTGATGAGCCCGATGTCATAGGGGATGCCGCTCTCCTGGGCGTAGCCGATGGCGCCGTCGGTGCCGGAATCCGGCACGCCGATGACGATGTCCGCCTCCACGGGGTAGTCCCGGGCCAAAAATTTCCCGGCCCGAAGCCTGGCATGGTGGATGGAGCAGCCGTCTATGCGGGAGTCGGGGCGGGCAAAGTAGATATACTCGAAGATGCACATGGCCTCCGGCGCCTCGCCGCAGTGGTCCGTAAGGCTCCGCACGCCGGACTTGTCGAACACCACCACCTCGCCGGGCCGGATGTCCCGGATGAACTCGGCGCTGACGGAGGAGAGGGCGCAGGACTCCGAGGCGATGATGTAGTCGCCGTGGCTGTTGCGCCCGTAGCACAGGGGCCGGAAGCCGTTCTTGTCCCGGACGGCGATGAGCTTGTCCTCCAGCATCAGGATCAGGGAGTATGCCCCCTTCAGGCGGTTCATGGCCCGGAGCACCGCGTCCTCGGCGGTGTAGGTCTCCAGCCGCTCCTGGGTCAGGACGTAGGCGATGATCTCCGTATCCGAGGTGGTGTGGAAGATGCTCCCCCGGCCCTCCAGCTCCCGCCGGAGCTGGGCGGCGTTGGTCAGGTTCCCGTTGTGGACGGTGGCCAGGTTCCCGGTGAAGTGGCTCACCACGATGGGCTGGGCGTTCTCACGCCCGGAATTGCCGGTGGTGCCGTAGCGCACGTGCCCCACCGCCATGGTCCCCTCCCCCAGCTTTGAAAGCTCCTCCGGGGTAAAGACGTCGGAGACAAGCCCCAAGTCCTTGTGGGTGGTGAAGTGCCCGTTATTGGACACCGTGATCCCGCAGCTCTCCTGCCCCCGGTGCTGGAGGGCGTAGAGGCCGTAGTAGACGGTGTTTCCCACATGAAAAGGATTTGCGGCGTATATTCCGAATACGCCGCACTCCTCATGGATATGTGTTTCGCAACTATCCATAAATATAATCTCCATTCTGCTCCATCGCAAAATATTCGATTGTAAGGAGCAAGTAAAGATTTTTTTACTCGGCTAAACCCAGCCTTTTCATCATTTCATGGTAAGCGCCCTCCACGTTGCCCAGGTCCCGGCGGAAGCGGTCCTTGTCCAGCTTCTCGTTCGTTTTCACGTCCCAGAAGCGGCAGGTGTCGGGGCTTATCTCGTCGGCCAGGACGATCTGGCCCTCCGCGGTCTTGCCGAACTCCAGCTTGAAGTCCACCAGGGTCACGCCGCAGGCCAGCATCTCCGCCTTCAGAAAGTCGTTAACGGCAAAGGCGTACTTCTTGATAAGCTCGATCTCCTCCCAGGTGGCCAGCTTCAGGGCCACGGCGTGGTAGGCGTTGAGGAGCGGGTCGTGGAGGTCGTCGTTTTTGTAGGAAAACTCGATGGTGGGCGCGTCAAAGACGATCCCCTCGGGCACGCCGTACTTCTTGGAGAAGGACCCGGCGGAGACGTTGCGGATGATGACCTCCAGGGGGACGATGCTGACCTTCTTCACCAGGGTGTCCCGGTCCGAAAGCTCCTCCACCAGATGGGTGGGGACCCCGGCGGCCTCCAGTTTCTTCATGAGGAAGTTAGTCATCCGGTTGTTGATGGAGCCCTTGCCGGTGATGGTGCCCTTTTTGAGGCCGTCAAAGGCGGTGGCGTCGTCCTTGTAGCTGACGATGACAAGGTTGGGGTCGTCGGTGGCAAAGACCTTCTTGGCCTTGCCCTCATAGAGCTGTTCGCGCTTTTCCATGTTTAAACCTCCTGGGTTTTTATTGTTCTGTTCAGCGGGGTCTTCGGACCGGGGGTCACATCTCAAAATACTCGTCTCTCCCCGCGCCTACGGAGACATATTTGATGTGGGTGCCGGTGGCCTCGGCGATGAAGTTTACATAATCCTGAGCCTCCCGGGGCAGGTCCTCGAAGGAGCGGCAGCCGGAAATATCCTTATGCCAGCCGGGGAGATACTCGATGACGGGCTTGGCGGCCTCCAGCTCGTCGCCGGTGGGGAAATAGTCCACCTGTCGGCCGCCTACGTCGTAGTGGGTGACCACGGGGATGCGGTCGAGATAGGAGAGCACGTCCAGCTTCGTCAGGGCGATCTCTGTGGCGCCCTGGACCAGGCATCCGTAGCGGGAGGCCACCACGTCGAAGCCGCCCACTCTCCGGGGCCGGCCTGTAGCCGCGCCGTACTCGCCTCCGGCCTCCCGGAGGGCATCCGCCTCCGCGCCGAACATCTCGCAGGTGAAGGGGCCGGCGCCCACGCAGCTGGAGTAGGCCTTCATGATGCCCACGATGTTGTCAAGGCGCTTGGCCGGGATGCCCGCGCCGATGGGTGCGTAGGCGGCGATGGTGCTGGAGCTGGAGGTATAGGGGTAGATGCCAAAGTCGATGTCCCGCAGGGCCCCCAGCTGGGCCTCAAACATCACGGACTTGCCGCTCTCCACGGCCTGCGTGAGCCAGCGGGTGGTGTCCTTCACGTAGTCGCGCAGGGGGAAGCCGTACTTCTCGAGCCAGGCGTACATCTCGTCGGCGCTGACGGGCTCGTGGTTGTAGCCGCCGGCGACGGTCAGGTTTTTCCACTCGCACAGGTCCTTCAAATGCGCGCGCAGCGACTCCGGGTGCATAAGATCTCCCATGCGGACGGTCTTTTTCATATACTTGTCGGCGTACACCGGGGCGATGCCGCGGCGGGTGGAGCCGTAGGCCTTGCCGCCCAGGCGCTCCTCCTCGATGATGTCCATCATCTTGTGGTAGGGCAGGCAGACGGTGGCCCGGTCGGAAATGACCAAGTGCTCCGGGGTGATGGCGATGCCCTTCTCCCGCAGCCGCTCCATCTCGCCGGTCAGGTGCTCTAAGTCGATGACCATACCGGGGCCCATGACGTTCACCGTCTCGTCCCGCAGGATGCCGGAGGGCAGCAGGTTCAGGATGAACTTGCCCCGCTCGTTGACCACGGTGTGGCCGGCGTTGTTGCCGCCCTGATAGCGGACGACGATGTCATAGCGGGAGCTGAGAAGATCCACCATCCGGCCCTTTCCCTCGTCGCCCCAGTTGATCCCCACGACAGCAGTTAACATAATATCACCTCTTATACCCGCACCTGGGCGTCCAGCCCCAAAAGCGCGGCGTTTTCTTCCAGTATGGGGGCCGCCACGGAGGCCAAAAACTCCTCCGTCTGCTCCGGGGCCCGTCCCACGAATTTGCGCACATCCAGGATCTCCTTCAGGGACTCCTCCGTAAGGCCGAAGCGTCCGTCCTTGGAAAGCAGCTCCAAAAGGTTGTTGTCCCCGCCCTCCAGCTTGACCCTGGCGGCGGCGATCTGGGAGCACTGACGGATGGCCTCGTGGAGCTCCTGCCTGTCCCCGCCCCGGGCCACAGCGTCCATCAGGATATTCTCGCTGGCCATGAAGGGCAGCTCCTCCATGAGGTGCTTCTCCATGACCTTGGGATAGACCCGGCCGTTTTTGACCACGTTGATGATGAGGGTCAGGATGGCGTCCACCCCCAGAAAGGCCTCGGGGATGGAGATGCGCCGGTTGGCGGAATCGTCCAGCGTCCGCTCCAGCCACTGGGCGGCGGCGGTGTCGCTGGCGTTCTTGGCGTCGTTGATGATATACCGGGCGAGGCTCACCACCCGCTCGCACCGCATGGGGTTGCGCTTGTAGGCCATGGCGGAGGAGCCGATCTGGTTGGCCTCAAAGGGCTCGTCAAACTCCTTCATGTGGGCCAAAAGCCGTATGTCCGTGGCCATCTTGGCGCAGGAGACGGCGATGCCGGAGAGGACGTTCAAAACGAAGGCGTCCACCTTCCGGGAGTAGGTCTGCCCGGAGACGGCCATGCACGCCGAAAAGCCCATCTTCTCCGCGATGCTCTTCTCCAGGCGCTTCACCTTCTCGTGGTCGCCGTGGAAAAGCTCTAAGAAGCTGGCCCCGGTGCCGGTGGTGCCCTTGCACCCCAGAAGCTTCAGGTTGGAAAGCTCAAAGTCCAGCCGCTCCAGGTCCATGCAGAGATCCTGCGTCCAGAGGGTGGCGCGCTTGCCCACGGTGGTGGGCTGGGCGGCCTGGAAGTGGGTGTAGGCCAGGGTGGGCGCGTCCTTATTGGCTTTGGCGAAATCGCTGAGAGCCGCGATGGCGTTGACGAGCAGCTTCTTCACCCGCAAAAGGCCGTCGCGCATCTGGATGATGTCGGTGTTGTCCCCCACGTAGCAGCTGGTGGCCCCCAGGTGGATGATGGGCCTGGCCTTGGGGCAGGCGTCGCCGTAGGTGTGGACGTGGGCCATCACGTCGTGCCGGAGCTTGTGCTCATACTCGTCGGCCAGGTCGTAGTCGATGTCGGTGACATGGGCGCGCAGCTCGTCGATCTGCTCCTGGGTGATGGGCAGGCCCAGCTCCTTTTCACTCTCGGCCAGGGCGATCCAGAGCCTGCGCCAGGTGGAAAACTTGAAGTCCGGGGAGAAGATGTACTGCATCTCCCCGGAGGCGTACCGGCTGCAAAGGGGGTTCTCGTAGCGGTCTTTCATAGGTGTATCGTCCTTTCACCCTGTCACGCGGGCGGGTTTGGAACCCGCCCCTACGGCGTCTCAATTTAATATTATTTCCGGCGGCATGTACGTCGGAAATAATCCCTTTTGCCGCGCAAGTGTGCGCGCGCAGCGCGGCAGCAGGAAGATTCGGCGTGAATTCCGCAGAATTCACGGCGAGTCTTCCGCACGTTCCTCTTGGCAGGAAAATGGCGCAGCCATTTTTCGCCAGCTTACTCGACGGTTACAGACTTTGCCAGATTCTTGGGCTTGTCGATGTCGCACCCGCGCTCCTTCGCCACATAGTAGGCGAAGAGCTGCAGCGGCACGATCTGGGCGATGGGGTTGAAAAGGGGGTCGGTGCGCGGCACGAAGATCACGTCGTCCGCCTTGGAAAGGATCTTCCGGTTCCCCTCCAGCGCCACGGCGAGCACCTCCGCCCCACGGGCCTTGACCTCCTCGATGTTGGACATGGTCTTGTCAAACAGGGGCTCGTAGCAGGCCAGAGTCACGACTAAGCTCCCCTGCTCGACGAGGGCGATGGTGCCGTGCTTCAGCTCCCCGGCGGCGTAGGCCTCGGCGAAGATGTAGCTGATCTCCTTGAGCTTCAGGGCGCCCTCCATGCAGACGGCGTAGTCCAGGTTCCTGCCGATGAAATAGATGTCGTTATATTTGCACAGCTTTTTGGCCAGCCTGTGGATGCCCCGGTTGAGGTCGATGGCCCGCTGGATCTGCCCCGGCATGGCGTGGAGCGCCTCCACGAGGGCGTCGTAACGCTCCTTCTCCATGAGGCCCAGCCGGTCGGCCAGCCAGATGGCCAGCATGTCGAGGACCGCCGCCTGGGTGGTGTAGCCCTTGGTGGTGGCCACGGCGATCTCCGGCCCGGCCCAGGTGTAGATCACGTGGTCGGCCAGCTTGGCGATGGTCGATCCCACCACGTTGACGATGGCCAGCACCCTGGCGCCCCGGGCCTTGCACTCCCTGAGCGCGGCGATGGTGTCCGCCGTCTCGCCGGACTGGGAGATGACGACGAGCAGCGTGTGCCTGTCGATGATGGGATTTCTGTACCGCAGCTCGCTGGCCAGCTCCACGCTGACGGGGACGCGGCACAGCTCCTCAATGACATACCGGCCCACCTGCCCGGCGTACCCCGCCGAGCCGCAGGCGGTGATGATGATGCGGTTTATATCGTGAAGCTCCTCATCGGTGAGGTCGAAGTTCTCAAATTCGATGCGTCCGTCCTTGATGCGCGGCTCCACCGTGGCCTTGAAGCAGGCGGGCTGCTCCATGATCTCCTTGAGCATGAAATGCTCATAGCCGCCCTTTTCGGCGGCCTCCACGTCCCAGGCCACCTTGGAGACGGGCTTTTCAACGGCGCGGCCGCGCACGTCGTAGACGGTTATGGCGTCCGGCGTGAGCTCGGCAAACTCCCCGTCGTCCAGATAGATGACGTTCTTCGTGTGGGGCACCAGGGCCGCCACGTCCGAGGCGAAATAGTTCTCCCCCACCCCGAGTCCCAGGATCAGGGGACTCTGCTCCCGAACGGCAAAGAGCCGTCCGTCGGCGCAGATCACCCCCAGGGAGTAGGAGCCCTCCAGCCGCGACGCCGCCTTCATGACCGCGCGTCTGGCGTCGCCGTCGTAGTACATCTCCAGAAGGTGCGCCACCACCTCGGTGTCGGTGTCGGAGGCGAAGGTATATCCGTTTTTCGTCAGCTCCTGCCGCAGGAGAGCGTAATTCTCGATGATCCCGTTGTGCACCACGGCGAACCGCCCGTCCGAGGACATATGCGGGTGCGCGTTCACGTCGTTGGGGGCGCCGTGGGTGGCCCAGCGGGTGTGGCCCACGCCGATCCGGCCCCGGATGTCCGCGCCGTCGTGGGTCATGTCGGAGAGGTTTTTCACATACCCCTTGACCTTCGCCACGTTGATGGCCGCGCCGTCGGACACGGCCACGCCGGCGGAGTCGTAGCCCCTGTACTCAAGCCGCCTCAGCCCGTCTATGAGGACAGGCGCGGCCTCGCGCGTACCGGCGAATCCTACAATACCGCACATAAGATACTCCTTATTTCTTCAAAGCGGCGCCGATGAATCCCAGAAACAGCGGGTGCGCCTTGTTGGGCCTGCTCTTGAACTCCGGGTGGTACTGGACGCCCAGATAAAACTCGTGTCCCGGAAGCTCCACGGTCTCCACCAGCCGGCCGTCCGGGCTCATGCCGGAAAAGGCCATGCCGGCGGACTCATAGTCCATGTAATACTCGTTGTTGAACTCATAGCGGTGCCTGTGCCGCTCCGCGATGCGCTGGGTCTTGTAGCACCTCTCCATAACGGTGTTCATCCGGATGTGGCAGGGCCACGCCCCGAGCCGCAGGGTGCCGCCCTTGTCGATCTCGTCGTTCTGGCCGGGCATGAAGTCGATGACCCGGTGGGTGGAGCTCTCGTCGAACTCCCGGGAATTGGCGTCCTCCCAGCCCAAAACGTCCCGGGCAAACTCGATGCACATGATCTGCATCCCCAGGCAGATGCCAAAATAGGGGGTCTTCGTCTCCCGGGCGTAGCGGGCGGCCAGGATCATGCCCTCGATGCCACGCTTACCGAAGCCGCCGGGGACGATGATCCCCTGAAGCCGGCCCAGAACCTCCCGGTAATTCTCCGCTGTGATCGTCTCGGAGTCGATCCACTCGATCTCCACCCTGGCCCCCAGGGCAAAGCCCGCGTGACGCAGGGCCTCGGAGACGGAGAGATACGCGTCGTGGAGCTGGACATACTTGCCCACCAGGCCGATGGTCACGGTCTCGTGGAGATTTTTGATGCTGTCAACCAGCTTCTTCCAGTCCGCCAGGTCCGGGGCGGGGGCGTCGATGCGCAGCTCCCGGCAGACCACGTCGGAGAAGCGCTTCTTCTCCAGCATCAGTGGGGCCTCGTAGAGGATGGGCAGGGTCACGTTCTCGATGACGCAGTCGGGCTTGACGTTGCAGAAATGGGCGATCTTTTCAAAGATGCTCTCGTCCTCGATGGGCTCGTCGCACCGCAGGACGATGATATCCGGGTTGATGCCAAGGCCCAGAAGCTCCTTGACGGAGTGCTGGGTGGGCTTGGACTTGTGCTCGCCGCTGGCCCTGAGGTAGGGCACCAGCGTCACATGGATGTAGAGCCGGTTCTCCTGCCCCACCTCCAGGCCCACCTCCCGGATGGCCTCCAGGAAGGGCTGGGACTCGATGTCGCCCACGGTGCCGCCGATCTCGGTGATGACCACGTCGGCGTTGGTCTTTTTCCCCACGGAGTAGATGAATTCCTTGATCTCGTTGGTCACATGGGGGATGACCTGGACGGTGTGGCCCAGGTACTCGCCCCGGCGCTCCTTGCCGATGACGTTGGCATAGACCTTGCCCGTGGTGAGGTTGGAAAATTTGTTCAGGTCCTCGTCGATGAACCGCTCATAGTGCCCCAGATCCAGATCGGTCTCCGCCCCGTCCTCGGTGACATAGACCTCCCCGTGCTGGTAGGGGCTCATGGTGCCGGGGTCCACGTTGATGTAGGGGTCCAGCTTCTGGGCCGCCACCTTCAGGCCCCTGGCCTTCAAAAGCCGCCCGAGAGACGCCGCCGTGATGCCCTTTCCCAGTCCCGATACCACGCCGCCTGTAACGAAAATGTATTTGCTCATATGCTCAGTCCCTTTCCTTTTTCTCAAGAATCGGGAGCGGACCGGCGGTGACAGAACGCCCACTGGTCCGTCCTTCCACCGTCGGAAACACAACATCTGTTATTATATAATATACGGCACCGCAATGCAAGCCGTTTATCTACCGTTTTTTCGCCGAATCGGGCGTCCTCAAGTGGGCGTTTTTGACCAATCCGCGGCCGCAGCGCGGGCTTCTTCCAGAATATAGAGGGACCCGAGAGCGACGACCGCGCCGTCCTCCCCCGCCCGCTCCATGGCCAGCCGTGCCCCTTCCCCCACGGTCCCGGCCGTCTCCGCCGCCGCGCCGCGCTCCCGGAGCATCCGGGCCAGCTCCTCCGCCGGCAACGCCCGCGGCACCGGCGGCGCCACGCAGACGAAGCGCTCCGCCAGGGGCAGGAGGCGGCCCATGATGCCGGTCACGTCCTTGTCGCGCATGACGCCGAAGAGGAAGACGAACTTTCTTCCGGGGTAGAGCTCCCGCAGGCTCCCGGCCGTGGCCTCCACCGCCGGCGGGTTGTGGCCGCCGTCCAGGATAAAGACGGGCCTTTCCCGCACTGCCTCAAACCTTCCCGGCCAGCTCACCGTCTCAAGTCCCCGGCGGATATCGCCGTCGGAGATACTCCAGCCCCGCTCCCGCAGGGCCCGCAGCGCGGTGACGGCCAGCGCCGCGTTCCCCGGCTGATAGGTCCCGGCCAGGGGGATCCGCAGGCCCTCAAGGCCGTCGAAGTCAAAGACCGCCCCCCGGGCGTCCATGCTCCTGACGGTCAGCTTATCAAAGTCCACCAGCGTGAGCTTCACGTCCAGGGCGCGGCAGGCGTCGGCGATCACCCCGCCGGGATCCATATACGCCACCCCCCGGCACCCCCTCTTCACTATGCCCGCCTTGACCCCCGCAATGGCCTCCGGGGTATCGCCCAGGTACTGCGTATGGTCCAGCCCTATAGCCGTAAAAACCGCCGTCTCGCTGGTTTCGATGACGTTGGTGGCGTCATGCACGCCCCCCATGCCCACCTCGAGGACCGCTATATCACAGCCCTTCCGGGCAAAATACGTAAGGCCGATGAGGGTGACCGTCTCAAATTCCGCCACCTGATCCTCAAATTCCCCGAGGGCGCTTTTCACCCGCTCCGTCACCGCGGCCAGCTCCGCGTCGGGGATGTCCTCCCCGTCCATCCGGATCCTCTCATTGAAACGCCTCACATAGGGGGAGGTGAACATCCCCACCCGGTAGCCCGCGGCCCTCAGCACACTGGCGCACATGGCCGTGACGGAGCCCTTTCCGTTCGTGCCCGCCACGTGGACGTATTTCACCTGTCTGTCGGGATCCCCCAGGCGGTCCAGCACCGTCCGCATCCGGGCCAGATCCGGCCCTCCGTGTCTTCTGGTGTGGATAAACTCCAGCGCCTCTTCAACTGTCATATCCAGCGCCCCCTTCATTTGAAACTATATCAAATCCACGGCGCTTGTCAACCGAAAATAAAATGATTTGCCTTTTTCGCGCGGATGCGTTATAATGGACGGGCCATTTTATATTTACCCTGCCGCGGGAGGTGCCGGATGTTAACGGATATCGATTTAGGAAACATTGGGGAGCTCGGTGAGAAGGCCGAGGAGATCCTGGACGAGGTCAGCGCCGCCACGGGCTTTTCGCCCGCTGTCTGCGCCATCGCCATCGGCGTTCTGATCCTCGCCGCCGTCTTCGTCTTCTCTAAGCCCATCCGGTTCATTCTGAAGCTCCTCATCAACACGGCCCTGGGCTTTGCCGCGCTCTTCATCATCAACCGGCTGGGCGCGGACTTCGGCATCAGCCTGGCCGTCAACTGGCAGAACGCCATCGTCACCGGCGTCTTCGGTCTGCCCGGGGTGGCGGTGCTTCTGGCCCTGAAGTGGAGCGGGATCCTGTGAGCACCGCCCTTGTATCCGGCGGGTCCCGGGGCATCGGCGCGGCCGTCGTCCGGGCGCTGGCCGCGGACGGCCACCGGGTGGCCGTGAACTTCCTGAACAGCCGGGAGCGGGCCGAGGCCCTGGCCCGGGAGGTGGGCGGCATCGCCGTTCAGGCCGACGTTTCGGACCGGGCGGCGGTGGAAAAGATGTTCAAAACCGTGGGAGACGTGGGGATCCTGGTGGTAAACGCCGGCATCGCCCTCCAGAAGCTCTTCACGGACACCTCGCCTGAGGAGTGGCGGCGCGTCTTCGCCGTCAACGTAGACGGGGCCTGCCACCTCATCCAGGCGGCCCTCCCCGCCATGATCCACGAAAAGCGGGGCCGGATCGTCCTGGTCAGCTCCATGTGGGGCCTGCGGGGGGCCAGCTGCGAGGTGGCCTACTCCGCCTCCAAGGCGGCGCTCATCGGGATGACCAAGGCGCTCGCCAAGGAGCTGGGGCCCTCGGGCATCACCGTCAACTGCGTCTGCCCCGGCGTCATCGACACGGACATGAACGCAAGCCTGGGCGGGGACACCCTGGCCGCTCTGGCGGACGACACGCCCCTGTGCCGTCTGGGTTCCCCGGAGGATGTGGCGGAGGCCGTCCGCTTCCTCTGCTCCGAAGGGGCCGGATTCATCACCGGCCAGATCCTCAGCGTGGACGGCGGCTTTGCCGTCTGAACAAAAAGGGTACGCAAAGAGTCGCGCTCTTGCGAAAAATCAAGCGTGGATCGAAAAACAGCTCCGGCGCCGTGAGGCGCCGGAGCTGTTGGCTTTCGGATCGGTTCGGGAAAAGGGCGGGTCACCCGGAGTAGGACCACAGATTGTTGATCTGGTCCTGGATGTCCTCATACCTCCAGACCTTGCAGTTCGACGGGCGGAAGGGGTCCAGAACGGAAAACCCCTGCTCATCGCACCCGGTCAGGACTATATAATGGCCGCTGTCGGTGAAATGGCCGGGGCCCATGACGCAGATGACGGGCCGGCCGGCCTGGAGCTCCGAGCGGATAGATGCCTCCCAGAGGGGCAGCTCCCGGGCCTGGAGCCCCAGCTTCTCCGCGCCCTCGGAGAAGAGGGTCCAGGCGGTGCCGTGGCCGGGGACGCAGTAGCCCTCGTCGATGGCGAAGGAGGCGATGCGGGCCGGGGTCAGCGTGCCGTCGCCGGTGAGGGCCATGGCCACCATGGACAGGGCCGTGGGCCCGCAGCCCGTCCAGCCCATCAGGCCCGCGCCGTACTGACAGTAGCCCCACCGGTCGTCCCATTGTAGCAGATAGGGGACGGCGCCCGGCTCCAGCAGGTCTGTCAGGTCCAGAGTGAGGTCGAACTCCTCAATGCCGTCGTACCCCTCCAGAAAGGCCTCCGCCTCGGGGTTCTTCTCGCTCATCTGCGCGAAGGCCTCCCGGAGGTCGGCGTCGTCGATCCTGGTCAGGGCCAGCCGGCGGTTTACATAATGCTTGATCTGCCCCGCTCCGCCCGTGGCCAGAAAAAGGGCCGCGGCCGCGATAAAAACGAGCAGGAGCGCGGTGACGACGGCGGTGCGGCGTCTGGAACGCATGGCTTACCCTCCTTACAGCAGTTTGAGGCGAATCTCCGCCTTGAAAAGGTCGCCGTCCACGGTGAGGGAGAAGTCGCCGCCCATGAGCTCGGTGAGGCTCCTGGCGATGGAGAGGCCCAGGCCGGAGCCCTCGGTGTGGCGGCTCTGATCGCCCCGGACGAAGCGCTCGATCAGCTCCTCGGAGGAGACGTTCAGCCGGTCCCGGGAGATGTTTTTCACGGACAGGACGGCCTGACCGTCCAGGCGCTTCACGTCGATGTAGACCCGGGTGCCGGGCTGGGCGTATTTGACGGTGTTTCCCAGAAGATTGTCCAGCACCCGCCACAGGTGCCGGCCGTCGGCCAGGACAGTGACGGGCTTATCCGGCATGGTGACTACGCTCTCCAGCTGCCCCTGGGCGAAGCGGTCGGCGTACTCGGCCACGGCCTGGTTCACAAGCTCCGCCGTGTTGGTGGGGACAAGATCGGTGGGCAGGTTGCCCGTGCTGGCCTTGCTGGCCTCCACCAGATCCAGGGTGAGGCGGCGGAGCCTGTCGGACTGGCGGGCCAGGACGTCCAGATACTGCCGTTCCTCCTCCTCGCTGTGGGGCTTTCGCAAAAGATCCACGTAGTTGACGATGGAGGTGAGGGGCGTTTTGATGTCGTGGGAGACGTTGGTGATGAGCTCGGTCTTCAGCCGCTCGGAGCGCATCCGCTGGTCCACCGCGGCGGACATGCCGTCGCCGATGGAGTTTAAATTCTCCCCGTGGCGGCGGTAGTCAAAGTACATCTTCTTCGTGTCCACCTTCGTCTCCAGCTCCCCGGCGGCCAGCTTCTCCCCGGCCTTTTTAAGCACGGCGAACTGGTGCGCGCCCAGGACGAGCACCGCCAGGGCCGCCAGATTCACGGCGCACAGGAGCGCGAACCCGAAAAACTCGCCGTAGCCGTCCATGCCGTCCAGGAAGATGAGGAAACCGACGAAATCTCCCAGCAGGTACCCCGCGAAGCCCAGCGCCACGCGCCATTCCATCCACAGCGCCCGGAAAAGCCGCAGGAGGAACCGCCCCACCGCCTGAAGGCACCTCCAGGCAAGCCGCAGGAGCATGAAGAGGACGGTGTTGCGCCACCACCCGCCGGCCTTTACCCGGGCGGAGAAGGTGTAGAGGACATAGAGGGCGATGAGCATAATGAGGACGATGCCCGTTATCACCACGCCCAGCACGAAGGCGGAGCTCCCGCCGGTCTCGGACATGATCATGACAAGGAGCGCGACGGCCGTGATCCCCGCAGCCAGGGTGACGTCGAAGGGGATCTTGTCCATGGCGCTCAGAACCACGCCCTCCCGGTCCCCGCGCCTGCCGGCGGCGGCCATGAGGTAGATGAAGAGCGCAAGGAAGAGCACCAGCCCCACCGCGGCCAGAGCGATGGCGCCGTAGCGGTTATGAAAGACGAACTCATAGAGTCCCCGCCCGCCGCCGGAGGTGAGGTAATCGTACCTGTACTCCGAGAGCCAGCTTCTGTCCAAAAGGTACTTCATGGCCTGGGCATAGGTCCCGATGCTGTCGGGCACGTTGTAAAATGAGGCGTCGTAGGCAAGGACGGCCGCCGCGCCGAAAAGTCCCGTGAAAAGGCCGTCCAGGGTCAGCAAAAAGACCGCCAGGGCCTTCATGGGGAAGGAGTATGTAAGCTTCTTCATTTCATCACCTCAAACTTGTACCCCTGCCCCCAGACCACCTTGATATACCGGGGCTCGGAGGGGGTGATCTCGATCTTCTCCCGCAGATGGCGGATGTGGACCGCCACCGAGGACTCCGCCGAGAGCGCGTAGCCGCCGGAGACGTGGGCGTAAATGGCGGAGGAGGAGTAGACCTTGCCGGGGTTCTGCATCAGAAGGCGCAGGATGGCGAATTCCGTGGGCGTCAGGCTCACCGGCTCCCCGTCCACCGTGACGGATTTGCCCGCGTCGTCCAGATCCACGCCGCCGATGACGATGTGGTCGGGCCGGGCCGTCATGCCGCCGAGCATGGTGTAGCGGCGCAGCTGGCTCTTCACCCGGGCCACCACCTCCACGGGGTTGAAGGGCTTGGTGATGTAGTCGTCCGCCCCCACGTCGAGGCCCAGGATCTTGTCCGTGTCCTCGCTCTTGGCCGTCAGCAGGATGATCGGGACGTTCGTCTCCTCCCGTAGGCGGCTGGTGGCCGAGATGCCGTCCAGCTCCGGCATCATGATGTCCATGAGCACCAGATGGATCTCGTTGTTTCGCACGACCTCCAGCGCCTCGGCGCCCGTGTGGGCCTCGAAGAGGCCGTAGCCCTGGCCGGACAGATATATTTTCAGGGCCGAGACGATGTCCCGGTCGTCGTCACAGATCAAAATATTCAGCATACCGCGCCGCCTTTCCTCTTTGTGGCCCCATTATACCCCAAAAATCTTTAACAGAAAAGGGGCTTATTCTTTAAGAAAACATAAAGGCGCGGCGGTCCTAAACCTCATGGCGGGAGAGAGCAGCGCCCTCCCCCGCCAAATAAAAGACGCACGGAGACGCACCTTGTCACCAGAACAAGGGATCTGCTCCTTCAGGGGATCTTTGACCTTTCATCCGCACGGTTTTCGGGGTACAAGCCCCTCCCTGCTTTTCGGATACCGGTCTGATGGAAGATCTCCTGTCGCGTCTGAGGCTATTATGTGTATCAAAGCTTGATTTATTTTAAAAGATGTGGTATAATAAACTGCCAAAAATGTAAAAACAACACAATATATTGTCCATAAAGGTGATTTCATGAGAAAAGGCGCGAAAGCGGAATACGGAAACGAGAGTATCAGTCAGCTCAAGGGCGCGGACCGGGTCCGGAAGCGTCCGGGCGTTATCTTCGGCTCCGACGGGCTGGAGGGCTGCGAGCATTCGGTGTTTGAGATCCTCTCAAACTCCATCGACGAAGCCCGGGAGGGCCACGGCGACCAGATCATTCTGACCCGCTATACCGACGGCTCCATCGAGGTGGAGGACTTCGGCCGCGGCTGTCCCGTGGACTGGAACAGCGTGGAGGAGCGCTACAACTGGGAGCTGGTCTTCTGCGAGCTTTACGCCGGCGGGAAATACAAGAACGACAACGGCGGGGACTACGAATATTCCCTGGGTCTCAACGGCCTGGGCACCTGCGCCACCCAGTATTCCTCGGAGTACATGGACGTCACGGTCTGGCGGGACGGGAAGAAATACGCCCTCCACTTTGAGAAGGGCGAGAATATCGGCGGATTGACCAGCGAGCCCTTTGCGGGCCGGCGCACCGGCACGCTCATGAGGTGGCGGCCGGACCGGGAGGTCTTCACGGACACCGGCATCCCCCGGGAGTATTTTGAGGACATCCTGAAAAAGCAGTCCGTGGTGAACCCGGGCGTCAAATTTGTCTTCCGCTTCCAGGTCGGGAGCAAATTTGAGGAGACGGAGTATCTCTACGAAAACGGCATCCTCGACTACGTGGCCGAGCTGGCCGGCGACAACCCCCTCACCGCCCCCTACTTCATCGAGGGCGAGCGGAAGGGCCGGGACCGGGAGGACAAGCCGGAATACAAGGTGAAGCTCTCCGCCGCCTTCTGCTTTTCCAACACCGTCAACGTCATCGAGTATTACCACAATTCCAGCTGGCTGGAGCACGGCGGCGCCCCGGACAAGGCGGCCAGGTCCGCCTTCGTCTCCGCGGTGGACGCCTACCTGCGGCAGACGAACAAATATCAGAAGAACGAGACGAAGATCGGCTTTCAGGACATCGCCGACTGTCTGATCCTCGTCACCAACTGCTTCTCCACCCAGACGAGCTACGAAAATCAGACGAAAAAGGCCATCACCAACAAGTTCATCCAGACGGCCATGACGGAGTTCTTCCGCTCGCAGCTGGAGATCTATTTCATTGAGCACAAGGCCGAGGCCGACCGGATCTGCGACCAGATCCTGGTCAACAAGCGCTCCCGGGAGCAGGCGGAGAAGGCCCGGGTCACCATCAAGAAGAAGCTCTCCGGCAACATCGACATCGCCAACCGGGTCCAGAAATTCGTCCCCTGCCGTTCCCACGACGCCACCCGCACGGAGCTCTATATCGTGGAGGGCGACTCGGCTCTGGGCAGCGTCAAGCTCTCCCGGGACGCGGAATTTCAGGGCATCATGCCCGTGCGCGGAAAGATCCTCAACTGCCTGAAGGCCGATTACGCCCGGATCTTCAAAAGCGACATCATCACGGACCTGGTGAAGGTCCTGGGCTGCGGCGTTTCCGTGCCCGTGAAGCTGAAAAGCGACCTCACCGCCTTCGACCTGGATTCCCTCCGGTGGAGCAAGGTCATCATCTGCACCGACGCCGACTACGACGGGTATCAGATCCGCACGCTGATCCTCACCATGATCTACCGGCTCATGCCCGCCCTGATTGACGAGGGCCGCGTCTTTATCGCCGAATCCCCGCTTTACGAAATAAACTCCGGCGATAAGACCTGGTTTGCCTACACCGAGAAGGAGAAGGCGGACATCCTTCAGAAGCTGGAGGGCAAAAAGGCCTCCGTCGCCCGCAGCAAGGGCCTGGGTGAGAACGACCCGGATATGATGTGGATGACCACCATGAACCCCCAGACCCGCAGGCTCATCAAGGTCCTCCCCACCGACGCGGAGGAGACGGCGCGGGTCTTCGACATGCTCCTGGGCGACAACATCCAGGCCCGCAAGGACCACATCGCCACCGACGGATATAAGTATCTCGATCTTGCGGATATATCGTAAGTGGAGAATAGCCAAATGGGACTTTTAGAAATTTTAAAAGGCGAGCAGCCCGGCCTCATCAGATCCTTGCTGAATTATAAAAATATCGGTCAATTCGGTGAGTACTCCACAGAATTCGCCCTAACTAATCATAACCTTGAGGGAAATCTATTTGTCCTGAAAAACCTTTATCTGCCAACGATGAGTGGAACCACCGAAATTGATCTGTTGATGCTTCATGAGAAGGGAATTTTTGTCTTCGAGAGTAAAAATTACAGTGGCTGGATCTTTGGAGAGGCCAATCAGCGCTACTGGACCCAGTCCTTAGAAAACGGTACTAAAAATCAGTTTTATAATCCTATTCTTCAAAACGCATCACACATCAGAGCAGTGGCAAAATTTTTGGATAAGCCCGTTTACGCTTTTACATCCTTCATTGTATTTTCCGAACGATGTACATTAAAAAAAATTCCGGAGGATACAGGAGAGACAGTGATTGTACGCCGCCCAGATATGCTCAAACAGTTACGTATCCAACTGAATGTCCGAAGTCCGATTTATTCTTTTGAAGAGCTTCAACAAATGGCGGACAAACTTCGGAGCTGTACGGGGAAGAGTGAGGAAGAAAAACGCAGGCATGTTGATAATCTAAAAACAAAGTGTCCTATTTGCGGGAGCGATCTTGTCTTGCGACGTGGAAAGTATGGTCCGTTTTATGGCTGCTCTGCGTATCCAAAATGCGGATATACTCGAAAACTGTAAGTGATACAGAACCCCGAGGTTTTCTGAGGCGCGGGTCTTTGACATGCTCCTGGGCGACAACATCCAGGCCCGCAAGGACCACATCGCCACGGACGGATATAAGTATCTTGATCTAGCGGATATATCGTAAAGGAGATATAAAATGCTTGATTCGACTCAGATGATAGCGAGAGTGAGAAACGATAGTACAATGCTTGCAAAACTGTCGGAAATCAATTCAAGGTACTTTTTCCACTTTGATGTTAAAAAGCACTACGGAAGGAAGAAGGTGTTTTCAGATAAGAATAAATTTAACCGGTATGATTGCGATGACCTGCTTGAGAATGTAATTGCCAGAGAATACATAGATTTTGCGAAAATCATATGGAAAATAAGAGATAATTCGGAGCAGTACACAAAATATCGAAGCGAAACAGACAGACTTAAATCCAACGATGCGCAACGTGGAGCTGAGCGATTGGGAATACCGGTATGGAAGTATACCGATATTGAAAGCCGAGAATATTGGAACATGATCAAGACGCCGGTTCTTTCTTCGGAGATTGAGTGTATAGTTCAGTATATTAGTCCAAAGGGGAAAAAGGAGCAATCAAAGTCAAGGGTTTATCCTATTGAAATGATTGAGGACAGATATCAACAGATCCGGCTTAAAAATGAAAGGCTCAGCAGTAAAGAGAATAAGGCTAAAGCCGAACGAGCCAAAATGAGCGCAAAATTGAGATACCAGATATTACAACGGGACGGCTTTAAATGCCAGATTTGCGGGAGAGGCGCCAAAGATGGCGTAAAACTTCATGTTGATCATATTATCCCCGTTTCAAAAGGCGGTAAGACTGTTCCGGAAAATCTAAGGACATTATGCGACCAATGTAATTTTGGAAAAGGTGCGGATATATAAGAGAATGAGGGAGCTTTTATGAACGTTTTTGACATCCTCGGCCCGGTGATGGTGGGGCCGTCCAGCTCGCATACGGCGGGGGCCGTGAGGATCGGGCAGATCGTGAGACGGCTCGTCGGGGGCGAGATCGTGAGGGCGAAGATCCTTCTGGCCGGGTCCTTCGCCTCCACGGGGGCGGGGCACGGCACGCCCCGGGCCATCGTGGCGGGCCTCATGGGCTTCATGCCCGACGACGAGCGCATCCCCCGGAGCTTTGAGCTGGCCGCCGAACGGGGCCTGACCTTTGACTTCGGCACCACCGTACTGCGGGGGGCGCACCCCAATTCCGCGGTCATCACCGCGGAGAACGACCGGGGCGAGCGGGTGGAGGCAGGGGCCTCCTCCCCCGGCGGCGGGCGCATACGCGTCTTTGAGCTGGACGGTCTGCCGGCCTCCTTTTCCGGGGAGGTCCCGACGCTCATCGTAAGGAGCGAGGACCGGCCCGGCTATGTCAGCCGCGTCACCGGCGTCATCGCCGCCCAGGGCATCAACATGTCCAAGCTCCAGGTGGAGCGGGAGGCCCGGGGCGGGCGCGCCGTTATGGTCATCGAGTGCGACCAGCGCATCCCCTACAAGGTGAAAATGGCCATCACTGCCATCGAGGGGATCTCCAAGGTCACGCGGCTCAATCCGGGGGAGGAGTCAAAATGAGCGCATATACGTCCGTAAAGGAGCTTTTGGAGCTTTCGGAGAAAAGGGGCACGCCCGTTTGGAGGACCGTGCAGCTTATGGACTGCGAGGAGCAGGGCCTGTCCCCGGAGGATTCCTGGAACGCCATGGCGGGGATGCTCTCCGTCATGCGGCAAACCGATCGGGATTACGACAGACGCCACCGGTCCCTGAGCGGTCTTTCCGGCGGGGACGCCGGAAAAATGGAGGACTATATCGCGTCCGGGAGGGCCCTGTCCGGCCCGCTCATCTCCTCCGTCATCGCCGGAGCCCTGCGGATGGGCGAGTGCAACGCCTGCATGAAGCGGATCGTCGCCGCCCCCACCGCCGGCGCCTGCGGCGTCCTGCCCGCGGTGCTGCTGCCCTGCGCCGGGCGTCTGGGCGTCCCCGACGAGCGCGTCATTGAGGCCCTTTACGTGGCCGCCGGGATCGGCTCGGTGATCGCCACGCGCGCCAGCATCTCCGGGGCGGAGTGCGGCTGTCAGGCGGAGATCGGCTCCGCCTCCTCCATGGCCGCCGCCGCGCTGGTCCATCTTCTGGGCGGGACCGGCCAGGACATGGCCAACGCCGCCGCCCTGGCCTTGAAGGCCCTTCTGGGGCTGGTCTGCGACCCCGTGGGGGGCCTTGTGGAGGTCCCCTGCATCAAGCGGAACGTCCTCGGCGCCCTGGAGGCCGTGGCCGCCGCGGAGATGACCATGGCCGGCATCAGGTCCCGGATCCCCGCGGACGAGGTCTTTGACGCCATGAGGGACGTGGGGGAAAAGATGGACGCCAGCCTGCGGGAAACCGGTGAAGGGGGTCTGGCGGGCAGTCCGAGCGCCCTGAAGCAGGGGGAGCGGGAGGTGTGAGCTCCCCGGAGAAGCCCGGGGCTGAGGTCTCAGCGCCGGGTCGGGATCCGCGCATCGCGCCGCCGGGAAGATCGCGGCGGCTTGTAAAACATCCGAAAGGTGATACCCATGCCAAAGAAGAAACAACCTGACGAAACTGCGAAGAAGAACAATCCCAATGTGATGGGACTGCACGCCCAGGTGCTGGATCAGGAGATCACGGACACGCTGGAAGTGAACTTCATGCCCTACGCCATGTCCGTCATCGTCTCCCGGGCCATTCCGGAGATCGACGGCTTCAAGCCGGCCCACCGGAAGCTGCTGTACACCATGTACAAGATGGGCCTGCTCACCGGCGGGCGGACCAAATCGGCCAACATCGTGGGGCAGACCATGCGCCTCAATCCCCACGGGGACGCCGCCATCTATGAGACGATGGTGCGCCTTTCAAAGGGGTACGAGGCCCTGCTGACGCCCTTTGTGGATTCCAAGGGCAACTTCGGCAAGGTCTACTCCCGGGACCTGTCCTACGCCGCCTCCCGCTACACCGAGGCGAAGCTCTCTCCCATCTGCGCCGAGCTTTTCAGGGACATCGACTCGGATACCGTGGACTTCGTGGACAACTACGACTCCACCATGCTCGAGCCCACTCTGCTGCCCACCTCCTTCCCCAACGTGCTGGTCTCCGCCAACACCGGCATCGCCGTGGGCATGGCCTCCAATATCTGCTCCTTCAACCTGGAGGAGGTCTGCCGGGCGGAGATGGAGTATCTGTCGGACCCGGACTTTGACCTCTACTCCGTCCTGCGCGCGCCGGATTTCACCACCGGCGGCGAGGTCATCTACGAGGCGGACGCCATCCGGGAGGTCTACGAGACGGGCAAGGGAAGCATCAAGCTCCGGGCCCGGTGGCGGTATGACAAAAAGGAAAACCTCATCGAGATCTATGAGATCCCCTACACCACCACCGCCGAGGCCATCATGGACAAGGTGGAGGATTTGGTCAAGTCCGGCAAGCTCCGGGAGATCTCCGACATGCGCGACGAGACGGACCTGTCGGGTCTCAAGCTCACCGTGGACCTGAAGCGCGGCGTGGACCCGGAGAAGCTGATGGCCAGGCTCTTCAGGACCACGCCCCTGCAGGACGCCTTCGCCTGCAATTTCAACATCCTCATCGCCGGCACCCCCAGGGTCATGGGCATCCGGGAGATCCTCAGCGAGTGGACCGCCTGGCGGGAGGAATCCGTGCGCCGCCGGGTCTTCGCGGATCTGACCAAGAAAAAGGACCGTCTCCACCTGCTCAAGGGGCTCGGGAAGATCCTGCTCGACATCGACAAGGCCATCCGGATCATCCGGGAAACGGAGGAGGAGCGGGAGGTCGTCCCCAACCTGATGATCGGCTTCGGCATCGACGAGATCCAGGCGGAGTTCGTGGCGGAGATCAAGCTTCGGAACATCAACAAGGAGTACATCCTCAAGCGCCTGGAGGACATCGAGAAGCTGGAGGCGGAGATCGCCGACCTGGAGGATATCCTCAAAAAACGCGGGCGCGTCCGCGCCATCATCAAGCGCGAGCTGGAGAACGTCATCAAAAAATACGCCGAGCCCCGCCGGACCGGCATCGTCTATCCCCACGAGATCGCGGAGCCGGAGGAGGCGGAGGAGACGGAGGACTATCCCGTGACCGTCTTCTTCTCAAGGGGCGGGTATCTCAAGAAGATCACGCCCCAGTCGCTGCGCATGTCCGGCGAGCAGAAATACAAGGAGGGCGACAGCCTCCTGATCTCCTACGAGGCCCGGAATTCCTCGGAGCTCCTGGTCTTTACGGACAGGACCCAGTGCTACAAGGCGCGTCTGGCGGATATCCCGGACACGAAGGCCTCGAGCCTGGGCGTCTACCTGCCCGTCCACCTGACCATGGAGGACGGGGAAAACGCCCTCTATGTCTGTGACCCCGGGGACTACACAGGCAGTCTGCTCCTCATGTTTGAAAACGGCAAAGCCGCCAGGATCTCCCTGGCGGGCTTTGAGACGAAGACCAACCGGAAAAAGCTGACCAACGCCTATTCCGACAGGAGCCCGCTGGTGGGCTTCCTGCCGGTGAAGGAGGATCTGGAGGCCGCGGCGTATACCTCCGACGGCCGGTGCGTCGTCTTCTCCACGGCCCTGCTGACGCCCAAGCCCACCAAAAACACCCAAGGCGTGGCGGTGGTCTCTCTCAAGAAAAACCGGGTCGTGACGGAGCTTCTGCCGCTTGCGGAAACTTCTGTCAAAAACATCTCCCGTTACCGGGTCCGCTCCATTCCCGCCGCCGGCGCGGTTTTGAAGGACGAGGACCGGGAGGAGCAGCAGCTGAGCCTTCTCGGCGGTGACGGCGATGCGTAAGGCCGCGGCACTGGTGCTCCTTCTGGCTCTGCTCCTCACGGGGTGCGCCGACTCGATCCAGGCGGAAAAGTCCTATTCCCAGCCCCATCAGAGCCGCCCGCCCATCGACCGGGACGACGAGGAGCTGGTCCTCAGCGCCCACGACGCCGACAGCATCTTCGACGCGGTCATGGCGCTCATCGGCATCGGCGCGGAGCGGGGCGTCATCCAGATGTTCGACTACGAGGGCCAGCCGGAGGAGGATCTGGCCGGGGCGGTGCTGACCGCCGCCAACCAGACGCCTCTGGGGGCATATTGCGTCTACTACATCGACCACTCTCTGGTCCCCACCGCGGAGGGCATGGAGGTCAGCGTATCCATCATGTACCGCCACACGCCGGAGGAGGCGGAGGGGGTGAAGGAGTGCCGCGACGGGGAGGAGCTGACGGAGCTCATCTACAACGCCATGAGCTCCCGGGAGACGGTCGTGACTCTCCTGACGAAGAGCGAGAACATCAACGAGACCGCCATCAGCAGTACGGTGGAGCAGGTCTACTATTCCAACCCCGGCGATATTCTCTACATCCCCACCTGCACGGTGACGGCCTACCCCGAAACGGGGGCGGAACGGATCCTGGAGGTGATCCTGACCTATCCTTACGCCACCTCCACGGTGGAGAGCCGCCGCAGAAGCCTGGATTCCCGGACCAGGACTATCGTCTCCGGCCTCCGGGGAAAGGACGGCCGGGAGCTGGCCCAGGCGGCGGCGGAATTCATCCGGGAGAACGTGGAGTTCGACGGCACCGTGGATCCCTCGGAGGATCTGGCCCGGCGCTATAACGCCATGACGGCTTACGGCGCGCTGGTGCAGGGACGCGCCGCGGGCGAAGGGTGCGCCATGGCCATGAAGGTGCTGTGCGACGCCCTGGGACTGGAGTGCCGCGTGGTGCGGGGGACGCTGAACGGGCGAGGCCACACCTGGAACATCGTCCGTCTTGACAGCGGCGAGTTCTATCATATCGACCCGGGCATGTATGACCCGGAGGGGGCGGTCTTTAAAAACGACGACCAGCAAAGCTACGCCGGCTATGTCTGGGACAGGGAGGCCTGCCCCGCCTGTCCGGGGCCGTCCCTCTATGGGCCGGAGTTCGATCCGCCCGCCCCACCGGAGACGAACGGCGAGGACGAGCCGCCGGAGGTCCCGGACGGGCCGGAGGCGCCGGAGAGCGGCGAGAACGAGCCGGATCCCGGCGCCGCCCCCGGGGAGGCGGAGGGCACGGACCCGCTGCCCGGCGAGGGCGAGCCCCCCGACGGGCCGGAGGCAGGCGCTCCCGAGGAGCCGCCCGCCGAGGGACCGGAGGAAGGCGATCCGGAGGAGGCGCCTCCCGAAAGACCGGAGGCCGGCGAGCCTGACGAAGAGCCGGAGGAAGGGACCTCCGAAGAACCGAAAACCGGCGAGCCGGCGGAGGACCCCTCCGGTGAGCCGGAGGAGAGCGGCCGGGAGGAGGACATGCCCCCGGAGGGACCGGCTCCCGACGCCGGGACGGTCCCCGGGCCGGATGTCAGGACGGAGGGCTCCCCCGACGGTGGGGGAGACGCGGCCCCTGGATCCGCGCCGTAAAATTTTTCACAAAATTCCTTGACAAACAAAAGCGGAGCGTTTATAATTTCAAATGTTCCGCTCACGCGGCCTTAGCTCATCTGGTAGAGCGCCACCTTGCCAAGGTGGAGGTAGCGAGTTCGAGCCTCGTAGGCCGCTCCAAAAAGAAAGACCGCCGAAAGGCGGTCTTTCTTTTTGAGACTGTCGAAAAAGGCCATTCGGCCTTTTTCGACAAGAGGCGGTTTTTTTGTCTCGGGCGCGGCGTCTCCCCGGTCCTCTGGACCGCACCCGTCCCAACAGACACGAAAATAAACCACCTATCGTAGAATATTGAAGGATTACGCGGCCTTGC
>CANQPU010000025.1 GCA_947625815.1 uncultured Oscillospiraceae bacterium
AAGGGCGTCAAGTACGACGTGGAGCTCACCGCCGCCGACCTCAAGGAGCTGGCCGAGGAGTTCAAGGCCGAGTATAAAAAGCAGCTGGGCGCCGACTTCCCCTCCGATCCCCAGGTCCAGCTTTACGAGGCCAT
Source organism: uncultured Oscillospiraceae bacterium (assembly GCA_947625815.1). Classification (GTDB taxonomy): domain Bacteria; phylum Bacillota; class Clostridia; order Oscillospirales; family Oscillospiraceae; genus RUG626. The sequence goes on from CANQPU010000025.1 coordinate 135, forward strand.
CCGCGCGGTGTTCCGCAGCTGGGACAACCCCCGCGCCAACGTGTACCGCCGCGACAACGACATCCCCTACTCCTGGGGCACCGCCGTCAACGTCATGCCCATGGTGTTCGGCAACCTCAACAACAACTCCGGCACCGGCGTGGCCTTCACCCGCGACCCCGCCACCGGCGAGAAGAAGCTCATGGGCGAGTTCCTTGTGAACGCCCAGGGCGAGGACGTGGTGGCCGGCGTGCGCACCCCCATGCCCATCTCCCAGATGGCCGAGCAGTTCCCCGAGGCGTATGCCGACTTCGTGAAGGTCTGCGACACCCTGGAAAACCACTACCGCGACATGCAGGACATGGAGTTCACCGTGGAGAACGGCAAGCTCTACATGCTCCAGTGCCGCAACGGCAAGCGCACCGCCCCCGCCGCCCTGAAGATCGCCTGCGACCTGGTGGACGAGGGCATGATCGACGAGAAGAAGGCCGTGGCCATGATCGACCCCCGGAACCTGGACACCCTTCTCCATCCCCAGTTTGACCCCGCCGCCCTGAAAAAGGCCCAGGCCATCGGCCGCGGCCTGGGCGCCTCCCCCGGCGCCGCCTGCGGCAAGATCGTCTTCTCCGCCGAGGACGCCAAGGAGTGGAAGGCCCGGGGCGAGAAGGTGGTCCTCGTCCGCCTGGAGACCTCCCCCGAGGACATCGAGGGCATGAAGGCCGCCCAGGGCATCCTGACGGTGCGCGGCGGCATGACCTCCCACGCGGCCGTCGTGGCCCGCGGCATGGGCAAGTGCTGCGTCTCCGGCTGCGGCGAGATCAACATGGACGAGGCTAACAAGAAGTTCACCCTGGCCGGCAAGACCTATCACGAGGGCGACTTCATCTCCATCGACGGCTCCACCGGCAACATCTACGACGGGCTGATCCCCACCGTGGACGCCACCATCTCCGGCTATTTCGGACGGATCATGGGCTGGGCCGACAAGTATCGCAAGCTCAAGGTCCGCACCAACGCGGACACCCCCGCCGACGCTAAGAAGGCCCGGGAGCTGGGCGCCGAGGGCATCGGACTTTGCCGCACCGAGCATATGTTCTTCGGCGAGGGCCGCATCGACGCCTTCCGCGAGATGATCTGCGCCGAGACTGTTGAGGAGCGCGAGGCCGCTCTTGCCAAGATCCTGCCCATGCAGCAGGCCGACTTCGAGGGCCTCTATGAGGCGCTGGAGGGCACCCCCGTCTGCATCCGCTTCCTGGATCCCCCGCTCCACGAGTTCGTCCCCACCGAGGAGGCCGACATCGAGCTCCTGGCGAAGGCCCAGGGCAAGAGCGTTGAGACTATCAAGGCCCTCATCGCCTCCCTCCACGAGTTCAACCCCATGATGGGCCACCGCGGCTGCCGTCTGGCCGTCACCTACCCCGAGATCGCCGTCATGCAGACCCGCGCCGTCATCCGCGCCGCCATCAATGTCCAGGCCAAGCACCCCGACTGGAACGTGGAGCCTGAGATCATGATCCCGCTGGTGGGCGAGGTCAAGGAGCTCAAGTACGTCAAGGACTTCGTGGTGAAGACCGCCGACGAGGAGATCGCCAAGGCCGGCGTTTCCCTGAAGTATCAGGTGGGCACCATGATCGAGATCCCCCGCGCCGCCCTCACCGCCGACGACATCGCGAAGGAGGCCGACTTCTTCTGCTTCGGCACCAACGACCTTACGCAGATGACCTACGGCTTCAGCCGTGACGACGCCGGCAAGTTCCTGGGCGCTTACTACGACGCCAAGATCTTTGAAAACGACCCGTTCGCCAAGCTGGACCAGATCGGCGTGGGCAAGCTCATGAAGATGGCCATAGAGCTGGGCCGTCCCGTGAATCCCAAGCTCCATGTGGGCATCTGCGGCGAGCACGGCGGCGACCCCACCAGCGTGGAGTTCTGCCACCAGATCGGCCTGGACTACGTCAGCTGCTCCCCCTTCCGCGTCCCCATCGCCCGTCTCGCCGCCGCCCAGGCCGCGATCAAGGGCTGAGGCCCGGAAAGCTCCGGGATAAACAGACCCCCTGAGGGATGACCGGGATATACCGCCGGAAAGGCCGGTATATCCCGACCGTCGGACTTTTCCGACGCGCGTGGCGCCGGAAGCAAGATCGTTTTTTGACAAACCAAAACGGCGGCGAAGCCTTGGCTCCGCCGCCGTTGTTTTGTTTGAAAAGGGGGTCAGGCCATGCTCTCCTGCAGGTGCTCCATGACCTTCTGCTGGAGGATGGTGTTGAGCATGTAGGGCATACCGTAGGTGTCCACGTAGCCCTCGAGCTGCTGCTCGACGATGTCCTCGGCGGAGGCGGTGATGCCGTCCCGCTCGGCGACCGCCTGGAGGATGAGACAGATCTCCGCCTCGGAGGCGGCCTCCACCTCCAGATATTCCTGAAGGGAGGGGGCGCCGTAGATGTAGAGGACGAAGGTGTCCGCGTCAAGGCCGTACTGAGAGGCCTGGAGCTGGATCATCCGGGTCAGGAGGTCGGTCATCGTATCGAGAACGGACTGGGGGACCTCCGAACAGTCGCAGGCGGTGAGGTACACGGCCGTTCCGGGGTCGGAGACGAGGTCCTCCACGGACGCCATGTTATAGGCCACATACTGGCCCATCCCGTCGCGCCCGGCGAAGCCCAGGGCGCTGGCGGCCTCATCGGTGAAGTCCCAGATGTAGTTCACGGTGATGTTGAACACGGCGTCCTTGCCGGCCAGGGTCTCCTCGCCGTAGTTCTCGGGGAAGGTGACCTCGATGTCGAATCGTTCGCCGGGGGCGTGGCCTATGAGCTGCTCGATGAAATCGTCGATAAAGCTGGTGTAGCCCACCACGATGTCCGAGCCGCGGCCCTGGGTGCTGCCGCCGTCAAACTCCACGCCGTCGATGCTCCCCACGTAGTCGATGTTCACGAAATCCCCGTCCGCGATGACCCGGTCGGAGGTGACCTTGTCGAACACGGGGAGCTCCACGTCGGAAAAGGCGGGGAGCGTCACAAGATCCAGCGCCCGGATGCCTTTAAAGAAGCCGTTTTCGTCAAAGCCGTCGGAAAAAGAGGTGAGGTCCGCGCCGGTCCCGCCGTCCTGGCCGTCCTGACCGTCCCCGCTGTCCTGACCGCCGTTCACGGTGCCGTCAAGGGCCTTATCAAAGCCGCCCTCGGAGCAGGCGGCCAGCGCCAGTACCATCAAAAGGGCCAGAAGAAGACAGAATAGCTTTTTCAATTTCATGTTTTCAGACCTTTCGTGCAGTAGAATGTCCAAATTATACAGTAACGAAGGGGAATAAATGTGAAGTTTTTGTAAACAAGGCCGGAGAATACAATTCTTCTTTTTTTATTTGAGAAAATGTGCTATAATGACTCGATGGACTATTACGACTGCTGAAAGGTATGTTGACATGGGTATTATCACAAAGATGTTCGGCACACGTTCCGAGCGTGAGATCAAAAAGCTCATGCCCACCGTGGAGAAGATAGAGGCGCTGTCGGATCGGATGGCGGCGCTTTCGGACCATGAGCTCCGGGAAAAGACCGGCGAGTTCAGGGCGCGCTATGCCGGGGGAGAGACCCTGGACGACCTGCTGCCCGAGGCCTTCGCCGTCTGCCGGGAGGCGTCCACCCGCGTTCTGGGTATGCGTCATTTCCGGGTCCAGCTCATCGGCGGCATCGTCCTCCATCAGGGGCGGATCGCGGAGATGAAGACCGGCGAGGGCAAGACCTTAGTGGCCACACTGCCGGCGTATCTGAACGCCATTGCCGGCGAGGGCGTCCATATCGTGACGGTCAACGACTATCTGGCCCGCCGCGACTCGGAGTGGATGGGGAAGGTCTACCGGTTCCTGGGCCTCAGCGTGGGCCTGATTGTCCACGGCCTCACCAACAGCCAGCGCCGGGAGGCCTATGCCGCGGACATCACCTACTGCACCAACAACGAGCTGGGGTTTGACTACCTCCGGGACAATATGGCCCTCTATAAGCGCAACATGGTCCAGCGGGGCCACGCCTTCGCCATCGTGGACGAGGTGGACTCCATCCTCATCGACGAGGCCCGGACGCCCCTGATCATCTCCGGGCAGGGGGACGAGTCCACGGACCTCTACCGCCAGGCGGACGACTTCGTGAGCCGGCTGCGGAAGGTGGTGTACGCCACCGTGGACGAGAAGGCGGACACCACCGACGAGGACGCCGATTATGTGGTGGACGAGAAGGCCCGCACCGCCACCCTGACCGGCCGGGGCGTGGCCAAGGCCGAGCAGGCCTTCGGCCTTTCAAACTACGCGGACATCGAGAACGCCACCCTCTCCCACCATATCAACCAGGCGCTGAAGGCCCACGGCATCATGAAGCGGGACGTGGACTACGTGGTGAAGGACGGGGAGATCATCATCGTGGACGAGTTCACCGGCCGCCTCATGTTCGGCCGGCGCTACTCCGAGGGGCTCCACCAGGCCATCGAGGCCAAGGAGCACGTGGACGTCCAGAGCGAGAACAAGACGCTGGCCACCATAACCTTCCAGAATTTCTTCCGGCTCTACGCCAAGCTCTCCGGCATGACCGGTACGGCCCTGACCGAGGAGGAGGAATTCGGGGCCATCTACAACCTGGACATCGTGGAGATCCCGACCAATAAGCCCCTGGCCCGGGTGGACGATCCCGACGCGGTCTATAAAAACGACGCGGGGAAGAACCGGGCCATCATCAGGCAGATCGTCTCCTGCCATGAAAAGGGCCAGCCGGTCCTGGTGGGCACGGTCTCCATCGAAAAGAGCGAGTACCTCTCCAGGCTCCTCTCGAAGGAGGGCGTGAAGCACAATGTACTGAACGCCAAGAACCACGAGCGCGAGGCGGAGATCATAGCCCAGGCCGGCAAGTTCGGCGCCGTGACCATCTCCACCAACATGGCCGGACGCGGCACGGACATCATGCTGGGGGGCAACCCGGAGTTCCTGGCCCGGGCCGACCTGCGGCGCGCCGGCATCCCCGACGAGATCATCGCCGAGGCCGTGGGCTACGCCGAGACGGACAACGAGGAGATCATCGCCGCCAGGACGCAGTACGCACAGCTCCTGGCCAGCTATAAGGCCGTGACCGACGAGGAGGCGGACCGGGTCCGCGCCGCGGGCGGGCTTTTCGTCCTGGGGACCGAGCGGCACGAGTCCAGGCGTATCGACAACCAGCTGCGCGGCCGGTCCGGCCGCCAGGGCGACCCGGGCGAGACCCGGTTTTACATCGCCATGTCCGACGACCTGATGCGCCTGTTCGGCGGCGAGCGGCTCCAGGGGCTCATGGAGACGCTGCGGGTGGACGAGGATATGCCCATCGACCAGAAGATCCTTTCAAACGCCATCGAGAACGCCCAGAAGAAGGTGGAGAGCCAGAATTTCCAGTCCCGCAAGCACGTTCTGGAGTATGACGACGTGATGAACACCCAGCGCGGCATCATCTACGACCAGCGCCGCCGGGTCCTGGACGGGGAGGACGTGAGCGGGAACATCCGCGCCTGGATCCGGGAGGTCATCGCCTCTGCGGTGACGAGCGGCCTGGCCCCGGCCCCCGAGGAGGGGAGCGTCCGGCACCACGCCGAGACCGTCACCGTGACGCGGGAGACCCTCAACGCCATCGCCAAGCCCTTCCTGGGCCTGTTCCTGACGAGCGCGGAGCTGAGCGCGCTTTCCGACGCCGAGCTTGAGGCGATGGACGCGGAGACGCTCACCGACTGGCTGACGGAGCGGGCCGAGCGGGTCTATGACCGCCGGGAGGCGGAGATGGGCACGCCCGAGGGCTCCACGCAGCCTATGATGCGCGAGGTGGAGCGGGTGGTGCTCCTGCGGGTGGTGGACGAATACTGGATGGACCACATCGACGCCATGGACGAGCTGCGGCGGGGCATACGCCTGCGGGCCTACGCCCAGGTCAACCCCGTGGATGAATACAAGCGCGAGGGCGGCGACATGTTCGACGCCATGATCGCCGGCATCCGCGAGGAGGTGGTCCGGCGCATGTTCCTGGTGCGTGTCACAAGGGAACAGCCCATCGAGCGCAGGGCCGTGGCGAAAAACGCCGTGGCCGGCGCCAATGTGGGCGGCGACGGCACCGTGAAGAAAAAGCCGGTGAAGGTCGTGAAGATCGGCCGGAACGACCCCTGCCCCTGCGGCAGCGGACTGAAGTGGAAAAAGTGCACCTGCAAGGAATATCACCCGGAGGAATGAACCCCGATGTTTTCTGAGATCGCCCCCAACGGCCTGCCCCTGACGGTGTCCGGCCTTATCCGCGCCGCTCACGGCTTTACCACACGCCTGGGCGGGGCGAGCCGGGGCATCTTCTCCTCCCTGGACCTCAGCGAGGACCGGGGCGACGACCCGGAGGCCGTCCGGGAGAATTACCGGCGCCTCAGGGCGGCCCTGGGGCTGGAGAAGCTGTGCTTCACACGGCAGGTCCACGGGACCGACGTGCGATACGTGACCCGGGCCGACGCCCGGGAGCCCTTCGACCCCCCGTCTCCCCCCTGTGACGGCCTGGTCACCGACGAGCCGGGGCTGGGGCTCATCGTTTTCACCGCCGACTGTATCCCCATCCTGTTCCACGACCCGGTCCGCCGGATCGCCGCCGCCTGCCACGCCGGGTGGCGGGGCACCGTGGCGGACATCGCCGGGAGGACCGTGGAGGCCATGGCGCGGCTGGGTTCGGACCCCGGGGATATCCGGGCCGCCGTCGGGCCCGGCATCTCCCGGTGCTGCTTTGAGACGGGCCCCGAGGTGCCCCGGGCGGTGAGGGCCGTTCTCGGTGAGGACGGGCAAGCGTACATCCACGGCCCGGACGGGGATGGGGACAGATCCTTTGTGGATCTGAAGGGCGTGAACCGGGCGCTTCTCATCCGCGCGGGACTGACGCCGGAGCACATCGACGTGTCGGAGGAGTGTACCATGTGCGAGCACGAAAAATACTGGTCCCATCGGGCCTCCATGGGGCGCCGCGGCTCCCAGGGGGCCGTCATCGCGCTCCCGAAGGAATGAAGTGAGGAGGAGCGCCGTGCGCCTCGGAAAGAAAAAACTCATATGGCTCGTGCCGGCGCTGGCGCTGCTGCTCGCCTCCTGCGTCCCCACGCCCTCCGCCGTTCCGGATACGCCGCCGGAGGACACGGGGCCGGCCCCCGTGGGGCCGGAGGTCTCCGCCCCCCAGACGCCGGAGGGGTACAGCAGGGCCGACAGCGTCTTTTCCCTGATCTATGACGACGGGGCGTCCATGAACCCCCTGAAGGGGACGAGCGTCTACAACACCCAGCTCTTCGGGCTCCTTTATGAGAGCCTTTTCGTCCTGTCGCCCACGCTGGAGCCGGTGCCGGTGCTGTGCGAGAGCTTCAGCACCGAGGACGGCAGGGTCTATCACATCACCATCCTGCAGGGCGTCAAATTCCACGACGGGGACGAGCTGAGCGCCGGCGACGTGGTATACACCCTCAAGCTGGCCAAAAATACGTCCAAATACGCCCGGCGCCTTTCGGATGTGGAATCCGTGGCCGCCACGGGGCCGTACTCGCTGGATATACGCCTGAAAAGGACCAACTATCTCTTCCCGGCGCTTCTGGATGTGCCCATCGTCAAAAACGGACAGGCGGACGAGGAGACGCCTGTGGGGACCGGCCCCTACATCATGGGCAGCGGGCTCCTGGCGGCCTTCACCTCCCACCGGGACTACACCGACGCCTCCCTCAGGACCATCTATCTCAAGGAGATCCCCTCCTCCCTCCTGGCGGAGGCCTTCTCCGAGCGGACGGTGGACCTGATCGACTACGACCCCACCGGCGCCGAGACGCTGAATATCCATATGGTCCATGAGAGCCGCTTCTACGACACCTCGGAGCTCCTCTTTCTGGCCTTCAACTGCGCCTCCAAGGCGGGCTCCGACGTGCTGACCCGGCGGGCGCTGATGCGCCTTGTGGACCGGGAGGCCATCGCCTCGGAGATCTACGCCTCCGGCGCGACGCGGCCCACCGAGCTCATCCTCAATCCCGCCCTGGGCCTCTGGGACCAGGCTCTGGCCGGCAGCTACGCCTGCTCGCGGCAGGATTTTTACAGGCTCGCCACCATGGCCGGCCTGGAGGACTACGATCTGGACGGATACATGGATCTCATGGGCGCGCCGCTGAGCCTGAAGCTCATCGTCAACTCCGAGTCCCCCCGCAAGGTGGAGGCGGCCCGGCGCATCGCCTCGGACATGCAGGGCGTCGGGATCAACGTGACCGTGGAGGCGCTGACCTGGTCAAGCTACATAAAGGCCCTGGGGAACGGGGACTTTGACATGTATCTGGGGGAGGTGCGGCTGCGCGCGGACCTGGACATGACGGTGCTGTTTTCCGGGGATCTCAATTACGCGAAGCTCCGGGACAGCCAGTACGGCGTCCTCATGGACGGGTATCTGGCCGCCACGGAGGAGGAGCGGGCGCAGGCCGCCCGCGACCTGAACGTCTACGTGGCGGAGGACGCGGTCATCGTGCCCATACTCTATAAGCAGCGCGCCGTGCTCACCCACGTGGGCGTGGTCTCCGGGATGTCCCCGGGACAGTCCGGGCCCTTCACGGGGATCCTCGCCTGGGATGTGACGCTCCGGCGCGACTCATAAAAAAGATCGGGAGGGATAAGGATGACGGACAGAGAGCTTATCAACATGGCCGTTGAGGCCTCCAAAAACGCCTATGCCCCCTATTCGCACATGAGGGCCGGCGCGGCGCTGGAGTGTGCCGACGGCACGGTCGTCACCGGCTGCACGGTGGAGAACGCGGCCCTGGGCGCCACGGTCTGCGCCGAGCGGGCGGCGGTGATCGCCGCCGTGTCCTCCGGGCGCAGAAGGTTCCGGCGGCTGGCGGTCTACTCCCGGGAGAGCGCCGATTACCTGACGCCCTGCGGGACCTGCAGGCAGGTCCTCAGCGAGTTCTCCCCGGAGATCGAGATCCTCTGCGTCCGGGCCGACGGCAGATACGTGAGCTACCGCCTGCGCGAGCTTTTGCCCCTCATGTTTTCCAAGGAAAAATTCGAATAAAATACATCGGGAGATAAGACCATGAAGCTTGGTATCGTCGGGCTGCCCAACGTGGGCAAGTCCACTCTTTTCAACGCCATCACCAACGCCGGCGCCGAGGCGGCCAACTACCCCTTCTGCACCATCGAGCCCAACGTGGGCACCGTCGCCGTGCCGGACAAGCGGCTGGAGTTCCTGGCGGACATGTACAAGCCGAAAAAATTCACCCCCGCCGTGATCGAATTCGTGGACATCGCGGGGCTTGTCCGCGGGGCCTCCAAGGGCGAGGGCCTGGGCAACAAATTTCTGGAGAACATCCGCCGCACGGACGCCATCGTCCATGTGGTGCGGTGCTTTGACGACGAAAACGTCATCCACGTGGAGGGCGGCACGGATCCCATCCGGGACATCGACATCATCGACCTGGAGCTGATCATGGCGGACCTGGAGATGGTCACTCGGCGCCTGGAAAAGGTCCAGAAGGCGGCCAAGGGAGGGGACAAGAGGTTCCGGCACGAGGCGGAGGTCTTCGAGGCCCTGAAGGACCATCTGGACGCCGGCCGCTCGGCCAGGAGCTTTGAGGCGGGGAGCACGGACGACGCGGAGCTCATCGCCACAAGCGACCTGCTCACCCTGAAGCCCGTCATCTACGCGGCCAACATGGACGAGGAGGGGATCGCGGAGTATGCCTCCAGCGGCTATTACAGGGCCGTGAAGGAGCGGGCGGACGCCGAGGACGCCCAGGTCCTGCCCATCTGCGCCAAGACCGAGCAGGAGCTGACGGAGCTTGACGACGAGGAGCGGGACATGTTCCTGCAGGAGCTGGGACTTTCCGAGTCCGGCCTTGACCGGCTGGTCAAGTGCTCCTACGCGCTTTTGGGGCTGATCTCCTTCCTCACCGCGGGGGCGGATGAGTGCCGGGCCTGGACCATCACCAGGGGCACGAAGGCGCCCCAGGCCGCGGGGAAGATCCACTCCGACTTTGAGCGCGGCTTCATCCGCGCCGAGATCGTGGCCTTTGACGACCTGAAGGCCTGCGGCTCCATGGCCGCGGCCAGGGAGCGGGGCCTGGTCCGGAGCGAGGGCAAGGACTATGTCATGCGCGACGGGGATGTCACGCTGTTCCGGTTCAATGTGTGATGGAGAAGAAAAAACGCATCGACGCCATTGACGCGGCCAGGGGCCTTGCCCTCATCCTGATGGTCATCCACCACGGGCTTTTGGACCTCCATGTGCTGTGCGGCGCGCCCTACTGGCTCTTCTCAAACCCGGTCTTTGACGTGCTGCACTACTTTTTCGCGGGCCTTTTCATTTTCCTCTCGGGCCTGTGCTGCCGGTTTTCTCGCAGCAATTTAAAGCGCGGCCTTATCTGCTTTGCCGTCGCCATGGTCCTGACCGTGGTGACGAGCCTGCCCTTTATCGACGAGCCCATCCGCTTCGGGGTCCTGCATCTGCTGGGCTTCTGTATGGTGTTCTTTGCCCTGACGCGCAGGGCCTGGGACGCCGTCCCACGGAGGGCCGCGCCGTTTCTCTATATCGCCCTGATCGTCTTTACCGCCTGGCTCGTGGAGAACACCTCCCTCCCGGAGGGTCTCGCCCGGTGGATCTTCCCCTTCGGCTGGACCTATCCGGGCTTCCGCAGCGCCGACTGGTTCCCCGTCTTCCCCTGGCTTTTCGTGTTCCTCCTGGGGACCTGGGCGGGGCTTTATGTGGTGGAGAGGAAGCTCCCAGAGTGGTTCTACACCTTTACCTGCCCCGTCCTCCCGCAGATCGGCCGGAGGAGCCTGCTCATCTATGTCCTCCACCAGCCGATCCTTTACGCCCTCATCCTCGCCGTGAAGGCGGCCGCCGGGATCTGAGGGACCGCCGCGGGGCCGGCCGGGGCCCGCGGAAAAAATGTGGTTGATATTTTTTCGGAACTGTAATATAATAAACCTTACGCTGTGACGCGGCGCCGAGCCGCGCTAGTTGGGGAGATAGCGGTGCCCTGTGACCCGCGATCCGCTACAGCGGGAATGAATTCCTGTCCCCGGCCGCGTTATGTGCCGTCCTGCCGCGGCGGTCCCTGCGTTGATGAGTCGGTCTTGCGCAACGTCGGACCGTGAACCATGTCAGGCGGGGAACCGAGCAGCATTAAGCGGAACCCGGTGTGTGCCGCAAGATCGCCGGCTCTGAGCAGAGACGCCGTCAAGCGGGCATATCGCGTCGGTCAAAGACAGGTGCGCGGCTCCGCGACGCGTCACAGCACCACGAAAAAGCCCGGGTTTCCGGGCTTTTTGAGTATGGAGGGGAGGGAGAGCCATGTATCAGGCGCTTTACCGCAAATATAGACCCCGCACCTTTGAGGACGTGGTGGGGCAGGAGCACATCACGGGCACCCTGCGCCGCCAGGTGGAGACGGGGCGCACCAGCCATGCCTACCTCTTTGTGGGCACCAGGGGCACCGGAAAGACCACCTGCGCCAAGATCCTTTCCCGCGCCCTCAACTGCGAGCATCCCGTGAACGGCGACCCCTGCAATCAGTGCGACTCCTGCCGGGGCATCGAGTCCGGGACCATACTGGACGTGGCCGAGATCGACGCCGCCTCCAACAACGGCGTGGACAACATCCGCGCCATCCGGGACGAGGCGATCTACTCCCCGGCCCAGGTGCGGCGGCGCGTTTATATCATCGACGAGGTCCACATGCTCTCGACCTCCGCCTTCAACGCGCTTTTGAAGATCCTGGAGGAGCCGCCGGAGCATCTTGTGTTCATCCTGGCCACCACCGAGCTGAGCAAGGTGCCGGCCACCATCCTCTCCCGGTGCCAGCACTTCTCCTTCCACCGGATCCCGCCGGAGATCATCGCGGGGCGACTCAGGTACGTGGCGGAGCAGGAGCGCTTCACCCTTACCGACGGGGCGGCGGCGCTCTTGTCCCGGCTGGCGGACGGATCCATGCGGGACGCCCTTTCGCTTCTGGACCAGTGCGTATCCTCCGATACGGTGGACGAGAAGGCGGTGCTGAACGCCGTGGGACTCATGGGCGCGGAGAACACCGCAAGACTCTGGCAGATGGTGAAGGGCGGGGACGCGGCGGGGACGCTGGAGCTTTTTGAGAGCCTCTATTTCGGCGGCGCCGAGCCGATCTCCGTGATCAACGACCTTCTCGGCCTTGCCCGGGACATGCTGATGGTCCGGGTGGCCCCAAAGGGCAGCGGGGCCCTGCTCACCGGCGCCTTTGACGCCGGACGGCTCACCGGGCTTGCCGACGGCACGGATACACAGGCCCTTTTGGACGCCGCCGGGATCTTGCAGGAGGCCGCGGACACCATGCGCGACACCAGGGACAAACGGACCAAGGCCGAGCTGGCCCTTATGAAGCTGCGAAACCGGCTGGCGGGAGAGACAGAGGAGACGGCCGCCCCCGCGCCGCGGCCCGCGGCAAGGCCGGCGCCGGCCCAAAAAACCCGTCAGCCGGTGCAGGAGGCTGAGAGCGCACCGCCGCAAAAGACCCGTCAGGCAGAGGCTGAAATCGCGCCGGCCCAAAAGACCCGTCAGGCGGAGGAGGAGACTGAGAGCGCGCCGCCCCCCTGGGAGGACGCGGACCTCCCGCCCGCCGAAAAAGCCGCGCCGGAGGCCGCCCAGGGCGGACCCGTAAAGGCGGAACGGGAGCCGGTGAGAGGGGCGCGGGGACCCGGTGCCGGGGGGTTGCCGGACTGGTGGGGGCAGGTCCTGGCGGAGTGCGCCGGAGAGCTTGGCCCGGCCGGTACGTTCCTCTCCAACCGGGACAACACGGCGCCGGAGCTGGAGGGGGGAACGCTCATCCTCCACACCCGAAACGGGTTTGTGAAAATGATGCTGGACACCGCCGCCGTGAAGACCGCGGTCTCCCGGTCGGCCTCCGCCAAGCTGGGGCGGAGCGTGACCTGCACGGTGGTTGAGGGGATCCCGGAGACGGCGGCCGCGCCGGGGGAGCCGGGGCCCGACAAGCTGGACGATCTGGCGAAATTCGGCGGGATCGTGAAATTCAAATAAAGAATCATTTCAACAGGAGGTACACAAAATGGCAAAGGGCGGATTCCCCGGCGGACGGATGACCGGCGGGATGAACATGAACATGATCAAGCAGGCCCAGCGGATGCAGCAGGAGATGCTCCGTCAGCAGCAGGAGGTGGAGGAGAAGGAATTCTCCGCTTCCGCCGGCGGCGGGATGGTCACGGCCACGGTAAACGGCAAGCGGGAGCTCACCAGGCTCGTCATTGACCCGGACGCCGTCATTGACGCTGCGGGGCCGGAGGACGCGGAGATGCTCGCCGACGCCGTCACGGCCGCCGTCAACGAGGCGCTGAGCAAGGCCGGCGAGGAGATGGCCGCCGCCATGGGACGCCTCACCGGCGGGCTGAACCTGGGGCTTTAAAAAATCCCCCGAATGACAGTCAATGTCATTTCATTAAGAAAAGTGTGGCTATACACAGGAAAAGGGCGGGTCTGGGACCCGCCCCTACGAACAAATACGGAAGCGTGATGATGATTCAACCCCATAAGCGTTACATGAAACGTGTTATACACGCTCCAAAAAACACCGTATTGGCCCGGGCAACCGGCGGCCTCTACGGTGTTTTCTTAAAACTTTTCAAGTCTCTTGTAGGGGCGGGTTCTAAACCCGCCCGCTTTGATCTCCTTATCTAAATGACATCGGAATGACAGTCGTCCATAAAACGGTATATCAGAAAAAAGACCGTTGGCTTTTCACCGGGGAGCCGGTGTGTGGGCGGTTTTTTTCGGTATTCGGTTATAATGGGCGGGGTGATAAATGAGTTTTTACGTTTAACTGTTTTTGTGGAGGGAGGCCGAGGGGGACGGATCTTACAGATGGGCCTTGATCTTCTCGATCATTTCGGCGTACTCCGCCTCCGTCAGGAACTTCTGGCCGGGGTTCATGGCGAAGACGCCGCCCCACTCAAAGCCGTCCTTATATTTGGGGACCAGGTGCATGTGGAGGTGACAGCCGGTGTCGCCGTAGGCGCCGTAGTTGAGCTTGTCCGGGTGGAAGGCGGCGTGGATGGCCTTGGCCGCCCGGTCCACGTCGGCGAAAAAGGCGTCGCGCTCCCGGTCGGAGATGTTGACGATCTCGCTGACGTGGTCCTTATAGGCCACGATGCACCGGCCGGGGTGGGATTGCTCCTTGAAGAGGATGAGCTGGGAAACGGAGAGGTCGCAGATCTTGATGCCGAAGGCCGCCAGAGGCGCGCCCCCCACGCAGTAGCCGCAATTCTGATCCTTCATGTGAATAGCTCCCTTCTGATATTTTTTGCCGTATGGCGAATTTATTTGTGGATGTTCTCCTTCTCGGCGTCGAAGAGCTCCGGTCTGCGCCGGGGAGGGGGATCTTCGGACGGGGCGGCCGGAGCGCTCCGGCGGCGCCGGGGGACGGACCGGTTGACGCGCGTCACCACGGTGATCTCATGACCGCAGGAGGGACAGTGGCAGGAGCGCCTCAGCCCGCGAAGGAGCTGGCTGGGCTCCACCGGGCCGCGGCACCAGGGGCAGCGCAAGCGGAGGAAGTCCCAGACGAAGTAGAGGAGAAGGAGGACCGCCGCGGCGATAAAGAAGCCCCATTTGAAGACGCCCATGACCAGGGCGGCGGCAAACAGCAGCAGGAGCACATACCCCAGGACGATATCCAAAAGCGTCACCACGCGCATGACCTCACCTCCTTTTGCTCTATACGCCTATTGTAACGGCACATCTCCGGCAAGTCAACAAAATTTTGCTCCCGGTATCGGGATAAGTTTATCCGTATTTGCTATTCCGTTCCGGCGGGTTTTATTTTATACTGTAAAAAAACCGCGGAAGTGATGAAAATGTCAGAAGGACCCGTGACGCTCCGGGAGGCTGTCCCTGCCGACGCGGAGGAGATCTTGAGGATATACGCCCCCTTTGTGGAGAACACGACGGTGACCTTTGAGTACGACGTGCCCACTGTGGAGGAGTTCGCCGGAAGGATCGCCGGCACGCTGGAGCGCTACCCATACCTTGTGGCCCTGCGGGACGGGGAGATCGTGGGCTACGCCTACGCCGGACAGTTCCGGGAGCGGGCGGCGTACGTCTGGTGCGTGGAGGTCAGCGTCTACATAAGGCCCGACCAGCACAGGCGGGGCATCGGGAGGCTCCTCTACACAAAGCTGGAGGAGATCCTGCGCCGGCAGAACGTGGCCAGCATGACCGCCTGCATATCCCACCCCAACCGGGACAGCATCAAGTTCCACTCGAGCCTTGATTTCGAGCGGGTGGCCCGGTTCACCAGGTGCGCCTTCAAGCTGGGCCGCTGGGTGGACGTGGTCTACATGCAAAAGGTCCTCCATGAGAGCGACACCCCGCCGGGACCCTTCATCCCCTACCCGGAGATCAGGAAAATAAGCTCCCATTAAACACTGATTAAACACTGACGCCACCCGCCGCAGGCGGGTGGCGTCGATTCATTTTCAGGTCCGTTTACCGGGCGGAGAGAAGGACCATATATCCGGCGCCGTCGGGATCGGGATACTCCACCGCGAAAGCGCCGTCCAGAAGGGCCTCAAACTGCTCCCCGGTCACATCGTAGCCCACGGAGCCGTCGGGGAAGAGGCGCCCCTCCTCACAGACGATCTCCTCCGGGAGGGAGTCGAACCACGCCACGGCGCGGTATCCGGCGAACGGGTCCATGTCGTCGGCGGTCGATCCGGGCCATACGGGGATCGCG
Organism: uncultured Oscillospiraceae bacterium; assembly: GCA_947625815.1. GTDB lineage: Bacteria > Bacillota > Clostridia > Oscillospirales > Oscillospiraceae > RUG626. The sequence continues at coordinate 15,870 of CANQPU010000025.1, forward strand.
GAGTCTGCTCCGGGCGCGGATTCATTGCAAGCGGCGGGCGCGTCGGCGGGCTCGTCGGCGGCCGGATCGGTGGGATACACGGGGCTACCCCCGTCGCTTTTGACCATGGAAAAGGGAGCGGCGACGAAGTCGCCCGCTTCCTCAGGGCTGCGGGCGCGGACGGCGGCGGGGATGACGACCGCGGTCAGGACCGCCGCGGCGGCCAGAATGCCCGTCAGGGAACGGATACGCAGCTTCCGCCTGGCCTTTTCCGCGCGGACGGCGGTCATCACCTCCGCGACAAGCCCGTCCGGGGGATCGGCCTGGAGCTCCAGCGCCTCGCGGGCGTCGGAGAGCAGGGTGTAAAGCTCCCGGCAGTCGGGGCAGGAGGCCAGATGGTCGGCCAGGGCCCTGTCGTCGGCGGCACTGATGACGCCGTCAAGCTTCTCGGAGATCAGATCTTGAAAATGTCCGTGTTCGTCCACCAGTGTCACCCCTTCCGTTTGTTGGTCTGATTGTTAGACTGTGCATCCGCTGTAAATGTTCCACGCATTTTCAATTTTTCAGCAAGGGCCACCCGGGCCCGGGCAAGACGGGATTTTACCGTGCCCTCCTCGAGGCCCAGGGCGTCCGCGATGTCCGCGTAGGACATGCCGCTGTACTCCCGCATCAGGAGGATCCGGCGCTTGTCCTCGTCGAGCTCGGCGATGGCCTCCCTGACCTGGCGCAGCTCGTCGCGGCGCTCGGCCACCTCGTCCGGGGTGGGGGAGGGGTCGGGGATCTCCAGCTCCGCGCCCTCCTCGTCGGAGGGCATGGGGATCAGGACGCCACGGCGGGATCTGCGGATGATGTCCATGCTGGCGTTGTATGTCAGGCGGTAGAGCCAGACGGACACCCGGCTCTCGCCCCGGAAGGACTTCAGGCTACGGAAGGCCCGGAGGAAGGCGTCCTGAGAGGCGTCCATGGCGTCCTCGGGGTTCCCGGTGAGCTTCAGGGCCAGATTGTAGACGTGCTTTTGATGAACGGTGACCAGCTTTTCAAAAGCGGCCTCGTCGCCGCCGGCGGCCGCCCTGACGGTCAGGATCTCCTCGTCAGGCGTCACGGTTCTCCCTCCTTTCCTCGTCCCGCAGGTAATCGAGAATGTCGCGGGATACATTATATATATCTTCAAGCGTGCAGACGCTCATGATCTGTCCCTTGAAAAAAGAGGCGCGGGGCATCCCCTTGAGATACCAGGCGAAGTGCTTGCGGGCCTCCAGACACGCCGCCTTCTCGCCGAGGCTTTCCGAGGCGCGCTCAAACTGCCTGACCGCGACCCGGATCCGCTGGGACCAGGCGGGTTTGGCGGGGACCTCCCGTCCCTCAAGGGCGGCGAGACACCGCTCAAAGAGCCACGGATCGCCCATAGCCCCCCGGGCGACCATGGCCGCGTCCGCCCCGGTGTATTTCAAAATGTGTACGCAGTCCTCCGCCGTGAAGACATCGCCGTTGGCGATGACGGGGACGCTGACGGCTCTCTTTACCTGAGCTATTATGTCCCAATCGGCCTTTCCCGAGTACATCTGCGCCCGGGTGCGGCCGTGGACGGCGATGCAGGCGGCGCCGGCGTCCTGGCAGAGCCTGGCGAACTCGACGGCGTTGACGCTCCCCCCGTCAAAGCCCTTGCGGATCTTTACGGTGACGGGCCGGTCGGCGGAAGACCGGACGGCGTCGATGATCCTGGCGGCCAGATCGGGCGTGCGCATGAGGGCCGAGCCGTCGCCGGACCGGACGACCTTCCCCACGGGACAGCCCATGTTGATGTCGATGAAGTCGCAGGGGGACAGGGCGCACACCTTTGCCGCGGCCTCGGCCATGCACACGGGATCCGAGCCGAAAAGCTGAACGGCGGCGGGGCGCTCCTCCGCGCCCAGCTCCATGAGCTTCAGCGTCTTGCTGTCCTGGAACATCAGAGCCTTGGAGCTGACCATCTCCGTGCAGGTGAGTCCCGCCCCCAGGGAGCGGCAGACCTCCCGGAAGGCCAGGTCCGTGACCCCGGCCATGGGGCCCAGGGCCAGGCGGGTATTGACTTCGACGCCCCCGATGACCATGCCGCGCCTCCTTTTGTGGTGTAAAGGATATTTTACGCAATTCACGGGGGATTGTCAAGAAGCTGCGAAAGGAGCGGCGCCCCTTCGCCCGAGGGGGAGCAGGGCTTTTAAAAATATTTTTCAAAATGTGAAACTTTTCTCTTGACAACGGAGGGGGAATTTGATATCCTATCAAAGCGCCTGTGGGATAGGTATGCCCCTGCGCGCACTGCGATGATCCGGGAGATTGCGCCAAACGGCGGTAACTTCCGGGGAGTATGTCCGGTCGTTGCGAAGAACTTTTCCTACCGGACGCGAGCCCAGCGAAGCGGGCCGCGGACGGAAAGGAGGAGCGAAGTCAGCGCGCGAGCCGCGAGACAAACGCGAAGCGCTTGTCGAGCGGCGAGGAACGCGACTTCCGCGACGACGCAATCGGGCGGCTGAAAGGTTTACCAGACACACGACGATATTTACGTATATCGCCTGTACGGAAAACGCGGCCGGATTTTGTCCGGCTTTGTTTCCGGGCGGGAATGATACGCACGGGGCTGTGGACGGAAAATTTTTCACCGTACTACCAAATGTACGTTTTTGGAGGAAAAAACTATGGCAGCAGCAAAGAAAACCATCCGCATCAGGCTCAAGGCCTACGACCATCAGCTCATCGACCAGACCGCCGAGCGGATCGTGGAGACCGCGAAGCGCACCGAGGCCAAGGTCTCCGGCCCCGTCCCCCTGCCCACCAAGAAGGAGGTCGTGACCATCCTCCGCTCCCCCCACGTGAACAAGGACAGCCGGGAGCAGTTCGAGCGCCGCACCCACAAGCGCCTCATCGACATCATCGCCCCCACCCAGAAGACCGTCGAGGCACTGATGTCTCTGGAGCTTCCCGCCGGCGTGGAGATCGAGATCAAGCTCTGATCTTTCCGCGATACGGCGCCGCGTCCGCCTGCCGCGCACAGGGTACTGCCTGGGCGGCCGCGCCCCGTCCCGGGGAAAATCACAAGAATGTCGTTAACAACCCATCGGCCGCGACTTGCGTTAAGCGGCCGGGGTCAAGTCGGCGGAAGGGCCTACGGTTGCAAAGCCCAGGCCGTCGACCAATAACCTATAAAGGAAGGAATAGATAGCAATGGAAATGCAAAAGGTCATCATCGGCAAAAAGGTCGGCATGAGCCAGATCTTCGATGACGCCGGAAAAGTCGTTCCCGTTACCGTGATCGAGGCCGGTCCCTGCGTCGTCACGCAGGTCAAGACCGCCGACAAGGACGGGTATGACGCCATTCAGCTCGGCTTCGAGGACGTGGCCGAGAAAAAGCTCACCAAGCCCGAGGTCGGCCACCTCAAAAAGGCCGGCGCCGGACTCAAGCGCCACCTGAAGGAGTTCAGGCTGGCGGACTGCTCCAAGTTCGAGGTCGGCGACGAGATCCGCGCCGACATGTTCCAGAAGGGCGACCAGGTGGACATCACCGGCGTCAGCAAGGGCAAGGGCTATCAGGGCGCCATCAAGCGCTTCAACGCCCAGCGGACGCCCACCAGCCACGGCGGCGGCCCCGTTCACCGTCACGCCGGCTCCATGGGCTCCACCTCCACCCCCTCCCGCATCTACAAGGGCAAGATCGGCGCCGGCCATATGGGCGCCGAGCAGGTCACGGTCCAGAACCTGGACATCGTCCACATCGACCCCGACCTCAACATGATCGCCGTTCGCGGCGCGGTGCCCGGCCCCAAGGGCGGCATCGTGTACCTGAAGAACACGGTCATCAACCGCAGCAAGGTCAAGGGCCCCGCCCAGACCGTCAGCTCCAACCCGCAGAAGCGGTCCGCCCGTGGCTGAGAAAGGAGAGATTGAAATATGCCTAAAGCGAATGTTTACAACATGGCCGGAGAGGTCATAGGCGAAGTCGAGCTCTCCGAGGCCGTCTTCGGTATCGAGCCGAACGTCACGGCCATGCACACCGTGGTCCGCAATCATCTTGCCAACCTCCGCCAGGGCACCCAGAGCGCCCTCACCAAGGCCGAGGTCAGCGGCGGCGGCATCAAGCCCTGGCGTCAGAAGGGCTCCGGCCGCGCCCGTCAGGGCTCCACCCGCAATCCCCAGTGGACCCACGGCGGCGTCGCCTTCGCCCCCAAGCCCCGGGATTACAGCTTCTCCGTCAACAGGAAGGTCCGTTCCCTCGCCATCCGCTCCGCCCTCAGCGACAAGGCCCGCGAGCAGAGCGTCATCGTGGTGGACGGCCTGCACATGGACGAGGCCAAGACCAAGACCTTCAAGACCTTCCTGGACAAGATCGGCGCCGACAAGAAGGCCGTGGTCATCACCAACGAGGTGGATGCCAACGTGGTCCTCTCGGCCCGCAACATCCCCGGCGTCGTGACCACCCCCGCCCATATCCTCAGCGCCTATGACCTTGTGAACGCCGACAAGCTGGTCGTGGACAAGGCCGCTTTAGAGAAAATCCAGGAGGTGTACGCATAATGAAGACCTCTTACGATGTTATCGTCCGCCCCATCATCACCGAGCAGTCCATGGAGCATCTGGACATCAAGAAGTATGTCTTTGAGGTCCGGAAGGACGCCACCAAGGCCGATGTGAAGAAGGCCGTTGAGGAGATCTTCTCCGTCAAGGTCGCTTCCGTCAACACCCTGAACGTCAGGGGCAAGGCCAAGAGGACCGGCCGCTATCCCGAGGGCATGACCCGCGCCTGGAAAAAGGCCGTCGTGAAGCTCACCGCGGACTCCAAGCCCATCGAGTTCTTTGAGGGAATGGTATAAGGGAGGAATAAGAGATGGCAATTAAATTCTATAAGCCCACCACTCCGTCAAGAAGGCACATGTCCGTTTCCGGCTTTGACGGAGTTGACAAGAAGGCAAAGCCCGAGCGCGCCCTCACCGAGGTGCTGAAGAAGCACGCCGGCCGCAACAGCTACGGCCACATCACCGTCCGCCACAAGGGCGGCGGGAACCGCAGGAAATACCGGGTCATCGACTTCAAGCGCGCCAACACCGGCGTCCCCGGCACCGTTCTCCGCCTGGAGTACGACCCCAACCGCTCCGCCTATATCGCCCTTGTGGAGTTTGAGGGCGGCGACCGCCGCTATATCCTGGCTCCCGTGGGCCTGAAGGCCGGCGACACCGTCATGAGCGGCCCCGACGCCGACATCAAGCCCGGCAACGCCCTGCCGTTTGCCAACATCCCCGTGGGCACCATCGTCCACAACATCGAGCTCTACCCCGGCCGCGGCGCGCAGCTTGTCCGCTCCGCCGGCGCCGCCGCTCAGCTCATGGCCAAGGAGAACGGCATGGCTCAGGTCCGTCTCCCCTCCGGCGAGTACCGCTATATCCGCCTTGACTGCATGGCGTCCATCGGGCAGGTGGGCAACATCGACCACGCCAACGTCCACCTGGGCAAGGCCGGCCGCGTCCGCCACATGGGCATCCGTCCCACCGTCCGCGGCTCCGTCATGAACCCCGTTGACCACCCCCACGGCGGCGGCGAGGGCAAGAGCCCCATCGGCCGTCCCGGCCCTGTTACCCCCTGGGGTAAGCCGGCTCTCGGTTATAAGACCCGCAAGACGAAGAACCGCACCGACAAGTTCATAGTCAAGCGCCGCAACGCGAAGTAAGGAGGGACTTAAAATATGAGCAGAAGCATCAAAAAGGGGCCCTTCGCGGCACCCGAGCTTTTAAAAAGAGTCGATGAGATGAACAAGACCGGCGACAAGAAGGTCATCAAGACCTGGAGCCGCGCCTCCACCATATTCCCCTCCTTCGTTGGCCACACCATCGCCGTCCACGACGGCCGCCGCCACATCCCCGTTTACATCACCGAGGACATGGTCGGCCACAAGCTGGGCGAGTTCGCCCCGACGCGCACCTTCCGCGGTCACTCCGGCAGCAAGACCGCGCCCGCGGCGAAATAAGGAGGACAGACATGGAAGCAAGAGCTCAAGTTAAATACGCGCGTATCGCCCCCCGCAAGGCGCAGATCGTCTGCGACATCATCCGGGGCAAGGACGCCAATGTGGCCCGCGCCATCCTTATGAATACCCCCAAGGCCGCCAGCGAGATCATGGTAAAGGTCCTGAACAGCGCCATGGCCAACGCCGAGAACAATTTCAGCATGGATCCGGCCAGGCTCTACGTCAGCGAGACCTACGCCAACCCGGGCCCCATCCTCAAGAGGATGCAGCCTGTCTCCAAGGGCCGCGGCTACCGCATCAACAAGCGCACCAGCCACATCACCATCGTTCTTAAGGAAAGGGAGGCGTAAGCAATGGGACAGAAAGTTAATCCTCACGGCCTCAGAGTCGGCGTTATCAAGGATTGGGATTCCCGCTGGTACGCCAGAGACGATAAAGTGGGCGACCTTCTGGTCGAGGATCACAAGATCCGCAAGGTCCTGAAGAAGCGCCTCTATGAGGCGGGCGTGCCCAAGATCGAGATCGAGCGCGACAGCTCCAAGGTCAAGATCTTCCTGCACTGCTCCCGTCCCGGCCTTGTCATCGGCAAGGGCGGCCAGGAGATCGAGAAGCTCCGC
>CANQPU010000026.1 GCA_947625815.1 uncultured Oscillospiraceae bacterium
GTCCGCACCCGCCGCCGCGAGCGCAAGAACATAGAAAAGGGCCAGGTGCATATCAGCTCCAGCTTCAACAACACCATGGTCACTGTGACCGACTCCTTCGGAAACGCCCTGAGCTGGGCGTCCGCCGGCGGAATGGGCTTCCGTGGCAGCAAGAAGAGTACGCCCTTCGCGGCTCAGACCGCCGCCGAGACGGCCGCCAAGGCCGCCATGGAGCACGGCCTGAAGACCGTCGAGGTCTTTGTGAAGGGCCCGGGTTCCGGCCGTGAGGCCGCCATCCGCGCTCTCCAGACCGTCGGCCTTGAGGTCACCATGATCAAGGACGTGACCCCCATCGCCCACAACGGCTGCCGGCCCCCGAAGCGCCGCCGCGTGTAATCGAAGAAGGAGGAAGAATCTACTATGGCAAAAAATATGCAGCCCATCGTGAAGCGCTGCAAAGCGCTGGGCATTTCTCCTGCTTACATGGGGTATACGGCGAAGACCAAGTCCAACACCATCCGCGACCCCAAGGGCCAGATGCGCCGTAAGCAGGGCGAGTACGCCATGCAGCTCAATGAGAAGCAGAAGGTCAAGTTTGTCTATGGCATCCTGGAGAAGCAGTTCCGCGGCTATTATGAGAAGGCCGCCAAGGCCCCCGGCCAGACCGGCGAGGTCCTGCTGACCACCATCGAGCGCCGCCTTGACAACGTCATCTACCGTCTTGGCTTTGCCATGACCCGCAGGGAGGCCCGTCAGGCCGTCAACCACGGTCACTTCAACGTGAACGGCCAGAGAGTTGACATCCCCTCCTACCTGGTGAAGCCCGGAGACGTGATCGAGGTCCGGGAGAAGAGCCGTCAGAGCGCCATGTTCAAGAGGCTCACCGGCGAGGACGCGGTCATCGTCACCCCCCCGAAGTGGCTGGAGAAGGATCTCACCAAGCTCAGCGCCAAGGTCCTGACCATGCCCGCGCGCGAGGACATCGATCTGCCCGTGGAGGAGCAGCTCATCGTCGAGCTCTATTCCAAGTAATCCGTTAACCCTCATTCGTACAGGCAAACCAAGCGCATCGCGCACATCTTAAAGGAGGGTAATTATTAGTGATTGAAATTGAAAAGCCGCGTATTGAGAGCATCGAGACCCCGGAAGACGAGTCCTACGGCAAGTATGTCGTGGAGCCCCTGGAGCGCGGCTACGGCATTACATTGGGAAACTCTCTCCGCAGGATCCTCCTCTCGTCCCTCCCCGGTACCGCGGTCACAAGCGTCAAGATCTCCGGCGTTCAGCATGAGTTCAGCACCATTCCCGGTGTCAAGGAGGACGTGACCGAGATCGTCCTCAACCTCAAGAGTATCATCGCGAAGCTCCACAGCGAGGGAGAGAAGACGGTCTATATCGAGGCCATAGGCGAGGGCGAGGTCACCGCCGGCGACATCAAGGCGGACGGGGAGGTCGAGATCCTCAATCCCGAGCTGCATATCGCCTCGCTCGGCCCGGACGCCCAGCTCCGCATGGAGCTGACGATGGCCCACGGCAGAGGCTACGTCAGCGCTGAGCGCAACAAGGCCAATCAGGCCCAGCAGGTCATCGGCGTCATCCCGGTGGATTCCATCTACACGCCTGTTTTGAAGGTCAACTACACCGTGGAAAACACCCGCGTGGGGAACATGACCGACTACGACAAGCTGACATTGGAGGTCTGGACGGACAAGAGCATCTCCGCCAGGGATGCCGTCAGTATGGGCGCCAAGATCCTGTGCGACCACTTCACCCTGTTCACCGACCTCTCCGAGTCCGCGGGCTCCAAGAGCCTGATCGTGGAGAAGAGCGAGACGCAGCGTGATAAGGTGCTGGAGATGACCATTGAGGAGCTGGATCTCAGCGTCCGGAGCTTCAACTGCTTGAAGCGCGCCAACATCAACACCGTGGAGGAGCTTATCTCCAAGACCGAGGCCGAGATGATCAAGGTCCGCAACCTGGGCCACAAGTCTCTGGAGGAGGTCATCCACAAGCTGGCTATGATGGGCCTTTCCCTCGCCAGCGACGATAACAATTAACTCTGGTAAGAAGGAGGAGAAAGATATGCCCGGAACACGTAAGCTCGGCAGGACCACCGACCAGCGCATGGCCATGCTCCGCCAGATGGTCACCGATTTCCTGGACAAGGGGAAGATGGAGACCACCTTCACCCGCGCCAGCGAGGTCGCGCCTCTCGCCGAGAAGATGATAACCCTTGGCAAGAAGGGCACTCTGGCTGCCCGCCGCGAGGCCCTTGCGTTCCTCACCCGTGAGGATGTGGTGACCAAGGTCTTCAAGGACCTGGCCGAGAAGTACGCTGCCCGCGAGGGCGGCTACACCCGCGTCACCCGCACCGCCCCCCGCCGCGGTGATGCCGCCGAGATGGCGATCATAGAATTGGTGTAAAAAAAGAAGCGCGCCCCGGCGCGCTTCTTTTTTTCCGCAGCCCTTTGGAGAGGGACGGTATAAGGAGGGAACCATATGGAGTTAAAGGCGGAAAACGACTTTACCGTGACGGAGGAGCTGTTCCGCGAGGGAATGGGACAGCTCCAGAAGGATGAGTATTACCCGGCGATGCGCAAGATGCTCATTGCCATGGCGGTGATCCTCGTCGTTCTGGCGGCCGTGACTGTGAGATTCGGCGGGCGGCTGTTCGCCATCGGCATTGAGGCGCTGGTCGTCAGCCTTGTGTGCGTGTGGATGGCCTTCATCTCGCCGAAAAGGCGCATGAACGCGGCCTGGGAGGCTTTTTGCAAGCAGGCTGACCTTTCGAGGAACACGCGGTTTTATGAGGACCGGCTGGAGGTGACGCAGGGCAGCCTGATCGTCAATTACGAAAACGTCCTCCGCGTCTCGGAGACGGAGAACATGATCCTCCTCATATCCGATGAGGGAGCCGCCGTCATGGTGGCCAAAAACGGCTTCACCGTGGGCGACTGGGATACGGTCAAGGGACTCCTTGACGAGTGGAAAAGATGACTGAAGAACCCCATCCGGACCTTTCCGATCCGGATGGGGTTCATATATCTGGCAAATGCCGGAAGTTGAATATTGACCTGAAAACGGCGGATACTAATTCCTGTCGATACAAATAGAGACAGGAGGACTTCGAAATGAAGGCAACTGGAATCGTTCGCAGGATAGACGACCTCGGCCGGGTGGTGATCCCCAAGGAGATCCGCCGCACCCTTCGCATCCGAGACGGCGACCCGCTGGAGATCTACACGGAGAAGGACGGGGAGGTCATCTTTAAAAAGTATTCGCCCATGGGGGAGCTTTCGGATTTTGCCGGACAGATGTGCGAGACGCTGAGCAAGGCCACGAACCTGCCCGCGGCCATTTGCGACCGGGACACCGTGATCGCCGTTTGCGGCGTGAACCGGCGGGAGCTTTACGGAAAGCCGGTGAGCTCTGAGCTTGAGGCGATCATGGAGGGCCGACAGGTATATCACAGGGCCGGGGGAGAGAAGGCAGTGAACCCTGCCGACGGCGCCGAGAGATACACCGTGACCGTGGCCGCGCCCATCCTGACCGAGGGAGACGTGATGGGATGCGTCATGTTCTTCGGGGAGGGAGATGCCACTGTGGGCGAGGTGGAGTACAAGCTGGCCCAGACCGTGGCGGGATTTCTCGGAAAGCAGATGGAAAACTGAGCTGCCGGGGACATGCCACCGTTTCCCCTGTCGCGGCGGCCCGCTTGCGGGCCGCCGCGCAGTCCTTTCTCCGGGCGGCTGTCCCCGGGAAAAAGACGGGGAACACCCGGGGGAGGGGAATAGAATACGGCTCGGTGGAAAAGATAAGGACAGAGAACAAATTGCGAGGTGTCAAACATGAAGATGACCAACAAGGAGTACGCCAAATACGTCAAAAAGGTGACTCCCAATTCCAAGCTGATCCCCAACATGATCAAAGCCTTCGTGGTGGGCGGCCTGATCTGCTGCGCGGGGCAGGGGATCCTGGACGGCATGAAGGCCGCGGGCCTTTCCGAGGAGAGCGCAGCCACGGCCACCAGCATAATTCTGGTTTTCCTCGGCGCGCTGCTCACGGGTGTGGGTATCTATGACGACATTGCCAAGTTCGGCGGCGCGGGTACGCTCGTACCGATCACGGGCTTTGCCAATTCCGTGGTCTCCCCGGCCCTGGAGTTCAAGACCGAGGGCTATATCACCGGGACGGCGGCGAAAATGTTCATCATCGCGGGGCCGGTGATCGTTTTCGGCATCGCCTCCAGCATCGTTTACGGCATAGCGCTGGTGCTGTTTAAGCTGGTATAGGAGGATAAGACCGGGAGGCCGACAAGGCGGGAGGTCCCGCTTTGCCGGCCTCTTTTTTCGTCCGCTTTTCGGAAAAAGATTTGCGAAAAGAGGGGACGCGCGCTTTCCTTACGAATTAACACCCGACATACTGTGCGCTCTTACTCAGGTCAGTTTTCTTCCTGCTGCCAATTTAGCCCATCCGTTGACATCGGCCTCCGAAATCACCTCAAAACCATTCTTCTTCCAGAAATGCGTGGACTGCGGGTTCCCTTTATCTATCGCAAGCCGAACAGATGTTTTTCCGGTGTTTTTTAAATAATCTATAACCTCATCAATAATAGCAGTGCCAATCTTCTTCCCCTGATATGTCCGATTCATCATAAAAAAGCCAATATACGCGATCTCCGGCTTGGGATATCCATCTATCAGATTTGCATATGCGCATTTCTCAAAAGGCGCAGAGATTGACCACTTGCGTTCCTCGCTTTTTTATGTGGTACACAGCATAAATGTTTCCGTTATCAGCATTTTTTCAATAAAGGAGAAATTATCTATAAGATAACGCTGGCGTGGGTGACATACGCCGGGTCTATAACCGCCGGAAAGCCCCTGCAATATCATGGGAGATCTGAATTTCAGAGCTTTTTCACACGCAGGTTTAGGACGCTCACAGGTCTTTTTTTGGCGCTCTGCCAGGCGCACCCAAAAAAGCACGAAGTGCAGGGATCGCTCCCATACTTCGTGCTTTTTATTTGCCCCAAGCCGGCCTGACAGATGCCGTAAGTATAATTTTGGCTTCAAAACTTTCTTACGGGCACCCGTCATGGAGCCGGGGGCCTTTTCGCTTTTTTCCTGTCAGCGGCCTGAGCGGGACCGCCCCCCTGATCGGACCGGCGCTTTGCCGTTTTCATCACGCCGGCCGGGGATCGGGGACTCGTGAGCGGAGTTACTCGATCTCAAGAGAGTGGCTCTCGGGGAGCGTCTGCTGCTTCTTGGGCATGGTCAGCTTCAGGACGCCGTTTTCATACTTGGCGTGGATCGCGTGGGCGTCGATGCCGGAGACGTCGAACTGGCGGCTGTACTGGCCGTAGGAGCGCTCAAGGCGGATATAATTCCCCTTTTTGTCCTTGTCCTCATGCTCGGAGTGACGCTCGGCGTTGATGGTCAGCACGTCGCCGGAGATATCCAGGTGGATGTCCTTCTTGTCAAAGCCGGGCAGATCCGCCTCCAGAAGGTAGCTGTCGCCCTGATCGGAGATGTCGGTCTTGAACTCCGCGATGTCCCCGTTTTCGAAGAACCCGGTGAAGGGATCCTCAAAAAAGCGCTTCTCAAAGTCCTCCATGGCCTTGAAGGGGTTGTAGGTGATGTCCTGATTGCGGTGAAAAGGTCTGAGCTCAAACATAATAAATTCCTCCCAGTTATATTATTATGTCCGCCCTGCGCGCGAATATTACCGATGGGGCAGGCGGGGGATTCGGTTCCCGGGCTTGGCTGTATCGCCTTGCCTTATGCTTCGTATTGTAGACGCGCTTTATGAACAATCGGTGGAAGATTTATGAAAATTTTGTTAATATTAGCACTCGGAGGTCGAAAGTGCTAATTCGCGCATCGAGGTCCCCTGACGGGCCGGTTCCCCCCGGCGGAGGGGACTTTCAAAGGGCCCGTCCCGGACGGGGGGAGGGCGCCAGCTCCGGCGCGAGCCTCGCCGTCAGCTCGTCGGCGATCTTCTGGACGCCGTAGATGTTGGGGTGGACCCGATCCGCGGAGATCCAGGCCATGCCGTCCAGGACGGACCGGCCGTCGATGCAGGTCAGATTCGGCAGGGCCAGTCGGTCGGTGATCTCCCGCATCAGCTCCCGCCAGCGGTATGTCCTGTCCCCGGGGTCAAAATCCTCCCGGCAGTGGTAAAAGGGGGAGACGGCGTAGACGGGCTTCCCGGGGTTCCCGCCCGCGACGCGTCGCAGGGTGTTCTCGACCCGGGAGGCAAAGAGCGCCTCCTCCCAATCCAGCACGTTGATCCCCAGCTCCAGAACGGCCGCGTCCCACCGGCCGGCCTGGCCCTCCCGGGCAATCCAGTCCACAAGGGCGGGCTCCATGCGGCAGCTGCCCGCCATGCCCAGGTTCCGCACGTCCATCCCCAGCCGGTGGCCCAGCAGGGAGGCCCAGGCGTGGGACATGTCCAGGGAATTGGAGCCGTGGGTGATGGAGGAGCCGTAGGCCAACAGCGTCCGGGCGGGGCACTGATCCGCCTCCGGCGGCGTTACCTCCCCGACGATGTCGTAGAGCCTGAAGAAGCCGCGGTCAAAAATGACCCGGACCACCTCCGGCCGGAAGGGGGCGCCGGCGGCCCGGCTCATCGCCTTTAGCTGCTCCGGCTCCTCCGAACGGCGGATCACGTAATCCCGGGGCGACGTCCCCACCTGTCTGCCCACCTCATGATCCTCCCAGCCTCCCTGGAGGCTTCCCCGGTAGACGTGGAAGATGCCGTCGCCGGAGCTGACGGCCATCCTGATCCTGACCTCCGGGCTTCGGAGGACAAAGCGCAGCTCCACCCCCGTGGCGGCCCCGGTAAATTCCACCCCACGGTCGGACTCCAGACGCTCCCGCACCCAGGCGGGGAGACGCAGCCAGGAGACGCTCCCGTCGGCGTTCTCCGTAAGCTCCGCGGCATTGTGGATCAGGACGTTTTTATAAAGTACGGACATATCCTTCCCTCCGGCCCGGGACAGGCGGCGCGCCGTCCTGCCCGCTGTTTTCCCAAAAGTATACTACACAAACGCCATTTCATCAAGCGGGGGACAGAATAATATTGCCAGATCCGCCGCTTCCATGTATAATGGAGTCATCATCAAAAGGAAGGGAGAGCGCCTATGCTTACGATCACGTTGAATAACGGTGTTATGATGCCCCTCGTGGGATTCGGGACGTATCAGATCACGGACCCCGCCCTGTGTCAGGAGAGCGTGGAGACGGCTGTCGCGGCCGGCTATCGGCTCATCGATACGGCCCAGAACTACGGGAACGAGCGGGCCGTCGGCGCGGCGGTGAGGGCCTCCGGGCTGCCCAGAAGGGAGCTTTTCGTGACCTCCAAGGTGTGGTTCCGGAATCATCCCGGCGGAGAGTGCAGGAGGAGCGTCTACCGGTCCCTGGAGCGGCTGGGCTTCGACTACCTGGATCTCATGCTGATCCACTGGCCCTTCAACGACGTGTACGCGGCCTGGAGGGATCTGGAGGCCCTTTACAGGGAGGGGGTCCTGCGGGCCATTGGCGTTTCCAATTTCGCGCCGGACAGGCTGATCGACCTGCTGAGCTATAATGAGGTGACCCCGGCGGTCAATCAGGTGGAGACGCACCTTTATTGCCAGCAGAAGACCGCCCACGAGTGGATGGTCAAATACGGCGTCGCCCATCAGGCATACGCCCCCCTGGGGCAGAGCCGGATCAACGACATGTTCGCCCTTCCGGCGGTCAGGTCCGCCGCGGAGGCCCACGGAAAGACTCCGGCCCAGGTGGCGCTGAGGTTCCTGGTCCAGCAGGGCATCGCGGTGATCCCCAAATCCGTTCACCCGGAGAGGATCCGGGAGAATCTGGATATCGGGGACTTTGCCCTGACGGAGGCTGAAATGGCCGCCCTCGCCGCCGTTGACAACGCCGCCCCCATGATCGGCACGGCCACGGACCCCAGGCGGGCCGAGTCGGCCAGAGATTGGAAGAGCCGGGAGCTGTAAGGCCCTCCCGCCTGCCCGCGGGGATCGGGGGCTGTCGGCTTTTTCAAGAATAGGCTTGCGGCGGAGTATACATTTTGTTATAATGGGTGCAGACAGAAAAAATCGGGAGGTAGAAACATGGACCGAACTGATAAAGTCAACTATTACCTGGACATTGCCGAGACCGTGGCCGAGCGCTCCACCTGTATGCGCCGTCACTACGGGGCCATTATCGTCCACGAGGACGAGATCATCTCCACCGGCTACAACGGCGCGCCCCGGGGCCGCAAGAACTGCGCGGATCTGGGCTACTGTCTCCGCGACGCCCTGAACATCCCGTCCGGGGAGCGCTATGAGCTGTGCCGGGCCGTCCATGCCGAGCAGAACGCCATCATCTCGGCCTCCCGCCGGGACTGCCTGGGCTCCACGCTGTATCTGGCGGGCCGCAACCCCAAGACCGGGGAGCTCCTCACGGACACCACCCCCTGCTCCATGTGCCGCCGGTTCATCATCAACGCGGGCATCCGCCGGGTCGTGTGCCGTACCGGGGACGGGGAGTATACCGTCACGGACGTGCGGGACTGGATCTTCAACGATGACTCCGTTGATATGAAGGTAAATTGAGGTGAGGCGCCTTGGATCAGCAGTTTCCAGCGATCCTGATGTCCCTGCGCACCGAGCGGGGGCTCTCCCAGCGCAAGGCCGCCGCGGACCTGGGCATCTCCCAGGCGCTTCTCAGCCACTATGAGAACGGCCTGCGCGAGCCGCGCCTTGAATTTGTAGTAAAGGTCTGCGACTATTACGGCGTCTCCGCAGATTATATGCTGGGACGCAGCTATGACGGCTATCAGGAATTCAAAAAGCTCGTCGGAAGACTCCGGGAGCTGTCCGCCGAGGCGGACCGGCTCATAAAAGAAGTAAGATGACAGGTGACCTATGACAGACCAAACATTGATCCGCAACTTCTCCATCATCGCGCACGTGGACCACGGCAAGTCCGATCCCCGCGAAGCCTTCGGCTCCGTGGGGGCCCCATTGATTTTACATCCTCGGCGGAAATGAATTCCGCCTGCGGCAAGGTTTTGCTGCTCAAAACGCTTGGACGCGCCACCCGGCGCGAGAGCGTGGACTTGCCGAACATGACCTGAGGTGACCTATGACAGACCAAACATTGATCCGTAACTTCTCCATCATCGCGCACGTGGACCACGGCAAGTCCACGCTGTCTGACCGGCTCATTGAGCTGTGCGGAGCTGTGCCCAGCCGGGAGATGGAGGATCAGCTTCTGGACAACATGGACCTTGAGCGGGAGCACGGCATCACCATCAAGGCCCGGGCGATCCGGCTGGACCACAGGGCCGCGGACGGAAAGACCTATGTGCTGAACCTGATCGACACCCCGGGCCACGTGGACTTTGGCTACGAGGTGAGCCGCTCCCTGGCCGCCTGCGAGGGGGCCGTCCTCGTCGTGGATGCCGCCCAGGGGGTCGAGGCGCAGACCTTGGCCAACACCTACCTGGCCGCCGAGCATGAGCTTGAGATCGTCCCCGTCATCAACAAGATCGACCTGCCCGCCGCGGACCCCAAAAGGGTCAAGGAGGAGATCGAAAACGTGGTTGGCATTGAGGCCATGGACGCCCCCGAGATCTCCGCCAAGACCGGACTCAATGTGGAGTCGGTGCTGGATGCCATTGTGGCGAGGATCCCCGCGCCCAAGGGCGACCGTTCCGCGCCCCTGCGCGCCCTCATCTTCGATTCCCAGTACGACGCCTACCGGGGCGTTGTAGTATATGTGCGGCTCATGGACGGACAGCTCCACACCGGGGACCGGATCCGCATGATGGCCTCCGGCGCGGAGTATGACATCATTGAGTGCGGGCACCTCCTGCCCAAGGGCTACCGGCCCGAGGAGGGGCTCTATGCCGGGGAGGTGGGTTACCTCACCGCCTCGATCAAGAATGTCCGGGACACCCAGGTGGGTGACACCGTCACGCTGGCCGCGGAGCCGGCAGCCCAGCCGCTGCCCGGGTATCGGCCGGCCCGCCAGATGGTCTACTGCGGCATCTACACCGAGGACGGCAGCAAGTTTCCGGACCTCCGGGACGCGCTGGAAAAGCTGCAGCTGAACGACGCCTCCCTGAGCTTTGAGCCGGAGACCTCGGCGGCGCTGGGCTTTGGGTTCCGGTGCGGCTTTCTGGGGATGCTCCACATGGAGATCATCCAGGAGCGGCTTGAGCGGGAGTTCAACCTGGATCTGATCACGACGCTGCCCTCCGTCATCTATGAGGTCACCAGGACCGACGGCACCACGGTCATGGTGGACAACCCCCACAATTACCCGGATCCCTCCACGATCCTGGAGACGGCCGAGCCCTATGTGGCCGCGTCGATCATCACGCCGCCGGAGTTTGTGGGCAATATCATGCCCATGTGCCAGGAACGCCGCGGCGAGTACCGGGATATGCAGTACCTGGACACCAATCTGGCGGAGCTGCGGTACTACATGCCCCTCGGGGAGATCATTTACGACTTTTTTGACACGCTCAAGGCCAAGACCAGGGGGTACGCGTCCCTGGACTACGAATTTGCCGAGTACAGGCCGTCGGATCTGGTGAAGGTGGACATGCTCCTGAACGGAGATCAGGTGGACGCGCTGAGCTTCATTGCCCACCGGGAGAAGGCCTACCCCAGGGCGCGCAAGCTCTGCGAAAAGCTGAAGGACAACATCCCCCGCCAGCTCTTTGAGGTGCCCATCCAGGCCGCCATCGGCGGCAAGATCATCGCACGGGAGACCGTCAAGGCCCTGCGCAAGGACGTGCTGGCCAAGTGCTACGGCGGCGATATCACCCGCAAGAAGAAGCTCCTCGAAAAGCAGAAGGAGGGCAAAAAGAAGATGCGCCAGCTGGGTACGGTGCAGATCCCCACGGAGGCGTTTATGGCCGTCCTGAAGCTGGACGAATAAAAGAACACGGCGCCCCGCGTCTCAAGACGCGGGGCGCTGAGCTTATTATGGAGAGTCTTTATTTTCCCTCATTCCGCGCCCTCGCGGCCAGGCTGGAGCAGAAAAGGGCTATGACGCAGGGCCCGAGGCCCCACCAGTTGCTGACATAGTGGGGGCTGAGGATGATGTAGGCTATGCCGGCGACGGTGAGAAGCACAAAGACGGCGGTAAGGATCCAGAGTATGGTGCTGCGTTTTAACTTCTTCATTTTTTCACCTCCTGCCGCCTGAAATACGCCGGGCGGGCAAAAAGCTCCGCCGCGCTCTTCCCGGGGCCCGCGCGGCGAGCGGCCGGGACCTCAGTGGACGACCACCGTAGTCCCCGTGGGGATATTGTCAAAGATCCACTGGACGTCCTCGTCATACATACGGACGCATCCCATGCTGATGGGGAAGCCGATGCGATCGTCGGTGAGATGGGTATGGGAGGGGTCCCAGAGCCTGGAGTGAAAGGCATAGCCGCCGGTGAGGAAGTATACCACCGGCCTTACGTTATAGGTCGGGTGGGTCCAGCCCCTGGCGATGCGGTGGCGCACCTTGGAAACGCTGACCGGCGTGGCCGTCGCGCTTTTCCCGGTGCCGCACAGGAAGGTATGGACAAGCGTCCAGCTGCCCTGGCTTCCCTCAAAGATGTTGACGCGCTGGTATGTACGGTTGACCCAGATCAGATATTCGGTGTCGCTGGCGTACCCCTTGGCGTTGACCCACAGGGTCTTTACCAGCTCATCGTAATCGTTGGCCAGCGCCCACTCCAGCGTGTAATCGCCGGCGTAGGTACTGGTGACGGCGGCCAGGACATCGGCCTCGGTGAGGAAGGGGGTCATCTCAACGGCCACAGAACCGGAGGCGGCGCTGCTGGCGGCGGCGAGCCGGAGCTCCACCTTCGCCACCCAGTCCCGGGGGATATGATCGATGGAATGGGTGAGCTCCAGCGTCACGGGCTCCGGCCCGATCTCCACGGGGGCGGAGCTTACCGGGGCCCCGTCCACGAACCAGGTGGCGACGCACGCCAGGACGCGGGGACTCGTGACCGCCGCGTCCACGCGGAGAAGACGCGGCTCCTCGCAGGCCCTGCTCGTCAGCGTGATGCCGGCCCCATCGAGGAGGGTGTCCAGGCCCGTGAGCTCCACGAAGCCCACCACGTTTTTCACATGTCCGGCCGGATCGGCCAGCTCCGCCCGGACCGTGTGGAGCTCGCTCATGCCCACGGACAGGGGGAAGACCGCGTCCAGCGACAGGTTGTTGCCCCAGGACATGACGGGGACCGTCTCGGTCCTGACGGCGGCCTCATCCACATACCAGGTGAGGGTGTAGTTGGCCATGGTCTGGGCGGAGAGGTTCAGGGAGACCCTCACGGGAGCTCCCGCGGGGGCTGTCTCCGGGACCGTCAGATTCATTTCCACGGCGTCGAGGCCTGTGGGAAAGAGGGAGCGGCTTGACATCACGGCGGTGAGGGTACGGGAGGAACGGGAGCGCAGTTCGACGCTGGAGATGCGGCCCAGGCCCCGGACAGTGCAGCTCCGGCCCCCGATAACGGCGTCGGAGCAGTCGGCGGCGGCCTCGACGGAGTTGTCCTGACCGTCCAGAAGAAGCGCCGACACGGGCTTTAAGAAGGTGACGGTATTATTCACACTGGCGCCGGTGAGGACCACGGAGCCCGTTCCGCCCTCCACCAGGGTCACGGTGCTGCCGGAGCCGGAGACGGTCAGATCGGACAGGACCGTGTTGACCGTGAGGTCGATGTTGTCGGCGGTGAGCTCGATCTTATCCACGCCTCCCCGGACAGTGACCTTCCGCGGGACGCCGTCCGTGAGGACCAGGGTCCCCACATGGCCGGGTGACAGCTCCAGGGCGTCCGCGGGGCCTCCGGCGAGCACAAGACGGTCGATGCTTGTCCGGGCATCCACTAAGATACGGGCGTTTCCGCTGAGGACCACGACGGTCCCGGCCCTGAGACCGGACAGATCCACCTCCGCGGCCTGTCCGGCGACCCAGACGGGCTTGTCGTAGGTCCTGCCCGCCAGATCACCGGTGTGGGAAATAACGGTCCTGACCTGCACGGAATCGGGAGCGGTATCGGAGGAGACGGCGGCCTCGTCCACCCGGAGCATCATCGCGAGCAGCTCGGCGCGGCTGACGGGGGAGAGGGGGTTCAGATACCCGCCGCTCCCGTTGACATAGCCCTGGGACACCAGGGCCGCCGCCGCGTCGCGCCTGTCCCCGGTGAGCAGCACCGCGTCGGGAAAGGCGTCCAGCACGGAGTAGTCCGGTTGGGCGGGGATGAGGCGGAAGGCCTGGGCGATGAGCAGGAAGGCGTCGGACCGGGTAAACAGGCCGCCCTGGAGCCTGGCGGGGTCAAAGTCAAGTCCCATGGCCGCCCCGCCGCAGGCGTAGGGCGCGTACCACTCGCCGCCCGTAAGGCCCAGCTCGGCGGGATCCACCGCGGCCTGGGGCTCCAGGATACGGCAGAGGATGGTGAGCGCCTGAGAGAGGGTGGCGGGGGCGTCGGGACAGAGCAGCTGTCGGCTGACGCCGGTCAGGAGCTCCTCGTCTACGGCCCGGCGCAGGTGGGCCTCCGCCCAGTGACCATGGACGTCGGTAAAGCTGTCAAAATCCGCGGCGCGCGCCGGAACAGCCAGGAAGACCGAGACCGCGAGAATACCTCCCAGGAGTCCGAAGGCGCGGAAAAGGGATCTCATGGTGATCACCTCAAAAAAGAGTGTAGACAACCATATTTTATATTTGTTCCCGGCTCAAGTCAACCTGTTTATCCCTTTTTGGGGGAAGAATTTGCATCAAAACTGCAAAATCCAGATCCCCCGGACCGCCGTCCCGCCCGGTGCGAAGAAAATCCGGATCCAGAAGAAAAAATAAGGGTTGACGGGCCGCCGGGTTTGCGTTATTATAAGCCTGTGAATGGACGTTTTGGAAAGCCACATGGATAAAACGGCAAACATCAAGGCGGCAAGAGGAGACGAAACGACATGAGGATCGAGAAGGCCAGCATCTATGAACTTATGGGGCTGAGGGCCCCCGCCAACGCCGACGGGCGCTTGACGGCGTATCTGCCGGAGGGGCCCGCCATGCCCGCGGTGGCCGAGAGGGTCCGTCCCGCGGTGCTGATCCTGCCGGGCGGGGCGTACCGCTGGTGCTCGCCCAGGGAGGCGGAGCCCATAGCCCTGAAATTCTGCGCCATGGGCTGGGCGGCCTACGTGCTGGAATACTCCTGCGCGCCCGGCCACACCTTCCCCACGGCCCTCCGGGAGGCCGCCTCGGCCATGGCATACATACGGCGTTCCGCCCCGGAGCGGGGCATTGATCCCCGCATGGTGGCGGCCGTCGGCTTCTCCGCCGGCGGGCATCTGTGCGGCACGCTCGGGACTTTGTACGACGCGCCGGAGGTATCCGATCTGGCCCCGGCGGACGTGATAAGGCCCGACGCCATGGGCCTATGCTATCCTGTGGCCGTGAGCTGGGGGGCGACCCATGAGGAGAGCTTTGAGAACATCTCCGGCGGCGACAGGGCCATTCGCGACCGGCTCAGCCTGGACAGGCTGGTCCGCCCGGACATGCCCCCCACCTTCGTCTGGCACACCAGGGACGACAACTCCGTCCCCAGCCGGAACAGCCTGATCGTGGCCAACGCGCTGAGCCAGGCCGGCGTGCGCTACGCCCTGCATATCTATGACCACGGCCGCCACGGCATCTCCACGGCGGACGTCATCACCAATCCGGACTTTGACCTCCCGGAGGTCAGCTGGGACGTGACGGGCTGGCCGCAGGCCATGATCCGTTTCTTTGAGGATACCGGACTTCGCATCCATGACCGGGAGGTGGCCCGATGAACTCCATCCTTTATGTCGGCGAGCACGCCAAGACCTACGATGTGCTGTGGCACACCCATGAGGAGTGGGAGCTTGTCTACTGCACCGGCGGGGAGGGGGCCTTCCGGTTCGAAAACGGCGCCTCCATCGCCTATAAGGAGGGGGACGTGGTGGTGGTCCCGCCCCGGCTCCTTCATGCGAATTCCAGCTCCGACGGCTTCACAAATATCCATATGCGTATGGACGCCCCGGCTTTCCACGCCAAGAGCGCCTTCCGCGTCACCGACGACAACGACGGCCGGTTCCGCTTCACCTTCAACGAGGCGAAATACTACTATCAGGCGGATGTGAGCAAACGGGAGCTGGTGCTGGAGGCGCTGGGCGACCTCATCGCCAGCTATATCATGGTGCACCTGTCCAACAGCGGCTTCTCCGAGCCGGTGGAGCAGATCCGGATCAGCATCATGCACGGCTACACCCAGTCCGACTTCGCCCTGGACGCCGCCATACGGGAGCTCCCCTTCCACTATGACTACTTAAGGAAGCTTTTCAAAAAAGAGGTGGGCGTCACGCCCCTGGAGTACATGACCGGCCTGCGCATGAAGAAGGCGGAGATCATGCTCTCCTCGGCCTGGAGCCGGGACTACTCCGTGGCGGAGGTGGCGGAGATGTGCGGCTACTCCGACCCCCTCTACTTCTCCCGGGTCTTCAACAAGCACTTCGGCTGCTCGCCCTCGGCCTTCGCCAAGCGCAACAGGGCGGAGAGGAGCAGACGGGCGGAGGGCCAGTGACCGATTTGTCCCGATATTGGTCCGTTTTGTATATAAGCAGGATCGAAAAAGCTATGGATTTATATGTATTCTGGCGGTATAATGTATAAATGACAGGGAAATTTTTGTGCAAAAACACATAAATTTTCCGGAAGATCATCGAAGGGGGCCATTTTATGCAGCTTTGTGTTCGCGGCCACGACCTGGGCGTCAAGGGCACGGAGAACATCATCGCCAGAGTCAGGGAGCTGGGCCTTGACGGGCTTCAGCTCGTGTGCTACAAGTCCTACGACGACATCCCCTACGCCCCCGGGGCCATCACGGCCGAGCGGGCCCGGGAGATCGGTACGGCCCTGAACCGGGGCGGCGCGTCGCCGCTTTTGCTGGGCGCCTACTTCAACCCCGTCCACTCCGACCGCGCCAAGGCCCGGCGGTGCTTCGACATCTTCGCGGACTACCTGCGTGCGGCGCGGTGCTTCGGCTGTATGTACGTGGGCAGCGAGACCGGCTCCTACAACGACGAGCCCTGGATCTACCACCCCAGGAACCGCACTGAGGAGGCCTATGAGCTGGTGGCGGACACCTTCGGGCGCCTGGCGGACATCGCCGCGGAAAATGAGGTCAACATCGCCATGGAGGGCGCGGCGGGCCACGTCTGCTGGAGCCCGGAGATACTGGACATGGTGATCCGGCGCATGGGGCGGCCCAATGTGTATGTCACCTTTGACCTCTATAACTACATGGACGCCGGCAATCAGCACGACTACCTCTCCATTCTGGACCGGGGGCTGGAGATCTTCGGGCAGAGGATCAAATTCTTCCACGTGAAGGACTGCCTGCTGAGCTCTGACGGCTCCGCGCCCAAACAGGTGGGCTTCGGCAAGGGGGACCTGGACAAGCGGGAGATCCTCCGGCGCATCAAGGCCGCCCACCCCGACGCCATTCTGGTGCTGGAGGGCACCACCGGCGAGGATCTGCCCTTCGCCGTCAAGACTGTCCGAGAGATCTGGGAAACCGTTTAACTTTAACTATACAGGAGGACAAACCATGAAGATCAACTTTGACGTCCGTTACGCAAACCACCCCGACGATTCCAAGCACTACGACACCGCGGAGCTTCGGCGCCACTATCACATCTCCCACATCTTCGAGCCGGACTCCATCAACCTCACCTACTCCCACCAGGACCGCATCATCGCCGGCGGCATCATGCCGGTGGAGGAGGACCTGGTGCTGGGCTCCTTCAAGGAGCTGGCGGCCCCCTATTTCCTCCAGCGCCGGGAGCTGGGCGCCATCAACATCGGCGGCCCCGGCGTCATGGTGCTGGACGGCGTGGAATATAAGGTGGGCACCAAGGACGGCATCTACGTGGGAATGGGCACCAAGGAGCTGGTCTTCAAGTCCCAGGACAAGGCCAACCCCGCCAAGTTCTATGTGAATTCCTGCCCCGCCCACCGCACCTGCCCCACGGTCCTCATCCCCATGGAGAAGGCCCGCTACAACCACCTGGGCGCCCAGGAGACGGTGAACGAGCGGATCCTTCGCCAGTACATCCACCCCGCCGTGTGCGAAAGCTGCCAGCTCTCCATGGGCATGACCGCTCTTCTCCCGGGCAACGTCTGGAACACCATGCCCTGCCACACCCACGAGCGCAGGATGGAGGTCTATCTTTACTTCGAGGTAGCCCCGGATCAGGCGGTCTTCCACATGATGGGCACCGGCCAGGAGACCCGGCACCTGGTCATGCACAATGAGGAGGCCGTCATCTCCCCCAGCTGGTCCATCCACACCGGCGTGGGCACCGCCAACTATACCTTCATCTGGGGCATGTGCGGCGAAAATCAGGACTTTGACGACATGGACGGCATCCCCACCCAGAATCTCATGTGAGGAGGACTACCGAATGAATACGATCGAACGCTGTGTTGAGCGCTTTATGGCGGAATCCACCCCCAGCACGCCCCTTTGGAACATCGAGAAGATCAAGGAGGGCAAGATCAACGGTTGGAACTACATCGACGGCTGCATGATGATCTCCCTTTTGAACCTCTACAGCATCACCGGCGAGAAGCGGTATTTCGACTTCGTGGACAATTTCATCGACTTCTACGTCCACGAGGACGGCTCGCTTCTGGGCTACAACGAGGAGGACTACAACCTTGACAACATCTGCGAGGGCCGGGTCCTTTTCGACCTCTACGCCGCCACCGGCAAGGAGAAGTATCGCAAGGCCATCGAGGTCCTCCACGACCAGATCCTCCACCAGCCCCGCACCGTGGAGGGGAATTTCTGGCACAAGGCCATCTACCCCAACCAGGTGTGGCTGGACGGCCTCTACATGGCCCAGGTGTTCTACACCCGCTACACCACGGAATTTGAAAACTGCGCCGGCTACGACGATATCCGCCGCCAGTTCCGCACCGTCCACGAGAAGATGCTGGACCCGGAGACGGGCCTTTACCGTCACGGGTACGACGCCTCTAAGAAGGCCTTCTGGGCCGGGGAGGACGGCAAGAGCAAGAATCCGTGGCTCCGCTCTCTGGGCTGGTTTGCCGCCGCGCTGGTGGACGTGATCGGCTACATCGCCCCGGGCCACGATGACTTCAAAAACGAGATGATCGCCATCGCCCGGGAGCTGGCCGAGAACCTGATCCCCTATGTGGATCCCAAGACCGGTATGCTCTATCAGGTGCCCAATCAGGTGGGCCGCGAGGGCAACTACCCCGAGACCTCCGGGAGCGCCATGGTGGCCTACTTCTTCCTCAAGGGCGCCCGCCTCGGCATCCTCGAGTACAGCTGCTGCCCCCGGGGCGAGGCCATCTTCCAGTCCATCTGCGACCGGTATCTCACCGAGCGGGACGGCAAGCTCAATCTGGGCGGCATTTGCCTGGTGGCCGGCCTCGGCCCCGAGAACAACCGCCGCCGCGACGGCTCCTACGAGTATTACATCTCCGAGCCTGTGGTGGAGAACGACGCCAAGGGCGTGGCCCCCTTCCTCATGTGCTACACCGAGCACCTGCTGAGCCACGAGCTGGACGAGGAGTGAGCCTGCCTCCGCCTCGGCTTGTAAAAAACGATTTTATATTATTTGCAAGGCATGCGCCTTGCAAAAAATCCCGCACGTTCCCCCTGTCGAAAAAGCCCGTCAGGGCTTTTTTGACAGTCTGAAGCGGCAGCCGGTCATCCGGCTGCCGCCTTTTGCGTTGATTCACGATCCCGTCACGGACACGTCGGGCAGGAAGCGCAGTCAGGGAGCCGCCGCGACCCAGCCGGGGAGCCCTTCGTCATAGGTGATCTCAAGTCCAAAGACCTCCTCATAGACCTGCGGGGCAAACCAGGTCCTGTTCTCCAGAGACACCGCCCGGACGGTGCTGGTCCCGCCGCCGGAGACGGTGAAAAGGGTGGTCCCGTCCCACGCGGAGTCCATATAGACCGTGCGCCAGGGGAGCGTGATGGTCAGGTGCGAGTAGTCCTGCCTGGGCTCGATGGTCCCGCCCAGAGCCTCCAGAAGCCGGATGGTGAGGAGCGTCTCCCCGTCCCAGACCAGCGCCGGGTACTGCTTTTGCCCGTCAACATACACCTGCGGGCGGTCCTCGGCGTACCAGCGGATCACCGTGTCCGCCGGAAGGCCGTGGAGCCGCAGGAAATCCGGGGAGAAGGAGGCGTTGATTTTCGTCCAGGTGCACCGGTAGTCGTAGTCCACCCGGTAGTTCAGAACGCCCGTCTCCCGGGCGGCCGCCACGTTGCGCTCGTTGATCCGCTCCACCTGCTGATTCCGGGCAAAGCCGCCGGCCATGGGGATGACCGTGAAGAGACTCAGCCCCAGAAGGAGCGCCGGCGCCGCGGCCCGCAGGGCGGGCCTGTCCTCCAGCTCGCCGGCCGCCAGACAGGACACCGCCGAGAGCATGAAGAGGTAAAAGGGGATCAGGGTCCGCCCGGCGACGCTGGTGGTGGGCACCATCACCGCCACGGACGCCAGTCCCGACAGGACAAGGACCCCGGGGACGTCCCGCCCCGCGGCGATGAGCGCCGCGGCGTCGAGAGCGGCCAGGAGGAACACCGCCGCCCAGAGCGGCCAGGATCCCCAAAAGCCCGCGGCCGCTGTCAGGACCGCCGCCGCGGCGGCCAGGAGCGCCGGGAGGCGCCGCTTTTTCAAAAGGACGGCCGTGAGCAGGAAGAGCAGCGCCAGCATCACCGGCGCGAACCAGCCGTCCCCGCGCAGCTCCACAGCCACCCGCCAAAGCCCCGCCGGAAGACCGCGCAGGAGGCCGGGAAGGGAGGTCACGCCCGCCTCGTTGGCCGCCCGCAGACGGGTGGCGGGGGATAGGAAGACGGTATAGAGGCCCGCCGCAGCGAGGAGCGCGGACAGGAGGGCCGACACCCGCCCGCGGCGGAGCTTCAGGGCCCTCAGGGCAAACCAGAGCGTCAGGAGCACGGCCAACAGCCCGGACTGCTCCGTGGTGGCGCCGCAGAGAAAGGCGAGGACAGGCGCCGCCGCACTGCGGCCCTTGCCCTCCGGGGCACGCAGCTCCAGATATACAAGCCCGCAGAGCATGGCCGTGGGCAGGGCGTAGTTGCAAAACGCGGCCACCCAGTAGACGCCCCAGCTCAGCACCTTATAGGGGAGGGAGAGAAAGCCCGCGGCAAAAAGAGCCGTCGCGGTCACGGCGTATCCGCGGCCGCGCCCCTCGGAAAGGGCGGAAAGCGCCGGTATGGCTCCGCAGACAACCGGACAGACGATGGCAAAGCTCCAGAAGCCCAGACGGAGGATCAGAGCCGCCGCCGTGTGGACAAGGACACGGCCATTGTAGGTCCGATAGTGGTCGGCCATCGACCGGATAAAGCCGGAGAGCCCGCCGTCAAGAAAGGAGGCATACATGAAGTCGTCGGCGCAGGGCAGAGCAAACAGCGCAAACAGGCCCACAGCGGCCAGAGCCGCCGCGGCCGTCACCGCCGGGAGAAGATATCCGTGCCGTCCGTTCTCCTTCAAAGGGATCCCTCCAGAATACAAAAGAAACAGGGCGCGTCCCGGGACGCGCCCTGTTTTGGTGGACGATACAGGACTTGAACCTGTGACCCTCCGCACGTCAAGCGGATGCTCATACCAGCTGAGCTAATCGTCCGTCAGCGTCACTTATT
>CANQPU010000027.1 GCA_947625815.1 uncultured Oscillospiraceae bacterium
TTGAGGACGGTCATGGTCTCCAGGTCATACTTGGTCTTGTCGAAGCCGGCGGCGTTCTCACGGGCCTGGAGGCCGGCGAGGTTGCCAGTGAGCCAGAGGCCGTAGGCGGCGTCGCCGGGCTCGCTGAGAAGGAACTCGGAGTGGCCGTACTGGTCATAGTCTTGGGGCTGGAGGGCGTAACCGCTGAGCTGGCCCATCAGGAACATCTGGAGGCGGGTGGCGTCCTCGGTGACGATCTGGATATCGATGTTGGTGGTCTGCCTGCTGCGGTAGACGTTGCCGTCATTGGGGTCCTTATAGACGTGATACACATCGTCATGCCAGCCGTACCACTTGTCGTTCTTGGCATAGGCTACGTGCTTATCGGTCTGGAATTCGGTCATGGAGTAGGGGCCATAGGAGGGGGAGGTCTCCAGGCTGGTCATGTAGGAGCAGGACCAAACGCTGGACTCGTCCTGGGATATGCACCGCTCATAGACCTCAGGCTCGACAAGCCAGCCGCCGGCCGACATCAGGGCGTTGAAATACAGGAAGAAGTCGGGGTCGAAGCTGGTGGTGAAGACCATGACCAGGGTGTACTCGTCCTTGGCATAGTAGCCGACGGTATCAGCAAATTCAAGGCCGTCAGGCATCTTGGTGGGGATCACCAGGTAGTTGGGCAGGTCGGCGTCCGTCTCGCCCCAGTTGGGGTTGGTGGTGGTGACGGTGGAGAGAAGAGCCAGGTTGTCGTCGGTGCAGGGGACCAGGCCCTGATCGTCGGCGAGAGCGGCCAGCTCATCCCAGTGGTCCACGCCGAAGTAGGTGGTACCGTAAGCGCCCACATAGTCGGCCAGGCTGTTGCCGCCGCACCAGGAGATGGGATAATCCACGGCGATGTAAACGATGTCGCCGTTATAGGTGTAGACGCCGTCGTCGCCCTTGGTGAAGTCGGTCATCGCAAGGCCCTTGCTGCCGTTGTCAAGCACGGTCTCCTTGCCCTGGAGGAAATAATCCTCAGCGCCCACGATAGCGCCGTTGCCGCCATAGAAGTCAGCGGCGCGGTAGTTGTTGAGCCTCGGATCCAGCAGGTACTTGACGGACTGGACATAGGTGTCGGCGGTGATGTGGTAGCCGGTATCGAAATAGAGGTCCTCGCGTAGGGGGATCTCCCAGGCGTAGCCCTTGGTGGCGCTCTCCGGGAACCAGTCGGGGTGAGCGGCCTTGACCTCCTCGGTCACGTCGGTGGGATAGTCAGAGGCCATCTGGGGAATGATGGTGTAGCCGGTCCAGGGCTCCTTGCCGTCAGGGTTGTGGAGCTCGTCGTTAGCCGTGATGGTGTAAAGAAGATCCTGCAAATAGTCCATGAGGGTTTGGGCGCTGTCCTCACGGTAGTTGTGGGGGTTCCACTGGGTGGGGAAGGAGACCATCGCCGATCTGCTGGTGTAAGTGGCGTTGGGGTCAAACTCCGTGATGGTGTAGCCCAGGGGCGAAGTCTCGTCCCCGCCTTCGGGCGGCGTGACATCACCCTGAGAGGGGCCTTCCCCCTGACCGGGGCCTTCGGGAGTCTGCTCTTCGTCGTTGGTGTTGTTGCAGGCCGCGGCCATGGCAACGACCATCACGAGCGCGAGAAGAACAGCCAGAAGCTTTTTCATTTTGCTCATTTTTCTTTTACCTCCTTGTTATTGCTGCATCGTATGATTTTCGCAAATCCCGCACGCACAGGACCCGCGGAAAAACCCTTTGACACAACTGTGGATAACATTATAATCTTTAAATCCTGCAACTGCAAGCTTTTTTTTGCTAAAATTGTCACGCCAAGTCCGGCTTTTTTCTGCAATGTGCATAAAAATGGCAAAAGTTTTTGAAT
This sequence comes from uncultured Oscillospiraceae bacterium, assembly GCA_947625815.1. Classification (GTDB taxonomy): domain Bacteria; phylum Bacillota; class Clostridia; order Oscillospirales; family Oscillospiraceae; genus RUG626. The sequence continues at coordinate 1,847 of CANQPU010000027.1, forward strand.
TTTTCCAGCTTTGGACTTGCAAAATCGGGCGATTTGGGCCCTTCTGCGCGGAAAAAGCGGTGAATCTGACGAAGAAGGGCGGGACGGGGGGAGGGGGATTTGTGAGGGTAAACAAAATTTTGCCCCGGCGCGGGTGCAAAGCGGCGGCGCGGAGGCGGCGGGAGGGGGCGCGGGTGTTGCATTTTGGCCTATATTGTGGTAGAGTCAGTACATTATAATATATATATAGGGGGACACGCGTATGAAGGACGGGAGGGACTTCCCCAGGGTGACGGTGACGCAGAAGGGGGAGCGGTGGCAGGCCACGGGGCATCCGTGGGTGTACGCCTCGGACGTGGCGGAGGAGCCGGAGGGCTGTGAGAACGGGTGTCTGGTGGACGTGACCGGGCCGAAGGGGACCTATCTGGGCACGGGGTTCCTCTCAAGGGAGAGCCGGATCCGGGTGCGGATCCTCTCGCGGAACGCCAACGACCGGTTCGACGGGGCCTTCTGGGAGCGGCGGATCCGCTACGCCTGGGCGTACCGCAGGACGGTGATGGGGGAGGACGTGGGCGCCTGCCGGGTGATCTTCGGGGAGGCCGACGGGTTCCCCGGCCTTACGGTGGACCGGTTCGGGAGCCTGCTGGCGGCGCAGAGCATGTCCGTGGGCATCGAGCGTCTGCGCGGGGTGATCTATCCCCTTATTATAAAGGTACTGCGGGAGGACGGGCAGCGCGTGGACGGGATCTTCGAGCGCAACGACCTGCCGGGGAGGGCGCTGGAGGGGCTGGGCCAGTATAAGGGCTGGTACGGGCTGCCCGGGGAGACGCCGCCGGAGAGGGCCGTGGTCGGGATACGCGAGAACGGCGTGGCCTATGAGGTGGACGTGGAGAACGGCCAGAAGACCGGGTTTTTCCTGGACCAGAAATACAACCGGGCCGCGGTGGCGCGGCTGGCCCGGGGGCGGCGGGTGCTGGACTGCTTCACCCACACGGGCTCCTTCGCGCTGAACGCCGCCCGGGGCGGGGCGGAGCGCGTGACGGCGGTGGACGTCTCCGGGACGGCGCTGGAGACGGCCAGGCGCAACGCGGAGCTGAACGGGCTGGCGGACCGGATCGACTTTGTCCGGGCGGACGTCTTTGACCTGCTGCCCAGGCTGGCGGCGGAGAACCGGCGGGACTATGACCTGATCATCCTGGACCCGCCGGCCTTCACCAAGTCCCGGGGGACGGCGGACAGCGCCTTCCGGGGCTACCGGGAGATCAACAGCAGGGCCATGGCCCTGCTGCCCCGGGGCGGCTACCTGTGCACGGCCTCCTGCTCCCACTTCATGCCCATGGCGCGGTTCGAGGAGATGCTGCGGGCCGCGGCGCGGGACACCGGAAGGGAGCTTCGGGAGGCGGAGGTCCGCAAGCAGGCGCCGGACCACCCGATCCTGTGGAACGTGCCGGAGACGGAGTATCTGAAGTTTTACATCTTTCAGGTGGTGTAGAAAGTGTCGGAAAAGGCTTACGCCTTTTCCGACAGAGACTGTCTAAAAAGGCCATTCGGCCTTTTTAGACAAGGGGAACGTGCGGGGAATTTTCTCTGAATTTTGCGAAATTCAGAGAAAATCCCCCTGCTGTCGCCCTGCGCGCGCCCCGAAGGGGCACACTGGGGCGACAAAAGGGATTTTTCCCGACGTACATGCCGCCGGGAAAAATATTGAATTTAAGAGAGGGTGGGGCGGGGCGCTCTTTTTATGCAGGAAAACCGCGCAAAACGGGGGCCGATTTGGCTATAATCACAGTTGCGCGCGGAGGGTTTTCGTGATAAGATAAACTGGGTCGGGATTGGAGAATCTGGCCGGTTGCGGCGAAAACCCGGCTCAAAACGCATTTTTTGTCCCTTATTTATGGCAAACGGAGGTTAAACTTGCATGAAAAGGGTTCAATTTACGGAGACGGTGCTGCGGGACGCGAACCAGTCGCTGATGGCCACGCGCCTGCCCCGCGACGACTTCGAGAAGATCCTGCCCGTGATGGACGGGGCGGGGTATTACTCGGTGGAGTGCTGGGGCGGGGCGACCTTCGACTCGTGCCTTCGGTATCTCAACGAGGATCCCTGGGAGCGGCTCCGGAGGATCCGGGAGGCCATGCCGCGCACGAGGCTCCAGATGCTCCTCAGGGGCCAGAACCTGCTGGGATACAAGCACTATCACGACGACGTGGTGGAGAAGTTCGTGGAGCTCAGCCTGAAAAACGGCATCGACGTGATCCGCATCTTTGACGCGCTCAACGACTTCCGGAACATCCGGACCGCGCTGGACGCCACGAAGAAATACGCCAACACCAGGACCGTGGCCTCCGGGTGCATCGCCTACACCCAGAGCCCGGTGCATACGGTGGACAAGTATGTGGACATGTGCCGGGAGCTGAAGCGCATGGGCTTTGACACCATCTGTCTCAAGGATATGGCGGGCACCATGTCGCCGGCCGAGGCGGAGGGGCTCATCAAGGGGATCAAGGACGCGGTGGGGGACATCCCCCTCATCCTCCACACCCACTGCACCACGGGCATGGCGTATATGACGCTGCTGAAGGCCGTGGAGTGCGGCGTGGACGTGATCGACACGGCCACCTCCTGCTTCTCGGGCGGCACCAGTCAGGCCGCCACGGAGACGCTCTATTACGCACTGACGCAGATGGGATATGAGACGGGCCTGGACGAGGCGGCCATCAACAAGGTCAACGATTTCTTCAAGCCCGTGAAGCAGAAATACATCGACTCCGGGCTCATCAGCTCCAAGTCCATGGGCACCGACTCCCGGGCGCTGGTGTACAAGGTCCCCGGGGGGATGCTCTCCAACATGATCGCCAACCTCCGGGACATGAACGCCATGGATAAGTTCGACGAGGCGCTGGTGGAGATCCCCAACGTTCGGCGGGACCTGGGGTATCCGCCGCTGGTGACGCCGCTTTCGCAGATGGTGGGCAACCAGGCCGTGGTGAACGTGCTGATGGGCCAGCGGTATAAGCAGATCTCCAACGAGGTGAAAAACTATTTCCGAGGCGAGTACGGCATCGCCCCCGCCCCGGTGGACCGGGAGCTGCAGGACAGGATCATCGGCGCGGACAACGAGCCGGTGGACTGCCGGATCGAGGACTCCCGGAGGACGGGGAAGGAATTTGAGGACGCCAGGGCCGCCCTGGGGAAGCTGGCCAGGAGCGAGGAGGACCTGATGAGCTGGATCTGCTATCCGGATCAGACCGTGAAGTTCCTCACCGCCCGCCGGGAGCTGGAGGAGCACCACGTCCGGTACTCCATCGTGGAGGAGTGAGCGCATGAACATTCCTGACGCGCTTGTCACGGCCGTGATGGGCTGGGCCGTGGTCTTTCTGGGCATCGCCCTGCTGGTGCTGCTGGTGGCCGCCGCCGGCCGGATCATGACGGCCAAAAGGCCGGAGCGCACCCTTCCCAGGCCCGAAACCGTCCCCGCCGCCCCCGCGGCGCCCGCTCCCCGGAAGCCCGAGGCGCCCGGTACGGCGGGAGACCTGATGCTCTACGATACGCCCGACCGGGACGCGGCCATGATCATGGCCATCGTGGCCGACGAGCTGAAAATACCCTTGAACGAGCTGCGCTTCATCTCAATTCGGGAGGTCCATAAGAAATGAAATATCTGGTAACCCTCAACGGCAAGACCTATGAGGTGGAGGTGGAGCACGGCGAGGCCATGCTCCTGGACGAATACGACGCCGCGGCCCCCGCGCCGGCCCCCGCCGCCGCTCCGGCGGCTCCTGCCGCGCCCGCGCCGACTCCCGCGCCGGCTCCCGCTCCCGCGCCCGCCGTGGCCGGCGGCGAGAGCGTGAACGCGCCCATGCCGGGGACCATCGTGAAGGTCAACGTGGCGGCCGGGGACGCGGTGAAGGCCGGGGATGTGCTGGTGGTGCTGGAGGCCATGAAGATGGAAAACGAGATCATGGCGCCCCGGGACGGCATCGTGTCCCAGGTGGTCGTCCAGAAGAGCGCCAAGGTGGAGACCGGCGCGCCCCTCGTCGTCCTGGCGTAAGGGGGCTCGGGCATGGATATACTTGAGACCTTGAAGGGTCTTTGGATGGAGTCCGGCTTCATGGGCTTCTTCGCCGCCGGCGGCTGGAAGAACCTCATCATGATCGCCGTGGCCCTGGTCCTTTTGTACCTGGGCATCAAAAAGAAGTTCGAGCCCCTGCTGCTGGTGGGCATCGCCTTCGGGTGCCTGCTCACCAATCTGCCCGGCGCGGGGCTCTACCACATGGAGCTGTGGGACGAGTTCCTCAACGAGGCCAGCCCCTATTACCACAGCTACGGGCACATCATGCAGGAGGGCGGACTCATCGACTACCTCTACATCGGCGTGAAGGCCGGACTCTATCCCTCCCTCATCTTCATCGGCGTGGGGGCCATGACGGACTTCGGGCCCCTGATCGCCAACCCCAAGAGCTTCTTCCTGGGGGCGGCGGCCCAGTTCGGCGTGTTCTTCGCCTTCTTCGGGGCCATCCTCCTGGGCTTCAACGGCAACGAGGCGGCCTCCATCGGCATCATCGGCGGCGCGGACGGGCCCACGGCGATCCTCACCTGTATGCTCCTGGCCCCGGCGCTCCTGGGCCCCATCGCCATCGCGGCCTACTCCTACATGGCCCTGATCCCCATGATCCAGCCGCCCATCATGCGGGCGCTCACCACCGAGAAGGAGCGCTCTGTCAAGATGGAGCAGCTCCGGGAGGTCAGCAAGACCGAGAAGATCGTCTTCCCCATCTTGGTGGCCGGGTTCGTCATCCTGCTCCTGCCGTCCACCGCGCCGCTGATCGGCTGCCTGATGTTCGGCAATCTCCTGCGGGAGACGGGCGTCACCGAGCGGCTCTCCGACGTGGCCCAGAACGCCCTGATGAACATCGTGACCCTCTTTTTGGGCATCAGCGTGGGCGCCACCACCGTGGCCTCCAGGTTCCTGACGCTGAACACCCTGAAGATCGTGGCCCTGGGCCTTCTCGCCTTCTGCTTCTCCACCGTGGGCGGGCTCCTCGTCGGCAAGCTCATGTATAAGCTCTCCGGCGGGAAGATCAACCCCCTCATCGGCGCGGCCGGCGTCTCCGCCGTCCCCATGGCGGCCCGCGTGGCCCAGGTGGAGGGCCAGAAGGCCAACCCCGGCAACTTCCTCCTCATGCACGCCATGGGCCCCAACGTGGCCGGCGTCATCGGCTCCGCCATCGCCGCGGGCTTCCTCATCAAGGTCTTCGGAGGCTGACCGGGCTCTCCCCGTGAAAAGGGGGCCGAATGACTTTTTCGACAGCCTTACCGGGCGCCGTATGGCGCCCGGTTTTCCGTCTGCGCCGGGGAAAACGGCCCGTTTCCCCGGAAAAAAGGGGCGCGGGCCCATTTTTCCGGGGAAAAGCAGAAGTTTTTTGCTGTATTTTACAATTATGTTGGACAACGGAAAATATTTGTGGTATAATTGGTCAGTTAAATTGTTATGGGAAGGAGATGCCGGATGGAGAGGAGCGACGCGCTCATCAAGCTTGTGGCGGTGCTTGTCTTCGTGGCCGTCATGGCGTATCTGGGGATCTCCTTTTTCATGGGCTTCTCCGACCCCCTTCGGACCGTCCGGGCCATCGGCATGGAAAAGCACGACGGGCTGGAGACGGAGGGCTTCATCGTCCGGGACGAGCAGGTGATCGAGGCGCGGGGGGAGAATGTGGCCGTCACCGTGACGGAGGGGGCAAAGCTGGCCCGGGGCGAGACGGTGGCCGTGCGCTACACCGGCTCCACGGCCATGGAGCGCGCCCAGCGCATCAGCGAGATCCAGCTCCGCATCCGCCAGCTCACCGCCATCAAAAACGGCAAGAGCGGCGACGAGCTGTCCGACTCCGCCATCCTGTCCCTGGCCAGGCTCGTGGCCGGCCGGGACCTTTCGGATCTCTACGGCGTCCAGCAGGACGTGGACGCCTACATCATCTCGGGCTCGGCCCTGGCCACCGGAACGGAGGCCCAGGAGATCAGCGCGCTGGAGGAGGAGCTCCGCGCCCTGGCGCAGAACGCCTCCGGGGACACGCTCCGGGTGACCGCCCCCGTCTCCGGCACCTTTTCCTTCTCCGTGGACGGCTTTGAGAGCGTGCGGCCGGACGAGCTTTTTGACCTGTCCCCCTCCGGGTACAGGAGCCTCTTTTCCGGGGAGCGCCGGGAGGGGAGCGGCGTGGGGCGGATCGCCGCCGGCATCCGGTGGTATTACGTGACGCTCATAGACGAGCGCAGCGCCCTGAAGCTCACCGAGGGACAGCGGGTCAACATGACCTTCTCCCGCACCTATTCCGCCGATCTGAGCATGAGGATCGAGCACGTCAGCCAGCCGGAGGACGGCCAGTGCTGCGCCGTCTTCTCCTGCGACCGGTATCTTCAGGACGTGGCGGCCCTGCGGGAGGCCTCGGCGGAGATCGTCTTCGGCAGGCTCTCCGGCGTCGGCGTCCCCCGGGAGGCGGTCCATCTCAACGACAGCGGCGAGACGGTGGTCTTCATCCTGGAGGGGGTCCGGGCCAACGAGGTGCCTGTCAACATCATCGCCGAGAGCGACGATCTTTATATGGTGGAGGCGACGAGGACGGGCCTGCGGGTCAACGACCAGATCATCGTCCGGGCCGCCAATCTCTACGACGGAGCGGTGGTGGAGCGGTAATGGGCAGCGTATACGACAACGCGCGCAGCGTCCTGGAGCGGGCGCAGAACGCCGCCCTTCGGGCGGGGCACCAGGTCACGCTGGTGGCGGCCTCCAAGATGAACGACGCCGCCCGGGTGCGGGAGGCGTTCGACGCCGGGATCCGGGCCTTCGGCGAAAACCGGGCGCAGGAGCTGGAGGAGAAATACCGGGCCGGCGCCTATGAGGGCGCGTCCCTCCACTTCATCGGCCACCTTCAGAAAAACAAGGTCAAAAGCGTGGTCGGCAAGGCCGATCTCATCGAGTCCGTTGACTCGGCGGAGCTTCTGGGCCTCATCGCACAGCGGGCCGCGGCCCTGGGCATCGTCCAGCGGGTCCTGCTGGAGGTCAATATCGGGGGCGAGGCCTCGAAGACCGGGGCGCCTGTGGAGGAGATCCCGCGTATGGCGGAGGCCGCGGGGGATCTGCCCGGCATACAGGTCCTGGGACTGATGACGATCCCCCCGATCTGCGGGCAAAAGGAAAAAACACTTCGGTATTTTCAGGAAACACGCAACCTTTTTGTTGACATGAGCGGCAAAAAATACGATAATGTTACTATGAGCATTTTGTCCATGGGGATGAGCGCCGATTTTGAGGAGGCGATCCTGTGCGGGGCCAATATGGTCCGCGTGGGGTCCGCCATTTTCGGCAGGCGGATCTATCCCGGTGAATCAACCAAAATACTTTAAGGCCAGGAGGCAGTAAAATGGGATTTCTGAACGAGCTTAAAAAACTGACCCGCCCCTATGACGACGAGGACGACGAATTCGAGGACTTTACCCCCCGGGCGCCGGAGAAGATCCCCGTGACGCCCAGGACCGCCGCCCCCACCCGCGTCCCCACGGGGAGCGTCTTTGAGGAGCGCCGGGATTCCAACAAGGTGGTGAACATCCACGCCACCACTCAGCTCCAGGTGGTGCTGGTGAAGCCCGAGCGGTTCGAGAACGCCGCGGAGATCGCCGACCACCTGCGCGAGAAGCGCACCGTCGTGCTCAACCTGGAGCAGACCAACAAGGACATCTCCCGGCGTCTCCTGGACTTCCTCTCCGGCGTGGCCTACGCCCAGGACGGGAAGATCAAGAAGGTCGCCGTGAACACCTATCTCATCACCCCCTACAACGTGGATCTGATGGGCGATCTCATCGACGAGCTGGAGAACAACGGGCTGTATTTTTAACGGACCCTTCGCGTCCGCGGACCCCGCGGGGCGCCGACCAGAAAGACAGGCGCCGACAACAAGAAAGGATTGAGATACGGATATGTTGACACCTCAGGACATTCAGAACCAGGAGTTTGCCAAGGCCGTGTTCGGCGGCTATGACATGACGGCCGTGGACGAGTTTCTGGAACAGCTCACGGCGGACTACTCTGCCCTTTACAAGGACAATATGGTGCTGAAGGGCAAGCTCAAGGTGCTGGTGGAGAAGGTGGAGGAGTACCGTTCCACCGAGGACGCCATGCGCATGGCGCTGCTGACCGCCCAGAAGATGAGCGACGACATGATGGCCGAGACGAAGGCGAAGTGCGACGAGATGATGGCCGCCGCGGCCAGGGACTCCGACGAGTCCCGGGCCCGCGCCATGGAAGACATCACCCACGAGGACATGAAGCTCGAGGCCGCCAAGGTCAAGACAGCCGCCTTTGTCCAGGCCTCCCGCTCCATCATCGAGCAGTACCAGGGCTTCCTGGACAAGCTGGACACCGTCACCGCGGAGTACGGCGGGAGCCATGAGCCGGAGAGTGTCAAGGACGGGCGTGAGCCGGTGTTCTCCCCCGAGCCGGAGAGGGCCCGCGCCGCGCGGGACGCCCAGGCCGCCCCGGAGGAGACGGAAGTGCCTGAAACGCCCGCCCCCGTCGAGCCGGAGCCCCCGGAGGAGCCCGCCGCCCCCGCGGATCCCGACGCCGGCACTAAGAGGATCGACCTGGAGGCCGTCCGCCGCATCTATTCCAACGACGGCGAGACAAAGCGCATCGCCTGGGACGAGGAGGACGAGGCGGCCACGCCCCGGCCCAAATTCGATTTCTCCGATCTGAAATTCGGCACCAACTATACCGAGGACACGGGAAAGAAAAAGAAATAAGTCCCGCCCCCAACTTCAAACCGCACTCCGAAAAAGGCCGTTCCGGCCTTTTTCGGCAGTATCAAGGCAGTATCAAGTATAAGTGAGGAAACCCAAATGGCACAGGATTACAACGCCACCGTCAACCTTCCGAAGACCGACTTTCCCATGCGCGCCTCCCTCCCGGCCCGGGAGCCGGCGATGCTGGAGCGCTGGAACGGGATGGACCTATACCACCAGATGCTGAAAAGGAACGAGGGCAAGCCCGCCTTCATCCTCCACGACGGCCCCCCCTTCTCCAACGGCCACCTGCACATGGGCCACGCCCTGAACAAGGCCATCAAGGACTTCATCGTCCGCTACAAGTCCATGACCGGCTACCACACCCCCTTCACCCCCGGCTGGGACAACCACGGGATGCCCATCGAGTCGGCCATCATCAAGCAGCAGAAGCTGAACCGCAAGGCCATGAGCGTGCCCGAGTTCCGCTCCGCCTGCGAGGACTTCGCCCGGAATTTCGTGAACATCCAGCGGGAGGAGTTCAAGCGCCTGGGGTATCTGGGCGACTGGGACCGACCGTATCTCACCATGGACCCCAAGTTCGAGGCCGAGGAGGTAAAGGTCTTCGGCGAGATGTACCGCAAGGGCTACATCTACAAGGGCAAGAAGCCCGTCTACTGGTGCCCCCACGACGAGACGGCCCTGGCCGAGGCGGAGAT
>CANQPU010000028.1 GCA_947625815.1 uncultured Oscillospiraceae bacterium
GGATACTCAAATCCTATAAGGACACTCCGCATGGTCGGAGTGGCGGGACTTGAACCCGCGGCCTCTTGGTCCCGAACCAAGCGCGATACCAAACTTCGCCACACCCCGTAACAACTTGTTATTATAGGGGGTTTGGGGGCGGTTGTCAAGTGCGGAAAATAAAGAGGGGGCGCCGGGGGGCCGGCGCCCCTGTCTTTTAGTTCTTCTGGGCCTTGGGCCGGATATCCCCGGCCTTGGTGAGCGCCCACTTGGTCATGCTGGGGCCGACCAGCTCGTAGATCAGCACGCCGAAGAGGACGATGTTGCGGATCATAGCGCCCACATCGCCCATGGCCGCGCCCACCTGGGCGGACATCCCAAGGGCCACGCCGGCCTGGGGCAGGAGGGTGATGCCCAGGTACTTTTGGACGCTGGCGTCCTGGCCGGCCAGGGCCGAGCTGAAGCGGGCGCCCACGTACTTGCCCGCGGAACGGGCGATGATATACACAAGACCGACGCCCACGATGGCAAGGTCGGAGAACACGCCCAGGTTCAGCTCCGCGCCGCTGAGGACAAAGAAGAGGGTCAGAAGGGGCGCGGACCACTTGTCCGCCCGGTTCATCAGATCCTCCGAGCTGTCGGCGATGTTGCAGAAGACGGTACCCATCATCATCAGCACCAGCAGCGAGGAGAAGCCCACCTCCACGCCGGCGATATCGAAGGTGAGCATGGACAGGGCCACGCCCAGGATGATGAAGCTGGTGATGAGCGCCACGCGGTTGCGGTTGGAGTGGAAACACTTTTCCACATAGGTCAGGCACCAGCCCAGCACCGCGCCCAGCACCAGGGAGAAGACAATCTCCAGCAGGGGCGCCACCAGCACGGAACCGAGGCTCACGCCGCTGGCGTCCATGGCCTGGGCCGCGCCGAAGGAGATGGCAAAAATCACCAAGCCCACCGCGTCGTCCAGAGCCACCACGGGGAGGAGCAGGTCGGTGAGGTGGCCCTTGGCCTTGTACTGCCGGACCACCATCAGGGTGGCCGCCGGGGCGGTGGCCGCGGCGATGGCGCCCAGGGTGATGCAGGCGGGGACGGGCAACTTATCCCCCAGGCTCATGTGGAGGCCCAGCAGGCAAAGATCCACCAGAACGGTGGCCGCCACGGCCTGGATGATACCCACCGTCACCGCCGCGCCGCCGGTCTCCCGGAGGTGGGAGAGGCGGAATTCGCTGCCGATGGCAAAGGCGATGAAGCCCAGGGCCACGTCGGAGATGGGCTGGAGCAGGGCGACCTCGTCAAAGGTGGTGAAGCCCAGTCCGGCGATGCCCAGCCGCCCCAGAACGCAGGGGCCGAGCAGGACGCCGGCCACCAGGTAGGCCGTCACGTCGGGCAGGTGGAATTTTCCGGCGATCCGGGTCATCAAAAGCCCGGCTATCAGGGCGATCGCCAGGGAGACAAGTTGTGCCATGGCGGTAAAACCTCCTTTTTGGAGAGACGATCCTCTATCGACCCAACATTATAAATCCAAAGTTCAGCCTTGCCAATGGTGGATTTCGCCAATTATCTACCCCGAAAAGCCGGGCGCCGGCGGGCACTCTGCCCATTCTCCCCTCCCCCGTTCTTTTTTCCCGCCGGGGATTGCGCCGGGGCGGGATTTTTGCTATACTGGGAGCGTCGGAAAATCCTGAAAACCGGGGGATGGCATTATGTGGTATGAAAACGCGGTAGTGTATCAGATCTACCCCCTGGGCCTGTGCGGCGCGCCGGAGGAGAACGACGGCGTCCAGGCCCATCGGATCACGCGGCTGCTGGACTGGGTGGCGCACATCAAGGCCCTGGGGGCGGACACGGTGCTGCTCAACCCCCTCTTTGAGAGCGACCGCCACGGGTACGATACGCGGGACTATATGACGGTGGACTGCCGTCTGGGGACGGAGGAGGACCTGAAAAAGGTCTGCGACGCCTTTCACGCCGCCGGGCTGCGGGTGGTGTTCGACGGGGTGTTCAACCACGTTGGCCGGGGCTTCTGGGCCTTTCAGGACGTGCGGGAAAAGCGCTGGGACAGCCCCTATAAGGACTGGTTCCACATCAGCTTTGACGGCGACTCCAACTACGGCGACGGCTTTTGGTACGAGGGCTGGGAGGGTCACTACGAGCTGGTGAAGCTCAACCTGCGCAACCCCCAGGTGGTGGAGCACCAGTTCGCCGCCATCCGCTCCTGGGTGGAGCGGTTCGGCATCGACGGGCTGCGGCTGGACGTGGCCTACTGCCTGGACCCGGACTATCTGCGCCGGCTCCGGGCGTTCACCGACTCCCTCAAGCCGGAGTTCTGGCTCCTGGGCGAGACGCTCCACGGGGACTACAACCGCTGGATGAACGACAGCGCCTGCCACAGCGTCACCAACTACGAGTGCTACAAGGGCCTGTGGTCCGCCTTCAACTCGGAGAACCTCTTCGAGATCGGCCACTCCCTGAACCGCCAGTTCGGCTCCGAACCCTGGTGCCTCTACCGGGGCAAGCACCTGTTGAGCTTTCTGGACAACCATGACGTGAGCCGCATCGCCTCTATTTTACAAAACCCCGCCCACCTCTCCCCCGCCTGGGGGCTGCTCTTCGGGATGCCGGGGGTGCCCTGCGTCTACTACGGCAGCGAGTGGGGCCTGGAGGGCCACAAGAGCCAGGGGGACGCCGCCCTGCGCCCGGCCCTGGACGCCCCCGAGTCCAACGACCTGACCGCCTTTATCACCAGACTGGCCCAGGCCCGGCATGCCAGCCCGGCGCTGTGCGTGGGCAGCTACCGCACCGTCCTGCTCACCAACCGGCAGTTCATCTTTGAGCGGGCGGCGGAGGGGGATCGGGTGCTGGTGGCCGTCAACGCCGCCGCCGAACCCTTCCAGGCGCACTTTGACGCCCAGTGCGGCATGGCGGTGGATCTGATCACCGGCCAGCCCCACGACTTCGGCGGCGGCAGCGAGCTGCCCGGGTACAGCGTGGTCTATTGGAAGTGCGAGCGGTAAGAGAGATCCTTCTGCGGGAGATGATTGCCCGATGAGAAGAAGAGCGGTCCCCATCCTGATCATGGCCGTCTTTGGCGTCTGTGCCTTTCTGGGCTTCAGGTTGAACCTGTTTTCCGACCCGGCGCCGCCGGCCCACGAGGGCGTTTGGTACTTCGCCGCCAACGCCGTGGAGTGCCGGGTGGAGGACGGGAAGATCTACCAGGACGACGCCAAAAGCGACAGCGGCCAATCCCTCCGGGGCGTCTACACCCAGGCGGACGGCTATCTGGAGGCGCATCTGGTGGGCGTCGGCGGCGTTCGCGACACCCACAAGCTCTACGTGGGCCAGACCGACCAGGGCCAGGTGCTCAGCGAGCTGCCCAACGGCCTGGGCACCGTCTACTTTTACCGCGACCCGGTGGAGGCTATGGCCGTTCTGGAGGAGGCGCAGGCTTCCGCCGCCGCGGAGGAAGTCCTCTCCCCCGCCCCCTCGGACGCGCTGACAACAGAAGGCCCGTCCGCCGAACCGACGGACAGTCCGTCCCAGGCGCAGACGTCGGAGGATCCATCCCAGGCGCCGGACGCAACCGCCCAGACACCGGCCCCGGACGCGGGCGCCGCACCCGCCGCGGCCCCTGCTCCGGCGGAGAGCAAGCCAAAGGCCGACGCAGCGCCCGTCGCCCCGGCTGCGGACAGCACCGTCTGGGTCTCCCAGACCGGCTCCAAGTACCACAGGGATCCCACTTGCAGCGGTATGAAATCCCCCTCCTCCATGACCCGCACCCAGGCGGAGAGCCGGGGCTACACCCCCTGCAAGCGCTGCTATTGACGCAAGACAGACCGGCTCCCCCCCGCCGCGTGGGGGAGCCGGTTTTCGATTTTTATTGGCGTTTGTCCGGTTTGCTCGCAGATCGCGCCGCCGCCCACGGGGAAGCCCTCCCAGGGTCAAATTTTGCGGCAAACTCCGCCGCACGGACGACCGGGAAAAGTTGAGCGACGGCCACGGACGGTTTGACAGAAATTGGGGATGGTAGTATAATGTTCAGGCCGCCTTTGGGGCGGCAGTTTGCAGCAAGGGATGAGGCAAGGATGGTTCAAAACCAGAACGAAACGGAAAATAATGAATTTATCCATGACACAGTCGTGGACGTCTTTTTACATCTCGCCCGGGTGAACCTACTCACCGGGGAGTACGAGTACCTGAAGTGGGACAACGATGTTCCCCCCGACGCGCTGCGGGGGGCAAATATCTACGAATACATGAAGCAGCTGGCCGCGTCGGACGTGATCTATCCCGAGTACGTGGACGGCTATCTGCGGTTTGCCGACCCGGAGTACGTCCGGGGCCGGGCGTTTTCCGGCGAGCGGCGCATCATCTACCGCTACCGCCGCCGCTCCTCCGACGGCAAGGGTATCTGGATGATCCACAGCATCATCTGCCCGGCCAACTGCTCCCCGGAAAACCCGTGGGTCGCCTTTGCCCTCCGGGCGGCGGACAGCGAGTCCACCGCCATCACCGTGGCTATGGCGGCGCTGTCGGTGGTGTACCACAAGATTCTGAACATCGACCTGGAGCACGACACCTACGACATCGTCAAGCTGGACGAGTACGACGACACCATGGCGCACTCCCCCAGGGTCAGCCAATGGCTCCGCGCTTTCGCGGAGGCGGGAAACGTCCACCCGGAGGACCTGGACACCTATTATGACTTCACCGACACCGACCACATTTTAAGCCACTTCTCCCAGAGCCAGACGCGTCTATCCTGCCGCTACCGCCGCAAGACCGCCCAGGGCGGTTACCGCTGGGCGCAGATGGACATCCTCCCCCAGAGCGGGATCGACTTCAACAAGACCCGGCTGGTGCTGTTCGTCAAGGACGTGCACGAGGAACACCTGGCCGAGATGCACCACCGCCAGGAGCTGATCGACAACTTCAACCGGGACGCCCTCACCATGCTCTTCAACCGCCACACCTTCCAAGAGGATGAGGAGCGGCTCAAGGGCGGTGCGCCCTGCCGGGTCTCCTGCCTCTATGTGGACGTGAACGGTCTCCATGAGGTGAACAACCACCTGGGACACCAGGCGGGAGACAATATGCTCTGCACCGTGGCGGACACGCTGAAGAAGTTCTTCCCCGATGAGCGGGTCTACCGCATCGGCGGCGACGAGTTCGTGGTGCTGAGCACGCGGCTGTCCAAGGGCCACATGGACACGCTGGTGGAGCGGGCGCGAAGTACCCTGTTGGAGAGTTCCTACGAGATCTCCGTGGGCGCCGCCGAGGGCGACAGCACCAGGGTCTACAACATCGTGGGCATGGCGGAGCTTGCCATGCGGAAGAACAAGGAGGACTACTACAAGCGCAGCGGCGACACCCGCCGGAAGCGCTGCCTCGACGATGAGCTGGAGCAGATCATGACCAAGAAGCAGGATGAGGAGTTCTTCCTGAATGTCATCTCGGAGAAGTACGCCGGCGTCTACTATGTGGACATGAAGCGCGACACCGTCCGCTACATCTACATCCCCGACTTCTTTATGGACGTGCTTCAGCGGATGAACTTCTCCTACATCCAGGCCATCACGCTGTACATCGAAAAATACGTCCGCACGGAGTACTACGACCAGTTCATCAAGCTCACCGACCCGGAGTATCTGATGGGCCTGCTGGAGGACAGGGAGTTCGTGAACATCGACTACGTCAAGGTGGACGGCACCCCCATGAACCTCCAGATCTTCAGCATGAACCACAAGGGCGAAGACCGCGTCGAGACCGTGTGGATCTTCTCCAACGGGGATATGTGACATAGGACAACAAAAGCCGCCTGGCCCCAGCCAGGCGGCTTTTGTTTTGCAAAGGATGAATATCTTTACTTTCTAAATACAAACAAATACTCATGGGCTATCAGCAAAAAATTATACTTGACGCTGTTGGTCTTCCAATATCCCGTCGCCTTGCAGTTGTGCTGCTCTTTGATGATAAGCTCCTTGAGTTTAAAGCCGGCGTTCTCAAAAATCCGCATGACCTCAAAGGACATGGGGATCATGCAACCTTTTTGCCGAGTATCACCAATATTGGGTTTTAAGTCGGAAGCGTTTCAACGGTTCCATCAGGAAATACCGCCATCAACGGCAAATCCCGCATTTCAGGCTCAAGGGCGTCATGGTCAACCCCGTCAGCCGTGCATTGAAAAACATGGGCATTATTGCTTTCGCCACAATACTTCTGGATAGTATAACCGTATTCTTCACCAGTATCTTCATCCGCTTCACGATATGCGGCAAGGACTTTTCTTGCTTCTTTTTCAGTCATACTATTCACCTCCACCTAGCAGAAAAATATTGAGATCGGTTTTTATATATAACAAAGTTGAAGATAGACGTCAAAACTCGATCCAAGCTCTTAAATATGGTTCAGACAGGGAAATCTGCCTGAATTGAACCTCACCCGGCTCCAATACAAGTTCTCCGTTTCTGTATTGCTGAATGGCCTTGTCTATAGCGCAAGCATCATTTTCACCATCGGTTATCTCAATTTCAAAACTCTGTGCAATAGTTTCCTCTATTGTTACAACAACCTTTTTCATGTTCAAATTACCTTTCTACATCAAACTATTCTATACACCTGAGTATTCAATTTCTCTCTCAATGCAGACTTAGTGGTGGATAAATTTCAGAACTCATCCCCCTCACTTGGATATGCTTCTACGATCGCTATTTGCCCTGATTGTTCCTTGTCCTTTTTTATAGCAAGCTCTCCTGATTTATATTGTACAATGGCTCTTTCCAACGCAAACAATGTCCTCATTATCGCCTTCCCAATGTCAAAATTCTGAGAAAAACTATATTTTAACGCCACTTTTGCTATTTTTATCCCTATCTCGCCCTTCTATATCTCCCCTTACCTAAAAACTCGATTACTCCCTTATCTCGTAACAACTGGAGTTGCTGACGTATTTTGGGCCTTATATTGTTGTTTTCTGGGTGCTTCTCAAACAAATAGTTTTCAAATTGATACATATCGGTCAACGAGAACTCTCCTGATGGGAAAGAATTCACACATTTGAGTATGTCCATCAACCAGCCTCTGGCGTGGAGGTTCTCCGTACTCAGGCGTTGGCTCAGGGAAACTCTTTCCAGAACCAGTTCACGGTCTTCCTCTATTCCTCCGCTAACTATAACAACACGGCCTTGTTGGGGAATCTGTTCAATTACAATGTTGCATCCTACCCACCCAGCCCGACGTGCTGTCAACGGCAATGGTGCCCGCTTTTCAATTATCTCGGGAACGAAGAAATACTTTGGAATCATAATGAGGTCAGTAACGCGCATAGTCTCCATCGAATAGCTCATAAATAAGAAATCCGGATTCTCGTAAGAGGTAATTCTACGAATTAATGTATCATAAGCGCCGTCCGCAACCTTCCTTCCCAAGCTACCCTGTTTGCTTTTCAGCTCATATTGATTGTTACAAACAGGGCAGAAAAAGTCGGCGGCAGGCTTATTATTCGCAAAGTGCTGGATATGGTCATGTCCGCATCTTGGGCAAAAAAGATTATCGCCAATCCAGGTCTCAGTCAGCACCCGTGCTTTTTGCGAGCCGGAGTGATACGCTGAGACGAGTTTATCATTGAGCCTCAAATCCATCTTTTATCACCACGCTTCCATGAATATCCCTTATCATAATTCTCGCCCCTTTTTTCCCCATCTCATCAACAAACTCCGCCAGCTCCTTTTGCTGGGCGTCTCCGAAGGCGTCTTCGGTGTAGGCGGTAAAGCTGGAGGTCTGGGTAATTGGCCTATATGGAGGATCGAAATAGACAAATGTATGGCTGTCGATGAAGTCTGACGAGGCCTTGTAATCCCCGCAGACTATCTGCACACCCTTTAGCTTGTCCGAAACGGCCCGCAGATTTGCCTCATCGCAAATCAAGGGCTTTTTGTAAGAACCAATGGGGACGTTAAAAAGGCCGTGCCTGTTCACCCGGTAAAGCCCGTTAAAGCATGTTCTGTTGAGAAAAATCATCAGGGCCGCCTGCTCGACCCGGTACTCATCATCGCACCTGACTATCAGTCTGTTGAATTGATCCCGCTTATCCATGTAATAAAGTCTTCTGTTCTCCGCGTCCATCGGCAAATAGTCACTTTGATACCCAGAAAGAATATCGACGAGTTCATTCACTTCATCTCTTATGACCTGATAGGTGCAAATAAGCTGTGTGTTGATGTCGCTGATATAAACCGCCTCAAGGTCAAAGCGGTCAAGTATGTCAAACAGTACGGCGCCTCCGCCCACAAAAGGTTCAGCGTATTTTGTAACGGTCTGGCCGTCAAAAGGATAGTAGCGTTCTATCTCGTGGAGGAGCTGGCCCTTGCCCCCTGCCCATTTCAGGAAGGGCTTGACCGCACCTCTTGACTTGCTGTAACGGTCGCTCCTGGCATCTGCGGGCTTCTCAGCATCGGCAGGAAGCACCCACATCTTCCCCACCATGACGGCATCAGGAATTCGATTTTCCGCGCACAAAACGGCGACCCTTCTCTGCGATATGCCCCATTTTTCTGCTGCATCTTTCGCCGCCATTAACTCCATAATGCTACCTCCAGAGTGAATTCTGTATGAGACATTATATTCTATATCTCGAATAATAGCAATACCAAACAAGATATTTTGTCAAAAAATTCCGCCCGTGGAGCTATATCCCCACGGGCGGCAATATTAACTCACTCCCACTCGTTACTGAGCATCCAAATCTAAACAATTTTGCTTATGAATTATGATACCCAGTATTTCCACGATTTGACCTATCCGTACTATCCAGCCTACACGATGGGCTGTTATCATTTTGTTATCACGGGTGATAACGGGAACGGTATTGCTGTTAGTTCTAACGGCTTGCAACTGAAATTATACTACATGAGGCATCATAATACACTGCTTACTTTTACACCATCTTCGCAAATCGAGTAATATCCTCCGCAAACTCCCGCGGCTGTTCCAGGGCGGTGAAATGGCCGCCTCGGGGCATTGTGGTGTATTGGACCACGGGATAGTGCTTTTCTACCCACTCCCTCGGCACCGGAAGGACATCGTGGGGAAAGGCCGCGATGGCTGTCGGTACGGTGATCGGCCCCATGGTCGGCAAGGTAAAGCTGTTTGCGTGGTAGGCGCGGATGGAGGTGTACGCCGTGTTGGTCATCCAGTAGAGGGTCAGGCAGTCGCAGAGGTCGTCCATCGTCAGCAGAGGCCAGTCGCTCCAGGCGTGGTATTTTTCCGCGATCCATGCGGCCATCCCGGCAGGAGAATCACTGAGCATAAACGCCAGGGTCTGGGGCTTGGTGCTGTTGATATTGATATAGGCCCCCTCCATCTGCGTCCACTTCTGGGCGCGGCGCTTATAGTCCAACTCTAAAGGTGTAAGCGATTCATCAGTCGCCGCCACAATGTCCCCCGCAAAGCCAACATCGGTGAGATGGATGCCCCTGACCTCTCGCGGATAGCGGGCTGCCAGATAACACGTCACACCCCGGCCCATATCGCCGCCTGACGCTATGTATTCCCTGTACCCAAGCACCTCGGTCATCAGCTTATGCCAGAGCTCCGCCACCTCGGCGTTATTGAGAAAGCCCTTCGGCGGCAGCGTTGAGAAGGCAAACCCCGGCATAGAGGGCACCACAAGGTCAAATTCAGAGAGCAACGGAAACACCTTTGCGTAGCGAAGAAAGCTGTCCGGCCAGCCGTGTGTCAGCAGCAGCGGCAGGGCGCCTCTGCGGGAACCGGGGATATGGAAGAAATGGACCGTCACTCCATCCAGTTCACAGGTAAACTGCGGATATTGGTTGAGTTCAGTTTCCTTCCGTTTCCAATCATAGCTGTCCCGCCAGTAGGAAAGAAGCGATGAAAGGTACTCGACGTCCGTCCCCAACGACCAGTTATCCCCCTCTATCGACTCCGGCAGCCTTGTCATGCTGATTCGGCGGCGCAGCTCGTCAAATTGTTCGTCGGCAAAATGGATGCGAAAATCCTTTTTCACTTTCAAATCCCTTCTTTCAGCTTCGTTCAGTAAAAATTATACCAGTCTCATTTCCTGCTGACAAGAACAAAGGAGAAAAGCCCTTACCTGCAATGCCTCCGGTAAGGGCTTTCTGATTGCACTATAAATTGTTATCACAGGAGGGGTTCGAAATCCAAAATTCCTTGCGCCGCAACGGGTCCGTGGTTTCAGATTTTTATTCCCACTCGACAACTACTAATCAATTTTGTTTAGAGATTATTATTTGTCGTGTATGTAGGT
>CANQPU010000029.1 GCA_947625815.1 uncultured Oscillospiraceae bacterium
CCCGCTCTCCCGTCTCGCCCTTCGGCCCCGGGATGAGCCGGAACTGTCCAAGCTCCACCTCCACCGCCCCGGGCGTTTGGGTATAAACTTCCGTTTCCACTCAGATGACCTCCTCACTCAGCGCGTCCACGGTCACGAATACCGTCACTTTCTGGGTGCCGATGACCGTACCCCCTACGAACTTCACCCGTACATCGAACTGCACGAAGTCATCCGCCGGGAAGGTGAAGGTGTCCTCCTGCCGGAGCGGCATCCGAAAGGTCTTGTTTTCGGCATCATATGTCACATCCGCCGGATACATCTTCCGGATATCTCCGGTCCGGAATTCAACCTCCGCCACATCCCCGATGTTCACCGGCTCCCCGTTCATCAGGATCTTCACGGGGATGATACAGGCATCCCCCTGCTTGATTTTAAACGCCGCCATTTACCGTACCTCTTCTCCCTCTGTGACCTTCCTCTGGAGGGCGGAATACCCCCCACCGGCCGGCACCGGCACCTTTTCACCGGTCTCCGCTACCGGCCCGCCTCCGCCGGCAGTTGGAACCGGCGCAGCGGCTGCGTCCCGTACCCGTCGGAGCTCCGTGATGAGCCCCCGCCGGTCGGTGACGTACCCGTCGGGGATCCGCTCCAGGTACTGGACCACATCGATCTTTCCCTGTGTCAGCAGATTATCCAGCGTCTGGATAGACGCGATCTCGGAATAATAGGAGCTTGCCCCCACGTCCAGTTTCATCGCCATGGGCATGTCCTTGAATACGGAGAAGTCGAACTCCATAGGAATCTCCTCCGGCGTCTCAAGTCCCGCGAACTCCATGGCCTCACGGACCTTCTCCGGCGTTTCCACATCCACCGTCCGCACACCGTAGAATTCTCCGATGAACTCCAGATAGATCCGCGACAGATTCTCCACGCACTGCTGGAGGTTCTGCTTCGTGATCTCACTGGGGGTGGCCGCCGCCCGCTGGAGCGCGATGATGGCGGAGGTGTTGTCCGGCCTCGTGTCGCCCAGGGCCACGCTGGTGGCGCCCAGGTTGGCGTTGGTCTGACTGATGGCCGCCTCGATAAACTGGCTCACCTGAGGTGAGATGGCCGCCGGGTCAATGGCCTTGGCCGCAGTGGACACATCCCCACCCGGCACCCCGATGGCCTGGCCGATCTGGTTGGTCCACCGGGGTATCCGGGTCTTGTCGTAGACGATTTTGGGGTAGGCCGTAGTCATCAGAGACAGCATAGACATAGCCCACATCTTGTTGATAAAGATCTGGTTGGGGATGAGCCCCGTGATCATCGCCTGTCCGTGGTAGCAGTCATCCACATAGTCCCAGTTGAGCCACACAATGGGGTAGAGCCTGATGCCCATCCGCCAGGCTTTTCGGACATCGTTGTGCCTGGTACATTCATACCCCCAAATCTCTCCGCTCTCCTCGTCCCTCCACATGAAAAAGAGCTTGGTGACCTTGTCGTCCGTTCGCCGCTCATCGCCCGGATGAGTATTATCGTCGTCCACGGTGATGTCGTTCCAGTCCTCACAGCCGTTTTTACGTGCGTATTTCCGCAAAAGACGCACGATATCCCGGTTCTCAATGATGATATAGGGCTGTTTCTGCACGTTCCGGTCGTTGGGGTTGCCAAAATAGACCCTGGTGTTGGGGACCACCTCAGATCGGACGGCTCCCTCGGCTTTTTGCCCCGTTTTGGCGTCCGGGTCCCAGTAGGTGTAGATGCACCCGTCCCCCCGCACCGCCGCATCCCTGGCGAATTCCCGGAGTATGCTTGTGATGCGGTTGTGTTCAAAGATGCTTTCAAATTCCTCATTCAGGATCCTCGCCGGCTCCGCCAGCTTCCCCGTCTCCGGGGAGGCCGCCAGGGGTGTGGCCTGGACCTTCAGATTGTCCGTGGTAATGGAACTGACCACAAAACATACGTCACGTTTCAGGATGTTGAATACGGGTGTAGGCAGCCCATTGGACTGGACTCCCTCCCACTGCTTGCCGATGAAGAAATTCTCGTTGGTGTTGACGGTTTCAAAAAGGTCAATGGCCTCCTTGAACTTTCGTCCCCGCTCATAAAGCTTCCACACCGCGGCCGGAGATGGCCCTCCCTCGTCTTCAAAGACAGAATCCAACCAGCGCCGTCCCTTTTCCGGCTCCTTATTCGTCCGATTCGTCGGCATCGCGTCTTACCGCCCTTCTGGCCGCCGCCAGGTCATAGCCCATCATCTGAGTTATGGAATCCTGGATGCGCTTCTCAATTTTCGCCTGCTCCTCTTCTTCTGACGTCGGCTCGGCGGCAGGAGGAACCACCGCCGAGCCCGACGGACGCTCACCGGCGAGACTTCGCCAGGTAACGACCCCAATCAACACGGCCAGCTCCACAATCACCAGAGCCAGCAGAACCAAAATCACGTTAACCATGTTTGCCTCCCCTTTCTTTTCCCGCCAGGAGTCAAAATCCCAAACGTTTGGAAATTTGCCGCCACACTCACGCCGTCAAATATCCGGCCGTAGCTTCCCCACCGGTCATAAACTCGTCGTACTCCTCCAAATCGTCCTCTTCCTCATAGGCCGCCTCCGCCGGGCGTTCGCCGGGGAGGGTGCGTGACACGCAATAGTACCGCAGGGAATCCACGGTGTGGGTCAACTCGTGAGGTTCCTTCGCACAGTCATTGGGATTTATCTCGTCCGCTTGAATGTCCCGCAGGTCGTTGATAAGCTGCCGGCAGCTTTTGAAGATCATAAGTCCCGGTTTGCCGTCATTCATGGGGGCTAAGAGATTCTTGATCATCATGTGCCCCTGGACCCGGTTGTTGCTTGCCCGCTGGAGACTCACCCCGCAGGTCATGAAGATTTCCGCCATGGTCCGCCCCGTGTCCTTCTGGGTGCTCCACAGGTCCGGCGGGGCAAAGGTCACGGAGATCTGCTCCCCCGGCAGGGTGTTATCCAGGATGTTCCTGGCCGCGTCCTGAACAATGAGCCTGTCCCTGGTGTACTCCCGGTAAACCCAGCTCCGCCCCTGCTCGTCCACCGCGATCCAATAGACCGCCAGCATATCAAGGCCGTAGTCAATGGACCGATACCTGGTCCAGTGGTCGGGAATCCGGAAGGGCGCGCAGACGTGTGTATCCAACCGGAACTCCGGAAAGTAACTCCCCCCCAGGGCGTCCCAGTCGCCGTAGCGGTATGCTTTGCGCTGATTCTCCGGCATCTGCGCCAGCATCTTCAGGTACATCGGCGAGCTCTCCAGCATCGCCGTGTTGTCCTCCACCGTGGCGGGAATGAAGGTATAGTCATCAGAATCCTCCCACCCCTCCGGATTATCCGGGTCATGGATATAATCCCGGTCAATGAAGAGGCGTTTCACCCACCGATGACCAACGCCGCCCGGATTGCAGGTGAGATACATGCGCTTGGGATATCCCCCTACCTCCTGTCCGCGCACACCGCGCAGACAGCCCTTCAGATAATTGAACGCCCTCTCCGTGAACTGTGTGGCCTCGTCGATAAAGATCCAATCGAATTCCTGTCCCTGGTACTCAAGCTCCGCCTGTTTATCGGGCCAATGGCCGAATTTGATGGTGGAGCCATTGAAAAACGTCATCATCCGCAAGGAGCTGTTATAGACGCCTATGGACGGGTTCACGCTGGACACGATGGGCTGAATATGGTTTTCCTCCAGCTCCGGGTAGGTCCGCCGCATGATCAGGATCTTGATACCCGGGTTACAGATCGCCCCGCCCACGGCTTTTGTCCGAACAGCCCAGGTTTTCCCGCCGCCCTTGGCCCCGCCGTAAGCGATGAAGGTGGTGCGGGCCTCGAAAAACATCTTCTGTTTGGGGTTGGCCTCACCGGGATCCCAGGTGATTTGGAATTTCCCCCGCTGATTGTTGAGCGTCTGCGTCTCGTCGCACGTCCGCGGTCTTCCCCGCCTGCTTCCGGCCATTGCCCTCCCCCTTCGGTTTTAAAAATTTGTGATGGCGGATCGCTTTGATCCACCCCCGTTTTTCCGCCGGGGCGGCCGTTTCAAAAATTCAGCGGCCATTTTGAGGATCAAAAGAGCGGCTGTGCGCCATTCTTTCTATACGCTTCCGCTCGCGACGCCCCCGTTTTTCCGCCGGGGGGCTGGTCGGTGTTGCCTGAAGCCGTATCCCGTCCCGCTTATACGCGTTCCTCGGCCCGCGCCTGCGGCCTGTCCGTCGGACCGTCTGGCCCAATAAGACTTTGCAAGCCCGATTGACTGAAAATGCAAATTTTGGCCTATTTTTGCCCGATTTCCGGCCGACATTGAACAAAATAACAGTTTTATTCAATTTAGCTAATTGAAGAATCGTTGCGCCGCAAGGCTTTTTTAAATCCTGCAAATCCTGCACGTCTCCGCGCGGCTGATTGGTCAATTTGCCATTCCAGCGCTTACCAATTCCCCTGCATCACTTAAATGCCTTATCGCCCACGCCCTGGGTGTTTATGACGATCTCCACGTTGCCGACAGCCCCCACGGGCTTGTCCGTATAGCCGCCGTTGCAAGGCTGCTTGAGGTTGAAGATGGCCATCGTCTGGAGCTTCTCATTGTTCACCCCCAGCGTCACCCACCAGAACGTCTTAAACTCCCCCCATTTTTTTATAGCAACCGAAGCCCGTATCACCTCGGGATCAGGCTCAATCTTGCCCATCTCCATATCCTCCGCCCATTTGAGGTAGTTGTTCATCGTGTCGTTGGAAATGGTTGTGTACTCGTGGAGCACGAAATCCACCGGCGGAACGTGAGCATCTATGCAGTGCTGCATAGCCTTCTCGAAAGCCTCTTCCAGCTCGTTGGCCTTATACTTGATGTTCACGGGTCCGCCTCCTCTCATAATGCTCCTGCTACCATGATACTCCCACAAAAAGAAGCGGTGCCCCATATATGGGGCACACACGAAAAAATTTTAAAAAAAGAAGGAGCCGGCCGTCTGGTCAGCTCCTCTTTTCATTTTCACGATCCATGCGCTCCCGCACGGCCTGGAGAATATACCCCGACAAGCTCTGCCCGACGGCCTCCTTTATTCCCCCCTCCCCAGCAGCCAATCCATGCTGACCCCGAAGATGTCCGCGATAACCATTAGCGTACTTCCCGCGGGCTCCGTCTCCCCCCGCTCGTACCTGCTCACCATGTTTTTAGAGAGCCCGCACAGCTCCCCCAGCACCCGCCGGGATATCCCCCGGCGTTCCCGGAGATATTGGAGCCGCCGCCCGAAAATGTTTTCCATTGCGTCACATCCTTTCCGTCCCCTCATATTCACCGGCAAAAATGAATATGCCCGGCGTGTCGCCCCAGAACTTTACGCACTTCTCGTTAAATACCTGGGCGTCGTCCTTCCAAAAGCCTAACTCTGTCATACAGTCCTTCAGGAGCTTTTGCAGATTATCCGTGTCCGGCTTTGTTATCTTCGGCTCCCCGCTCTTGTGCTGTTCTGTCAGCGGGAAATACCAGAGCGTCAAAAGCTCAACCGCACCCTCCAGCGGCCTCTCCGGCCGATGCTGTCCCAGATGCGCCGTCAGCTTCGCCCTCGCGTCCTTCAACTCCGCCGGCTCATAGAATACCGGCTTGCCCCGCACAACGTGCACCGACTTCTCCTGGTGCGTCACCGTCGGCGGGATCATCGGCATAAAGAAATCTAAAGTCATTTGCGTCACCTCTCGACAAAATAATGAAGGGAATTAAAAATGGTCTACGGCATGGAGGGAAACGCACAAGATCAGGGGAAGGGGGGGAGGTCTTACCCCCCTTTTCCCTTGTGTGGTTTCCTCCGTGACACAGGGAAAGGAAAAAATATATATAGGGGTCGTTTTCCTTTCCTTTCCTCCCATTTATTGGGGCTTTTCGGTAATGATATTGTCCTTGATTGTGTAATTAGGAGAGGCGCGAAACCTGTTTCTGACTGTTCTTTCCGTGCAGCCCCAGTACTCCGCCGCCCTCTGCACGGTCACCGGCTCCCCGCCGAAATTAAGTGAATCAAAGCACATATCCAGGGCGTCACCCATCCCCTCACCGCCGTCATCGTCGTCATCGTCCCCGGTGTTGGCTTTTGCCTTCTTCCCGCTCTTGACCCGCGCCAGCTCCCCGCCGGTGTCCAACCGGTGCACGGGGTAATCGAACCAAAGATTCACCGGCGCGAATTTTGGGAACTCCCGCAGGGTCCCCTCGATCCGCAAAGCGGTGAGATTCATGAGCCTGACTTCATCGGCCCCCGGCACGGCCCGCTTCTTGGTTTCCGCGTTAACCGGTAGCTCGATAAGGTCCAGCAGCGCGTCCGGATCCCGGGCGAACACCCCGGATCCACTGGCCCGGTCCATGGAGACCTTGCCCCACTGGGATCCTTTGGAGTGATGGTGGCAGTAGATGGTGGCGCATCCTAAGTCCGTGCACACCTTATCAAACTGATTGCAGAATTTGGCCATCTGATCCGCGCTGTTTTCATCGCCGGTGAGTACCTTGTAGATGGGGTCGATGACTACGGCGATGTAATTCTTCTTCGTGGCCCGCCTGATGAGCTTAGGAGCCAATTTGTCCATAGGCAGGCTCTTGCCCCTCAGATTCCAGATGTCCAGATTGTCCAGGTGCCGGGGCGGCACGCCCAGGGCCGCGTAAACGTCCCGGAAGCGATTTAAGCAGCTGGGCCTATCCAACTCCAGGTTGACGTACAAAACGCGCCCCTGGGCGCAGGAAAAGCCCAGCCAAGGGGTTCCCTCGGCGATGGCAATGCACAGCTCAATGAGGGCAAAGCTCTTGCCGGCCTTGGAGGGTCCCACCAGCAGAAGCTTGTGGCCCTGCCGCAGGACCCCCTCGATGAGCGCCGGCGCCAGCTGCGGCATGTTGTCCCACACCTGGGCCATGCTCTCCGGATCCGGAAGGTCGTCGGAGACACTGTCGATCCACTCCCGCCACTCCTCCCAGTTCGCCTTACCTATGTTGGTATCAACAATAAACTGCTTATGTCCCCGCCGGACGGCGCCGGGGAGGCGTGATAATCTGGAGGGATTGCGGTTCTGCTTGTCGATGACCAACCCGTTCTTCTCACAGACGGAGTAAAGGAAGTCCACCCGCCGCCTGTACTCCTCGTAAGACCCGGCGTCAATGCGCACGATGGCGTGGATGCTCTTGCCCCCGGAGTATACAAGACACGCCACCGGAAGCTCCAGCTCCCGGATCATGGCGTTCTGTTCCGCAACGTCCATCTTGTCCGATTCAACTAAGGCGTAGCGGTAGGCGGTCACGTTCTCGTTGGTCACGCCCTTGCCGTCCAGTGGGTTAAAGCGGATCCATGCCCCAACCTCCGGATCATAGTCTCCAAGCACCGCGCCGATATCGTCATGACACCGGCCCAGTGCCTCAATAAGCTCCCCCGCCGTCCTGTCCGTAAAGCCCTTTGTGGGCTTCTTCTCGCCGTCGTCTGTGGCGAATACCTCCGTCACATAGCCCACGTACTCGTCCGGCCCAAAGAGGGTGGAGAGGTAGCGGATAAGCTCGCCCGCCGGGTGCCAGGCGGCCCCTTCCGGCTCCTGGATCTCCCGCCGTTCCAGCCAGGCCCGATTCACCACCACCTGATTTTCCCGCTCGGTGATGGTGTCGTCCCAGTCCAGGATCCGCCCGCCGCCGTCCGGATGCCAGCCGGCGTCCATGGCCATCTTTACGACGGTCCCGCCGGTGATGGGTTCCCCCGTGCCGTCAAAGCTCCTGTACTTCCGTTCGCACTCGCCGGGGTGATACCGCCGGGGATCCCGGCGGCTCCATTCATCCCAAACAGAGGCCGGGTATCCGGCCTCCGCCAGCCCCATACCGACGGCCAGCCAATCGTCGTAGCTGCACGTAGCGGGGTCGATATGGTTGATCGCCTCCGTTAAGTCAAGTCCCTTGTTGTCCATGGTTTTACGCTCCTACATACTCACGGGGTATCACTCCCGCCGGGATGTGCCAGTTACAGGCGGCGATCCGGTCGATCATGTGACTTGCCGTCTCGAACTGCCACTGTCCCACGTGGAGAAATCCCTTGCCCTCCAAAAATCGGATCTGCTTGGGCGTCGCCAGCCCCTCCTCCCGGCGCTTCTGGAGCCGGTCTAAGAGCAGATTGGCTTTTCCCGCGCTGCCCACATCATCCGGGAAGATGCCGAATTTCTCCAGCGCTTTGAGTTGGGCGTCAGACGGCGGGGCGCACTCCCAGCCGAAGGCCGGCACATACCCGGCCAGATCCTCCGCCTGGATCGACATCTCGAACTGGAGGGGGTCCACCAGCTTCCGCTTCCGGCCGCGCATCTCCGCCAGCTGCTTTGCCAGCGCTTCCTCTCTCTGAGCCACCACGTCGCTCTCTGCGGCCTCCTCGGCCTCGGTGATGTCCACGGCCGTCCCGGCCTCCTCCCCCAGCCTCTCGGTCATCCTGCGGGCCACCTCGTCGCTCTCACAGATGAGGCAGGCGGGCCGGCACAGCTCGTGCCGCTCCGTGTGCCATAAAAAGTCCAGAAGGAGCAGATGGTCCTTGCCGGGGCAAAGCCGCGTTCCGCGCCCCACCATCTGGCTGTAAAGGCTGCGGATCTTGGTGGGTCGGAGGACCACGACGCAGTCCACCGCCGGACAGTCCCATCCCTCGGTGAGGAGCATGGAGTTGCACAGTACGTCGTACTCCCCCGCCTCGAAGCGGGATATAGTCTCCTTCCGATCCACGCTGTCCCCGTTGACCTCCGCCGCCCGGAGCCCCTTCTCATTGAGAATGTCCCGGAATTTTTGGGATGTCTTGATCAGGGGGAGAAAGACCACCGTCTTGCGGCCCTTGCAGTACGTCATCATCTCCTCGGCGATCTGCCAGAGGTACGGGTCCAGGGCGCTGTCCAGGTCGGAGGACTTGAAGTCCCCGGATTGCACCCCCACGCCGGAGAGATCCAACTTAAGTGGGATGGTGACTGCCTTGATTGGGCAAAGATACCCGTCCCGGATGGCCCGGGGCAGACTGTACTCGTA
This sequence comes from uncultured Oscillospiraceae bacterium, assembly GCA_947625815.1. GTDB lineage: Bacteria > Bacillota > Clostridia > Oscillospirales > Oscillospiraceae > RUG626. Next base: position 8,989 of record CANQPU010000029.1, read on the forward strand.
GGCCAGGTGCTCGAAGTATTGGCCCAGATTGCGCATATCCCCCCGGTCCGGCGTGGCGGTGACGCCCAGGACCTGTGCGTCAGGGAAGTGCCCCAATACCCGCTGATAGCTCTCTGAGAGGGTGTGGTGGGCCTCATCCACAACGATGGTGTCGAAGTACCCCGGTGCGAATTGCTGAAGCCTCTTCTCCCGCATGAGCGATTGCACGGACCCCACCGTCACCCGATACCAGCTATTGAGGCTCGATTCCTCCGCCTTCTCCAGGGCGCACCGCAGGCCGGTAGTCATGTAAAGCTTGTCCGCCGCCTGGTCCAAAAGCTCCCCCCGATGGGCCAGGATCAAGCACCGGTGGCCGTCCGTGACCTCCTCCTCGATTAGCTTGGAAAAGACAATGGTCTTGCCCGTCCCCGTGGGGAGCACCAGGAGGGTCTTCTTATAGCCGGAGGCCCAGTCCGACTTGATGGCGGTCAGGGCCTCCCGCTGATATGGTCTTATCTCCATATCAGAACTTCCCGGGTGTGAAGCTCCCGCCCTGGGCGGATGCCCCGAAGAAGTCCGTCTGCTCCTCGGGCTTCAGGGGGCTTGTCTCCGGGTCGTAGAACTCCGTGATCTCGTTGCTCTCGTGCTCCTTGCCGTCGTTGCCGGTCCACTTGCGGATCCCCACGTGACAGGT
>CANQPU010000030.1 GCA_947625815.1 uncultured Oscillospiraceae bacterium
CTCGCTGTTGAATCCGCGATCCCTCCGAGCATCTGTCTAAACTGGTTCAGCGTCACAACATCAGGGTACTCTTGGAACAACTTTTCATAGTAAACTCGTTTTGCCATAATGCACCTCCAAATTATCATTGTCAATGGCGATGGAGGATAAGGCACACTCATCTTATATTGGTTTGCATTTCTTTGCGGTCCTCATTGGACCTCCACTGGGCCTCCAAATTGCTTTTTTTGGCCATAAAACGGAGAAAATGAAAAGGGAATGCGGCGCAAGCATTTTCCAGGAATCGAGCCTAAAATCGCTTGCAAACGGCGGCTTTTTTGGTTCAGTGTGTTCCGTCAATTTCCATTAAGAGACGTGTTCTACCGAATACTCTCACCGTCTTAAAATCCCGTGATGGCAACATCGTACCGGTTCGATCCCGGTCACCGGCACCAAAATTGCAGGTTAATACTACTATTCGTAGCCAAAACGCCTGCGCCGCAAGAGTTTTGAGGCCGTTCCAGAGCGAACTGGAACGACCTCAAAAATTTCCTATTTAAAACGTGGTATCATTTACAAAAAACAAGGGAGGTATGACTGTGGAGGATCACCTTAAAAAAATTGACGAAGTGATATCCCGGGGACGGTTCAAGGACACCTGGGAGTCGTTGGCCCAATATCGGGTTCCGGAGTGGTACGAGAGGGCGAAGCTGGGGATATTTATACACTGGGGCGTATACTCCGTGCCGGCTTTCGGGAGTGAGTGGTACTCGCGGAACATGTACATACAGGGCACGAAGGAATTTGAGCACCACGTGAACACCTGGGGGCCACAGAATAAATTCGGCTACAAGGACTTTATCCCCCTTTTCCGGGCAGAGAAATTTGATCCCGCCGAGTGGGCGGAGCTATTCAAAAGGGCCGGTGCCAGGTACGTGGTGCCCGTGGCGGAGCATCACGACGGGTTCCAGATGTACAAAAGCGACATATCCCACTGGAACGCCTGGGAGATGGGACCGAAGCGGGACGTGCTGGGGGAGCTCTACCTGGAGCTTGAAAAGCGGGGGCTCGTGCCCTGCGCCTCCAGCCACCGGGTGGAGCACTGGTTCTTTATGGGTCACGGGAAGGAGTTCGACTCCGACATAAAGGAGCCCCTGAAGCGCGGGGACTTCTACTGGCCCTCCATGCCCGAACGGGACCACTTTGACAGGTTCTCGGAACCCACGCCCACGGAGGAATTTTTGGAGGACTGGCTGTGTCGGTGCTGTGAGCTGGTGGACAGATATAAGCCGGGGCTCGTTTACTTCGACTGGTGGATAATGCACGCCTCCGTTAAGCCCTATCTTCGGAAATTCGCCGCCTACTATTATAACCGGGCTGACGAATGGGGCAGGGGCGTGGTGATAAACTACAAGCAGGACGGCTTTGTGTTCGGCACGGCGGTGCCGGACGTGGAGCGCGGACAGTTTGCCGCGGCCAAGCCATACATCTGGCAGTCCGACACGGCGGTGGCCAAAAACTCCTGGGGCTACACCGAGGGGAACGAATATAAGACCCCGGCCCAGATCGTGCGGGACCTTTGCGACATCGTCAGCAAGAACGGGCGGCTGCTTTTAAACATCGGCCCCCGGGCCGACGGGACCATACCGAAGGAGGACCGGGACATACTCCTGGCTATCGGGGAGTGGATGGACGTAAACGGCGAGGCAATCGACGGGGCCCGGACCTGGCGGATATCCGGCGAGGGGCCCACCGGGATAACCGAGGGACAGTTCGCTGACTCCGAGGACAAGGGCTACACCGTCCGGGACATACGCTTTACCGCCAACAACGGCGCGCTGTACGCCATATGTCTCAACGCCAGGGGGCAGGACACGGTGAGGATAGCGTCTCTGGCCACGAAGGACTCCTTCCAGGTGCCGGATTTTCACAGCATCGTGCGCAAAGTGGAGGCGCTGGGGATCGAAAAGGACGTCAAATGGGAGCAGGACGAGACTTCCCTGACGGTGCGGCTTCAAAAGCCGGTGGAGACCGATATGCCGGTGGTATTCAAGCTGACCGTCGATTGACGCCGTCCCTTTAAGCTCACCGAGGCGGACGAGGCGGTGCTGACCCGTGAGTCCCTGGGCGATCCGGTTATTCCAAAAAAAGCAACCCCAAAAGGGTTGCTTTTTTGCGCTGGGGGCCGGACATGACGCGGAGAGAGCCGGCGAAGATCACTTTTCCCTGCGGGAAAAGACGAAATCCGACGCCTTGGCGCTCAGCTTGGAAAGATGCTCATGCAGAGGCTGGGCGGTGTGGAAGGGACGGAAGAAGGACGTGCTTTTCTGAAGAGAGCGGAGCTGGGATTTGAGGTTCTCGTAACGGATGACCACGTCGTGCTCCCTGGCGAATTTTCTGAGCTTCACGGTGAGATCGGCCGAATGGGCCAGGTCGATGATAAAGACGCCGAAGAAAAGCCCGATGAAGAAGGAGAAGGCCAGATTCCGGGAGAGCCAGGCCAGCGCGTCCAGAATATGCGGATGGACGAAAAAGTAGTACACCGCGCCGAGCAGGGCCCAAATGAGGGAGAACTTGGGGCAGATAAGGCCGTCGATATTGCCCCACTCCCCGGAGTAGTCCCAGAGCCGGACATGGGCGATCTTCAGCGCGGCAATGCCGGCGATGTATTCAATGACCGTCATGCAGACAGCCATGGCGGCGAACAGGACGATCCTGTTGAGCACCGGATCGGCGATCAGATTCAGCTTCTCCAGCATGGCGATGAGAAAGAGGATACAAAGGCCCATGCCGTAGAGCGGCACATAGGGGCCCGTGCAAAAGCCGGGGTTGATCCATTTGCGCTCAGGATTCGCCGAGGAGAAGAAGCGCCGGAAAAAGAGCTCCAGAACCCATCCGAATACGGAGCCGATAAAGAAAAGAAACGCCAGCGTCAGAAAAAGACTCATACTGCAACACCCCTTATCTGTAATGCGCCGTGTCCCGCGGCCCCGCATAGCCGGGAGGGAGACGGCATATGATCTGGTATGGACTTGTCCTGAGGAGGATTATAGCATATCCCGCGGGATATGCCAATCACCTGAACATGGTTTGACCGAAAAAACCGGGCACAGCGGACCGGTTTCATTCAAACGCCTGCCTGACCTCCCGGTTCATCTGCCGTATGACCTCCTTGTCCACCTTACAGACCTGACGGTCATAGGTATAGAGCCCGTTGATCTCAGACTCCACGTCGGAGAGCTGTGTGTAAACAAAGGCAGTGAGGCCGTTTTTGAGGGAGGGGAGGATCATGTCGCGGTAAAGCGAGACGATCTTTGCCGTCAGGGCCTCCGCGGAATCCTGACGCTTTCCGTAGCCGTAGCGGCCGCCGCGGTCGTGGCCGGGGACGGAACGTCCGAAGCCGCCGCACTCGCTCAGAATGAGGACGCGCCCCTCCGGCGCGGGTCCCAGGACTTTGGAGCGGAAGTAGACATGCTCGCTCCTGGCGTCCGACTCCTTTTGCTCGAACCACCCGGAGGCGGAAATGACAAAACGCGACGGATCCAGCGCCTTCACCTGGCGATAAAGCCTGTCCGATTCATACTGTCCCCACCCCTCGTTGAAGAGGGTGTATCCTATCACGCAGGGGTGGCTCACCAGCCGTCCAAGGGTCCCGCTTACCCCGTCCTCATAGAGCCTCCTGCGCCTTTCCGGCACCCTTCGGCCCGTGTCGCGTCTATGCCGGAGGCCGACCGTCGGGAGGAAGGTATCCCGGAGGAAGCTGTACTCCCCGGAGCTGACCATATCCTGGATCACCAGCATCCCCAGCCTGTCGCAGGCATGATAAAACGCCTCGGGCTCCAGCTTCACGTGCTTTCGGAGGGCGTTGAAGCCCAGCTCCTTCATGCGCAGGATGTCCCGCTCGTATTCCTCCGGCTCCTCCGGCAGGAACAGCCCATCCTCAAAATACCCCTGGTCCAGCACGGCGCACAAAAAGATGGGTTTTCCGTTGAGGGCGAGCACCGTGTGGCCCCGGTGCTCACAAAAGCCGATCTCACGGAGGGCAAAATAGCTGTACACCGTCTCGGACGCCGTCTCCACGGTAAGATCGTAAAGGAAGGGGTCCTCCGGGCTCCACAGCCTTGGGGAGGGGATGTCCAGGCGCAGCTCCGGCCTGTCCGACGTGGCGCGGATCCCGGCCGCGGGGATGGTGACCGTATACGCGCCCTCCGTCTCCACCTCCAGCGTCAGGCCCCGCGTGTCTCCCCGGGCGCGCAGGGAGCGCACGGCGTTCCTCTCCGGAACAGCCTCCAGCCAGACGGGCTGCCAGATGCCGGAGACCGGCGTGTACCACATGCCGTGAGGGGAGCGGCACTGCTTGCCGTGGGGAAAATCCGGCGAGAGGCCGTCGAGCGCCAGGACCGTCAGCTCATTTTCCCCGCTTCGGAGGAGGGCGGTGATGTCCGCCTCGAAGGGCAGATACCCGCCCTCATGATACGCGGCCTCGACGCCGTTGACGCACACGCGCGTCGTCTCGTCCACGGCGCCGAGATGGAGGATCAGCCGTTTGCCCTCTGTCAGGAACCCCTCCGGCAGGGTGAAAAGGCACCGATAGTCCAGAACGTCCCCGGGACTTCCACGGAAGCCTGACAGCTCCGCCTCCGGCGGCCAGGGCAAAGCGACAGGGGCGCCATTGAGCGTCCAGTGGTCGTGGAGGGGCAGGAAGCTCTCCCGGCGCAGCAAGGGCCGCGGGTATTCCGTATTCCAATCTCCCATAATAAGCCTCCTTTTTCCATATTATATACCACCTGAGGCGGGGGCGGCAACCGTTTTATTAAGAATTTTACCGCTCTTTGGAAGCGCGGGAGGGAAGATCCCATGGGGAGCTTTGGAGAAAAATGACCGGGGATGTCATTTTAGGTTGTTTTATTATGACGGATGTGATAAAATAAGAAGCAGAACGATCTGAAGGACGGTGAGCTTTGCTGTGGAACAGGAGAAGGGAAACTTCAAGGGCCGGGTTTTCGGCGGGTTCAACAGAAAAGATGTGATCGACTATATCGAGTCGCTGGCAGCGGAGAGAAACGACCTGGCGCTGGAGAACAGAAAGCTTTCAGGGCGCGTTGAGGCGCTGGAGGAGAAGCTGGAGGAGCTGAGGCAGGACGGCCCCGCGTCCTCCGAACTCCCCGACCAGGAGGAGCTGGTCCGGGCGCGGGCCGAGCAGGTGATCGAGAATGCCCGGGGGATCCTCTCCGACGTCAGGAGGGCCTACGAGGAGCTCTGCGGGGATATCGGCATCAACGTCTCTCAGGCCGACCACGAGCTGAAGACGGCCTCTTCCAGGCTCACAGCGCTCCAGGATACGCTGAAGAACGCGGGGGAGAGGCTCTCGGCCCTGGATACGGAGCTGGATATCATGCCTCTTGACGGGCAGGAGGCGGAGAATGCAGGGTCACTTTGATATTGACGCCTCGGAGATCCGCCGATACGCGCCCCGGATGCGGGCCGGGGACCGGGTCCTGCTCAGCGGGACCATCTACACCGCCCGGGACCAGGCCCACATGGCCATTTTCCGGCTCCTGGATGCCGGAGAGCCGACGCCGTTTGAGATCAGGGACGCCGTGATCTATTACGCCGGCCCCACGCCGGGACACGACGGGATGCCCACCGGCGCCTGCGGTCCCACCACCTCCAGCCGCATGGACGGCTTTGCGCCGCGGCTCCTGGAGCTTGGCCTGGCGGCCATGATCGGGAAGGGACTGCGGAGCGATGCCGTGAAGGAGTCGATCGTGAAAAACGGCGCCGTCTATCTGTGCGCCGTGGGAGGGGCGGGGGCGCTCATCGCCCGCTCCATTAAGGAGATGGAGGAGATCGCCTTCCCGGAGCTGGGCTGTGAGTCGGTCAAGCGCCTTGTGGTGGAGAAAATGCCGCTCATCGTGGGCATCGACCCCGGCGGCGGGGATATCTTCACCCGGGGCATCGAACAGTTCAGAATAAGTTAAAAAAAGATCTGTCCCCCGAGTGGACTGCGCCCCGTCAAACGGACAATGAAAAAAGACACCCCCTGTTGTAGAATGAAAGGTACAACAGGGGGTG
>CANQPU010000031.1 GCA_947625815.1 uncultured Oscillospiraceae bacterium
CTGTACTTCCTCCAGACGTAGCTGGAGACGCAGGAATCTACCCGCGCTCCGTAATATCGCCAGAGCCGTCCGTCCCGGAGCACATAGCCCCCCACATTCTGTGTGCTCCACTCCGGTGAGTCTCCCGCAGGCGTGGGCTGTGTGGTCACGTCTCCCCGGACCCCGGCGCCGCCGGCCCCAACGGTCCCCTCCGCGTAGGTGTCTAAGGTCCGCTCCCCCTGCCAGGTGGTCTGCCCGTCCTTTGTCCAGACCTGGGACCCCGTGGCGATCACCCCCAGCGCCCCCGCCGTGGCCTTGCCCCCGGTGATGTCCTCGGTCCCTGTCCCCGGCGTGACGGCGCACTCGTCCAGCTGCCAGCACGCCCCCTCCCGGGCGTAGTAGAATCCCGTATACCGGGCCGCGTTCTCACTGTCTACCTGGACAGCGTCCCCGGCGGGCGTCACACGCCCCACGTCATCCGCCGTCATCCGCGGCCGCATCTCGTACTCCGGCGACAGCCCCACATCCGTCATCAAAAGCCGCCTGGACCCCTCTCGCACATGGGGCACGTACCCGGCCAGGAGCCCCGCCACGTTCCGGCTCCCCGGCCTCTTTTTCAGCGCCCCGCCCGAGGTCACCCGGAAATTCCGCATCTCCGCCGCCTCCCCGGGCCGCAGCCGCGCCTCCCCCTCCGGGGCCTCGTTCACTCCGTGCCAGCTGCTGATGTTGTAGATCTTCTCGTCGATATTCGTAGCTATGGAGGCCATGGCTCTCTCCCCTCACTGAATTCATGCGCTCATCAAAAGCGTAGTGAAAAAGGGCGGGGAACCCCGCCCTTTGCGGTCTTTATTCCGCCGCTTTCTTCGCCACCAGGATGCCGTCCTTCAGGGTATCCAGCACGAAGCAGTCATGCAGAAGCCGACCCTGGACCACGGGTCCGTCGATGTCGGGGTGCTCCTCCAGGATGCGGTAAGTCTCGATCTTCTTGGGGGCGCAGGCACAGCCCTTTCTGACAATCATAAACACCACGTCCTGCGGCATGTAGTTACTGGGGACCGTCCGGACCTCCATACCGTCAATGGTGCCGATGGAACCATTGACGATGGTCTTGCCGCCCAGCTTGTCTATGCCCACCACCTGATCGGCCAGTTTCAGTTTGACGGCCTCGGTCTCGCTGATGTAGATGACGCGGCTGGTCTTGGGGACCTTCTTTTCGCTCATGGCGGCTCCCGCCTCCATAAGCTTTTCCACCACATTCGCCTTGGTGAGGGAGACGCCGGTCGCAAAAGCCGCGTACTCCCCCGCCCCATCGGCGAGCTTTCCAAGCCGGTACTTGTCCACATAGGGGATGATGACCTCGTCGGTCTGGCGGCGGAGGACGCTGGAGGCCGCCTTGATCATCAGCTGAGAGGTGTTGTTCCCCTTGTCGATGGACCCGTTGAACGCCTTGTCGTCGGTAACGGTCATCTCCTGCACGCTGTCGCCCAACTCGGTGAGCTTTCCGAACCTGCTGCCGGACTCCTTCCCCTTATCATAATCCTGAAGGGGTAGCGGATCCACGCTGTACACCTGAACGGTGGCCACGCCAGTCCACTTATACTTGTTGGTGAAGAGTCCCTCGGTGCAGGAACCGATCTTGAACCTCTCGACGACCTTGTCAGAGGCTTTTGTTGCCAGATTGATAGGCATTTTTTATTTCTCCTTTCGAATCTTTAAATATTAAAAGTTCCTTTTGTCATAAAGTACAGGGATCTTTCAAGCCGGATCAATCAATATCCCAGCCCTCATCAAAAGCATCCCTCTTTCCGTCGGCGCTCCCGGCGGTCTGTCCGGTGGGAGCGGCTTTAGCGCGGTTCTCCTGGTTCTTCCGGGCCGTCTCGGCCTCGGCACGGAGCTTGTCCACCTCGGCCCTGGCGGCCTTGGCGTCGTAGATGGCATAGGCGGTGACAAGGCTCTGGCCCTGCCGCACGGCGGCCCACACCTCGGCGGGGATGTCCTTCGCCTCCACCTTGGGGTAGGTCTTTACAAAGGCCGCCAGGTCCTCATTGCGCCGCCGCTGGGCCTCGTCGGCCATGGTCTTCTGCTCGGCCTCCCGGGTCCGGCGGGCCTCGCCGGCTGCCTGGAGGCGTTCCGCCCTGGCCCGCTCCTTGGCCACGGCCATGCTCACGTTGTCCCGCCGGGCGATGATTCCGGCGCTGAGAGAATCCATGGCTTGCTCCATGGTCATCCCACTGCTATCCGCCAGGGCCCGGAGCGTCCCGGCAAATCCACAGACAGCCTCCATCCCGCCAAGAGCTTCAAGCTCCTGTGTGAGTCCGTCATATGCGCCCCTGATCCGGTCGTAGTTCATGCCCTTCTGGGCCAGGTTGATGACCTCCTCCCGACTGACCGTGCGCTTTTCATTCCCGTCGGTGAGCTCAAAGCCATGCTCTTCCGCCCCGGCCTCCACATCCGCCGGCGCCGTCCCAGAGTTCCCTCCCTCCCCGGATTTCTCCGGTTTGCCCGCCTCAGGCTCGTCCTTGGGCTCATCGGCCTCCGGCACGTTTTCCACTCCTCCGGCCGCACCCTGGGGATCCTCCGTACTCACCGTCTCGGAGATCTCCCCCCAGTCCTCGTCAAACGCCGCCAGATCCTCCTCCGCCACCTGCGTCTCCACTTTCTCCTCGTCCATGAAACTTTCTCCTTTCCGATTTTAATACCCCAGCAGCCCCAGCCGATCCAGCACCACGGCCAGCTCTTCCCGTGTGATGGGGTCGTGCCAGCGGTAATTGCCGTCCGGATCACCCCGGAAGATCCCGGCCTCTTTGGCCTTCTCTGTGGACTCCGCCGCCCAGTCGCTGGCGGGGACTCCGGTCTCCAAATGATCCGCAAGCCGCCGTGTGACCTCCGCCGCGATCTCGCCGTGCCGGTCAAAAAGGTACTGTCCCGGACAGGCTTTGTTGGCGAACCAGCGGTGGACGGTCATCACCATCTCTCCGGGCGCGGGGGTATAGGCCAGGGTCTTGGTCTTGTCTCCGAGCCAGATGAGCTTGGTCTTGCCGTTGCGGCGGCAGATGTCCTCGCACAGATCCAGGAGCGCCGCGAAAGCCTCGTTCGTCACCGCGTAGGGGTCTTTGCTGTCGCTGGCCACCTCGATGGTCACGGCCCTGTTGTCGTTTTCTGCACTGGACGTGCACCAGCTCCTGTCGCCCTCATCCACACAGAGGCCGATTTTTCCATCCTTGCCGATCACATAGTTGCAGGACGCCTTTTTCTCGGGCTTACCAAACCCGGTAAGCGCCCTATCCACCGTCACCTGTCCCACGTAACAATGCACGGAGATCCGGTCGATGGCGTGAGAGCGCGGGCTGGTCCGGTTGGGAGAGATCAGCCCCATAGACGCAAGCGGACTGTTACTCATCCTTCTTGCCTCCGTCGTCGCCCTTCTCCCGCAGGACCTCCAGCATCTGCTGCAAAAATTTCGGCAGCGGTACACCCATCAGCCCCAGATTTTCAATAAGGGAAAGTCCCTCGTTGCCGATGAAGAAGATTACCACCGCTGTCCGTATGTAGTCCATCTCCAGCGCCTGGTCCATCAGCCGCGCGATACACACGATCATGATCATGGCCAGCTTTTTGAGGAATCCCTTCAGCGCCGCCCAGGAGCTCACGCCCCCGGTTTCCGTCTTGGGGGACTTCTTCCAAATCACGGCCAGGAGGACCCCCGTCACGAAGTCCGCCCCCATCATCACCAGCATCAGGATCGTCGCCGCGTCCCAGCCGCCCAGGAACCGTGCGATCAGGCTCCCTATGGCCGCCAGCACCGCCAGCACCCAGTTTTTCAGTCCGTTCATATCCATGTTTTCTTCTCCTTTCTTTATTTCGCCTTTTATTCCGCCCGGGTCCAGCCGTAGACCCCCGGCTCCCAGACGTTGTTCTCGACGGCACTGGTCCAGCGCTCGCCGTTGTGGCTCACCCTGTCCCCCAGCCCGTAGGCGTCGTGGGCTCCCACAGGCTGGCTCCACTCCGGCCACTCCTCCTTGGGATCCGCCACCGGCGTCCACAGGCTCGCCGCCGTCTCCGGCGTCCAGTCGCTCTGGGACGTGTGCCCCTGCACGCACCGGTAGAGCCTCCCGCCGTACCGGCGGATCTGCCCCTCGGCGTACTTCACCGGCCAGGCCCACTGCGCGAACACCCCCGCGTGTTCCCCCGCCGTCACGTCGTCGATGTCGCCCCGTTCCGCCATGATGACAAAGGCGACGGACGCCGCGGAGCGAGCCTGCTCCACGTCCGCCCGGAGCTGCTCCAGCGGGCTCGGGGCCGGGGGCGGGAGGAGGGCCCGGTCCGCCTCGATCTCCGCCTCCGTCCGCCGGTGGACGGCCTCCCCGTCCCATTTGTAGAGGGGGATGCCCTCCCCGTCGGTCAGCGGCGGGTTCTCCTCCGTCTCCGCGCCGTCCACGGTGAGCCTCAGCTGATACCCGCCCCGCCCGAAGCGTATGTATCCCTCCGTGTCCCGCCCGGCAAACGGCCCGTCCGACCAGGCGTCGGTGACGGCCCCGTCCTCCCGGGCCTTCAGATAGTAGTTGTTGTAAAATTCAAATTCGTCCATATGCACCCCTCACAGGTTGGCGTCCGCCGTGTAGCAGGTCCTGCCGTTGATCTCGATGGTGCCCCGCGCGGGCTTGACGCGCATGACCGGCCGGAAATCCTCCGCCTCCACGGGCCGCCTGTCCTCCGTGGCGAAGATCTGGTAGTACCGCTGGCATTTTAAAAGCTCCGTCCCGTAGTCCGGGATCTCATTGAGCACCCACCGATCCCCCTCCCTGTGCGCCAGGGTCTGCTGGTCGCCCAGCTCCAGCTTGGCGGCGGAGACGACCGCATCGGTGTTGCCGTTGCTTCTGTAAAACGCGGTCTGGTAA
>CANQPU010000032.1 GCA_947625815.1 uncultured Oscillospiraceae bacterium
ACGGGCGGAGGAGTCCGCGGTCAGCGTCGCCCAGGCCCAGGCCGACGAGGATTACCGGGCCTGGGAGGCCGCCTACCGCCTGAGGCGCGACGCGGCCGGCACGGCCTGATGACGGGGAGGCCCCGGCGCCGCGGAGGCGCGGGGGATCCGACGGAGCATGAAAGGAGAGACGGGAATGGTATCCACGGTACTGATTTTGGCGGCGGCGGTGCTGATCGAGGCGGCGGCGCTCCTCCTGATGATCCGGAGAGAGGGCAAAGGCCTCCGGGGGGAGAGACGCGCGGCTCCGGCCGAGGCCGCGGAGCCGGAAACGGCGGAGGATTTTGAGAGAAAATGGCGGGAGGGCATCGACGCCATGATGGGGTATGACCTCCGGGCGGCAAGAAAGGCGGTGAGGAGCGATGAGGACGAGGGAGACTGAGACGGCGGCGCCCACGCCGGAGAAGGTCTGGGAGCTCTATGACCGGGGACGCCGGTTCAAGGAGAGCATCGGCCTATATGAGACGGTGAACACGAACGAGAATTTCTTCATAGGAAAGCAGTGGGAGGGCGTGGAGGCCAGGGGACTGCCCATGCCGGTGTTCAACATCCTCAAGAGGGACGTGTGCTTCCTTGTGTCGCTGGTGACCAGCGACAATCTGACGGTGCAGGCCTCGCCCCTGGCCGCGTCCGCGGGGACGGAGAAGCTGCGCCGGCCCGTCAGAGTGCTCAACGAGGAGTTTGAGAGGCTCCTGGAGCACAACGGCGTCACCGGGCTCCTGCGGGACTTTGCCCGGGACGCGGCGGTGCGGGGGGACGGGTGCCTCTACTCCTACTGGGACGAGGAGGAGGGGACCGTCAGGACCGAGGTCATCCGGAACACCTTTGTCCACTTCGGAAATCCCAACGACCGGCGGGTGCAGAAGCAGCCCTATATCCTCATCGAGAGCCGGGAGAGCGTGGAGGCCCTGCGGCGCAGGGCCCGGGAGTACGGGAGTCTGGTCTGGGAGGACATCGTGCCCGACGAGGACGGCTCATACCCCGGGAGCGTCCACCGCACGGGCGACAAGGCCACCAAGCTCCTGCTCATGTGGCGGGACCGGGAGAGCGGGGAGATCCGGGGGTATGAATGTACCAGGGGCTGTGAGGTGAGGCCGGCCTTCGGGATGGGGCTCAGGCTCTATCCGCTGGTGTGGATGAGCTGGGACCATGTGCAGGACTCCTTCCACGGACAGGCGATGATCACGGGGCTCATCCCCAACCAGATCTTCATTAACAAGATGTGGGCCATGACCATGATGTCCCTGATGACCACGGCCTACCCGAAGATCGTCTACGACAGGACGCGCATCCCCAAATGGACCAATCAGGTGGGGCAGGCCATCGGCGTCACCGGCGGGGACGTGGCCACGGCGGCCAGGGCCCTGACGCCCGCCGCGGTATCGCCCCAGGTCGCCTCCTTCATCGACGCGGCCATCAACCAGACAAACGCAAACCTTGGCGCCACCAATGTGGCCCTGGGCGACGCCCGGCCGGACAACACCTCCGCCATCATCGCGCTCCAGCGGGCGGCGGCCACCCCCTCGGAGCTGACCAAGCAGAACCTGAGGCGGTGCGTGGAGGAGCTGGCCAGGATCTATCTGGAGTTCATCGGCGCCTTTTACGGGGAGCGGACGGTGGACGTGGAGACGCCGGAGAAGGTCCGGGAGGCCATGGAGTTCGCCGGGCTCGAGGCGCCGGAGGAGATGCCGGGGAGGTTTGATTTCTCGGTGTTCCGGGACATGCCCATGGCCCTGAAGATCGACGTGGGCGCCAGCGCGTATTTTTCCGAGATCGCGTCCATCCAGACGCTGGACAACCTGCTGAGTCAGGGGCGGATCGACATCATCCAGTATCTGGAGCGCATCCCGGACGGGTACGTCAGCGACAGACGGGGGCTCATCGCCCAGATACGGCGGGAGCGGGAGAAAAAGGAGGAAACGGATCATGGAAGAAGCGAATGACATCTTCTCCGAGGGATGGAGCGACGGGAACACCGTCAGCGACGGGCGGGAGCCCGAGGACCTGCCGAAGGAGGACGGCGCGGACACGGACACGCCGGAAAAGGAGGCCGCGGCCGACGGCCCGGGGGAGGACGGAGCGCTGGAGGCGCAGTTCGTCGCCTTCGTCCGCCGGTTCCCCGGCGTCAGGGGCGAGGATATCCCGCGGGAGGTCTGGGAGGCGGTCCGGAGAGGGGAGACCCTGACGGAGGCGTATCTTGCGAGCGAGACGGCCAGGCTGAGAGCCGAAAATGAGGCGCTCAGGGCGATCCGGGATCGCCGGGAGCTGAACCTCTCCCGATCCGCCGGAAGCCAGACGGGAACGGGAGCGGGCAGCGAAAAACGGGACGCCTTTGAGGAGGGATGGGACATGAGCTGACGCGGAGCGGGGACATGAGGGAAAAGACATATTGAAAAAATGAAAGGAGAAACGATTATGGCGATCAATCTTGCGAAAAGGGCATCGGACAAGGTGGTGGAGCGCTTCAGACTGGGCTCCTGCACGGAGGGGATCTTTTCCGGCCGGTATAAGTGGACGGGCGTGGCCACGGTGACGGTCTATTCCGTGGACAAGCTGCCCCTTCAGGAGTACGAGAAGGATAAGGATTCCGGCAGCCGGTTCGGGAAGCTGACGGAGCTGGGCGACACCGTGCAGGAGATGACGGTTTCTGACGACCAGGCGTTCAACGGCTCCATCGACAAGGGGAACAACACCGCCCAGATGATGATCAAGGCGGCCTCCAGCGTCCTCCGCCGCCAGACCGACGAGGTCATCATCCCCTATGTGGACAAATACCGTCTCGGGAAGCTCAGCGAGGGCGCGGGCCTCATCGAGACGGGCGTGGCGCTCACGAAGGAGAACGCCATCGAGACGATCATGAAGGCCGGCGTGAAGATGAGCAACGCCAAGGTGCCCCGGGACGGGCGCGTCCTTTTCATCGGCGAGAGCCAGGCCATCAACGTGAAGCTGGCCGATCAGGTGGTGGGCGTGGATAAGCTGGCCGGGGAGGCCATCGTCAACGGCGTCACCGGCACCATCGACGGGATGCAGGTCCGGGTGGTGCCCGACGACTACATGCCCGAGGGCGTGGTGTTCCTCATCGTCCGCCGCGGCTGCGCTGTGGCGCCCAAGAAGATCGAGACTTACCGCATCCTGGAGGAGCACCCCGATATCGACGGCGCCGTGGTCCAGGGCAGGCTTCTGCATGACTGCTTCGTGCTGGATACCCTGAAGGAGGGCATCCTCGCCGCCAAGGAGTAAGACCGGGTCACACCGAAACGGAGCCGCCGAAGGGCGGCTCCGGGGAGAGAGGAGAGGGATCATTGAACGCTGAGATCATAACGCCCGGGGCGGTGGAGGTGGAGCTTGGACAGTTCCGGCTCATCCCGGGGCCGAAGGGCGAGACGGGAGAGCGGG
>CANQPU010000033.1 GCA_947625815.1 uncultured Oscillospiraceae bacterium
CGGGACGGACGGCTCTGGCGATATTACGGAGCGCGGGTAGATTCCTGCGTCTCCAGCTACGTCTGGAGGAAGTACAGGTGTAACGCCCACGACTACGGGTATACCTACTACACCCAGGGGCCGTTTGGACTGGTTGTCAGCTACGCCAGCGTGGAGGGGGAGTGGTCCGGCTATTCCGGGATCTTCTTCGATAATGGGACGGGGACCTATCACGGCATGGGTTCACAGATCACCGTCAGATCCGGACAGAGCGGGACGATCTTCCTCCCCGGCGGGACTTCCTGCGCCAGATACGACATCCGCCGGGTGGACGGGGAGCACTCTTCGCTGGCCTATTACTTTGGCAATGCCCAGGGGCCCTACACCGGCTACAAAACCGACTACTCCCGCGGGGAGGCGCTGGGGGAGGTGACGGTCCGGGAGGGGACGCTGCCGGAGGCGGACAGGGGGCTTATCTACGCGGGCTCCTTTACCTCCGACGGGGAGACTTACACGGTGATGCGCGCGGGGGGCGACTACTTCTGCTACGCGAAAGACGCCGGAGCGGAGGCGGTGCGTTATGAGCGGGCCTGGAGCTTCCGGGGATACCCGCTGACGGTAAGTGCCAACGTCACGGAATGGTATTTCAACGCCACCTATTCATCCCCCAACGAGGGTGTAGATCCGGTGGTGCGGGGCATCTGGTCGGGCTACGTCGGCGGCCGGGAGGTGCTGTGCGCGGCCTGCGGGGGGTTTTTGTGGGAATTGCGGCTGGACGAATCCGGCACCTGGTCGAAGATCCCCTGCGGTGACATGGACACATCCCGGGACGTCCACATGTTCGGGTTCGACGAGAAGCTCTATATTCTCAACGGCCGGGAGTATTACGTGTGGGACGGGACGAGACTGGGGCCGGTGGAGGGATACAGGCCGCTCGTTTCCGTCAGCGTGGAGCCAGGCGGGGGCGGGACGCTCTTAGAGCCGGTGAATCGGCTGACGGCGGGGAAGCGGTGTCGGTTCTCCCCGGACGGGGCGGCCACGGTGTTCAGACTGCCGGAGACGGGGATCAGATCCATAGATTGGGTCAAAGACCTGACAGGCGGAGAGGCGCCGGGGTACACCTTTGACCTGGAGGCCGGGACGGTGACGTTTGAGACGGCGCCGGAGCAGGGGATCAACACGCTGGAGATCGCCTGGACGGGGGCGGAGAGCTTCCGGGAGCAGGTGTGCGCCATGCGGTTCGCGGAGCTCTACAACGGGGCCCAGGACACCAGGGTCTTCCTCTACGGCGACGGGAGCAACAGGGCCGTCTACTCCGGGCTCGACCACGACGGGCGGCCCCGGGCGGACTACTTCCCGGATCTCTACGAGGCGGCGGTGGGGGACGCCAACACGCCGCTGACGGCGCTCATCCGGCATTACAACAAGCTCATGGCCTTCAAGCCGGACTCGGCCTGGTCTATCGCCTACGACACCGTCACGCTGGTGGACGGGACCGTCACGGCGGGCTTTTATGTGACGCCGGTGAACCGGGCTGTGGGAAACTGCGCCCCCGGCCAGGCCCAGCTGGTGCAGAACCGGCCCCGGACCCTGGACGGGCGGAGCGTCATCGAGTGGCGGGCCACCGGTTCCTCCGGAGGGATCACGGGGGACCAGCGCAACGCCGAGCGGGTGAGCCGGCGGGTGGACCAGTCCATCCGGAGGTTCGACCTGACGGCGGCCCGGACCTTTTACGACAAGTTCAGCCATGAGTACTACGTCATCGGCGAGGACGGCACGGCTATCGTGCAGAATCTGGACGTAGACGCCTGGTATGTGTACACGGGGCTGAAGGCGACGTGCATGATCAACTACCGGGACGAGCTGTATTTCGGGACGCAGGACGGGTATCTGCGGCACTTCTCCGACGAGTATTTTTCCGACAATGGGGAGGCCATCGACGCCTGGTGGGAATCAGGGGCCATGAGCTTCAACGAGGATTTCAGGCGGAAGTACTCCGCTATGGTCTGGGTGGGCATCAAGCCGGAGGACAACGGGTATCTGGAGGTCACGGCCCAGACAGACCGAAAATCGGATTTCGCGGTCTACGATGTGGCGACCTTCGACGCCGGGGCGGTGCCGGAGATGGAGCGGATCAAGCTGAAGGCCAAGAAGTTCACCTATTACAAGCTGATCCTCAGCAACAACACGGCGGATAAGACGTGCACGGTGGTGAGCGCAGATATGAGGGTCCGGGGTACGGGCTACGTTCGATAAAGGGGGAAAAAACAATGGCAAATTCTTCGATTTATGACGATCAGTTTTTGACCGAGGAGCAGAAGAGACAGGTCCAGGCTTTCAAGGCAGAGTGGGAGCGGGCCAGCGCGGCGGGGGACCGGGCGGGGATGAACGCGGCCCACGCCGCCGCCGAGAGGGTCCGGGCCAGGTCCGGCTACTCCGGCGGGGCGGACGGGGGCGGTTACACGGTCCTGCCCGGGACGGAAGACGCCTACATGGCGGCGCAGCTCAAGACCTACCGGCCCCAGACGGACGCCGTGAACAGGGCCTACGACGCGGCCAGAGCGGTGCAGCTGGCGGAGCTCAAGACGGCCTATGACGAGAACAACGCAACGTTAGAGGCCCAGCGGGCGGAGATCCCGGAGGTCTATCAGGACCGGCGGAACGCCGTGGGGGCTCAGTCGGAGGTCGCCGGGCGGAACTTCAACGAGTACGCCGCGGCCTCGGGCCTCAATTCCGGCACCGGGGGACAGGCGGAGCTGGCCAGGGCCAATCAGCTCCAGGGGGACCTGTCCGCCCTCTCCCGGCAGGAGGCGGCGGAGCAGAGGGACCTGGAGGAGCGGATCAGCCAGCTCAGGGTCCAGTACCAAAACGAGGTGGCGGCGGCGATCGCCCGGGGCGAATACGAGCGGGCCGCGGCGCTGCTGGAGGAATATAGACGGGCGGAGGAGTCCGCGGTCAGCGTCGCCCAGGCCCAGGCCGACGAGGATTACCGGGCCTGGGAGGCCGCCTACC
>CANQPU010000034.1 GCA_947625815.1 uncultured Oscillospiraceae bacterium
ATGGTGTTGTTGAAGCTGGAGCTGATATGCACCTGGCCCTTTTCTATGTTCTTGCGCTCGCGGCGGCGGGTGCGGACCGCCTTGCCTTTTGTGGTGTTTCCTGCCATAGTGATATCCCTCCCTTACTTCTTCTTGTTGGCGATGGTGCGCTTCGGGCCCTTGCGGGTACGGGCGTTGGTCTTGCTTCTCTGGCCGCGGACGGGCAGACCGCGTCTGTGACGGGTGCCGCGATAGCAGCCGATCTCGGTGAGACGCTTGATGTCAAGCGCCACCTGGCGGCGAAGGTCGCCCTCCACCACATAATGGTGGTCAATGCACTCACGCAGCGCGGCCTCTTGAGCCTCCGTCAGGTCCTTGACGCGGGTGTCGGGGTTGATGCCGGTCTGCTCCAAAATCTTTTTCGCGCTGGTCCTGCCGATGCCGTACACATAGGTGAGGCCGATCTCGATCCTCTTATCGCGAGGCAGGTCAACGCCGGAAATTCTTGCCATACTTTATGACCATTCCTTTCAAAGTCTTAGTTCACGTTGGTTAGGCGCGATGATTCGCGGTGAATCTTGCGTTCCGACAAGGCGCGGCGGCGAGGGTGCGGGTTCATCCGGGCGCCGCAGCGCGGTCAGAGCGCAAAAGGCCCGCAAATCAGCCCTGGCGCTGCTTGTGCTTGGGATTCTCGCAGATGACCATGACTTTTCCCTTGCGCTTGATGACCTTGCACTTCTCGCACATGGGTTTCACTGAAGGTCTGACTTTCATATTGTCCTTCCTTTCATATCGCGGGAATATTGTTTTTCTACTTCGTTCTCCAGGTGATCCTTCCGCGGGTCAGGTCATAGGGGCTCATCTGGACCGTGACCTTGTCGCCGGGGAGGATCCTGATGAAGTTCATGCGGAGCTTTCCGGAGATATGGGCGAGGATTATATGTCCATTCCCGATATCCACATTGAACATCGTGTTGGGCAGGGATTCGACTACCGTACCCTCAAGCTCGATAACGTCATCCTTCGCCATTTGTCATACCTCCTTTTTCTTTGGCGCCGGTCTTTTCGGCAAGCGCCCGTCTCAGCTCGCTGTTGGTTACCTTCTCGCCGTCCCGGAGCTTCTGATCCGTCCTGTCGGCGGAGCGCTCCACGAACTGAAGGTGTTTGAGCTTTTTCGTTTTCGGTTTTTCAAGTCTGCGATCGCGCCCGTTGACGATGGCCGCGTACTGTCCGTCGGTGGAGCTCACGAAGAAGATCTCCCCGGCGTCACGTCCGGCCAGGGACCTGACCACATCCGCTTTTTTGATCTCCATCTCACACCTCCGGCTCCGGGACCGTCAGGATCTCCGGGTCCCCGTCGGTGATGAGGACGGTGTTCTCGTAGTGGGCGGCATTGGATCCGTCGCGTGTCACCACGGTCCAATCGTCCTCCAGGACCTTCACCGGCCAGTCGCCGGCGGCCACCATGGGTTCGATGCAGATGGTCATGCCCCGCACGAGCCTGGGCCCGTGGCCGGGCCTGCCGAAGTTGGGTACCTCCGGCTCCTCGTGCATCTCACGGCCGATCCCGTGACCCACATAGTCACGGATGACCGAAAAACCGTTCGCCTCCACAAACTGTTGGACGGCCGCGCTGATGTCGGAGACCCGATAACCGGGCCGGGCGTATTTCAGGCCCTCGTAAAACGCCTGCCTAGTGATTGACAGGAGCTTCACATCCTCCTCGCGCCTTGCCTTTCCCGCTATGAAGGTCGCGGCGCAGTCCCCGATGTAGCCCTCAAAGCCGGCGCAAAGGTCGATGCTGACCACGTCGCCGTCCCGGATGGCTCTGCTGCCCGGGATCCCGTGTATCACCTGGTCGTTCACCGAGATGCACACGCTGGCGGGAAAGCCGCCGTAGCCGAGGCAGGAGGGGATCGCGTGCTGGGATCGGATAAAGGCTTCTGTTGCTTTGTCGATTTCCTGGGTGGTTACGCCGGGGGCGATCATCTTTCCCGCGAAAGAGCGGGCAGCCGCGGTGATCCGTCCGGCCCGGCGCATTATATCGATTTCCCGGGGAGTCTTGATTCGTATCATTGCGAGATCCCCAGGGCCTCGAACACTTTTTGGGAGGTGGCCTCGATGGTGGGCTCTCCCTTCACCGTCACGAGCTTCCCCCTGGCCTCATAGTAGGCCAGAAGCGGCTCGGTCTGGGCGTGATACACCTCCAGGCGGTTTTTGACTGTCTCGGGCATATCGTCTTTCCGTATGGTGAGCGCCCCGCCGCAGGCGTCACAGACGCCCTCCTTCTTCGGGGGATTGCTCTCCACATGGTAGGTGGCGGAGCAGACAGAGCAGGTGCGGCGGCCGGACATGCGCTTCTCGATGACCTCGTCGGGTACGTCGATGCACAGGGCCATGTCCACCGCGATGCCGCTCTGCTCCAGGGCGTCGGCCTGGGCGGTGGTCCGGGGAACACCGTCCAGGATGTAGCCGTTCTTACAGTCGTCCTTCGCTACGCGCTCGGCGACGATGCCGATGATCACATCGTCGGGGACGAGCTGGCCCGCCTCGATGATGGCTTTGGCCTTCAGGCCTACGGGAGTGCCCTCCCGCACGGCGGCTCTCAGGATGTTTCCGGTGGATATCGTTGGAATTTCAAGCTTGCGGGAGATGATGTCCGCCTGGGTGCCCTTACCGGCGCCCGGCGCTCCCAAAAGTATGAGCTTCATTCGACACTCCTCAATTATTCAAGAAAGCCCTTGTAGTTGCGCATGATGAGCTGGGCCTCAAGGCCGCGGACTGTCTCAAGCGCGACTCCGACAACGATGATGAGAGAGGTCCCGCCCACGCTGATGCCGGTGTTGGCGGCGGTGGAGGAAACGGCGCCCACGATCAGCGGCACGAGCGCGATGATGGCAAGGTAAATGGCGCCGAAAAGCGTCACCTTGTTGAGGACCTTGCTGATGAAGGCGCTGGTGGGCTTGCCCGGACGGAAGCCGGGGATATAGCCGCCGTTTTTCATAAGGTTATTGGAGACCTCGACGGGGTTGAACTGGATGGTGCTGTAAAAATAGCTGAAGAAGATGATCAGCAGGAAGTAGAGCACCATATAGAGGACGCTGGTCTGGCTGAAGAGCCTGAGGAAGGTGCCCCAGCCGCCGGCGGATTCGGCGGTCTTGCCGAAGAACATGCCGATCGTGGCAGGCAGGGAGGCGATGGATCCGGCAAAGATCACGGGGAGCACGCCGGACATATTGACCTTCAGCGGGAGATGGGTGTTCTGGCCGCCGTAGACCTTGCGCCCCACGACGCGCTTGGAATACATCACGGGGATGCGCCGCTCGGCGTTGGTGACGATGACGATGAGGACGATCATCGCCAGGCCGCCCAGGATCATAAGGGGATAGAGCACGTAGATCTTCCAGCTCCCGCCGCTGATAAGGTTGTTGATCATGCTCACGACCACATTGGGGACGCGGGCGATGATGCCGGCGAAGAGGATGATGGAAATACCGTTTCCGATGCCGAACTCCGTGATCTGCTCGCCCATCCACATCACCAGGCACGAGCCGGCAACGAGGGTGGCTACGATAACAAGACCGGACCAGAAGCCCGTCTTCTCAAGGGCCTGATAAGTGGAGAGGAGCACATAGTACCCGTAAGCCTGCAGCAGGGCGATGCCCACGGTGGTATAACGGGTGATGTTCTCCAGCTTCCGCTTTCCCTCCTCGCCGCCCTCCTTGGAGAGTCTCTCCAGGGCGGGAATGGCGATGGCCAGGAGCTGGATGATGATGCTGGCATTGATATAGGGCTGGATGGAGAGGGCGAAGACCGTTCCGTACTGGAAGGCCGAGCCGCTCATGACGTTATAAAGTCCGAGGATGGTGTTGCCCAGCTCCCGGGAGGTGAAGGCCGCGCTCAGGGCCGCCCGGTTGATATTGGGGACCGGGATGGCGCTGCCCAGACGGAAAAGGAGGATCATGAAAAGCGTGAAAAGCAGCTTTTTACGGATCTCGATGACCTTCCAGGCGTTTTTTATTGTCTGGATCACTCAGATCACCTCAGCCTTTCCGCCAGCCGCCTCGATCTTCGCCTTGGCTGTCTCGGAAAAAGCAGAGGCCTTAACTGTGAGCTTGCGGGTAACATCGCCGTTTCCGATAACCTTGACGCCGTACTTGACGCCGGAGAGGATGCCGGCCTTCTCAAGGGCCTGGACATCCACGACCGCGCCGTCCTCAAAGCGGTTGAGCATGGATACGTTGACCGCGTCCAGGGGCTTTGCGAAGATGTTGTTGAAGCCCCTCTTCGGGATACGGCGGGCAAGGGGCATCTGGCCGCCCTCAAAGCCCACCCGGACTCCGCCGCCGCTGCGGGCCTTCTGGCCCTTGTGACCGCGGCCGCCGGTCTTTCCGTTGCCGGAGCCGATCCCGCGTCCCTTTCTCCACGCCTTGGCGGTGGAGCCTGCAGCGGGAGATAAGTCGTTCAGTTTCATTTCCGCAAACCTCCTTATTTCTCTTCGGTGACCTGGAGGAGGTAGCCGATCTTGGCGATCTTCCCTCTGGTCTGGGGATTGTCGGGCTGGGTGGTCTCGTCGCCGATCTTCCGCAGTCCCAGGGACGCGGCCGTGGCGACGTGCTTCTCGATTCTGCCGTTCAGGCTCTTTACGAGCTTAATGTTGATTGTAGCCATGTCAAGCCCTCCTTCAGCCCAGGATCTCTTCGGGGGCCTTGCCGCGGGTGGCCGCGACCTGCTCCACGTTGCGAAGGGACTTCAGGCCCTTCATGGTGGCGGCGACGACGTTGGCCGGGTTGTTGGACCTCAGGCACTTGGTACGGATGTCCGAAATGCCCGCGGCCTCCACGACCGCGCGGACCGCGCCGCCGGCGATAACGCCGGTACCGGCGGGGGCGGGCTTCAGGAGCACACGGCCGGCGCCGAACTCGCCGATGACCTCGTGGGGGATGGTGGTCCCCTTCAGGGTGATGTGGGTGAAATTCTTCTTGGCATCCTCAATGCCCTTGCGGATGGCCTCGGAGACCTCGGCGGCCTTGCCCAGGCCGAAGCCCACCTTGCCCTTGCCGTCGCCGACGACGACCAGAGCGGAGAATTTCATAACGCGTCCGCCCTTGACTGTCTTGGAAACACGGTTGAGGGAGACGACCTTCTCGATATACTCGCTCTTGACCTCTTCGCGGTCACGGCGATTTCCTCTCTGATTGCTGCTGTAAGGCATATTCGTTTCCTCCCTCCGTTAAAAGTTGAGTCCGCCCTCGCGGGCGCCCTCGGCCAGCTCCTGGACACGGCCGTGATAGATATAGCCGCCGCGGTCGAAGACCACGTCCTCTATCCCCTTGGCCTTTGCCCGCTCGGCAAGGAGCTTGCCCACCTTGCGGGCGCCCTCCTTGTTGGAGCCGCTGCCTTCAAAATCCTTTTCAACGGAAGAGGCGGCGCACAGCGTGACGCCCTTCGTGTCGTCGATGAGCTGCGCGTAGATGTTCTTCTCGCTGCGGAATACGTTGAGTCTGGGGCACTCCGGCGTGCCGGAGATCTTGGCTCTCACTCTCTTATGTCTTTTCAAACGCTGAGCGTTGGTATCGGGTCTGTTGATCATTTAGGCACACCTCCTTTTATTTACCAGTCTTGCCTTCCTTGCGGCGGATGACTTCTTCTGCGTACTTGATGCCCTTGCCCTTATAGGGTTCCGGCGGCCTCTTGTTGCGGACGTCCGCGGCGAACTGGCCCACAAGCTGCTTGTCAACGCCGTGGATCACCACCTGGTTGGGGTTGGGGACGTCAATGCCGATGCCGTCGATCTCGGGGACGATGACCTGATGGGAATAGCCCAGGTTCATGACCAGGTTCTTCCCCTCCTTGGCCGCGCGGTAGCCGACGCCGTTGATCTCAAGAGTCTTGGAATACTCATGGGTCACGCCGTGGACCATGTTGGCCAGCAGGGTCCGGGTGAGGCCGTGGACGCTGCGCTCAAACTTCTCGTCGTTGGGGCGCTTGACATGGATGACCGCGCCGTCCTTCTCGATGGTCATCTCGGGCCGAAGGGCCTTGGTGATGGTCCCCTTGGGGCCCTTGACGGTGACGACGTTGCCCTCGGCAACCGTGACCTCAACGCCCGCGGGGATGGCAATGGGAGCTCTACCGATTCTTGACATGTTCTGTACCCTCCCTTACCATACGAACGCAAGGACTTCGCCGCCGACATGCTCTTTCCGGGCCTGCTTGTCGGTCATGATGCCCTTGGACGTGGAAATGATGGCGGTGCCGAGTCCTTTGAGAACATAGGGGATCTCGTCGGTGCCCGCGTAAACGCGCAGGCCCGGCTTGGACACGCGGCGGAGTCCCTGGATGACCTTGTCGTTTCCGTTGTACTTCAGGGTCACCTTGATGACTCCCTGACCACCATCATCATTGATCTGGAAGCTCTTGATGTATCCCTCGTCGAGCAGGATCTGGGCGATCGCCTTTTTCATGTTCGAGCAGGGGATGTCCACAGTGGGGTGCTTTGCGGAATTTGCGTTCCGGATGCGGGTCAGCATATCCGCAATGGGGTCTGTTACTTGCATGGTGTTTTCCTCCTTGATCAGAGTTACCGCCGCTGACGCGGTCGGTTCAGGCGGCGAGGTATCCACGGCAATGCGGGATTGCCGCGGACCTTTCGCCATCCTTTAATAACATTTTGTAGGGGCCGCACAGGCTTTTACGATGCCGTGCGGATTAGTGAAGATTTTTTCGCAAGACGAGGCGCACGAGCGAAGCTGTATTAAAATACAGCGAGCGAAGTGCAACGAAGTATTGCGGAAAAAGCTTCACCAGGACGCCTTTTTGACGCCGGGGATCTCGCCCTTATACGCCAGCTCGCGGAAGCAGATACGGCAGATGCCGTAGTTGCGCAGATAGGCGTGGGGCCTGCCACAGATCTTGCAGCGGTTATACTTGCGGGTGGAGAACTTGGGGTCGCGCTGCTGCTTGAGGATCATGGATTTCTTTGCCATAGCTTTTCTCCTCCCTTAATTTCTGTAGAAGGGGGCGCCGAGCAGCGTGAGAAGCTCGCGGGCCTCCTCGTCGGTCCGGGCGGTGGTGCACATGACGATGTCCATGCCGCGGATCTTGTCGATCTTGTCGTAATCGATCTCCGGGAAAATGAGCTGCTCCTTGATGCCCAGGGCGTAGTTGCCCCGGCCGTCAAAGGAGTTGGGGTTGATGCCGTGGAAGTCGCGGACACGGGGCAGGGCCACGTTGAAAAGTCTGTCCAGGAACTCCCACATGCGGTCCCGGCGGAGCGTGACCTTCACGCCGATGTTCATACCCTCGCGGATCTTGAAGTTGGCCACGGATTTGCGGGCCTTGGTCACGACGGCGTGCTGGCCGGCGATGGCGGAGATCTCCTTCACCACATTCTCGGTGACCTTGGCGTTGTCGCGGGCGTCGCCGCAGCCAACGTTGATCACGATCTTATCCAGCTTCGGGATCTGCATGACGCTCTTGTAGCCGAACTTCTTCATGAGAGCGGGGGCGATCTCGGACTGATACTTCGCCTTCAGGTTGGGGACCTTCTTGGCGGGGGCCTCAACCGGGGTCTGGGCGGCCTTTGCTTTCTTTTCAGCCATGTTCAATCACTCCTCCTCTCTCAGATGGCGGCGCCGCACTTCTTGCAGGCGCGGACCTTCTTGTCGCCGTCCATCTTGTGGCCGACGCGGGTGGGCTGGCCGCACTTGGGGCAGACGAGCATGACCTTGGAGACATAGATGGGGGTCTCCTTCCGGATGATCTCGCTCTGCTCCTCCTGACGGCGGGCCTTCTGGTGGCGCTTGGCCACGTTCACGCCCTCCACGACGACCTTGCGGCCCTCGGGATCGGCGGAAATGACCTTGCCCTTCTTGCCCTTGTCCTTACCGGACAGGACGACGACTGTGTCGTTGGTTCTGATTTTCATTGTATGGCCCTCCTCAAATAACCTCGGGAGCCAGGGACAGGATCTTCATGTAGTCCTTGTCGCGCAGCTCGCGGGCGACGGGCCCAAAGATACGGGTCCCGACCGGGTTCTTGTCGTCGCGGATGAGGACCGCGGCATTCTCGTCGAACCTGACGTAGGTGCCGTCAGCGCGGCGGACGCCCTTGGCGGAGCGGACGATGACGGCCTTGACCACGTCGCCCTTCTTCACCTGACCGCCGGGTGCGGCCTTGCGGACGGAGGCGACGATGACATCGCCGATGTTGCCCCACTTGCGCTTGGCACCGCCCATGACGCGGATGCACTTGATCTCCTTGGCGCCGGTATTGTCGGCGACCTTCAGATAAGACTCCTGCTGTATCATTTACGCCGCCTCCTTACTTCGCCTTTTCGACGATCTCAACAAGGCGCCATCTCTTGTCCTTGGACAGGGGGCGGGTCTCCATCACGCGGACGGTGTCGCCCACGCCGCACTCGTTGTTCTCGTCGTGTGCCTTGAGCTTATAGGTCCTCTTCACGATTTTCTTGTAGAGAGGATGGGGTACGCGCTCGGCGATGGCGACGACGATGGTCTTGTCCATCTTGTCGGACACCACGCGGCCGACCCTTGTCTTCCGGGAAGACGTTCTGACTTCACTCATTTAAGTTACCTCCTCACTGCTGCGCGGACTTCTCGCGAATGATCGTCTGGACGCGGGCGATGTCCTTCTTGACCAGAGAGATCCTCACGGGGTTGTCGAGCTGATTGGTAGCGTGCTGCATGCGGAGCGTGAACAGGTCCTTTTTAAGGTCCATGAGCTTTGTCTCAAGCTCCGGGACGCTCATTTTTCTGACTTCTTTTGCCTTCATCTCATTCACCCTCCTCGGTCTCACGGGCGACTATCTTTGTCTTGCAGGGCAGCT
>CANQPU010000035.1 GCA_947625815.1 uncultured Oscillospiraceae bacterium
AGAAGATAAAAAGAAACGGCGGCTTTGATTTTTCAAAGCTGCTGCGGAAATCAAAGAACGACAAGCAACAGTTCTGATTTTGCTCCAATATGGTTATTGGGGGCACAAATTAAAATCAAAAAAGAGCCGATAACAGCAGTATTTCAAACTGCATATTATCGGCTCTGCGTCTGTGCGTCTGGCTCTTTTAATTAAATTATTTTTGTTGTTTTTTGGCTTCGCAAATTGCAATAACAAGTTGGACACCCCGTGGTAAAAACCTTGGTCACGGATGGAGCCGGAGGATCTATCCGTGAGCGAGGTTGCCGCAGCCGTCAGGCTGCGTAGACAGCATCCAGAAAAGCCTCAAAGAGTTCCTCTGGGGTGCAGTATCCGAGTTTCTTCCGTGGACGTCCATTCAGCTCGTCAGCAGCGGTGAGGATATCCTCGTCAGTGAAGCCCTCGATAGAAGCTCCCTTTGGGACAAAGGCCCGGAACAGGCCATTGTGTCGCTCGTTCTGAGGACGCTCCCAGGAGGTGTACGGATGGGCGAAGAAAACCTTGCTGCCCCAGTTCTCCACCTGGGCGAAGTCAGCGAACTCGCTGCCGTTGTCCACGGTAATGGTTTTAAAGACCTGAGAGAAGTGCTCTCCGTACTCATCATGGAGGGTGTTCATGAGATTCATCACCGCCTCACTGGTTTTACCAGGGATACGGAACGCAAGGTAGGTTTCCGTCTTCTTCTCCAACAAGGAAAAGACAACAGCCTCCTTACCCGCTCGCTTGCCGACCACGGTATCGCCTTCCCAGTGGCCCTCTTCAAGACGAAGAGATGCAATCTCCGGGCGGCCGGAAATGCTTGTGCCGTAGCGCTTTTTGTTCTCTCGCACACGATGCTTCTTCGCTTTGCGCTTTAACGCCTCGGGCAGTTCCATTGGCTGGATGGAGAGGTGCCCTTTCCAGACCATGTTGTAGAGGGTACGGGAACAGACCATCTCCGACGGCTCGAACAGGCTGTGTCGCTTGGCATAGCCACAGCAGGCATCCAGGGACCACTTGTGTTCCCGGATTTGCCGAACCACCCAGCTGGTAAAGTTGCTGCAGACGCCCGCTTTCGGATGCCTGTGGCAGGACACTCTGTTGGCCCTATAGACGGCTTCTCCCAGCGTGGGGGAGTAACCTGGAGCTTTCCCCTTGTTGCTCTTGCGGGCCGGTGTGCCTCGCCGAAGCTCATTCGTAACGGTGGACGGGGCGCAGCCTATCTGTCTGGCGATGGCGCGAGGGCCGAGGCCTTGCTTCTTGAGGACTTTGATGGCTCCTCGGTCTTCCATGCGAAGATGCTGTCCCTTCTTGCGTTCTGCGGATTCTGTGATACAATGATGGCAGTCCATAGTGATTGCCCTCCCTCTGTAGAAGTTGTGTGGTAACTTCATTCTACCACGGGGAGAAAAATCACTATGGATTTTTTACTCAAGTGTCCAACTTGATTTTACAATCAACCTTAGAAAAATATTCGGAAACTATGCCCATGATTATGTCGGCCAGATTTTGGGGTGATTGATTTGCTGTATCAATACTAAATACGTTTTTGTGAATATGGCTTAATCTCAAGGTTTCATTGTGCAATTCCAAATTTTTGTCTACTCTGGCACTTGATACTATCCGTCTTGTTTCTGTATCATTTTCGCAATAATCCCGTTCCAACGAGCGCAAGTGTCTTCTTGCAAAATGCTCATTTTCATCTGACAAATAAAGATTAATCAGAATTACGCTTTCTGTCATCCAAGGAAGCGCACAGTCATTTGGGAAAAAGGTACCTGGAATAATGCCAGCTCCCTCTATTATTGTAGGAATTCGTCTACGTTGTTGCCTCAATATAATTTCCATAACATACGGGACAAGGAATTCTGATTGAGATTTAGCTGTTTTAAAATCAGACATGGTAAGTGAATTAAATAGCGCCTCATATTTTTCTATTATTTGATTCCTTCCTAGCTTCTCTTCATCAGCAATCCGCGCATAGGCCGTTCTGACGATAGTCCTTACAAGGTCTATTTCACTTACTCTGCGAAATTGCGGATATTTCTTAATGATTTCATATGCTGTCGTCGTTTTCCCGACGCATGAAACACCTGAAAGCATCACAATCGCATTATCAGCAACATTCATGCTTGATACCCTCCGATAATCTGTGATTATCCTTCTATAACGTTCATCGCCGCCGGGAAATCCGGCGGCGGTCGTTCTTTACCTGTTAAAGCTTAAACGTCATCTTCCCCCTCGGGTGCTTCTCCGCCAGGAGCTGCGTCTGGCGGGGGGAGGCAACGTGGGTGTAAATCTGAGTGGTGGAGATGGAGCTGTGGCCCAGAAGGGACTGTATGTAGCGGATGTCCATTCCGGCCTCCAGCAGGGATGTGGCGAACGTGTGTCGAAACATATGTGGGGTGATGTTGCTGGTCGAGCCGATGCGCTCAAGGTGCTTATGGATGACGCGGCGCACAGACTGCGGCGTCAAGGGATGGCCGCGGCGATTGATGAGGATGGCGTTTTGGGAACTCATTTCATTGGCGTACTCCGTGCGGTATGTATTCAAAAGTTTTATCAGCTCCGGCGTCGTCAGCTCGATGACCCGCTCCTTCTGTCCCTTGCCCCTGACCAACAGCCGAAGCTCACTGTCGGACAGCAAAAACGTGTCCGGTGTCAGCGAACACAGCTCCGACACACGAAGCCCCGTGCTGAACAAAAGCTCCAGCACCACGATGTCCAGAAGTATCTCACGCCGCTCCGGCTCGTACCCGTCGTAGGCGCTTTGCAGAAGCTCCCGGACCACATTTTCCGGGATGGTCCTGGGGAGCTGCCGGGGATATTGTATCTTGACGTGGAGCTTGTTAAACGGATTGACCTCGACGATTT
Organism: uncultured Oscillospiraceae bacterium; assembly: GCA_947625815.1. Lineage (GTDB taxonomy): Bacteria > Bacillota > Clostridia > Oscillospirales > Oscillospiraceae > RUG626. Next base: position 2,893 of record CANQPU010000035.1, read on the forward strand.
CGTTGAACTCCAGGTCGCTGAAAAACGCCCGGACACTGGCAAGCTTTCTCTTCACGGATCGTGGCTCAAAGCGCCGGTTGAGGTGCATGATGAACCGACTCAGCGCCTCCTTCTCCATCCATTCCTCCCCCACGAACTCCCGGAATTGCCGAAGGTCGATGCGGTACGCCTTCAGCGTATCCGGGGAGAGCTTCTTGACATTTTCGCAGTGTTCCATGTAGTTAGCGATGAGTGTTGATAACTCCATATCTTTACCCTCCTTATGGAATATACCCAATTATAATATCCCAAGAGGATGCGCGCATATAGCGCGAACAGTTGATATGAAAAAAGCCCCCTCCCCGTGAAATGGAAAGGGGCGCAGCCGTGGGTTTACCCACGTTAAAGGGGTTTTGGGGCGGTCCCCCAACAAGCGTTTTGGGCGATTTCCGCGTTCACGGAAATCGCCCAAAATTTGCATCAAGGCCCCTTGATGCCCCGCTTGCCAATGACAATCCCTCAATTTAATATAGGGTACGACAAAAGCCTTGATTACACATCGGTAAGTGCATAAATACACAACGGAATATTCACATTCACATATTGTATGTTTTCGGTAAAATGAAAAGGAAGCAAAAGGGCTCGAAAAAGTTACTAGGAGGCAGAGAAAAAAGAAAGAGCCTTTGTCAGCACCATAAAAATCAGCTACACTTGGTTTGTCCAGAACTAATTTAAGGGGTAGCGGAAAGGTGTAAAGAATGAATCAGATAGGTTATATCAAAGATCTGTATGAAAATGAAGACCTAATCTTGAGAGGAATTTTGCGTAGGAAGGGGCACAGCTTACGGACAGTCAAGAAATACACATACCAGGAAAACTGGAGCACGGAAAAACTACCAAATCTGGAGGCGGAGGACTATCCAAGCCTGGAGAAATACAGCCCCCGCATAGACGAATGGACGGAGATGAACCGAAAGCTCCCCCGCAAGCAGCGGCATACGGCAACTCGGATCTATCGTCGGCTGGTGGAGAAGCAGGGGTATCAGGGGGCTACAGCAGCGTAAAGCAGTATGTCAGGAAGAAGAAATACGTGCTTAAGCTGGCCTCGGAGAGCTATCTGCCGCTGGCACATACATGCGGGTAAAGACAAGTCGAATTTGGCGAAAGCCTGTACTATGACGCCCAGGGCAGGAAATGCGAAGGGTATGCGTTGACAGTATCTTTTCCGCAGTCCAACAAGGGATATACACATTTTTACCCTCGCAGAACCTGGAGTGCCTGCTGGAAGGACTAAAACGAGTATTTGAGCATATCGGAGAGGTGACGCCCCGGCTGAGATTTGACAAAATGTCTACAGCGGTCGCGAAGGTGTTGGAAGGCGGAGAGCGGGAACTGACAGAGGGCTTTGCCCGGTTCATGCTCCATAACCGGTTCCGGGCTGAGTTTTGCAATCCAGCTTCTGGAAGTGAGAAAGGGAATGTGGAAAACAAGGCAGGGTACAGCTGGCGGAATGCTTTCGTGCCGGTGCCCACAGTCAGTATAAAGTACCCATTCAGGAGTTGTGGGAGACGGTTCAGAAAAGCCTGTTGAAACTGCCGAAGTATCCATTCCCAGTGTTCCACTATGAGACACCGGTCGTAAACAAATACGGCTTTGCAGTCATTGACACCAACAAATACGGCCTGGCTCCCGCCCTGGCGGGAAAGGCAGTGCCGACAAAGATATTTTTCTCCCATATAGAGTTTTTCCATGACCGCCAACCGGTGGAACGGTAACAGCACAGCTATAGCAGGAACGAGGAGCTGTATGATTGGGCGCAGGATGTCGGCGCACTGCTGAAAAGCCCATCGTGGCAGAGCATACCCACTTTTTCAAGCAGTTCCCCCAACAGTGGCAGGAACTGCTTGCCCGGTCCAAGGGCCGGGAACAGAAGGGAGGCCTGTAGGTTCTGGATGAGATCGTAAGGGATGGGAATACGCCTTTATGTGAGGAAGCCCTATCTCTGGCATCAGAAAATGGGGGGGACGGACCCGGACGGCATTCGGCAGTGCTACTACATTATTTCAAGGAAGGAGTTTCGCCCAGAGCCGTTGAAGCTACAAGCATCCGCGCCACGCTTGGGGTATGACCCGAATCTCGCCGCCTATGACAGCCTGGCAGGAGGTTCTCTCATGCCGAAACAGCAGATTGAGCAGTATGTGCGGACCTAAAGCTGGGCGGGATAGCCAGAGAGTGGCGGAACGTAGCTTTCCAGAGCTCGGAGCAGTATGTGCGGGAACTTCTGGAATTGGAACTGCGGGAGATTGGAAAGAGAATTTAATTTTTCTAGGAGCTGTCGGGACAGGGAAAACCTGCCTGGCCACGGCTATCGCTTTGAAAGCCTGCCAGGTGGGCTGGAGAGTACGGTTCTTCACCGCGGCGTCCTTGGCAAATTTCTTGCTGGAGCGCAACAACAAAGGCACCTTGAATGGCTTCCTGGATAACCTGAAACGGGTGGAACTTATTGTGGTAGATGAGATTGGCTTAGTCTCTCTCCACAAAGATGCTGCGGAGTTGTTATTCCAGGTCATCTCGGACTGCTATGAAAGAAAGAGTCTCATCATCACTTCAAACTTGGAGTTTTCCCAGTGGAACACAGTATTTGGAGACAACCGGCTCACCGCAGCCCTCATTGACCGGTTCATCCATCACTCCCATAACGTTATCTTTTCCAGCGAGTGCTACCGTCTCACTCAGTCCATGAACCGACAGCGGGCCAGTGTCCAGTGCGGAGACCAAAATAGCCAGCAGTTGCGCGTTCCGGGGCTTCTCCAACAGCGGCCTGCGGGCCAACTGTTCCAGTAAATGCCTGTTATTCCGCCAAATGACATAACTCACGGTTCGGATATTCCGTTCTACTGCCTTCCAATTCGTTCCATATAGCTTTGCAACTGCCGGATACAGCCACTTGCTCACCAAATAGCAGCCTTTCTGGCTGCTCCGCGCACAGCCGGACTGCGCAGGCCGTATAAAAAAAGCCGGTATAATTTGCTGTAACGCCGAGGCGGTATAGTAAATCATATACCTCCGCCTGCTCCTCACTGGTTATTGCCCTCATTTCTATCACTGGCCCACTTTCTTGAAAGTCTCTGGACAGTATGCCTCTACTCCGCTTACAATCTTGTCTACTGTCTTCGCAGTTGGATTCCCTTCCCATTTCGGTACTGGTAGAGGTTTGAAAGAGTAATATCAAAATCCAGCGCCATTTCTATATAGGTCCTTTTTGTGAGTTCCTAATACGCCGGCAGAAGCTCCAAAATATACTTGTTGACGGTTTTCTCCATAATTCTTCCCTCTGCCTAATTATGGCAAATACTGTTTACTCCTGCCAACTCATTTATAAATTTCTCAACGGCTTTCTATCCTGCGTATTGTAGACCGCAACCCTTTTTGGATTTTCCGCCAACGGCAAAGTAGCTCCAAAAATTACGCAATGGGACTCCTGACAGTAAATTCTCTCGCCGGTACAAAAAAGAGCCCCAAAACTTGCACGTTGGGGCTCCAAATACCAAAAAGTTATGCTTTCTATTTATAGGTGCTGAGAGTGCTCACCTTTTTCGAGCCCTTTTGCTTAACTTTTTCTTGACAAACACACAATATTGTATATGTTTACTAAAACTAAAATGAGATCTTCTGGTATCTTTCGGGATATCATGCTGACAACATTGTCTTTGTTACACTATCGATAGTAATAATCACCCCTTCTTCCGTCAATACAAAATCGCTGACAAGCTCGTCATATATGATGTCTGCCTTTTCTGTTTCTGTGTCGAAACGTGATAGAGTGCCATCGGAAGTAATGTAATAGATGTACCTACCGTCAAAGGCGACATTGTGGTTTGAGGGGATCCCAAGCGCGGAAACCTTCCCGGTCCGAAGCTCCACCCGGCGGATGTCGGAGCCCAGGAGGTAGACGTACCTGTCATCCACGAAGAAATCCCCGCCGATGGGGACGCTCAGGGCTTGCCCGGTGGGCACGTCGATCCCCAACACCGTATGCTGGACCACCCTCTCAAACACCACCCGTGAGGTAAACGTGTCGAGATTTACGCAGATGAGGGAGGTTATGTAGGTCTTCCCGGTATCTGACGAGAGCTTCTGCCCGTACCCCGCCGAGGCCTGCCTCCACAGATAAACGCAGTTTCCGGCGGCGTAGAAATTGGTATCATACGCCGCCCCGTTCACACTCTTGAGGGCGTCGCGGATAAGCGGGGCCGAGCGGCCGGAGCTGTCCGTCACGGCAAGCTCCCCGTCCCTGACGCTGACGGTGAGGCCGTTATATTGATAGCTGCGATGGTCGCGGCTGTTGTATATGGGGACCGCGCCGGGGGTTGACGCCTCTTTCGCGCATCCGGCCAGCATGAGGCAGAGGGCCAGAGGGAGGCAGAACGCAACGGCTTTCCCCTTTGGCCCACGCCCGCCCGAAAGGGCCGTTTGGTATCGCTTGTGGATAAACAGTACACCGATCACGCCAATCAGCAAAGTACCCGCGGCGGTCAGGGCGAGCTTCGCCCAGCCCACCTCCCGGAACACCGCCACGCTTTGGCCGGTTATGGTATCGACCCCATACTCGCTTCCCTGTATAAAACCGATCGCCGTTATAAAAGAGGAAGGCAGTGGAAGGGAATATTGAACGGACTTGTCAAGCCCGATCCACGGGAGGACGGCAACGGCGGTTCCAAGGAACGCGGACAGGGCAAACTGGCCGCAGAGGGCGGAGAAGAAAAGGGTTATTACGGCAAGCTCCATCGAACCCAGGAGCCGGAGGCCCACCGTCAGGGCCTCCGCGCCCCACAGAGGCAGGGCCTTCGCGGCGGAGCCGAGGCTCTCCACGCTCTGCATGGGATATCCGCCGTGGGACAGCCCGTACTTTACCGCAAAAAACGCAAGACGCACAAGGTCGGATGACAGCGACAGCGCGGCCGCGACAGTCAGCGTCAGGACGATCTTATGCCGCGCAAAGAGCCGCCTTCCGTTCCGGGAGGTCAGCGCCAGCGGTTCCATGCCGCTGACTGCCTCGCCGCAGTAAATGGGAACGCACAGCAGAATAATGGCTGCAGCCAAAGGTATATCGAGGGTTCTGTTTGCCAGCAGGCCCGCCCAACCGTTGGCGTCCAGAAAATAGCGGTTTTCTTTGCCCTCGTTTACATAGAGGTACTGCTCATAAAGTACATCGAACCCCTCGCCGCCCCGCGCCGTATCCCGCGCCTCTTCTTCCAGAAAGGCGGCCTTTTCCGATGTCCACGGCCCCTCCACTTTTTCAAGCTCGCCGAGATACTGCTCCCTGTAAAGCGCCGCGCCGGCGTTGACCGGGGCGTCTCCCAGAATCAGCACGGCAAGCTCGGCCACGAGGAACAGCGCGACAATGAGGATGCCACGGTTCATTTTGAACATTTTCCGCTCCTCAAACTTCCACAGCGTCAACGCAAGGCCCCCTTTCGCAGTTTGCTTTTGCCGCCGAAAAGAACGGCCAGCGCGGCGGCGGCAATACCAAGCAGGGCCGTGAACACAAGTCCCGCCTGCCAGGTAAGGACGGGTACGCCGAAGATGCTTACAAACTCCGTCCTGCCAAAGAGGAGCCGGTTCACCACCACGGAATAGGGGTTCAGCACCTTCGCAAGGGTCCCGCTTGAGTAGCCCCACCTGACCCCCGCCAGGGTACAGGCGAGGAATACGCCCGCGCCCAGTGCGAAGGGCAGGAGGGCGTGATCTCCGACCTCGCCAAGCGCCAGAAATATCATGCCCAGCGACCAGAAGCCCAGTGCGCGGCTGAGGGCGCTGACGGCACAGTAGGCGAAGAGCGTGATGTTGACCGATGCCTCCTTGAACGTCTCCGCCGCGTAGACCGGGAGGCCGCCCGCGTCCGTGAGGTTGGAGAACGCCTCAAAGCCCGCGAAGTCCACGGCGGAAAACCACAGGGAGACGGTGAGTATGTAGATCGATGCCGCCGCGAGTTTCGCAAATATCGTGGAGATTCCTCCGCCGGGGGAGGTCAGCATCAGCTCCGTCATGCGGCACTCCTTGTCGCGGGTGAAGGTCTGGGAGAGGGCGTAAAGCGCCATCAGAAGGATGAGCATGGTTGAGAAATCATAGTTTAAGTAAAGCTTGTACCCCTCCGTGTAGTAAAACCGCGTGACGCGCCGGCCCTGGTAGAGCCTCGCTATGACCGCGTTTCTCCGGGCCTCATAGGTATTTCCCAGACTTTCGTAAAATTGCGCGTTCTCACGGGCCGCCCGCACCACCTCCGCCGCGTCCGCTCGGTAGGTGTAGAACCGCTTCATGGGGTCAACGAAGTATCGCTCAAGCAGGTTCTTGTCGCTGTATACGTTCCCGGTCAGCGTCCCCTCCACATCGCCCCGCGTCGTGGCGGTGAGGTCGTTGACCGCTGTCTCCAAGGGCTTGTAGACGTCCAACAGCGCGTTTATCTTGGCAAGGGTGATCTCGCCGCTGTAGTTTTCATACTGCTCCCAGTAGACCCGGTTCCAGGTGCTATCCTCATGCAGATAGGAGATGCTGTCCACGGTGGCGTAAATTTTCGCAAGGTCGAAAACCGTGAACGCCGCCAGGGCAATGACGACAGGCAGCCGCAAAAAGAGCTTTTTCAGCTCAAAACCCACAAGCCTCACAGCTCCACCTCCCCGAAGTGGGAGAGGAACACATCCTCAAGATTAGGCTCCGCGTGGACCGCGCTGGGGTGGGGCATCCCCCGGCAGACGATGCGCATAGTCACCCCCGCGCCGGTCCTGCGCATATTGCTGATGTTGAATTTGTCAAACTGCCCCAGGTCCTCCCCCTCCGGCACCGTCACCGTCCAGACGAGTCCCGCGCACTCCCGCTCCAGCTCGTGGGGCGTGTCCTGACAGACAAGCCGGCCCTCCTTCAAAAGAATGACCTCGTTGGCGATGAACTCCACATCGGAGACGATGTGGGTGGCCAGAAGGACCATCCGATCCTTTGAAAATCGGGTGATCAGGTTGCGGAACCGTATCCGCTCCTGCGGATCAAGCCCCGCCGTGGGTTCGTCGAGAATAAGAATGGCAGGGTCTGACAGCATGGCCTGGACGATGCCCACGCGCTGGCGCATACCGCCGGACAGCGCCCCCACCTTCTTGTCTCTGGCATCAGAGAGATTGACGACCTCCAGAAGCTCCGACGCCCGCTTTTTGCCCTCAGCCGCCGGGATGCCCTTCAGGGCGCACATATAGGCCAGAAAGTCCGTCACCGTAAAGTCCCGGTAGAACTCCGGGTACTGGGGCAGGTAGCCGATTCTTGACAAAAACTCCCGCCCCAGCTCCCGCACGTCTGTGCCGTCCACGGTTATTCTTCCGGAATCTGGCCTCACAAGGCCCACAAGAATACTTATGAGCGTGGTTTTCCCCGCGCCGTTGGCTCCGAGAAGCCCGTAGACGCCGCTTGAAAGCGTGGCGGAGAAATCTCGGAGGGCGTACTTCCGGCGATAGCGCTTGGAGATGTTTTTAAACCTTATTTCCATATTCAAGCCTCACGCAAAGGATAACACCACGACCCGCGCCGGTATGTCTGAAAATCCGCCGATCTTCACAAGGCACAGCTTCAGATCATCCAAAATGAGGATTCCGGGCGCGGCATTGAAAACATCCTCATTTTCGTCCGTGATGGTGTACTCCAGGTGCAGGCTGTCATCCTTCGACCCGTAGATTCGCACAGTCAGATCACCGTCAAAAGCGGTGGTGGCAAAATACTCGCCGTCGCGGGAGACATAGAGATCTCCGCTGCCCTCCTGTGCTGAGTGCTTGTAGATCACACTGGTCAACCCGTCAACATCCGCCACAGCCATGGCCCCGGAGGCAGCAAAGAAGTTTTCATTGAAAAGTATCTTCCCTCCGGCATACCCCACCGGCCCCTGGGGGTCGAAGCCGTCGAACCCGGCGCAGACAAGGTCCTCGCCGTCAAGCCCCACACTGCCAAAATGAGCGTTGTCTGCAAAGACCAATTTAGAGGCGTCCTCATTGAACCAGAGGCCCGTGGCCATCGTGATGCCGCTGTTCTCATCCCTGTGACCACTGGTCAGATCGCGCAGAAGCGTGACCTTATCGGTGTCGCGGGAGTAGAGGTATATCCCGTCATTCATAATGGAGAAGGCCACATAACGCCCGTCCGGGGAAATGGCGGCACACATGATGTTCTTATCCCCTCCGGCGAGAGCGGAGAGGGAAAACCTGTCTGTTTCCGAAAGTGCGCTGTCAAGAAAAACGCACACCGTGCCGCTCCCGCCGGGAACGGTCTGCGTCAATACGGCGGCCCCGCCGCCTCCCTCCGCCTCGCCCACGGCGCAGAAGCCTCCGTTGATTGGATGGTATGCGGCGTTCTTGAGATCAGGAACCGGCCCCTCGGCCAGAACCTGGCCGGACCTCATGTCAACAAGGCACAGTCCATCCGACTTTCTGACAAGCACGGTGTCCCCTTGACCGTACCACAGGGAACGGACGTTTTCGTCCAGCGCCTCGGGGGTTTCCGTCACGCTGACGGCGGATGTGCCACTCCCGGTCTGATTACCATCGCCTAACCCACCCGCGTCGAGCTTGTCCTGAGACCATATGGGCAGGGAGTCTGTTTTGATCAGCCCCCAGCTTCGGGCGTTGCCGTCCTCGCCGTCCCTGATACAGGCGACGGCGTAGAAGGTGGTCACCCCCTCCAGGCTGTCCAGGCTGAGGTCGCCTTCCACTCTCGCGACCTTCCCTTTTTCCAGAGTCACCTCCCAAACCGCGCCGGCCCCGTCCGACAGAGGCACGTGGTCCGCGAAAAAGGAGACCTCGTAGGTGATCCCCGGTATTCCGCAGATGTCCAGCGCCACGTGGAGAGAGTCTCTCCCCGTAACGTCAAGGTCGTTGAGCTCCTGCTTTCCGTCATAGGTGTCGAAAACGTAGACGGTCTTGTCGAGCCTGTCCTGGCGCGTCTCTCCGTCCGACACGGCCATGCCGACCTTCGCGCCCAGGTTTTTCTCCACAAATTCCGCGGTCATCAGCTCATTTGTGACCGTAACGCTGGTCAGCGCCTTTAAGGGCTCCGCGCCCGGAGCCCCGGTCTCGGGATCGGCGGAAAAATGGATGAAGTTTATGGTGCTGAGCGCGTCGCCGTAGAGGCCAAAGTTAGACGAGCTCACCATATCCGGCTCAAAATCGGCGTTGAAAATATTGGCCACGGTAAAGGTCAGCGTCTCCCCGGCCGCCCCAGCGACGGGGACAAAGTTAAAGGTGAACTGCTCCTCCACGTTATCCTCACGGAGTGTGAACGGGTGCATGTAGCCGTACTCGCCCTGGCCGTTTAGTCTGTAGGGCTGGGGTATGCCGTTAAGGAACAGCAGAAACCCCACATTTCTTCCGGCTCCATCGCCCTCGGCGCGGTAGGGGACCTCCAGCTCGCCGCCGGAATACTCCAGCGGCGCGTCTTCATCGCGCCCCGGCCAATTTCCGCTGTGCGCAACATAGCCGAGGATCTCCGGCGGCCCTTCATAGTCGAAGGGGTTGTCCTGGATCTCATCGTCCCCGCCACCATATGTACCGCCGGGATCTTTATTTGTCCCACAACCAGATAAAAGGGAAATGAGTAGGCATGCGACCAGTAAAAATGTTAGTTTTGTTTTCATGCAGATGTCTCCTTTCATGGAATTACAATGGATCATACAGCTTGAAAGTCAAAATTCGGACAAGAAATTAAAAAATATCGTTCTTGAGGAGCCCATGGGGCTTTACCTTGTTCCCAGCATATCCAAAGCACCGTTCATAACAGCTTGGGCTATCGTGTCCTGATAGTCTGCTGACTGGAGCCTGGCGCGCTCGGCGGGGTTGGACAGGAAACCAATCTCCATGAGCGCCGCGGGCATTGTGGTGTCCCGAATGACCTGGAAGTTTTCGTCCTTGACATTGCGGGTCTTGACGCCCAACGCGTCGGCCGCCGCCAATATGTACTCCGCCAGTCGCTGCCCCTTTGTGCCGTTATGGTAGTAGCCCTCAAAGCCGCTGATAGAGCTGTCCTCATAGGAATTGCAGTGGACGCTCACAAAGAGGTCGGCGGAGGCGTCATTGGCGATCCGGCACCGCCGGTCCAGGCTCACGTCCGTATCGTCCTTCCGCGTCAAAATGACCGTCACGCCCTCGGCCCTCAGCTTTTCGGCGGCAAGCAAAGTTACTGCGAGAGTGATGTCCTTTTCCAGCACGCCGTCAAAGGCACAGCCGGACTGAACGCCGCCGTGTCCCGCGTCCAGAACGACCGTATATACTTCGATGGCTTCCGTTGCGGGATCGCTCCACGCCGCTCCCCCGCCTGTATCCGTGAAATTCTCCCCCTTTGGCTGGCCCTCGTCATCGCTTTTGGAAAAGATGTGCTCCCTGACATACAAAATGCCGCAAATCAGGAGCGCGGCCAGCAACACCGCCAGCAGGGCGATAAACGCACGCAAAGCATAGGCCATCGCCAGCCTCACTCCCCGCTTTTTTCTTCTTGGCGACACACGATCCATTTTCTATCTCCGCCCCTCACGTAAAGAACCAGGCGTATACAGGATATAACGAGAAGCTTTGGGCGGCTTTGAGGCCCAGCGCGGAAAGGACGCAGGGGGCGGCCAGGAGCAGGAATGCGAGAAAAATCGTTTGGATATGGCTCCTGCGCCAAAAGGACAACAGCGCAACGGTCAGCGCCATGACCGCGCCGCAGAGCATCTGGAGCGCCAGCTTTGCCGCTCCCAGGGCCCCCGCCGGGACAAATGCAGGCAGGCCCCGGTAAAGGGGGATCATCCGGGCCGGGGTAAAAAGGCCGTGTATGGGAAAGGCCCTGACCGTGGAAATGGCCCTAAAAAGGAATGGGACGGCGGCGAAAATCGCCCCGGCGAGGGCGCACAGGATGAGCTTTCGCCGCAAAACGCCCCCGCCGCCCGTTTTGGTGGCGCAAAGGACGCTCCACGCGCCGCCGGAAAACTCCATGGCCCCGGCGCCGGACAGGGCGAGAATGAGGCCCATGGTCAGAAGGAGAAAGCCCGACAGCTCCGCCTCCCCCAGCGCGCCCATCAGGTAGAGCCAGCCGGTGTCGTAAAGAAACGCGCCGCCAGCCTTGACAAGCTCGTATTGATCCAGGACCCGCTCAAAGGCGGGATAAAAAGCGGTGACGGCCTGCCAGTTGGCCTTCAGCGCATCGCCCACATCCTCCGAAAGCTCCCCGGAGGCCACGGCGGCGTCGATTTGGCGTATTTCCTCAAATGCCTCGTCAAACCGGGCTTTCTCCGAGGCGATGAGCGCCTCCTTTTCCTCCGTCAGCTCCCCCTCCAGGCTCAGCATGACGCTCTGATAATACTGCTCCGTGGAGGAGGGGGTGTAGGGTTTGGAAAGGCTCTGCGCGGCAATGAGGCACGAGAATGTGAGCAGGAGAGCAAGGCCGTGATTGGTGATGAGGAGCTTGTACGCCTCATGCCGCGTAAGGGAGGCGTGGGGGCGAAAAGGCAATGGACGGGGGCGCAAGGCACGCGCCGCCGTTTGCCCGATGGGACGCCAGTACAGGAAAAGGTCGAGGACGATGCCGATAAGGGCTGTGGCTAACCCAAGGCCCAAGCTCAATACCGTGCGCGAGACAGGTTTTCCTCCCAGGTTCAGATTCAGATAGGCGCCGAAAATACTCTCCGTCCGCAGGAGGGCAAAGAGATTGAGGTGCTTTGCGGGACTTGCCACCGAGGCCGCCGGGACAAAGCGCCAAAGCGCGAAGCTTACGACCCACAAAACCGCGCCTCCAAAGTACGGAACGGTCACGCGGCCGCTCACGATACAAAGCCCGGTAATCAGCGCGAAGGCCGCGAACAGCGTAAGGCTCTTTGCAGCTACGGACAGGGCATAGAACTCTAAGACAGTGATTTTGAGACCGCTCTCCCTATACGCGGCCACCGATTGAAGCCGGACATTCAGATCCCACCACCCGGCGGTAACGCCGGAAAAGAGGACGTCAACGGTGAAGAACACCGTCTCCGTCACAACGCAGTAGATAAGCAGGGCCAGGAGCTTGGCGGTTACGGTGGGAACCACGCCGCGCTTTGTGGCCCTGGTGACAGCCGCCAGCCCCTTCAGCTTCTCGTCGGACACAAGGCCGGTGACGAAAAGGAAGGACAGCGCAATCATCAGAAGGTCGGCCCACAGATTTTGCGCCGGCGCGGTAATAGGCGCGGAGGGTATCCAGCTGATGCCCTCCGTCGTCAGCGACGCGTGGTCGGCGGCGCTTTTTTTGATGTTCCGGGAGGAAAAGCTGTCATCGTTTTGGGCGTTTGCGAAAATGGAGATACCGCCCAGAAGATTTTCCCGCTCCTGAACGTCCTGAAGGTACAACCCATAGCCGTAAACCTTGCTCTCCTCGCCGTAGATCCTGTCGATAAACGCCTTTTCCGCCGCCAGGGAGTCGGTATAGTGCAGGTAAGCCCCAGAGGTATAGAGGTCATAGTATTTTTCAAAGACGCCGGGGTTCTCCGCCAGCTCCTGCTCGGCGAACTGCTCCCCTATCCCGGAGGCGCGCAGGAGCAGGATATCGTCTACAAACGTTACGCCGTCAATGGTCTCCCGGAGCTTACCCACATAGGCGTGCTTCTCCTCCTCGCTCATGCCGGAGATGTCGGCATAAAGCCTCTTGTACGCCGCCAGCCCCGGCGCGGACGAGCCTCCAAGGCTTGAATACCACAGAATGAATACATTGACCGCCAACAGCGCCAGCGCGGAGAGAACGAACGCCCGTCGCCGCCACACCTTGGAAAGCTCAAACAGCGTGAGGCGTACCATCCTCCCCCTCCTCTCCAAAGAGCCTCATATACACGTCCTCCAGGCTGGCCGCCCCGTGGATTTCGCAAAGCTCCTCCACCGTCCCCCGGTCAATAATCTCTCCGCTTTTGAGCAGTATGATCTCGTCCGCGATCGTCTCAATGTCCGAGACCACGTGGGTGGATACGAGAATTATCCGCCCCTCCGAAAGCTGGGCAATCCGCTCCCGGATCCTCACCCGCTCCTTTGGGTCCAGCCCCGCCGTGGGTTCGTCGAGAACAACGAGCTTGGGGTCGCCTAAAATGGCCTGGGCGATCAAAAGCCGCTGTTTCATGCCGCCGGAATAGGTGCCGATAAGGCGGTTTGCGTTCTCAGTCATATTGACATACCGCAGGACGCGGTCAATTTCTCCCAGCTGTTCCCGGCTCCTGATACCCTTGAGGGTGGCCATGTAGCTTAAAAACCGCCGCCCGGTAAAGGCGTCGTACATCCCCTGCTGTTGGGGCGCAAAGCCCAGGATGGCCCTATACTCAGCCCCAAGGGCGCCGGTCTCCGTCCCGTTCCACTTACACCTGCCGCCCGTGGGGCGCAGATTGCCAGTGATGATGTTCATAAGGGTGGACTTCCCCGCCCCGTTGGGGCCCAAAAGCCCGTAGACACCGTTATGAAGCGTGAGGTTTATGCCGGTGAGCGCCAGCTTGTCTTTATACTTTTTGGAAATGTCGCAAAGCTCCAGCATGGTCACATCCCCGCCTCCATCATCTTGATTGGGGCGTAGTTTCCCCGTCCGGCGCACAGGTCTGCAAGGCTTATGAGGCCGAAATAGTTTTGCTTTGTGGAGAAGGACCCGTCTGACCGGAAGGTGGCGTCGCTGTCGTATATGACAAGGACCTGGCCGCCCGCCTCGGCAATGATTTCGAGGTGGACACCTGTGGTTTTATTCTTAAGTCCACATCGGCTGATGCTCCCGCTGTCGGGGTCGATGAAATAGAAGCCGTCCTCATACTCCCAGGTGTAGGGCCTGCCGCCAACGATGCCCCAAATCCTGTCGTGGGAGGTCTTGCACAGGACCCGCTCCCTGCCGTTGGAAACGGAAACAGCCAGAATTTTCCCTCCCCCATCCACAGAGTAATAGAGCGTTTCCCCGTCCAGCGCCCAGCTTCGGGATTTCGGATACTTCACCCGGTAGAACTCCCGGAGCTTGCCGGTATCCACATCCAGCGCGGCAAAAACATCGCAGGCATTGTCATAGATGTTGCGGTCATTTTTTATCTCCTGGCTGGTCACCGCCCGTCCAAAGTCGATGCCGCTGAGGATGAGCTCCCGACCATACGCGCCCGCCGGGTTCCAGTCCACATTGTCGCCGAAGTCCATGTTGCAAACCGTGGACAGCTTCCCGGTAGAGAGATCCAGCCGGACAAGCTTCCTGTCGGTGGCGGTGAAATAGGTGCTTCCGCCGGACGATTGCGTGGATACTTTCTTGGTGATGAAATAGAGTCCACTGCCGTCCCCGGCGGCAAAGCTCTCTACGGTGAGATTGGCCCCAAAAGCGTAGATTTTCTTTCTGCCTGTGCCATCGGCGTTTATCTGATAAAGCTCGGCTCGGCCACCCTGAGTGGAAGTCCCGCTGGAGGATCCCATCATAACGACACCCTCCTGGTCAGGCTGGCTCACCAGGAGGTAGAGCTTTCCGTTCATGGTAAAAAGGGACATACCGCTGTGGTGGAAGTCCTCTTCTGGGAATACCGCCGTGCAGTCGTCGGTGTTGTGTGCGCAGGAGGGGTCGCTGCAAAGATAGACCTCACGCTGTGTGGCATAGTCTATATACATTAAGTGATGTCCGTCCCGACCATCGGTAAGCCGTCCGGCCCCCAGCGTCATGTAGTAAAAGCCGCTCTCCGTGCCGCAGCCCAGAAGCGTCCCCTGGTCCGCAGTCAAAATGGTCAAAGAGTTGGATGGTAACGGCTCGGTAGATTGTTGAGGTTCCGTGTCCGTTTGGGGGTTCGTACCCGTCTGAGGGTCAGTACCCGTTTGGGGGTCAGTGCCCGTCTGGGGGTCAGTACCCGTCTGAGGGTCAGTACCCGTCTGAGGGTCAGTACCCGTTTGGGGGTCAGTGCCCGTCTGGGGGTCAGTACCCGTCTGGGGGTCAGTACCCGTTTGGGGGTCAGTACCCGTCTGGGGGTCAGTACCCGTCTGGGAGTCAGTGTCCGTCTGGGGTTCCGTACCCGTCTGAAGGTCAGTACCCGTCTGAGGTTCGGTATCCGCCGAGGTATCCATATTTCCCGGCTGTCCGGCAGGCGGGAGATTCTCCCCGGTATTCTGGGGCCCCGTCCCAGAAACCGTCTCCCCGTCGGTGTTTCCGATCGGGGTTATTTCCTCGTTCTCCTGGCTTCCTAATATACCGCAGCCAGGCAGCAGGAAAACCAGCATACACGCGATAACAATAATAACTACTTTAGATTTCATCATGATTGCTCCTTTCATGTGGTTTACAATAATCATAAGACCCAATGGTCAAAAATTGGTCAAGGCCGCAAAAAAGCCGCCCACTTTTTTGTGAGCGGCTTTTGGAGCCTATATTTTCTTGACAGCCACCGTGATCTCCACCACGGCCCCGCCCTCCGGGGCGTTCATGATTTTGAGGCCCCCTCCGTGAAGTTCACAGAGGATCTTGCTTGTGGCAAGGCCCAGCCCCATATGTTCGCCGGAGGCGTCCTCGGAGTAGTAGAGGCTTGACTTCTTTTTCAGCATTTCCGCGGAAAAGCCGGGGCCGTCATCGGTGATTTTGGCAAGAAGCGTCTCCCTGCGAAGCTCAAACGCAAGCTCGACCCAGCTTTTGGCGTATCTCACGGCGTTGGAAAAGGCATTTTCCAAGACCCGGTAGAATATCTCCCGGTCCAGCTCAATGACGCCCTCCGGCACATCGTAGAAATCGCTGACCGTCAGGCCCTTCGGTTCAGCCAGCACCCGCACGCCCTCCGCCGCCTCCCTGAGAAAGTCCGGCAGCGCCGCCTCGGTCATGGTTATCTCCGTGTCCTCGATGGCGGACAAATCCCGAATATAATCTGTGTATCGCTCCATCCGCTTGGCGGTGACGGTCAGGCTCTCCAGCGCATCGTCCAGCTTGTCCCCCGTCAGCTCCCCGGCGGGGGCCAAAACGCGCAAATGCTCCAGTGTCCCCTCCATGATGGACAAGGGGTTTCTCAAATCGTGGGCCACCGACGCCTGCATGGTCCGCCGCTCCTCAATGGAGCGCCAGAGCTTGAGATTGTTGTCATAGAGGGCGCGGCGCATCTTTTCAAAGGAACCGCAAAGCCGGCCAAGCTCATTATGGACAGGGCACTCCACGTTGAAATCCAGGTCCTGCTCGCTTATGTGCCTTGTGGCATCGTCAAGGACCGTGATAGCCGGTGCCAACCGTTTTCGATAGAACCATATGGCGCAAAGAAGCACTCCGACGATGAAAAAAATGATTGGAAGTACACCCATTAAGATACCGGCTGCCGTATAAACAGCCCGCTGCCTGGAATTTAACTGCGCAATGCTTGGCTCGATACTCTCAATGGAGAACTCCGCCTCCCCAACCAGAAAATCCGAATCTTCCAAAATATCGGGCTTGCTCCATTCATCGGAGATCCATGTGATTGGCTGTGCCTTGCCGTCCAACTCGATTTCATAACGAGTCCATCCGCCCTCCCTGTCGCCCCTTTTTTCCCCTATATAGAGTGCGACCATGTCAGGATTTGGCAGCAGCCAACGCCGGACCTTCCAACACCCCCACACCGTCAGCGCAGAGGCCAAAAGGATAACCAATAGTGTCACCGCCACCGCAATGGAAAATTCTGCTCTTAATGAGCGCGTTCTCACTTTTTCCATCTGTACCCCATCCCCCAAATCGTTTCGATAAATTCCTGACCCGTGACCTCTAAGAGCTTTTGGCGTATTTTGCGGATATGCTCCTTGATGACCTTGCTGTCGCCCTCGGCGTCCAGCCCCCAGATGAGCTCGTACATCCGCTCCCGGTCAAAAATCTGCCCTTGGTTCATAACAAGAAATTCAATGACCTCATATTCCCGCCTGGAGAAGCGTATCTCCGCGCCCTCCCACTCTACCCGCCGGCCGGCAAGGTCCACGATGAGCCCATGGGATGACACGAGGCTCGTATTCCGATTTTGCCTCTCGTCCCGCCGAAGATGCGCCTCGATCCGGGCCGACAGTTCCGCAAGGCTGAAAGGCTTTGTGATGTAGTCGTCGCCCCCGGCCTGAAGCCCGCGTATCTTGTCCTGTTCCGTGATCCGCGCCGTTAGGAAAAGGATGGGGCAACTCACGGTGTCCCGTATGGCCCTGCACAGCTCCAGCCCGTCCATTCCCGGCATGTTGATGTCAAGCAAAATAAGATCGGGACTGAGTCCCAATTTGTCGATAACCTCGCGGCTGTTATCTGCCACGATGGTCGTATACCCCTCCCGTTTCAAATACTCTGACAAAACCCCCGTCAGCATCGCCTCGTCGTCAGCGAGCAGAATTTTGTATGCCATACCATCACCTCGTTGTAATGTTAAAAACATACCGCCAAAAAGTCAAGAAAAAGTCAAGAAAAACCACCCACATCGTAGCTTTTTTATCAGCTGTGATGTGGGCGGTGCCCAGTTAAGGCTCTAATGGTGCGTGATGAACAGAGGAAGCATACAGTCTATCGTTTGATTTCCTTATACCTCCGTAAAAATTAATTTGAAGATGTGTTTACATGTACAACCGTGTAAACAACGGCTGCGCCGTACTTGGAACCGCCTTGAACGCCATGCGCTCCATAAAGGACGTATGCACCGGCAGGGATGTAGTTCCATGCTCCTGCAAAGTCAGTAGCACCATCTTCGCTCTTGATTTGATCTACATTGCCGATGGTTTCGCCGAGACGATTCTGGATTTCTCCCGCTATCGTCAGGTACGCGTGGTCAGGATTCTTTTCAACGCTCGTTGTGTAATATCCGGTCTCGGAAAGCGTGCCTTTCAAAAGACCGTACCCCTCGGTTTCCTTGGAGTTGGAGCCGACATTGTACGCCAGGGCGGTGATAGACATAGCCAGCACCATGACAAAAACGATGGCAAGGGAAATAAACTTTTTGGTGTATTTCATCTTGTTTTCCTCCAGTTTTTTTATGTGGTTACTTGTATCGTGAAAGGCCTTTCATTACCTAAATGTCCATTAGCGGGATATTTGTTGCATCTCCAATATCTTTTTTTCTATTGAAAGCAAGAAAATCAGTAAGGGGAAAATAATCCATATCAATATCACTTTCATATGCACTATTTCCATAATTTCGGTTATCAATTGAATTGCAATAAGTGCGCGTAGGAAAATGCGGTTTTTGTATTTAGGCAACAAAAACTGCAAGTTTCAACATTTCATTATAGAAAAACCTTAAAGCTAAATTCTTGCTGGCTACTCTGCCCACAAAATTGAATCGTAGGTGTGTATTATAATTAATACGAAAAAGGCGAAAAAGGAGATGAACGCGTATATACGCGCTCATCTCCCAAAATATTTCGTTATACAGTGACGTCCCTGTAGATTTTCTGAATAGAATCCATGAGTCACTCAAACAGGACTTGTTATGTATGCTACTGTTGCGACAACATTGCCTTCTTGCGCGATAAAGTTGACAGCAACTCGATATTCGCGCTTCGGATAAAGAGGTGTGTAATCAAGAGTTGCCTGATGCGCAATTGCTTCTCTTAATTGAAGCCCTATCGTATTTGTTGTCGTAAATGTGTACTCAGTAACCCAATTATTCCCGTCTTTTCTCTCAACATCTATACTGCTGACTCCAAGAATATCAATGAAATCCGTTGCAACAATGCTGAAGAAAATGCTTAAATCCCCGGTATCGGTTCTTTCCACATCGGCAGAATACCATTGGACCAATGTACTTCCTCGCGGTTCAACTGCATTTGCTTTTGCACCACAGAAAAAAGGTAAACACATGATGATTGCCAGAATTATCGAAATCTTTTGTTTCACACTAACATCTCCTGTCTTATTTTATCATTCTTTCGGCTAAGTCAAGAAGCGTGTCTTTATCGTGTGATGTACCTAAGTAGTATTCAAATGCATTTGTCTCCCACGCCAAAGAACAACTGTTAAGGTTATCAATAAGATAAACGATAGTACCCTCAATATCAGCAGTCGACACATTTGTTGTATCTTTTTCTATCTGCGTTTGATTGTCATTGCAACGACTCCTTATTTGCAAGACCAATGAATCAGATTCGCTTTGCGCAACGGCAACAATAGATAAATGTGTTGAGTTATCCTGATACACCACACTAACCTGGGTCATATTATATCCATTCGGCAAATCAGGTTCCACTACTTCCGTAATACCACAAGCATCTAAGGCATCTTTCAAAGTTGCATATTGAACTCCTGCCCTCGATTTATTTGTGGATGTGGTCGTTTCGCTATTTGGAGATTTGGTTATTTCATCCGTCAGCTGCTCCTTTACGCTGTCACCTCGCAGCTCCCCAAAACTGAACACCTTTTCAGACCAACGTGCCACCTCCCCAAACACGTCTATTCCAGCAGCCTGAGCCGCTATCATTAGGCTTATAGCGCAGAGTATCGAAATAACAGCGACAAGTCCAATTCGCAGTATACTCGTTACTCTCCTCGGCTGATTACCGCAAGATTCGCTGTACTTATCTTCTGTGGCGTCCTCAGAAAACGATCTCATCTGCTTATGGAAGCATTCGTAAGCCTTTCCCGCCTCCATAGTTTTTGGTGCAGGAGCTTTTTTCTCAATCTCATTTAAAATAGCTGTCACAAGCTCCCCGTCGTATGTTTCTTCGGTGGCGTAATCAAGCACATTATCAAGAGCTTCTGCCAATTCTGTCGCCGACATCGCTGCAAGCGTTTCAGATGAAAAGATGTGCTCATTTAAACTCGCTTGCGGCTTTTGGTGTTTTCTTGGGGCATCCATCGTCATGTCCCTCCTAATCTCCATATAGTATATGTTCAACTGCGGTCAATTTGTTGCAGGGGTGTGTAATATTACAAGCTTTTTTCCTTAAATAGATTTTTGCATCGCTCTAATGCTCTACTAATCCTACTGCGGCATGAACTCTCCACAATGCCCAGCCGTTCTGCCATTTCCATATAACTCATATCTTGCTCGAACCGCCAAATCAGAATTTTACGATCTTCTGCCGATAAATCGGATGGAAGCATTTCGCTTAATGGGCAGTTATCAGTGGTAGAAAAATTCTCCAGTTCATCCAGTGAAATGATTGGATGCTTATAACTCCTGCGAAACTCGTTGCGAATTAGATTATGGAGCGTTAGCATCAGCCATGCTTCCGGATTTGGATGTTGTCTCAGCTCATCATACCGTCTCATGGCCAATACAAATGTGTCCTGTACCAAGTCAAGGGAGAGTTCTGTATCCCCGGTCTGATGTTGCGCAACCTTTACCATCTTGTCATATTCACTCAAATAGAGCCCCTTAATGTACTCTTTTCTATCTTGAGCCATCTTTCCACCTCAGACGTAACGAGCTTCGTGCCCTGAAAGGAGTTTGCAGAACTCAACACAAAGCTTTACTTTTTCGTAATCCATTTGTGAGAGATAGGTGTCTATCTGTTCATATAGAATTGTGCTCTTTGCTCCAGTCAGCGTAGCGCCAAGGAGGGTATTGCAGTCAACTTCCAGCACGTTCGCTATTGCAACCAGTGTTGGCAGGCTCAGCTTTGTACATGCTGTCTCTATATGACAAATGTGTTGCTCTGACATATTAATTCTTTCCGCGAGGTCTTTTTGTTTTAGTCCCTTTGCCTGGCGAAATTTTCGTATATTCTTGCCAATCTCATTGTAGTCCAGTTCAATCATAAATAACACGCTCCAAAAATGTACGTCTGTAGGCAAAAAGATGCATGTACATATTTTAACCGAATTGATACATCGAGCGAATATGTTGTATGGGCATTACCGCCTTTTTCGATACTATTATTTCTTTTTATTATCACACTACCAATGCTGGCTTTTCAGACGCGTTGCTATATGCCAATGGTTTTTCTCACAATATTGGTCAAGCAAACAACAGAACTTTATTGAAGAATACGCCGTTGGTTGTATACCCCTATTCCATCATATAGATATATGGTCTGCGTGCATAAGTACACGCAGACCCATTTTTATCCTCCGCACATAGTCTCAAGAAGCAGAGAAGAGGCGGCATGATGGCTGGAGGATGGCAATGTTATATAGCTAAATTTCCGTAATCTTCTCGTTTTCGATTTGTTTGAAAACGAGAAAGGAGATTACGGAGATGAATCCTCCGAAAACACCAACAGAGTTTGATTATGACCTCTGGACCACCGAGGATGGCAAGTGCATGGTGCGGATAAAGCGCACCGGCGAGGTATGTGAGGTTGACCGGGACGCCTTCCGGCTCCTGCGCGCCGAGGAAAAACGGTTGCGCCGATCCAAAACCGGGATCGTTGTCCCGGAGCATCCTTCCGAGCGAAGCGCATTGCTCTCCACGGACTACATAAGCCTCGACAGCTCTGACGATATGCAAACCTCATGGCTCATTGACCCCATGAACATGGAGGACTCCCTTACCACCCTGATGCTTGAAGATGAATTTGTGAAAACCCTCTCCATGCGTCAGAGGGATGTGTATATCCAGTGCATCATGGGAGATGTTCAACCGGCAGAGTATGCCAGGGACCACAACATCAGCAAGCCTCGTGTTTCCGCTCTGCTCAAAGAAATACGGGAAAAAGCAAAAAAGTTTTTTGACAGACGTTAACTCTGACATCCCCGCAGTCCGTTGTAAGGTGAAAGGGCAAAAAAAGCTCTTTCACCCTACAACTGAATAAGTCACTCATCAGATACGTTCCTGCATGAGCAAGCCAAGGCGGGCGGAGCGCCGTGACCTCAAATGAGAGAGCGATACATCCGTACCCGTGTGAGCCGGATTGCAACCGGCTCGGCCAGGACCTTTGCAGGGATAATGATACTTCCGTAATTCGCGGCCCGGTCACAATGAAGGCGGGGAGGTTAGAGTCCTATGGAGCGGTCAGCAAGCCGCCGTCTGATGTTTCCCCACCGGGGGTGCCGAGGGCAAATACGGTAAAAAAGTTATGAAACCGGACCGTGGGATACCCGGTCCGGCTTACATAGGAGCAAGAGCATGAACAATGGAATTAAACCTGAGTTTGAAAGCAAAATCTCTCCCCTGACGGAGTGGGAGTACCGTCGCGGCGAGGTCTACCTCGCCGACCTGAACCCATATAGAGGCTCTGAGCAGGGCGGCACACGCCCTGTTCTTCTTTTGCAGAACAACGTGGGCAACATCTACTGTCCCACTCTCATCATAGCCCCCATCACCTCCCGTCAGGACAAAAAGCCCCGCCAGCCCACCCACTGTAATCTTGGGCGCACCAGCGGCCTCCCGGAGCAGTCTATGGTGATGCTGGAACAGATAAGGACCATTGACAAAAGCCGTGTCATTCGCTTCATGGGAAAGCTCGATGCCGAAAAGATGCGCGAGATCGACACCGCTCTTGAAGTAAGCCTCAGCCTCCACATTCCAGCGGAAGTGGAGGCACCGTGAAGGCGGCATCGGTCATTTTTCCGTCAGGGGAAAAATATACTGATGTTGAAATGAGGTGGTCATAATCAGTACCGAAAAACGGAAAACCAAAGTCATTTTTATCAATCCCAACAGTCCAAAAGCTGTTGAAAAGCTGTTGCGCCAGCTCGCCGTGGAAAAGCTGGCCAAGGCTCAGAATCGTGATCCTCTATCCCCATAGCCACGCCCGTCCCCGGTACGGCCACAAACTTCACTAAATTCTCCGGGTATGCTATAATAGCGCCGGATGCGAATTGGCCGACTGGAAAGGAGCGGCTTGATAATGAGAATCGCAGCATATTGTCGTGTATCGACAGAAAAAGAGGAACAACAAGACAGCCTGAAGCATCAGAAACAGTTTTTTGAGGAATACGCGCAAAAATACGGACACACCCTGGTCCGGCTCTATGCTGACGAAGGCATCTCTGGGACAAGCCTCAAAAAGAGAGATGAATTTGTCAGGCTCATCAAGGACGCGAAAATCGGGCTTTTTGAGATGGTGGTCGTGAAGGATGTTTCCCGACTTGCCAGAAACACCGTGGATTTTCTCCAGAGCATCCGTACCCTGAAGGGCTGCGGTGTGAACACCCTGTTTATCACAGCCAATATGGACAGTTTGGGAGAATCGGAATTTGTTCTCACCCTCTTTGGGGCGATGGCCCAGGAGGAAAGTGCGAACCTGAGCAAGCGCGTCAAGTTTGGCAAGAAGCTCAATGCTCAGAAGGGCCGCGTTCCCCAGCGGATCTACGGCTATGACCGCATCGACAATTTCACACTGGCAATAAACTTGTCGGAAGCCCGTGTGGTCCGGGAGATCTACCGGCTCTATCTGGAGGAAGGACTTGGGTGCCGTACCATCAGCCTCCAGCTTAACGCCCAGGGTGTAAAAACCAAATTTGACTGCGAATGGAACCCCCGTGGTGTTCGGCGTATCCTTACAAACTCCATCTACTGTGGCAGGTATGTCAACAACAAGTATGAGATTGAGGACTATCTGACCGGGAAGCAGGTCCATATCCCGGAAGAACAGCACTACCACCATGACAGGCCCGAATGGGCAATCGTAACCCCGGAGGAATTTGACACGGCACAGAAACTTATGAACAGCAGGCGTAAGCAATACGACTCCGGGCCTCCTTTTATGGATGCCCGGTTCAGCACCAAGCATCTGTTCAGCACTCTCATCAAGTGCGAACACTGTGGACAGTCCTTCTATCAGAAGCATTATACTTACGTCAACACCCGCGTCTACTGGAAATGCCGCACCAATGACCAGTTCACTGCCGTCAGATGCGACAACACCGTGACCATCAACGAGCCTGAGTTGTTGGAGGAAATAAGGGCCTACTTCGCCTCCCTGATTTCCGACAAACAGCACTTTATTGAGAGCGTCCTTTCGGATTTTCACAAATCGCACGAACAGGCAGCGAAAAAAGTGGACACAGGGGCCATCGAGCAAAAGCGAAAAAAGCTCCTCGCAAAAAAGGAACGCTATCAGGAGATGTACGCCAATGACGTGATTACGATGGCGGAGCTCAAGCTGAAAACTGACGCCATAGCGGAGGAGCTTCAGGAAATCGACTGTGACATCAAACGGTATGAGCAATCCCTGGCGGCTCAGAAGGACAGTGAGAACATCATCAAAACGTACATCCGGGAGATCGAGCGTTTCCTATCACTGGAAACCGTGACAAATCTCGACCTCCGGCGCATTCTGGACCACATCAGCGTGAATAAATCAGGTGTGGTGACAGTGATTTTGAAGAATCTGGAGGACATTGGAACCTCCGCACCTACCTATTAAGGGACAATAGTTGAGGCCGTGGACCCCATCATCCTGAGCCTGGACACGGTGGACTCCTGCGCGGAGGCCTCGCCCGAGCCTCTGGACCTGCCCCTGTATATCCTCGATATGTTCGACTCCCCCATCGTCTCCGGCGGCGCGGGGAGGCAGATCCTGGTGACCCTGGGCCAGTTCACCATCGTGCGGCTGGAGCGCGACTCTCAGCTGCTCATCCCGGTCTACGACTACTGCGTCCCCGAAAAGCCCTGCTGCGGCACCGGCGGCGACGACCCCTGCGCCCTTTTCAACCGCATCGAGTTCCCCGTCAACGAGTTCTTCCCGCCGGACGCCATCTGCGAGCCGGAGGAATACAGCGAGCTGCTGCCCCAGACAGAGGAATGAGCCCCGCCCCCTCCGGGGAGGCTCGGCCTGCCGAAAAGGGCCCTCCGGCCTTTTCCGGCAAGGGGGAAGCGGGACAAAAACCGGACCGCGACGCCGTTTTTTGACAGGTCCCGCCTCCCCCGGCCGGAGCCGGGGGCATATTCGCGGCGGGACCGGCCCACTTTTTTCTTGACTTCTCCCTTTTAATGTAGTAAAATGACCCATAGTTTTTTTATGGGGAGTGATCTCACATGGATGCTTACATACCCTCCGGCTACAGCCCGGTCCTTGGGATCTATGACACGCAGCGGGCCATCGCCGTGATCAAGAGGACCTTTGAGGACGCGCTCAGCCGCAGGCTCAATCTTCTGCGCGTCTCCGCGCCCCTCTTTGTGGAGGGCGCCACGGGACTCAACGACGACCTGAACGGCGTGGAGCGGCCCGTCTCCTTCGATATCCCCGACGGCGGCAAGGAGGGACAGGTGGTCCACTCCCTGGCCAAGTGGAAGCGCATGGCGCTCCACCGCTACGGCTTTGCTCCCGGCGCGGGCCTTTACACCGACATGAACGCCATCCGGCGCGACGAGGTCATGGACAACCTCCACTCCATCTACGTGGACCAGTGGGACTGGGAAAAGGTGATCACCCGGAAGGAGCGGAACCTCGATTATCTGAAGGCGACGGTGAGGGACATCGTGGCCGCCATTTCGGAAGCCAACGCGGAGCTCCAGAAGGTCTTCCCCCAGCTGGATGTGAAGATCGACACCGACGTCGCCTTCGTCACCAGTCAGGAGCTGGAGGATCGCTGGCCAGACCTGACGCCCAAGGAGCGGGAAAATGAGTTCCTGCGGGAGCACCACACCGCCTTCATCATGCAAATCGGCAAGAAGCTGAAATCCGGTGCCATCCACGACGGGCGCGCTCCCGACTACGACGACTGGGAGCTGAACGGGGACATCATGTTCTGGAACGATCTTTTGGGCTGCGCCTATGAGGTCAGCTCCATGGGCATTCGCGTGGACCCGGAGTCCCTGGACCGGCAGCTCACCGAGCGTGGATGCGACGACCGGCGGCGTCTGCCCTTCCACAGGATGCTGCTGGAGGGCCGTCTGCCCCTGACCGTCGGCGGCGGCATTGGCCAGTCGCGCCTTTGTATGCTCCTGCTCAAAAAGGCCCATATCGGCGAGGTCCAGGCCAGCATCTGGGACGACAACACCATCCGCGAGTGCGCCTATTCCGGCGTCACGCTCCTGTAAGGCCCTTTTTCGGTAAAAAACATCCACCGGCTTGCCGGTGGATGTTTTTTTCTGCCTATTTTACATCTACGCTTCCCGAGGAGATCGGGAGGATGGCGATGTAGGTGACGCCGGACGAGAGGACGATCTCGTCGCCGTTCTCGTCGGTAAAGATGAACTGGGAGGTGTCCGACTTGCGCATCCAGTTGATCTGGGTCACCACGCCGTCCGCGATGAGCTTGCCCTTGCCGGAGCCGGTGAGGGTGGCCTTGAGCCTGCCTTCGGTGTCGCCGGAGATGGGGGTGATGCGGGCGGAAATGGTGATGATGTTCCTGACCTTGAGCTGGCCGTCGGTGGCGCCGTCCGTCATGGGGGCGTCGTACTGGCTGACGGCGTAAAGCTTCGTTTCCGGGTCATACGCAAAGAAGGTGGATTTGGACTTGGAGAATTTGACCTCCACGCTGACGGCGGACGCGCCGGCGCGCTCCACCTCGTCCGCGAAGGTGAAGCCCGCGGAGAAGCCCTCCTTGTGGGTGAGGCGGGCGTCATGCTTTTTAAGGTAAGCCTCCACCGTGGGGACGTCCAGCATCAGGCTGTGCTCCTTGCCCATGGTCTCCGCCCTGGTCTGGTCGCGGAAGAAGGTCTCCCCGGAGCCGTTGACGCCGTCGATGTGGGTGATGCCGGTGCTCTTCAGTCTGGCATAGGCGTCGTCGCTTCCGCCGGCGTGGATATAGATGGCGTCAAAGCCCATGGCGATGTCCACATAATAGGGTCTGGCGCTTCGGACGCTTCCGATGACCTCGGCGCCCTTGAAGCCCTGATAGAGGCCCATGAGGCGGGTGATCCCGCCCTCCACGGGGATCTCAAAGATCATATCCGCCTCGGTGATGCCCACCTGGGGCGTGGCTTTTTTCAGGTTGTTGAGCATGACGGCATAGGGCCGGTACTCCGATACGTCGGTGTCCATGCCAAGCCCGGTAAGGGGGTTCCGGTACGCCGGCTCCGGGGGCTCGTCGCCGCCGTCATCGGGGGGATCCTGCTCGTCGCCGCCGTCGTCCGGGGGCGTCGGCTCATCGCCGCCTTCATCCGGGGGCGTCTGCTCGTCCCCGCCATCATCCGGTGGCGTCGGCTCGTCCCCACCGTCGTCGGGGGGCGTCGGCTCGTCGCCTTCACCAGGCGTAAGGTCGGGGTCTATGATCACCGGCGGGGGAGGCGTGGGGGTCTGCTCCTTCTCGCCCCCGAAAATGAATACCGCGGCCAGTACGATCAGCGCTATGATCGCCGCGGCGGCCGCCACGATCCCAACGATAAGGAGAATGTTTCTCCTGTCCACCGCCGTACTGTGGGCCTGATGCTTTCCTGCTGCCATGGTCCCTCCTCCTTTCGAGACGATCCGAGGAATTTCATCTTATTCTAACTCTTTTTTCCCGTTATGTCAACTCATTACAGAAAACCCTTGAGAAAAATCCCATAAGCGTGTATAATAGTCGTAAGATCTTCCAAGGAGGAACGGCTATGGAAGAACGCTTAGGCTTTATACGCACCGAAATGGACCTGAAGGTCCTGATCCTCTTTATCCTCCGGCGGCTGCCCGAGCCCGCGACCTGGGAGGAGCTGACGGACATGACGCTCCTGGCGGACTCCGCCATCGGCTATTTCGACTTCTCCGAGTGCCTGGCGGACCTTGTCCGCACGGGCCACGCGGAAAAGGGCGAGGCGGGCTATGTCGTCACCGAAAAGGGCCGGGAGAACGGCGAGGCCATGGAATCGAGCCTCCCCTACTCCGTCCGGGTCCGGGCGGAGAAGGCCGCCGCGGCGCTCTCGGACACTCAGCGGCGCCGCAGTATGATCGAGGCCGGCCACGAGATGCGCTCCCGCGGGGGATTCACGGTGCACCTGTCCATGTCCGACGGCGTGGGCCCGATCCTGGACCTCCGGATGCTCACCGGCGACGAGAAGCAAACCGCCAGGATCGAGGCCAACTTCAAAAAGAACGCGGAGAAGCTGTATCAGAAGATGATAAAGCTTCTGAGCGAAGAATAAACACAGGGCCGCCCCAAAGGCGGCCCTTGTCGCAGGTTTTGGATCTCTTTCATTGGGCGCCGTACCGGCCGCCGCGGGCGGCGGCCCCGGCTTAGACGAACTTCACCGCCGTGCCGTAGACGATGACCTCGGCGGCGCCCTGCATGACGGCGGAGGAGGCGTAGCGGATATTGACGATGGCGTCGGCGCCCAGGGCCTCGGCCTCCACCACCATGCGCTTGGTGGCCAGGGCCCGGGCGTCGTTCATCATCTCGGTGTACGCCTTCAGCTCCCCGCCCACCAGCGTCTTGAAGCTCTGGGAGATGTCCCTCCCGATGTTCTTTGTCTGGATGGTGCTGCCCTTGACAAGGCCCAGCATCTCCAGATTTTTGCCGGTAATCGTTTCAGTATTGACTAAGATCATCTTCTTCACCGCTCCTTATCTCTCGGATCCTCTCCACGCACACCCAGACCGTCAGCGCCGCGAAGGCCAGGGGCACGACCCCCAGCACCACCCGCCAGACGCCCTCCAACAGTGTGACCAGGAGGATAAAATAGACGATATAGTATAAAATCAACAGGGCCGCCGCCACGATGGGGCCGACCATTTTTTTACCGTGCGATCTCACAGTCCTCCTCCCCTTTCTCAGAGGGACCGGCTTCACTTTGTCTTTTTATAATATGCCCTGATAAACTTCCATATGCTAAGCGCCAGGAGCAGGGCCGCGAGGGCGAGCAGGAAAGCGCCGGCCAGTACATGTCCGTCCCGGAGCATCAAAACGCCGGCAAGGGCGATGAGTCCGACGGCCGCCAGGACTAAGGCGACCACCAGGGCGGCGAGAAGGATCCGCAGGGGCTTGGGGACGATCCTGCTGCGGCTGGCCTCGAAGGAGCCCTCCAGCACCAGCTCCAGGAGCGTCTCAAAAAGAATTTCCATCCTATCCCCTCCCCTTTCGCTTTTTCACCGCCTCGGTGAGGATAAATTCGATCTGGCCGTTGATGCTGCGAAAGTCCTCCTCCGCCCAGGCGGCGATCTCCGTCCAGAGGGTGGCGGAGAGGCGCAGGGGCACCTGCTTTTTGGCCGACTCCTTCGCCTTCAGCTCCCGCTCCATGGACTCGATCCGCGCGAGCCTCTCGGCGAGGGCCTTTTCACGGTCTTCGGGGGTCATCAGTACAGGCTCCCGGAGTTGACGATGGGCTGGGCGTCCTTATTGCCGCACAGCACCACCAAAAGATTGGACACCATGGCGGCCTTGCGCTCCTCATCCAGGACCACCACCTCGTCCTCGTTCAGCTTCTCGATGGCCATTTTCACCATGCCCACGGCGCCGTCCACGATCTTCTGGCGGGCGGCGATGATGGCCACGGCCTGCTGGCGCTGGAGCATGGCGGCGGCGATCTCCTCGGCGTAGGCCAGGTGGGTGATGCGGACCTCCTCGATGGCAAGGCCGGCGGAGGTCACCCGCTTTTGCAGCTCGTCGTGCATCATGTCCGCGATCTCGATGGCGGAGGAGCGCAGGGTCTTCTCCTTCACGCCGTCGTCGTCATCGTCGTCGTCAAAGACGTCGTAGGGGTAGAGCCGGGCGATGTTGCGGATGGTGGAGTCGGTCTGGATATTCAAAAACTCCTGATAGTTCTCCACCGCGAAGGCCGCCAGGGTGGGGTTCTCCACGTGCCAGATGACCACCGCGCCGATGATGATGGGGTTGCCCAGCACGTCGTTGACCTTCTGCCGCCGGTTGTCCAGGGTCTGGGTCTTGAGGCTGATGCCCTTGCCCACGCCCACGGAGACTACGGCCGTCTTGCCCTCCGCCTGCATCTCCTTGGTTTTGGCCTGGGCGGCGCTGAGGGCCGCGTTGTAGGTGGGGCTGAAGGAGGTGGCGAAGGGGTTTACATAATAAAACCCGCTCTGCTTCACCGTGCCGTAATATTTGCCGAACAGCGTAAAGACCCGGGCCTCGTTGGGCTTCACGATCTTCAGGCCCGCCAGGAGGACGGGGCAGACGACCCCGCCGAAGAGGACCCCGGCGAGCGTGATGAGCACTCCGGGCATATCCTGCCCGCTGCTCACGCTCATCACGATCCCCGCGACGAACACCGCCGTCCCCGCCAGGATCCCCAAAATCAGCAGGAGCAGCATGAGCCCGCCGGATATGGGGCGGAGCTCTTTTTCTTTGATGTCTGTTTTCATAGGTGGACCTCCCTTTTTGTTTTGTGATATCACTATGATATCATTTTGCTGTAACCTTGTCAAGAGGATCCTGGAAAAAATGCAAAAAAACGGGCAGGTCCGAGACCCGCCCGTACAGATCATTTTTTCTCCAGCTCCCCAAAGCCGCGCATCCACTCCATTTGGATGATCCGGTGTCCCGCCGGGGTGGGGTGGACGCCGTCCACCAGCCAGTGGGCGGAGGGGGCCCTCTCCATGGCCTCGTTGAACCGGTCCTGGAGCGGCACGAAAACAAGGCCGTATGTTTCCGCCAGCAGGCGGACCTTCGCCGCCCGGAGCCGGACCTGTTCGTAAAACTCGTCCCAGTGCTCCCCGGTATCGGTCCCCGGAAGGGCGAAGGGCTCCAGGAGCATGATCCTGACCTCCGGGAGGGCCGCCATGACCTCCTCCAGGAGCATGGAATAGATCGTATGATATTTCTCCGCCTCCACGCCGTCGGAGCGCTTATACTCGGCCCAGACGTCGTTTATGCCCACTAAGACGCTCATATAATCGGGCTTCAGGTGGATGATGTCCGGCCGGACGCGCAGGTAGAGGTCGGTGACCTTGTTCCCCCCGATGCCCCGGTTGATGAAGAAGAAGTCATCCGGCCGCTCATGCCCCAGCTCGGCGCTGACCAGCATGGGGTAACCGGAGCCTATGTAGCGGTCGGAGTCCCGGGTCCTGCCGGCGTCCGTGATGGAATCGCCCTGAAAAAGGATGGTCTTCATCAGTCGCAGACCTTCCTGGTCCAGCCGCGGGTGTCGGGCCGGGTGCCCCACTGGATGCCGGTGAGCTCGTCGTAGAGGCGCTGCGTGAGCTCCCCAATGCCGCCGTTGCCAATGGCCAGGTCCTTTCCCTCGTAGTAGATGTGTCCCACCGGGGAGACCACGGCCGCCGTGCCGGTGCCCCACATCTCCTCCATGCGGCCGTTCGCGGCGGTCTCCAGCACCTCGTCCACGGAGATGAGCCGCTCCTCCACCTCATAGCCCCAGTCCCGGGCCACCTCCAGGATGGATTTGCGGGTGATGCCGGGGAGGACGGAGCCCTGGAGCATGGGGGTGACCACCTTGCCGTCGATCTTGAACATGATGTTCATGGAGCCCACCTCCTCGATGTACTTGCGGTGGACGCCGTCCAGCCACAGCACCTGGGAATAGCCCTTTTCGGCCGCGCGCTCCCCCGCCCTGATGGAGGCGGCGTAGTTGCCGCCGCACTTGGTAAAGCCGGTGCCGCCCCGGACGGCCCGGACGTCCTCGTCCTCGATGGCGATATGCACCGGGTCAAGCCCCTCGGGGTAGTAGTTGCCGGAGGGGGAGAGGATGATGCAGAAGATGTAGGTCTTGCTGGCGTGGACGCCCACGGTGCAGTCGGTGGCGATGATGAAGGGGCGTATGTAGAGGCTGGCGCCCTTTTGCTCGGGGACCCAGTCCTTTTCCAGGGCCACCAGCTGCTCCAGCGCGTCCAGGCAAAAGTCCACGTCCACCTCCGGGATGCTCATACGCACGGCGGAGTTGTTCATGCGCTTGAAATTCTCCTCGGGCCGGAAGAGCCAGATGGAGCCGTCGGCGCGGCGGTAGGCCTTCAGGCCCTCAAAGATCTCCTGGGCATAGTGGAACACCATGCAGGAGGGGTCCAGCGTAAAGGGGCCGTAGGGGACGATGCGGGGATCGTGCCAGCCCCGGCCCTCGGTGTAGTTCATGAGGAACATGTGGTCGGAGAAAAATTTGCCGAAGGGCAGCGGGTCAAGGCGCGGCTTCTCCTTGGGGGATTTGGTAAGCTCAACGCGTATCTTTTCCATATGAGTGTCTCCTTTTAAGGATTTGTGACAATTTATAGCGCTAAAGAGCGCTTAAGTTTTATTCTATCACCGCTTTTGCGAAAACGCAATAACAATATCGCCTATTTAAAATGACATTTTGTCCGGCGTTTATGGCAGTTCAGTAAAAAACACCGGGGCGGGTCTGAAAGACCCGCCCGCTTTCCGTTTACAGGCTCTTTTTGATCTGGTTGATGGCGTTTTTCTCCAGTCTGGACACCTGGGCCTGGCTGATGCCCACCTCGGCGGCCACCTGCATCTGGGTCTTGCCCTCGTAAAAGCGCAGGGCCAGGATGCGCTTTTCCCGGTCCGTGAGGCGGTCGATGGCCTCGCCGAGGGCGATCTGCTCCAGCCACGCCTCGTCGGTGTTTTTCGTGTCGCCGATCTGGTCCATGCCGCACACCGCGTCCCCGGATTCGGAGTAGATGGGCTCGTAGAGGCTCACGGGGTCGGCCACCGCGTCCATGGCCACCACCACATCCTCCCTTTTCAGGTTCAGCGCCGCCGCGATCTCCTCCACCGTGGGCTCCCGCTGGGTCTCCAGCATCAGCTTCTCCTTCATCTGGAGGATCTTATAGGCCGTGTCCCGGATGCTCCGGCTGACCCGCAGCGGCGAGTTGTCCCGGAGGAAGCGGCGTATCTCCCCGATGATCATGGGCACGCCGTAGGTGGAGAACATGACGCCGATGTCCAGGTTGAAGTTGTCGATGGCCTTGATGAGGCCGATGCACCCCACCTGAAAGATGTCGTCGGCGTTCTCTCCCCTGCCCATGAATTTCTGGATGACGGACAGCACAAGTCTGAGATTCCCCTTGATCAGCTCCTCCCGGGCCCCCATATCCCCCGCTCTCGCCCTCCGCAGGAGCTCCATGGTCTCCTCGTTTTTCAGTACCGGAAGCTTCGACGTGTTGATCCCACAGATCTCAACCTTACCCTGCAAGGTCCCGTCCCCCTCGTCTTTTTCTTCGAGGGTAGTATTTCCGCGGGGTGTAAATTTCATACAAATCGAAAGTTCCGCAACAATTCCCGGCGGTTTTGCGTTATACTGGCAGAGGAGGTGAGACCATGTCCCAAAACTCCAACCGGTTGGAAGAGCTCATCAAAGAACACCAAAACGCCCTGTACCGGGCGGCCCTCTCCGTCACGGGAAATCCCCAGGACGCCGAGGACGCGGTGCAGGACGGGTATCTGAAATATCTGGAGCGCCGCCCCCGGGTGCCGGACGGGCGGTCCGCCCGGGCGTGGCTCATGCGCGTCACCCTCAATGCCGCTCTGGACAGGCTCCGGGACAAAAAGCGCCACCCCACCGAGGAGCTGCTGGATGTCCACCCGGCCCCGGACCCGGGGACCGGGGAGCTTCTGGAGGCCATCGGGGAGCTGCCCCCGGCGGAGCGGGCGGCGGTCCATTTATTTTACTACGAGGGATATCAGACGGGGGAAATCGCGAAAATTCTGGGCCGCAGGCCCGGCACCGTGCGCTCGGACCTGAGCCGGGCCCGGGAGCGTTTGAGAGAAAAACTGAAAGGAGAAATCGAGCTGTGAAGCGTTATGTAAACTATCTGGACGGCATAGAGGCCCCGGAGGGGCTGACCGCGCGTCTCACCAATCTGAAGTCGGAGCGGCGCATCCGCCCGGCGTACCTCTACCGGACGGCGGGCATCGCCGCGGCCCTGGCCCTGGCGGTGGGCCTGGGGGTCCTCTGGCGTCACGCCCCCGCCGACCCCGTGGCGGACCACGATGGGTCGGAGCACTATACACCGGACATCGGCATCATCGTCACGGACGACCCGCTCCTCGGAGACCCCCACAGCGACCGGCGGGAGGGGTATGAGATCCTCGACGGAGAGCATGCCACCTACTATACTCTGCCGCGGCTCAATATCGCGGACGCCTCGGGCCTTTCCGATACGGCCATGGATTACACCCTTTGCCCCCTGGACGGGTATGAGAGGGACCTGGTGGAAAACGACCTTGTTTCCCTCTTCGGCACTGACCGGTATAGGGAGCACCTGGGGATCCCGGAGGACGCGGAAATATCCGGCGCGGTGTATTTCACTCCCGAGGGCACGGCGTCCGGACTCGGGCTCTACTGGACAGAGGGCGACATGTTCCGGGTCCGCTACGAGGTCCTGCGTGGATATGACGTCCCCAGCTGCCCGGTCATGATCTCGCCCGATGACGACTACGGCGTCACAGAGGTGGACGGCGTCCGGGTGACGACACTGGCTTTTGAAAATGAAACCGAGGTCAAGCTGTTTGTGGATGGCTTCGGGTACAAGGCCACGATCTACGGCGAGGGGCGCGACGAGCTGGCCGCCCGCTTCGTCCGGCTGGTGCTGGCGTCCAGGGCGGGGCTTGACGGGATCGAATAACATAATATAAATTGAGGGCCTCCCCTTTTGGGGAGGCCCTCTATTTATTGATCCATTTTAATGAGCTTCTTCACCCGTTTATAGAGGGGCAGGGTGATGACGGAGACCGCCACGGCCTTGATGACGTTGAAGGGCGCCACGCACAGGGCCGCCATGGCGTAGACGGAATTAACATGGGGGTTGACCTTTTGCGCCATGCCCAGGATGGCGTCGATGGGCGCGCCGTAGAGCCTGGCGAAGGCGGGGATGAGGTAGACGGCGTTGAAGAGGCTGCCGAACACCGTCATAATGAGGCCGCCGACGATCAGGCTGACCACGGCCCGCCTGAAGGTGCGCTTCGTGTTGTAGAGGATCGACGCGGGCAGGACCATGGAGCAGCCCACGGCGAAGTTGGCGAAGTCCCCCACAAAGGCGGTGGTGGTGCCCTTCAGCAGGAGCTTGACGACCACCTTCAGAAACTCGCAGACCACCCCGGCCGCCGGGCCCATGGAGAAGGCGCAGATGAGCACGGGGATCTCCGAGAGGTCCAGCTTATAGAAGTCCGGCGCCACAAAGAGGAGCGGGACCTCCAGGAGCATCAGCACCCCGGCCAGGGCCGCGAACATGGCCATATAGGCGATGTACCGGGCCGGCTCCAGCTTTCGTTTCTCCCGGATCAGCAGCTTCTCCGCCAACAGCGCCAGAAGCACCAGGCCGGCGAACACGGCCAGCGTCACCAGCACGAAGGAAAGATTGTCCTTGAGAGTTTGCCACATGAGAAAGACCTCTTTTAAAGAAAACTCGCCTGAACATATCCGTCCAGGCGATCCTTTCGCGTAAAGGTCGCGGCCGAAGCCGCCATCTTCTCCCATCCAGACTGTAACTGTCGGTACCGGAATCGCACCGGTTCAGCATGACGCTCGCGGACTTTCACCGCCGGTCGGGGATCTCACCCTGCCCTGAAGACGAATAGTATCAAGTTGTGAACCTATTATAGGCCCGGCCTTTGAAAAATGCAATACTTTTTTCCTGTTCCTCCCCGATCTGACCGTTTTTTCCCTCTTGACCTGTTTACAATTATGGTAAACCATTTCGGTTATTGAATACCAAAGCAAAGGGGAAATTCGTGTGAGAGGCATGGAAAACGTGAGGGCCGGGCTTACCTTCAAGCCCGTGGACAGGGCCAGGGCCGCGGAGCTGGGCGCCCGGTTCCTGATGGGCGTCCTGTTGGGGCGGGTGCGGATCTTCGGGGGCTTCTCCCCCTTCGGCGCGGCCTTTGTGGGCGCGGCGCCTCCGGGAGTCCAGGGGATCGCGGCGGTCCTGGGCGTGTGCGCCGGGGCGCTGACCGCCGGGAGCTTCGCCTGGAGCATCAAATACATATCCATCGCCATCCTCATCTGGACGTCCGTCCGCTTTTTCGCCAAGGGGTTCCCCTGGTGGTTCCCCATGGCGGACACCTTCGGCGTCACCCTGCTCATCGGCGCGGTCTACGCCTGGGACGCCGGCTGGGAGGTCACGGCCACGGCCCTGTGGATCGTGGAGACCTTCATCGCCGCCGGATGCGTCTATTTCTTTGACGCCGCGCTCGCCCCCTGGTCCCCCGGAGCAGACCGGGACCGCCGGGCCGCCCACGCGGCCAGCCTGACGGTGCTCCTGTGCGCGCTGATGATGGGGCTCTCGTCCGTCGAGCTCTTCGGCGTCCTGGCGCTGGGCCGCGCGGCGGCCGCGGCGGCGGTGATGCTGGCGGCCTACCGCGGCGGATCGGCCGTGGGCTGTGCCGCCGGGGCGGCTCTGGGCGCGGCGATGGATCTGGCCCAGGGCGGGATCCCCTTTTTCACGGTGAGCTACGCCCTTTCGGCGCTTCTGGCCGGGGTGTTCTCCAAGTCGAGCCGCCTGGTGTTCACGCTGGCGTGGATCGCCGCCTCCACTCTCTCCGTCTTCTGGTTCTGGGGGCTGGCGCGGTGGATCCCGGCGCTCTATGAGACGTTTGCCGCCTCCGTGGTCGTCATGCTCCTCCCGGACAGGCTCGTCACCCGCCTGGGCTTCCTCCTGCCGGCGGACGCCCCGGGCTTCGGGTTCCTGAAGGCCCGGGAATACGCCCGGGACCGGGTGGAGCTGTGCGCCGGCGCCTTTCGGGGCCTCTACGACGCGGTCCGCGCCGCCGCCGGGAACGAGCGGGACGAGAGCTTCTCCACGGTCTTTGACCGGGCCTCGGAAGCCGTCTGCCGGGACTGCCCGGACAGCGCCCGCTGCTGGCAGGAGCGGTATGTGGACACGGTGGACGTGATGAATCACCTGATCCCGGTGCTGAAAAGCGCCGGCAAGGCGGAGCTGACGGACCTGCCCGACCACTTCACCCGGTCCTGCGGCCGGACCGAAGCGCTTCTGGCCGCCGTCAACGCCGAGTCAAAGGCCTACCTCACACGCCTTCAGTACCGCGCCCGCCTCCGGGAGAACCGGGGCGCCGCCTTTGAACAGTATAACGACGTGGCCCGCATCCTCGAGTCCCTGGCCGGGGAGCTGGGCGGGGAGATCACGGTGGAGACGGGCCTGGAGCGCAAGCTCCGGAAATACCTGCGCGGGCAGGCCATAGACGCCTCCGCGGCGGTCTTTCGCCTGCGGGGCGGCCGTTTGCGCGCCGAGGTGCGCTCCGGCGACCTGCCCCTTTTGAAGCGGGACGAGGCGTGGCTCGAAAAGCTCAGCGCCGTTCTGGGCGTGCGTCTTTGCGCCGCCGAGGGGGCCGCCGACCCCGGCCGGCTCGTCCTGCTGGAGGCGGAGCCTCTGGCCGTCCGGGTGGGCGCCGCCGCCTCCAAAAAAGACGGGGAGGCCGTCTCCGGCGACAGGAGTGTCTTCTTCCGCACCGACGAAGGCGTCCTCTATGTCCTGCTCTCCGACGGCATGGGCTCCGGCCCCGAGGCCGCGAAGATCTCCTCCTGCGCCGTCTCCGTCCTGGAGCGCTTCCTGAAGGCGGGCATCGCCCCGGAGCTGGCCCTGGGCATCCTCTCCGACCTCATGCTCCTCAAATCCGAGGAGGGCCTTGAGAGCGCCACCGTGGACCTGCTCTCCTTCCACATGTTCACCGGCCAGGCCGTCCTCTATAAGATCGGCGCGGCCCCCTCCTACCTGGTGAAGGGCCCCTCCGTCCGGCGCGTCAGCGGCGCGCCCCTCCCGGCGGGCTTTGCCTCCGGGAAGCGCCGGCACGGCGCCCGCGTCTCCCTCTCCCCCGGCACGCTCCTGGTCATGGCCTCCGACGGCCTGGTGACAGGCCGGGACGACGGCTGGCTGCGCGCGGAGCTAACGAACCGCGGCAGCCTGGACGAGCAGGAGCTCGCCCGGCGGCTCCTCAACGAGGCCTCCCGCCACGGCGCCGGCGGGGATGACGCCACCGTTATCTGCGTCACAAGCGAGAACAGAGAATAGGACATGTATATATTTTCCATCCCCGGGGCAGACTTATTCCGAGGTGATCTGATGGTCAAGGGCATATCCCGCCGGGTCGTGATGGTAAAATCCCCGGATCCGGAGATTTTTGACGAGGCGATCTTCATCGTCCGGGACGGCGCCTTTCATCGCTCCGGCGTCACCGGCGAGGAGCTTCTGAGCGAGGCGCTGAGCGTGGCGGAGACATATGTCCGCGGCGCCGGGGGATCCAAAAAGCGTCTCTCCCTGCCCCCCTGGAGCTGGGCTCTCCTGGGCGGAGCTGCGGTGGGGATCGCGTGGCTCCTCTCGGTGATCCTTTAGGCAGGCACAACATTTTGTACAAATCGCCGAATCAGCCCACACCCCCTTGTCTTTTCCCCGGACAGATGGTAAAATGGAGCTGACCTCAAATCCGTTTTTGGAGTGAGCTTATGAAAAAGATCATGCTGGTCTTCGGCACCCGGCCGGAGGCCATAAAGATGTGCCCGCTGGTCAACGAGCTGAAGGCCCGCCGGGGGGTGGAGACGCTGGTGTGCGTCACCGGCCAGCACCGTGAGATGCTCCGGCAGGTGCTGGACGCCTTTGGGGTGGAGCCGGACTACGATCTGGAGGTCATGAGCCCCGGACAGACCCTTTTTGATCTGACCGGCCGGGTGCTGGAGGGGATGAGGCGGGTGCTGGAGACGGCGCAGCCCGACGTGGTCCTGGTCCACGGGGACACCACCACCACCTTCGCCTCGGCCCTCGCCTGCTTCTATCTGGGCGTCCCGGTGGGCCACGTGGAGGCGGGACTGCGTACATACAATGTGAAGGCCCCCTACCCCGAGGAGTTCAACCGTCAGGCCGTCAGCTCCATCGCGGAATACAACTTTGCCCCCACGGCCCTGGCCAGGGACAACCTCCTGCGGGAGGGCAAGCTCCCCCAGTCCATCTATGTCACCGGCAACACCGCCATCGACGCTCTCGGCACCACGGTCGTCAGCGACTTTGACCACCCCGAGCTCCGCTGGGCCCAGGGCTCCCGGCTCGTGATCCTCACCGCCCACCGGCGGGAAAACTGGGGCGAGCCCCTGCACCACATCTTCCGCGCCGTGCGCCGGGTGGTGGAGGAGTTCCCGGATGTGAAGGTCCTCTATCCCATCCACCTGAATCCCCTGGTCCGTCAGGCGGCGGAGGAGGAGCTCTCCGGCTGTGAGCGCGTCCGGCTCATAGAGCCGCTGGACGTCATGGCCTTCCACAACTTCCTGGCCCGCTCCTATATGATCCTCACCGACTCCGGCGGCATCCAGGAGGAGGCGCCCAGTCTTGGAAAGCCCGTTCTTGTCCTCCGGGACGTGACCGAGCGCCCCGAGGGCGTCAAGGCCGGGACCCTCCGGGTCATCGGCACCCGGGAGGAGGTCATCTACGCCGAGTTCAAGGCGCTCCTCACCGACGAGGAGCGCTACAATCAGATGTCCCGCGCCCAGAACCCCTACGGCGACGGCCTGGCCTCCCAGCGCATCGCGGATATCCTGACGAAGGGCCGGACGAGCCTCTGATACTAATCTCCTTAAAAAACGATTTTATATTTTTTGCAGGGACATGCGCCTTGCAAAAAATCCCTTTTGTTTTGCAAGCGTGCGCCCTTTGGGGTGTGCGCGCAGCAAAACAGCAGGGGGAACGGGCCAACATTCCAATTTTGGCCCATTCCCCCGCACGTTCCCTTTGTCGGAAAAAGGCCAAAGGCCTTTTTCGACAGTCTCATCAAAAGCGGCAAAGCCGAGGCTTTGCCGCTTTTGCCGTATGACTGCCGGGGGGCTCATTCCTCCCCGGTTTTTTTGTGCTCTTCCTCTTCCTTCTTCTGCTCCTCCAGCTTGGCCACGTGGTCGTCATGGCTTTTCAGGAGCACGATGCCGATGATGATGGCCACGCAGAAGGCGATCACGAACATCAGCGCCTTCATCTCTCCGGTGGTGGCGATCAGCACCGCCGAGAGGCCCAGGACGGCGGAGATGGCGTACAGCACCGCCACGGCCTGCTTCTGGGAAAGGCCCATGTCGATGAGCCGGTGATGGAAGTGTCCCCGGTCGGGGCTCATGGGGTTCTGCCCCTTGAGGAGCCTGCGGATGATGGCAAAGCAGGTGTCGAAAATGGGCAGCGCCAGCGCCAGGACAGGCACCGTAAAGGAGATGATGGCGTAAAACTTCAAAAGCCCGATGACCGACACGGTGGACAGCACATAGCCCAGCAGGAGCGCCCCCGTGTCGCCCATGAAGATCTTGGCGGGATTGAGGTTGTAGGGGATGAATCCCAGGCACGCCCCCAGCACGGCGGCCAGCAGCACGGCGGTATTCACCTGCCTCAGCACCAGGGAGATGACCAGGATGGACAGGGAGGATATGGCCGAGACGCCGCAGGCCAGCCCGTCCAGCCCGTCGATGAGGTTGATGGAATTCGTGATGCCCACGATCCAGAAGATGGTGACCGGTATGCTCCACGCCCCGAAGCTGATGGTGGCCGTATCGCTCCAGAAGGCCGGGTTGGCGATGAATTCGATCCTCACCCCGAAGGCCACGGCCACGCCAGCCGCGGCGATCTGCACCGCGAATTTCAAAAGGGCCGGCAGGGGCACGATGTCGTCAATGGCCCCCACGGTGACGATGATGACGGAGCCCAGCAGGATGCCCTGCACCTGCCTGTCCAGATCCGCGAACAGCACCACCGCCACCAGGAAGCCCAGGAAAATGGCCAGTCCGCCCTGGCGGGGGATGGGGTGGTCGTGCATACGCCGGTTGTCCTTCGGCACATCCACCGCGCCCACCTTCACCGCGAAGGAGCGCACCAGCGGCGTCATCACAAAGCAGACCGCCACGGAAAGGAGGAGCGCCGCGCCTATTCTGATCAGATCATTTATCTGTATATCCATGTTCTTGCCCTGTCACTTCTGAATGAAGCCGATCTTCCGGTAAACTTTCCTCAGTGTCTTTTCGGCCACATAGGAGGCCCTCTCCGCGCCGGCGCGGTAGACGCTCTCCAGATAGGCCCTGTCCTTCAGCAGGCGCTCGGTCTCCTCCCGGATGGGCCGGAGGGCCTCGATGACCGCCTCGCCCACGGCGGGCTTGAAGGCGCCGTAGCCCTGGCCGGCAAACTCCCGCTCCACGTCCTCGAAGGTCTTGCCGGCGGCGGCGGCGTAGATCTGGATCAGATTGGCCACGCCGGGCTTGCGCTCCGGGTCATAGCGGACGCAGTTTTCCGTGTCGCTGTCGGTCACCGCCCGCTTGAACTTCCGGGCGATGTCCTCCGGCTTATCCAGCAGGAACACGCACCCGTCGGGCTGGGACTTGGACATCTTGCTCTCCGGGGCGTTCAGGGACATGATGCGTGCGCCCACCTTCTGGATGTAAGGCTCCGGCATCTTGAAAACGTCGCCGTAGATGCCGTTGAAGCGCTGGACAATGTTCCGGCAAAGCTCCACGTGCTGGCGCTGGTCCTCCCCCACGGGCACGTAATCCGGCTGGTAGAGCAGGATGTCCGCCGCCATGAGGCAGGGGTAGGTAAAAAGCCCGCCGTTGATGTTGTCGGCGTTCTTCTGGGACTTGTCCTTGAACTGGGTCATGCGGGAGAGCTCCCCGAACATGGCGTAGCAGTTGAGGACCCATCCCAGCTCCGCGTGCTGGTGGACGTGGGACTGGATGAACAGCGTGCACTTCTCCGGGTCCAGGCCGCAGGCGATGTAGTTTGCCAAAAGCGTCAGCGTCTGTTTCCTGAGGGCCGCCGGGTCCTGCCTCACGGTGATGGTGTGCAGGTCCGCCAGAAAGAAGTAGCAGTCGTAGTCCTCGATCATCCTCGGCCAGTGCCGGAGCGGGCCCAGATAATTGCCCAGATGCAGCGCGCCGCTGGGCTGGATGCCGGAGAGCATCACTTTTTTCGGTGTGATTTCAGCGTTTTCCATTTCTTTTCCTCGAAAAACTTTATTTTGAAAGCCCGTACTCCTCCGCCAGCGCGCGGAAGGCGGGGAGGGAGCGGATGATCCTGTCATAGCTCACGCAGTAGGCGATGCGCACATATCCGGGGCAGGCGAAGCTAGTCCCCGGCACCACCAGGATGTTGTGCTTTTTGGCGCGGTCGGAAAATTCCCTGTCGTCCCCCGGCGTCTTCATCCACAGATAGAAGGCCCCGTCCGGGTAGACGCAGGTAAAGCCGGCCTCGGTCAGGCCCTGGTAGAGGGCCCTTCTGTTCCGGTCGTAGGCCGCGAGGTCAGTGCTCTCCTCCAGGCACTCCGCCGCCACCCGCTGCATAAGACTGGGGGCGTTGACAAAGCCCAGGATCCGGTTGGCGATGACCGCCGCGTCAAACAAAAGCCGCGCGTCGTCGCACTCGTCCGGGATGACCACATACCCGATGCGCTCCCCGGGCAGGGACAGGGACTTGGACCAGGAGTAGCCCACCAGGGTGTTGCGGTAGTATTTCGTCAGATACGGCACCTCCCGCCCGTCGTAAGCCAGCTCCCGGTACGGCTCGTCGGAGATGAGGTAGACGGAGGTCCCCAGCTCCCTCTCCCTCTCCTCCAGCACCGCCGCTATGGCTCTGACGGTCTCCTCGGTATAGATGACGCCGGTGGGGTTGTTGGGGTTGTTGAGGATGAGGGCCTTGGTCTTCGGCGTGATCGCCGCCCTGAGGGCCCGGGGATCCGGCTGGAAATTGCCCTCGATATTGGCGGGAATGGCCTTTAAGACGCCGTCGAAGTTGGAGACGTAATTCCCGTACTCCAGAAAATACGGGGCGAACACCAGGACCTCGTCGCCGGGATCCAGCAGGGCCTTCAGAAGGATATTGAGCCCTCCGGCGGCCCCTACGGTCATGATAATGTTGTTCTCATGAAAGGCCGTGCCGAAGCGGCGGTTCAGGGACGCGGCCACCCTCGCCCGCACCTCCGGGTAGCCGGCGTTGGGCATGTACCCGTGGAGCTCCATGGGGTCGGTCCCGGAGGCGGCGCGCAGGATCTCCTCCCGCACCTTCTCCGGCGCCGGGATGTTGGGATTCCCCAGGGAGAAGTCATAGACGTTCTCCGGCCCGTATTTTTCCGCCATCCGCGCCCCTTCCTCAAACATGGCCCGGATCGCGCTGCCGCTCTTGGTCATACTGAGCATCTTGGAGGAGATCATTCTCCCGCCCCCCGTTTTTATAACTTGAAATCAAATAAAATATCTTCATTCGCAGATGTTATACCACAAAATCTCTGATTTTGTGGTATATTCGCCATGTTTTTCGGTTCCCGGCGCAGCCGGGGAGAAAAACGGCTTGAAATCAAATATCTGCATTCGCAGATATTTTACCACATTCCCCCGCCTTTTTCAATACCCCACCTCAAAACGCCTCCCCATACGAAGACCGCCTCCCCGAAGGGAGGCGGTCCCAGCTTGTCAAAAAACTCGAATTCAATATTTTTCCGGCGGCATGTACGTCGGGAAAAATCCCTTCCGGCAGGGGAAACGGGGATCACTCGTTGCCGGGCTGCTTGCCGATGTAGGCCAGGATCCCGCCGTCCACATAGAGGATGTGGCCGTTGACGAAATCGGAGGCGGGGCTGGCCAGGAACACCGCCGGGCCAGCCAGATCCTCGGCCTCGCCCCAGCGGTTCGCCGGGGTCTTGGCGCGGATAAAGCTGTCAAAGGGGTGCATGGACCCGTCGGGCTGGCGCTCACGCAGAGGCGCGGTCTGGGGCGTGGCTATGTAGCCGGGGCCGATGCCG
Source organism: uncultured Oscillospiraceae bacterium (assembly GCA_947625815.1). Classification (GTDB taxonomy): domain Bacteria; phylum Bacillota; class Clostridia; order Oscillospirales; family Oscillospiraceae; genus RUG626. The sequence continues at coordinate 46,261 of CANQPU010000035.1, forward strand.
TTGCACTGGATGTTGTACTGGCCGTACTCGGAGGCGATGTTCTTCGTGAGCATCTTGAGTCCGCCCTTGGCCGCCGCGTAAGCGGAGACGGTCTCGCGGCCCAGCTCGCTCATCATGGAGCAGATGTTGATGATCTTGCCGCCGCCCTGGGCGATCATGTCGGGGATCACGGCCTTGGCCATGATGAAGGGCCCGTTCAGGTCGATGTCGATGACCTTGCGGAACTGGGCCGCGGTCATGTCGCACATGGGGATGCGCATGATGATCCCGGCGTTGTTGACCAGGATGTTGATGTGGCCGACCTCCTCGGTGACCTTCTTCACCAGCTCCGCCACGGCGGCCTCGTCGGTGACGTCAGCCACGTACCCGTGGGCCTTGATGCCCTCCGCCTCATAGGCGGCCAGGCCCTTGTCCACCAGCTCCTGCTTGATGTCGTTGAAAACGATGGTGGCGCCGGCGGCGGCCATGCCCTTGGCAATGGCAAATCCGATCCCGTAGGACGCGCCTGTGATGAGGGCTACCTTGCCCTTCAAGCTGAAATCGACCATAATGAACCCTCCCGTTAAAAAATTCGTTAGTTTGCGAGCATACACTCCCGCTTATCAAGCTAATTATAGCACATATGTACAAAAAGTCAAATGGAAGATGCAAAAATAATCCTGACGGTCCGTATCCTGGCAAAAATGGGGGAGGCGTCCGGGCGGACGCCTCCACAGCTTGTCAAAAAACGATTAAATATTTTTTGCGGGGACATGTGCCTTGCAAAAAATCCCTTTTGTTTTGCAAGTGTGCGCACGTCCTCGCGCAAGCCGCTTAACCTCGCCCCGGTGCAAGCACCAGGGCTCAGGCGCCGGCTTGGCTCCTCCTTTCCCCACGCAAGCGTTGCTTGCGCGGGGGCCCCGGCGCGCGCGGCAAAACAGCAGGGGAAATGGGCCGAAATTCCAATTTCGGCCCATTTCCCCGCACGTTCCCCTTGTCGGAAAAAGGCCGTTCGGCCTTTTTCGACAGTCTCAGGGGAGGCGTCCGCCCGGACGCCTCCCCTCCTGTATCACCAGCGGCCAAACTGCCCGTACTCGATACCGCCGTAGAGGTCCTCGATCTTCTCGTCTCCCCCGGCACGTCTGCGGGAGAAGAAGATATTCCTCAGCTCCTCATAGCGCTGCTGGAAAAAGCCGGCCAGCGCCGGATTCTCGTCGGCCAGGAGATTGGCGGCCAGGCCGTACTCCATCACCCCCAGGGCGTAGGCGTCCGGGATCCGCAGCACCGGATCGTCCATGGTCTCCACGCCCGTGAAGCTCCCGTGCTCCCCGTCGAGGATGCGGAACTCGGCCACCATCATGTTGACGATCCCGGGCGTCCGGACGGCGTACTCCCCCGTGTCCCGGCTCTCCGCCCTCCCCTCCCGGTCCAGCTCGTCCATCAGGCCCATGGACGCGGTGAAGATCTCTCCCGCGGTCCTCATGGCCTCACCTCCGCCTTCGCCGCTCTCAATGCCATGATGGCCGCCTGATAGCGGGGGATGAGCCCCATGGGGTCCGACCCGTCCGTTATGCCCATCTCCACGGCCTCCCGGAGCTCCCTTTCGGCCCAGTCCGGCACCGGGAGCGCGGCCGTGTACTCGTTGATCCTCTCAACGATCTCTTTGCCTGTCAGCATATCCTCCTCTTCTCCTTCCTCCGCCGCCGGCCAGTCCGGCCGGCCGTACCCGGCGATGCGGTCATACGTGAGCGCGTAGCTCTTGCGGACGACGCCTCCCCCGTTTGGCGTCACGCCGGAGGCCCCGGAGGCGTTCCCCTCCACCGTATACACCCTTTCGCCGTCCGTCCGCTCCACCAGCCCCACATGGGCCCAGCTTGTGAGATCCTTTTTGTAGAAAAAGATCAGATCCCCCGGCTCGGGACCGGTCGTGAAGAATCGGCCCGCGCGCTGGAAATACCCCGCCAGGTACTTCACCCCCGCCCCCAAGCTCTTCGCGGGCAGGTACAGCATCCGCATCGCCAGCTCCGCTCCGAAGGCCCTGACAAAGGGCCAGATGGCGAACACCGCGCACCAGGCGGCGCCCTGCTTCCGGCCGTTGAAAAGGCCCTCGACGGCGTCCAGGTCCCGGGCGTACTTGGTGAAATTCCCGCTCCCGGCGTTGGCGGTCGGGCTGTCGAGCCGGGCGTTGGACGCCTTCTCCAGGTAGCCCACCTCCGCCAGCGCCAGGGCCAGCACCCTCTCAGCCGCCCTGGTCATGGCCCTCGTCTCCCGCGCTCTCCGTGTTTTCCTTGAGCTTCTCGATGATCCTCATCAGAAATCCCGGCAGCGGCACGCCCAGCTTGTCCAGGTTCTCCAAAACGGATATGCACTCGTTCAGGATGAGCCAGACCGTCACCAGCAGGCCGAAGGCGTAGAAATTCCCCAGCTCCAGGCCCGCCTTCCCCGCCGCCGTCTGGATGATCCAGTCCACCACCACCGCGATCCCCACGGCGATGAGATAGCCCAGCTTCTTGACGATCCCCCGCAAGCCGGTCCTGGAGCTGAGCTGCCCCGCCGCCCAGGCGTCCGCCATGCCGGTGGCGTAGTCCAGGACCATCACCGCCACCAGCATCACCACGGGGATCAGTAGCTCCCTGAAGTAGACCCCCACCGCGGCCGCCGCCGCGGCGATCAGCCCCCTGATCGCGTTTCCCTTCATGATCACGCACTCCTCTCCTGCTCCGCCCGGGTCCAGCCGTAGACCCCCGGCTCCCAGACGTTGTTCTCGACGGCGCTGGTCCAGCGCCCGCCGTTGTGGCTCACCCTGTCCCCCAGCCCGTAGGCGTCGTGGGCTCCCACAGGCTGGCTCCACTCCGGCCACTCCTCCTTGGGATCCGCCACCGGCGTCCACAGGCTCGCCGCCGTCTCCGGCGTCCAGTCGCTCTGGGACGTATGCCCCTGCACGCACCGGTAAAGCCTCCCGCCGTACCGGCGGATCTGCCCCTCGACGTACTGCACCGGCCAGGCCCACTGCGCGAACACTCCCGCGTGCTCCCCCGCCGTCACGTCGTCGATGTCGCCCCGTTCCGCCATGATGACAAAGGCGACGGACGCCGCGGAGCGCGCCTGCTCCACGTCCGCCCGGAGCTGCTCCATCGGACTCGGGGCCGGGGGCGGGAGGAGGGCCCGGTCCGCCTCGATCTCCGCCTCCGTGCGGCGGTGGATGGCCTCCCCGTCCCACTTGTAGAGGGGGATGCCCTCCCCGTCGGTCAGCGGCGGGTTCTCCTCCGTCTCCTGTCCGTCGATGGTCAGCCTCAGCTGATACCCGCCCTGCCCGAAGCGTATGTATCCCTCCGCGGACCGGCCCGCAAACGGCCCGTCCGACCAGGCGTCGGTGACGGCCCCGTCCTCCCGGGCCTTCAGATAGTAGTTATTGTAAAATTCAAATTCGTCCATATGCACCCCTCACAGGTTGGCGTCCGCCGTGTAGTAGGTCCTGCCGTTGATCTCGATGGTGCCCCGCGCGGGCTTGACGCGCATGACCGGCCGGAAATCCTCCGCCTCCGCGGGCCGCCTGTCCTCCGTGGCGAAGATCTGGTAGTACCGCTGGCACTTTGCCAGCTCCGTCCCGTAGTCCGGGATCTCATTGAGCACCCACCGATCCCCCTCCCTGTGCGCCAGGGTCTGCCGGTCGCCCAGCTCCAGCTTGGCGGCGGAGACGACCGCATCGGTGTTGCCGTTGCTTCTGTAAAACGCGGTCTGGTAATATCTCCCGTCGCCTTTCCCGTCAGCCGCGACGACCCAGCCGCTGCCGTCAAGGGGATGGGCTTCTCTTACCCTTGTATCGGGAAATTTAAAGGATACGGATTTGAGCGAGCCGTCAGCGAACAGCAGGGAATATGTATAGGTCTCCGTCTCCTCTATTTTATAAGGTTCTATTCGTTGATAAAATGCTCTGTTCCCGCGCAGCAGCACCCCGTTCTCCCGGATGGTCAACGGGTAATCCTCGTAGCAGTTGCAGCTCCATCGGTCGATGGTATATCCCTCCGCCGTGCATTCCGCCAACCTGCGCTGATTCACCGGGTTCACAAAATACCAGTTGTCCAGCAGGTTGGGGTTGGGCTTTCTCCGAAGCCCCTCCCAGACGCCGCCGCCCGTCACCGGGTTCCGGCTGCCCTCCGCCGGCGCCGGGTCCACCGGGAAAAGCACGTCCCCGGTCTGCCCGTTGAAGCTGGTGACTCCCTCGTCCGGCCCCTGGACCGGCCCGATGTCCACCCAGTCCGGCCCGTGGCTGGTCTCCACGAAAACATAGATGTCGTGAGGAAATCGCGTCCCCACGCTGTACGCGCATCCGGGGGCCGGATCCGGTGCCAGCGCGTAAAGCTCCTCCGGGCTGTCCGCGTGCCCCAGGATCTGAAGCCCCCGGCCCTGTTCCCCCCTGATGGACGGCGTGGTACAGGTGTCGCCGTTTTCGAATCTCAGCGTCAGCGTATAGTCCCGGTTCAGCACCGCCGAGGCGATCCCGTAGCCCCGCGGCCCCCGCTCTCCCGTCTCGCCCTTCGGCCCCGGGATGAGCCGGAACTGTCCAAGCTCCACCTCCACCGCCCCGGGCGTT